>JAVETP010000186.1:0-3452 GCA_034006005.1 Pseudomonas sp.
TAAAAACAAAAAACTATCTGCCGCGCAAGTAACAGAATTGTTTAGCCACCGCCCAACAGCAGACTTAAACTGGTATCTAAATCTTATTGCTGGTGGTGAGCTAGCAGTAACAGAACAAGACCAACTATTAATTAGCCTGCTAAGTCCCGCTCGATTAATAGAAATGACACGCTACTTTATTTTGTTTGATAAGAAAGTCGGCAAAATCGTCGCTCGCTATCAGCAGGTGTTTGGCATTAAGCGGCTGATAGAACGTATCAACACTAAAAACCCTAAAGGTGGCCGTGAAGGCGGTGTGATTTGGCATACCACAGGTTCGGGCAAGTCATTCACCATGGTGTTTTTAAGTAAAGCGATGATTCTGCATGAGAGCCTCAAGCAGTGTCGTATTGTTGTCGTTACCGACCGAGTCGATTTAGAAAACCAGTTAAGTAATACCTTTACCTCGGTTGGCGAGCTTTCCAATAAAAAAGACAAAGCCGCAGCCATGGCAACCTCTGGTACACGCTTAGCTGAACAAGTCGGAAAAGGTACAGAGCGGATTATCTTCTCACTGATTCAGAAGTTTAACTCTGCCACCAAGCTGCCTGAATGCGTAAACACCAGCGCCGATATTATTGTGCTAATTGACGAAGGCCACCGCAGCCAAGGCGGTGAAAACCATATTCGCATGATGCAAGCACTACCGAATGCAGCCTTTGTAGCTTTTACCGGCACCCCATTGCTAAAAGACGATAAGACCACCAATAAATTCGGTCCTATTGTGCATGCTTACACTATGCAACGTGCCGTCGAAGACCAAGCTGTTACGCCACTGCTGTATGAAGAACGCATTCCTGATTTAGATGTTAACGAGCGCGCTATCGACAGTTGGTTTGCACGTATCACCGAAGGGCTTTCAGACGAGCAAAAAGCCGACTTGAAACGCAAGTTTGCTAAAAAAGGCCAGGTATATGCAGCTGATGACCGCATTCGTTTGATTGCTCTGGACATTGCCAACCACTTCGTCAAAAACATCGACGAAGGTTTAAAAGGCCAATTAGCCTGCGATAGCAAAGCGTCTGCCATTAAATACAAAACGTATTTGGATGAAGCGGGCTTATTTGAATCTGCCGTGGTGATGAGCCCACCAGACAGCCGTGAAGGTAATACGGCTGTAGATGAAACCACTACACCGGAGGTTACCCAATGGTGGCAAGACAATGTGGGCAGCCAAGATGAACAGGCTTATACCAAGCACCTGATTGAGCGTTTCGGCAACGATGACTCACTCAAGATTCTGATTGTGGTGGATAAACTGCTGACCGGCTTTGATGAGCCAAAAAATACTGTGCTGTACATCGACAAGCCCCTAAAAGAACATAATTTAATCCAAGCCATTGCACGGGTAAACCGGCTGCACCCCAAGAAAAAATTCGGCTTGCTCATCGATTATCGCGGTATTTTGAGCGAACTCGACACCACAATTCAAAAGTATCAGGACCTAGCTTCCCGTACCCAAGGCGGTTACGACATTAACGATATTGCTGGCCTATACAACCAGATGAGTACCGAATACAAACGTTTGCCACAGTTGTATAAGCAGCTATGGGCGATATTCGCTGATGTTAAAAATAAAAACGATATCGAACAGTTGCGCCAAGTGTTGGTGCCTAAAATTGAAGATCGAGGCGGTGAGCTGGTTGATGTGTGCTTAAAGGTACGCGAAGATTTCTACGAAGCTCTGACGGCATTCGCTAGCTGTTTAAAAGTTGCTCTGCAGTCGGCCACTTTCTTTGAAGATAAGAGCTTCAGTGATGCCGACCGCAAGCACTACAAGGAAACGTTTAAGCAGCTTTCCAGCTTACGCCAAATAGTGCAACAAGATGCTGGCGAAAAAATCGACTATGACGAATACGCCGATCAGGTCAAAAAACTGCTGGATAAGCATGTAGTCGGTGTAGAAGTAAAAGACCCTGATGGTGTGTATGAAGTCGGCAAGATGGGACAGCAACAGGCGCAAGACTGGAGCGAAGATAAAACTCGCAACGAAACCGACATCATCAAGACCCGCGTCACTCGCATGATTGAGCAAGATCTGCGCGATGACCCTTATGCTCAGGAGGCTTTTTCGAAATTACTGCGCCAGGCTATTGAGGAAGCCGAAAAGCTATTCGAGCATCCGCTGAAGCAGTACATGCTGTTTCACGAATTTGAAGATCAGGTACAAGAACGTCGCCTCGATGATATCCCCGATACCTTTTCCGGAAACCATCATGCTCAAGCTTACTTTGGCGTATTTAAAAAAATGCTGCCGGAAGTTTTTGTGGCAACCAATTCCCAGGCGCAAGAAAAATGGATCAAGTTAGCGTTTGAAGTTGATCAAGTGGTCGACGTTGCTGTTGCTGAGAACTCCATCAACCCACAGAACATCGAAGCCGACATCCGCAAAAAACTGCTTCCGCTGATGTTCAAGGAATGCAAAGCCATCGGTGGCGGCATGGATCAAGCCAAGAAAATTGTCGAGATGGTAGTGCAGATCACCCGTATTGGTTTGAGTGCGGTGTAACTTTATGAACGCTTTGATTAAACCGGACAGCCAGTCGATGAGCTTTTGTTACGGTGACGAGCGCATCACCTTTGAGCGCGTGCAGCGCCCACAAGCCACTGGCAAGGTATTAATTAAGGTGCACCCGAATTGTCATGTGGTGGTGTCAGCTCCAGAGGGTGCTACGAGCGAGGCGGTTTTGTACGCTGTCAAACAGCGCGGACGTTGGATTTACCAACAGCTGCGTGAGTTCCAGCAGCAACTTGAGCATGTAACCTTACGTCAGTACATCAGCGGTGAAAGTCATTACTACTTAGGTAAGCAATATCAGCTGAAAGTCTACGTGGAGCCAGATCAGGTTCAAGGCGTAAAACTGCTGCGTGGCAAGCTGGAAGTGTCGGTACGAGCAAGGGATGCCGTCAAGGTAAGAAGCCTGCTAACAGACTGGTACAAATCACGCGCTAAAGAAGTGTTTGCCCGACGGCTGGATGTGCTCTTAGAGCAGGCACTGTGGGTGCAGGAACGACCACCCATTCGTATTCTAACCATGCAGACACAATGGGGTAGCTGTTCACCTAATGGCCGCATCACGCTGAATCCGCATTTGGTTAAGGCTCCCCGCGATTGCATTGATTACGTCATCCTCCATGAGCTGTGTCATATCGCGGAGCACAATCATAGTGATCGGTTTTATCGGCTTCTAAGCCAAACCATGCCCAACTGGGAAATAACTAAAGAACGGCTAGATGGATTGGCTAGCAGAATACTGGCTTTATAGAGCTTAGGGAACCTCTGAATAACTCCCCACTTTTTGCGATAATAGCCGCGTCGTCCATTTTTTAGCCCAGCGAGCCGAATCATGAGCCAGTTGACCTTTGCCGAAGCAGAATACCAGAACAAAAAGCGTAAGACGCGTCGTGAGATT
>JAVETP010000187.1:0-3389 GCA_034006005.1 Pseudomonas sp.
ATCCAGATGCAGCAGGTCGGTGTAGCGCGGCAGTTTCTGGCCAGCTTTCCAAGCCATATTCTGCGCCTGGTAATAAGCCAGCGGCAGGTCACCATCACGGCCGGTCGCTTTCATATAGTCTGCAGCGATTTCATCAAACGGGAAGAAGCCCATGGTCGCGCCGTATTCTGGCGACATATTGGCGATGGTCGCACGGTCTGGCAGTGACAGGTTAGCGCTGCCTTCACCCACGTATTCAACGAATTTACCAACCACGCCGCGTGGGTACTTACGCAGCATTTCGGTGATGGTTAATACAAGGTCGGTTGCGGTCACGCCTTCTTTAAGTGCGCCGGTCAGCTCAACGCCGATAACTTCCGGTGCCAGCATTTCCATCGGCTGGCCCAGCATAGACGCGCCGGCTTCAATACCGCCAACACCCCAGCCAACAATACCCAGTGCGTTGGCCATTGGCGTGTGGCTGTCCATACCGATCAGGGTATCCGGAATCATCAGGTCATCTTGTTCTAAATAACCTTGCGCCAGATATTCCAGGTTCACCTGATGCACGATGCCGGTTTGCGGCGGAATAATGCGGATGGTGTTAAACGCCTGCGCGCCCCATTTAAGGAAGGCGTAACGCTCTGTATTGCGTGCCGCTTCCAGCTCACTGTTAATGCGCAGCGACGCCGGGCTGCCGGTGTTGTCCATGGTAACTGTGTGGTCGATCACCAGATCCGCACGTACCAGCGGTTCGATAATGGCCGGGTTCAGACCCATGCGCTGTACCGCTGAACGCATCGCCGCAAAATCGACGATGGCGGGTGTACCACTCAGATCGTGCATGATCACACGACCGGCGGTAAACGGAATTTCGACCGGCTCTTTACCCTGATGCTCAGGCCAGTTGCCCAGCGCCTGCAGCTGCTCAACGGTGATGCCGTTTTTGCCGACATTACGCGCAATACCTTCAAGAATAGGACGCAGAGAAAAGGGGAGTTCATCCAGATTGATGCCGAAGTGTTCTGCGGTGTCTGGCAGGCTGTGAAAGCGATGAGACGTGCCTGGCAGAGTCTTAATCGAGCTTGAAGGGTCGAAATTGGTAGGTGATGTCATGCTGGATTCCTGGCAGGTTGTTGAGTGCAGGGGTGGCAGAAGCCTGAATTGTCAGCAATTTTAACGGCATGAAGGGTTAAAGCAAGGTTTTTGACTGCCGATTTAGTCGGATTGTATACAATCCTGGCGTTAGTAGTGCATCAAAGGCCGTAGGAGCGGGCCATGCCCGCGATGATGCAAGCCCTTAATACGAATGCCGGCCGAAGAATGAAGCCGTAATAAAAGTCTCAGGCACGAAAAGAGGCCGGTAAACCAAGCGCTGTGCACCGATGGTATGGGTGTTTGTTGGGTTCTCCCCCGAATATTGCTCAATCGGAAGAATGTGTTAGCGAGGGTGTCTATGTAGTTTTTTTGAGTCGCATAGATAAGGCTGATTTAGCGAGAATCTAATCATATATCACTAGCTGTGGCTAAAAATCAGACTGCGTTGTCAAATTTATCATTTAAAACTTGCTTGCACACTTGAAAGTAGGTCGAGCAATGCCATATACCCATGAACTAATAACAAATTCATGGATGTTCTATGTCTTCTTCTTTTCCAACCACCTACCCAAACCCCGGTGATGTTGTAGTCACTGACTTCACTGGTTACCAGCACTGGTCTCTCGTGTCTGACAAACTCTGCGAGCAGGGGAAGCCTCTCCTTATTTCAGCGACCAAGCGTAATGGCACAGTCCGTGAGGAGCCTTGGGATACCGTCACCCTTGGGAAGGAAACCTACGTTGCTGATGTTTCTTATGCGCGTCCCATATCGGAAGTTTTGGCTATGGCACGATCCCAAATAGGTCAATGGCGGTATTCCTTAACATCGAATAATTGTGAGCATTTTGTTAAGTGGGTCGCAGGGCTTGAGGTTAGCTCTAAGCAAGTAGTTTCTGGTGTGGCAGGTGCTCTAGTTGGGGCGACTGCTGTTGGTTTAATTGCTGAAAAGCCTACGACTGCCAAATTTTTAGGTGGTGCTTTATTGCTGGGTGGTTTGGCTGTCATTGCTAGCAAAGCAAGCGAAAAGAAATAACAAGCGCCTGAAAAGAAGGCGGAGAATATTCAAATGAAGTGGTTGGTGAGAAATCTTCGTGCTCTGGCTTACTGGTTAGAAAACAAAGCTAGTTCTAATGATGGGCAATTGAAGTTTAAAGACCTTGCGCCGATAGATGATGCTGACAAGGATGGCGTCTATTCTGACGCCATTCGGTTTGCTCTCAGTCGGGAAAAGGTATCAAACATCGCCTTAACCGGACCATACGGTTCGGGCAAAAGCAGTATTATCCAGTCCTTTCTTAAATTGTATGGGAAGCCTGTACTTCAAATTTCACTAGCTTCTTTTGTATCTGGTACTGAAGCCGATGCTGAAGCCGATGCTGAAGCCGATGCTGAAGCCGGCACTGGAACTAAAGCTGGATCTGGTAGAGAAGGAAAAGTTACTCGGCAAGAGATTGAAAGAAGCATCTTGCAGCAGATGCTATATGGTGCAGATTCAAATAAACTGCCATTCTCTCGCTTTAAGCGAATTCAATCTCCTGGGGCTGGATCAGCATTCAAGTCATTTTTTATAATGACAGGTATGTTATCGGTATCGTATCTGTTGAATAAGCAGGGCGATATTATTAGTGGAGAATTCTTTAATCCTGTATCACTAAGTAATTGGAAGAATTACCTTAGTATTTTCATTGCTGTGCCGTTCCTTTGGAGAGTATTGCACCATTTTTACGTTGCAAGCTTTGGCTTGTCGCTAAAGAGTATTTCTCTAAAAGACGTTGAGATAAAGCCAGATCGAGATGATCAGGAATCTATATTGAATCGACATCTTGATGAGATAATTTACTTTTTTCAATCTACAAAATACGACTTGGTTATCATTGAGGATTTAGATAGATTCAATGATGCTGAAGTCTTCGTGACTCTGAGGGAAATTAATAAGCTTGTAAATGATAACTCGAAGGTTAAACGTCCTGTTAGGTTTTTATATGCTCTTCGGGATGATATGTTTGCAAATACCGAGCGAACTAAGTTCTTTGAATTTATTATTCCTGTAATACCTGTTATCAATTCCTCTAATTCGATCGATATGGTTTTAAAGCAGGGTGAAAGACTAAAGCTGGAAGAGCGGCTTGATAGACAGTTTTTGAGAGAGGTATCTCGGTATCTAGATGATCTAAGGCTGATTCAGAATATTTTTAATGAGTATTCTATTTATATTGCAGAGCTGGAAAAAGACCAGAAGGGGGTGTTAGACCCTAATAAACTTCTTGCAGTGCTTATCTACAAGAATGTTTACCCTAAAGATTTCGAGCGGC
>JAVETP010000188.1:0-3356 GCA_034006005.1 Pseudomonas sp.
TGTAATTTTTTTTGATTTTCCGTTTTGAAATTGGTTGCTACAGGTGCTTCTGTATAGGGTGCAACACATCCTGCTAATAGCATGGAGCTAGCAACCAGAGTGACAATACGCTTATGCATAATGCTTTCCTTGATCAATGACAGCTTTATTGCCGCCTTAAATTCTTATGTTAACTTTAGCATAAACCCGTAAAATATCATTATGGGTTTGATTTTCAGCTGTAGCATATTATGCGTACATAGAAATACGCATAATATGCTAAGTTAGTCCGACTTGTTCAATAATGTATTATTTTACCATCTAAGTGATAGCTTTCCTGAAATAGTTCTGTGCTGCTATAGTAAAACATGGTTCATGGTCAACTATAGCGGCCTTTTCTGCAGAGTAAAATACGTGCAATATTCTGTCTACTGAATATCCGTACGCAGTGCTGTTACTGTGACACATAACACTCTTTATGCCCGTTCTAGATTGTCGCAGCGTTAAACGAACATTTTATCTGTGAGCATGAATTCGTTCTGTTTTTTTGATTAATGCTCTGCGCTTTGGTGGATGTATGAACAAGCTCAAGTCGTTTCTATTACCTATATTAGCGCTGGTTATTTTAGCAGCCAGCTTTTGGTATAGCTTAGGCTGGCTGCAGTTGTGTGCCGGTTTAGCGCTGTTTTTATTTGGTATGCAATGCCTTGAAGAAGGGTTGAAGCAGTTAGCCGGTGGGCGCTTAGAGCAGCTTTTAGAGAGCAGTACTGCAACACCTTTTAAAGGTTTCTTATTTGGTGTGGGCGGCACCATGGTGCTGCAGTCCACTACTCTAATGTCATTATTAACCATTGCCTTTATTAGTACTGGTTTGATTCAGCTGGCCGGCGGTATTTCGATTTTATTGGGCATCAACTTAGGCGCTAGCGGCGGAATTTGGTTGTTGGCCGCTGCTGGGCAAAATTTTAGTTTAAGTCCGTTAGCGTTACCCTTGTTGGTGTTTGGTGTGTTGGCTGGTTTTAATGGCCCGCACAGCAAAGCCGCGGGGCGTCTTGTGTTGGGTATTGCCTTTATTTTCTTAGGCATTGATGAAATCAAAAGTGGCTTTAACGCGTTTGGTAGTAGCATTGATATAAGCGGACAGTTTTCCAGCGGTATTGTCGGGCAACTGGCGTTTGTTGCGATTGGCTTGGCATTAACTGCCATTTTGCAATCAAGTCATGCCACTTTGATGCTGGTTTTAGCGGCACTGGCAGGCGGTCAAATTGAATTATGGCAAGGTATGGCAATTGCGATTGGCGGGAACGTGGGTAGTAGCATCACCACTGCTATTGTTGGTTGGCTGGGTGGTAATCGTGGTGGACAGCGCCTTGCTTTAGTTCATGTGCTATTTAATATTGCAACTGGCATTATTACTTTGCTGCTACTTTCGCCATTAGCATGGCTGTCGCAATGGCTGATGAGTGGACTTGGTGCAGGCAGCAATACTTTGCTGCAGTTGGCGATGTTTCAGACCTTATTTAACGTGTTGGGCGTGCTACTGTTTTGGCCGTGGCAACGACAGTTAGAAGCGTGGCTGTATCGTTTTTTACCGGAACGCCAAGAGCCTAGCGTTTTGATTGCTGATATACAAACTGGAGAGCTGGCCGTTGTTGAGCAGCGTGTATCGACTGAAACGCGCGCCCGTTATTTAAATGATGCTGCGTTAGCCACGGTAGACACGGCATCGCGAGCAGTGGTGCAAGAGCTGCAACATCTAGGTCGTTTAAGTTTAGAAGTGATTTGTCATGCCTTGTATCAGCCGGTTGCACAGTTATCTGGGTCTAGGCTAGACGAGGCGCGCTTAGATGCACGTCCCAATGATGCTGAATGCTTGGATGCAGAAGAGTTGTATCAACGCCATATTAAGGGTGTTTACTCAGATTTATTAGGCTTTATGAGCCGTCTCGACGTTGATATGGATGAAGAACATCAAAAGTTTTGGATGACCTGCCAAGTCGTAGCTTTACAGTTGGTGGATGCCGTGAAAGACGCCAAGCATTTACAGAAAAACTTAGGCCGTTATTTACGTGATGAGCACTCCCATGTGCACCATCATTATTTAGATCTACGCCGCCATGTGATGTGGATGTTGCGTCAAGTGGGTGAGGTCGGACGTTTAGATCTGCCAGATGATCTTTGGCGTAGTCGCTTGGATTGGGTCGATGGACAGGCAGCTAAATTTGATGCTGATTTCCGTCATCGTATTTTTAGCGAAGTACGTAACCAGCAACTGGATAACCTGCAAGCCAGTTCATTGATGAATGATTTGGGTTATTCCAGCCGCATTACGCAAAGCTTGCGCAATGTGTTGCAGTTAGGTTTAGTTGGTGAAAATGAACTGCTACGTGAGGTGCGCCGCTTAGGCGGTGATGATGATGACTTTCCGTTGATCAAACTGTATTAACAGGCTCAGTGATGGAGGCTGACACCTTGGCCACGAGGATCACTGGCGGCAGCACTCTGGCCTGAGTCTTTATGCCACCAGAGCACCTGCTGGTTGCCGTAATTGCGCGTTAGCTCTTGCAGTGTATGGCCTTTTCTCTCTAGGCGTCGCTGCTGCTGTAGCGTCAGCGTACCGGGCTCAAAACCCAAAACATCAGGTAAATATTGGTGATGTATGCGCGGGCTGGCGACCCATTGTGCGGGGGCTTTGCCGTCTAAGTACTCCAGCATGGCCAATACATTCATGCTGGGAATGCGGCTACCGCCCGGGGTACCAAACGCAGAAAAGTCATTAGGACCCTCTAAAAAGCTGGGGCTCATTGATGACAGCGGTCGTTTACCCGCTTGTATTTGGTTGGCCACGCTGCCCGTCAGTCCGTAGGCATTACTGCCGGTTAAGTCTGCGGCGAAGTCATCCATCTCGTCATTTAGCAAGACGCCAGTACCAGGCACGGTAAAGGCGGCACCAAACATCATATTCAGCGATAGGGTCGCAGCAACGGCGTTGCCCTGTTGGTCGAGCACGGCAAAGTGGGTGGTGTGATCACCTTCATGCAACTTAACGCCCGGCGTTAAACTGCTGCTGGGCGTGGCGTGATCGACGCTGATGCTCGAGGTCATCTCGACAATGTGTTTGCGGGCTAGCAGTGCTTGGGTGGGATTATCAACAAAGTCAGGGTCACCGAGCAGACTACGGTCACGGTAAGCACGGCGAAATACCTCGGCAATATAATGTGCACGCTGCGCAGGCTCTGCTTGCTGCCAAGGAAAGCGCTGTAACATCAGTAAACTTTGTGCAATAGCAATGCCTCCGGCTGAAGGTGGTGGTGCGGTAATCAGTTGCCGTTGTTCGGCCAATGGCACAATCAAGGGTGCGCGCCATTTGACTCGAT
>JAVETP010000189.1:0-3353 GCA_034006005.1 Pseudomonas sp.
GAGTCATACTCAACGTGTGACGTGTTAATGGTGATACCACGTGCTTTTTCTTCAGGTGCGTTATCGATTTGGTCGTAACCTTTCGAAGCACCCTCACCGCCCCATACTTCGGCGCAAACACGAGTCAGTGCAGCTGTCAGTGTGGTTTTACCATGGTCAACGTGACCAATAGTACCAACGTTCAGGTGCGGTTTATTACGTTCAAATTTTTCCTTAGCCATTGCTACCACCCTCTGATTAAGCGCACTTATTTTTTATAAGCACATACAAGAAAGGCAGATATATACATATCTGCCTTTGCTTTCACTATGGAGCTCATGAGCGGAGTCGAACCGCTGACCTCACCCTTACCAAGGGTGTGCTCTACCAACTGAGCTACATGAGCGAATCACTACAAAGGCAATTGGAGCGGGTAGCGGGAATCGAACCCGCATCATCAGCTTGGAAGGCTGAGGTTCTACCACTAAACTATACCCGCATTGCATTTGCTTAAAATATGGTGGAGGGAGAAGGATTCGAACCTTCGAAGCTCGCGCGTCAGATTTACAGTCTGATCCCTTTAACCACTCGGGAACCCCTCCTTAAGCGAGGCGCTATAGTGATCTATATCCAATTCTATGTCAAGCCATTATTTACGATAACACCTACTTTTCGCATTCTTTTAAATTTAAATGCTATTTGAGCCGTATATTTTACACCTTAACCGCAAAATTAATGGTTACCCAAAAGAAACATACAATCAACTCACTAGCGGATAATGATCAACCTCACCTGACTCTGCCTCTATATAAACAGTCATATCCCAACGTCTTGATAGAACAGTTTCACAGGACGCAAACTGACCTTCTTAATCAACTCTTACGCCGATCAAGAGCGTATGTAGGGACATGCGATAGCTAAACCCTGAAAGACTAGATCGTCCACCATGACGGCCTGCGGAATAACTTGCTTAACAAGCACTGCATCCCCCCCTGTACAAAAAACTGTGAAATCTGCGTTCAGTTTATTTTCAGCCAACTCCAACGCTTCTTTAATAAGACCTGTAGCCATACCATAAATTCCAGAGCGAACAGCAACCTGGGTCGTACGGCCTAATACCATAGAGCCCATAGAACCGCCACTCTCACACTCCGCCAACCCGCCACAATTTCTGAGCATACTGCTCATTAATTTAAGCCCCGGCGCTATGCAGCCGCCAAGATGCTCACCTACTGCGTCAATATAATCAGTGGTGATTGCTGTGCCGCAATCAAATACAACACACGCACCCTTAATATTTTCAAAAGCAGCAACAATAGCCAACCAACGATCCACACCCAGCTTCGATGCATCCAAATAACCATTTTTCACACCCGCAAGCCTATCCTCTGACCGAGCAAATACAGGCTGAACACCATAGCGATTTTCCACTAACCTTGCTAGCTGAGCATCATCTGCAGTGGTGCGCACAGAACAGATACGGCAAAAATCTAGCTTTTTACAGCCGCTTTTAAGCAATGCAACAAGTAAATCATCGCCACTAACCGCGGTGCCGGTAGCTTTAAGCTCAGATGTATGGACATCGAGCAAGCGCCACTTAAGCCGCGTATTGCCAAAATCAATTTCCAGCAGCATGTTTCAACCTTAAGCTTAACTCTCCACCTATAAACTTATGCTCCTCCCCATCAACCAAGAGGCAAAGCTCTCCTTTATCACCAACACCTACAATCTCACCCTCAACAGCATTACTGCCCATCTGCAAAACGCCTTTACGGCCCTGCCAGGCATGCAAAGAAATCCATTGAGCTCTAAGTGGGGCAAACCCATATAAACTTTGCTTCTGCAGATAGCTATCCAACTCCTCTAGCAGCGCTTGCGCAAATAGAGTCCGATCAATTACAGCTCTTGATGCGTCCTGCAAGGACGTCCACTCTTGATCAATACCATCAAATACACCCATCATATTAAGATTGACGCCAACACCAATCACAACATGACATAAATCTGCCGGATCACCGACCAACTCAAGAAGAATGCCCGCAACTTTTTTATCATCAATAAGCACGTCATTTGGCCATTTTAATGGCGCAACAATTCCTGTAACACGCTTAATAGCGCTCGACACTGCCAGTCCAACAACCAAACTCAAACCATCAATTTGACTTAAGCCTCCAGCCACAGGCCACACATAGGTTAAGTATAGATTCTGAGCAAAAGGACTGACCCACTCTCTACCTCGCCGCCCTTTACCGCTGGTCTGATGTTCAGCAATAACCACTAAAGGAGCGCCTTGATCTAACAATAACTGTTTAGCTTGCTCATTGGTTGAGCCTATCGACTCATACGTATAGATTGGCAGTGATGGAAACACATCTTTTATGGCGTCATATCGCAAAAGCTGCAGCGGTTGCGCAAGACGATAGCCTTTGCCTGGGACGCTCTGTATTGATACGCCGAACTCTTCGGTAACTCGCTGAATCCTTTTCCAGACGGCAGCGCGACTTACTCCCAGCTCAAGCCCTAAATGACTACCAGAATAAAACTTACCATCAGCCAGTAGCATTAATAAATCACGCATAAGATTTCACTTTTTCGGTTAAGAATAAAAAAGACAAAATGCCTCTACTGAATTATACAGCCGGCATGTTTATAGCGCTCTCTGCATAGCAGAATATAAAGAGCCTTAAACCTGTCATAAAACAATGTCTGATTGGCTGAGGGCATAGGAGTTTATAGCAGATAAAGCACAATAATGGACAAGGACTTATATATCACTGAAGATTAAATTAACGGCTTTCTTTGTAATATACCAGTAGCAAAGTACTCGCTTGAAGAATATCAATACATATAGCAATAATAGAAGACTACGTTAAACATAAAAAACCCCTGACCATTGCTGACCAGGGGTTTATGCAGAACGTAAACACGCAAATCCATTTGCTAATAAACTTGCCGTTCATATACCATCCGTGGCATTGGTTTCTATGATGCCAGATTGAGATAAATTTGCACCCCTAGCTCTGTGACGCAGCTCACAGAACTCCACTTCAATCCGCAAGCAAGAGTAAAAGTGTGACGCAGGGCGTGTTTTAACTGCGCTAAATGATGCATCACAGCATACTTAGCGATGACCTGTCTCATTGCAGCAGCTGATTTTGCAACTCAACACGCGACCCGCCAGGGTCGTTTGTGCTGTGGCTCTGTGCTGTTGATTTTCTTGCAGGCATAAAAAAACCCCAGATCATTTCTGATCTGGGGTTTTGGTGTTTAAGCTTGACAATGACCTACTCTCACATGGGGAAACCCCACACTACCATCGGCGATACATCGTTTCACTTCTGAGTTCGGGATGGGATCAGGTGGTTCCAACGCTC
>JAVETP010000190.1:0-3324 GCA_034006005.1 Pseudomonas sp.
ATAGTGTTTTGTAGAAGGTTCGTCATGAAAAAATCCGCCATTAACCGTCAGCGGGGTTCCATTATCCTGCCCGTTGCCGTTTCTATACTGGTGGGGTTGATACTGCTGGGTGGTGTTCAGCTGGGCTATTACTTTTATATGAAGCGGGAGCTGCAGAATACAGCTGATATGGCGGTGCTAAGCGGCGTGCAAATGCTAAGCGAAAGTTGCCAGCAAGCGAAAGACACTACCAAAGCCAGTATTACGCAGAATTTCAAGCATGACACCCTGGATGATGACATGCTTGAAATGGAGTGTGGCACATGGCGTACTGACTTGCCTGCACCAAGACACTTTGTGAATACGGCAAATGCGGAAGGTTTTTATAATGCCCTTCGTGTAAGTGTTAATTACAACGCATTGCCATTTATGCCATTTTCTTCAAAATCCACCATTGCGGTAGAAGCAATTGCCAAAAGCAATATACCGGTAGCGGCATTCCAGGTTGGGTCGCAGTTGCTGCGGTTTGATAAAAAAGCCTTACTGGGTAATTTATTGGGTTTTGTCGGGCTGGATGTTGATTCTTTGACATTGCTGGATTCAAAAGGATTGGCAGATGTCACAATTAGCCCTTCAGGATTACTGGATTTGCTAGAGGTGGATTTAGGGGTTGATCATATTGGTTTGCTGACTCCCCAAGGGGTTGCTGGTATTCGCGATGTAAGCCTTTTGAAGTTGCTGAATATATCTTTAGAGGTAGTCAAGGAGTCACCTTTAGGAGTAGACGTTGACCTGACAGTGATGCGCAAAATGATAGATGCGGTTGAGCTTAAACTTGGAGGTATTAAAATCCCAATTGGCGATAAGGAAAATCAGGCCGGATTATTTGCGTTTTTGGGGATCGGTAAAACCGAACCACTTGATGCCGCGCTTGACGTTCAGCTTGGCATAGGCGATCTTCTGAAAACAGCTATTGCCTTGGGTGCCAACGGGCATGCGCTTGAAGTGCCAGAGTTGGATATATTAGGCCTGGTTCAGGCCCGTTTGTCTATTGTTGAGCCACCGGTCATTGCAATAGGGCCAATAGGAACAACCGGGCATAGTGCTCAAATTCGCTTATGGCTGGATATTGATACCGATAACCTGTTGGGCGGTTTGCTTAAGCCACTGGTAAGTGGCATTTTGGGAACCCGGGTTCATTTGCCTATTACGTTGGATATTGTTTCAGGCACAGGGAAACTGACAGGTTTGCAATGCTCTAAAAAGCCACACACCATGAATGTTTCTGTTAATTCTAAAATATTAAATGTCTGTGTGGGTAAAATTGGTTTAGATAGCCTGATGTCAGATAAACGGGGTTGCGAGGTTGATTTGGGCCCTGAGCAATTGGTTAAATTATTACATATCCCTATATTATCCGGTTCATTGCATATACCGGCTTTGACTGATGTGGGTATGGCCAAGAAAGAGGGTGATATAAATTTGAAAGTGGGTGACACAGGGGTTACAGATACAAACCCTTTGGCTTTGGGAACCACGGTCGATAATTTAGTAACGGGTTTGCTTAATTTGCTGGGCGGACTGTTTCAAAAACCTGATAATCTTCCAGGTGGAATAAACTATACACCACCCGCAGTGAAGACAAAAGTGGAAGATATAGCAGCGCCTTATTTGAAAGCCAGCAGGGATGGTATAATCGTAGATTATGCATATAATAAAGATACCCTTGCAAACTTGCTTATTCATGGTACTGGTGAAAAAGTTGATCCTGAAAACTATTTGCCGCCATTATTACCAGACATGAGCCTGGAGGATGTGAAAGATAAGTTTAAAAATGCATTTGACAGGGAATGTGTTACGAATCTATGTATAAGAAATGATTTGCATGATCTTTTAGAGAAAAAATTGGATGCTAGTGCTTTAAATCAAGCGGCTGTTGATGCGCTGTTTGATGGGAAGTCAGATAACATTGCCTGTACAGGCCCTCTATGTATCGTGATCAAACCAATATTAACGTTGCTAAAGCCTATTTTGAATGGTTTAGGTGGCTTGCTAAAAAATATATTGGATGATTTGCTGGGCCTGGAGCTTGGCCGTACCGAGGTAACCGCCCTGGCTATTGAGTGTGACCCGGCACAGCTGGTTTATTAACCACTTTGTCATTATCAAGAAATAAAATGCCTGCAAGTTATCTTTGCAGGCATTTTTTATTGTTTGTTTGTGAAAAAGCAATAAAGATTAAGGCGAACTACTATATGGGGAACGATACAGAGTGTGGCATACTTAACGGTATGATACATTTTTTCATGCAACACAATCAGTATTTTTAATAAGTTGCTTTTCCCAGGAAAGCAGGTAAGAAAGGTCTGTGTTTAAAAGGTTTCCCATGCAAAAGTCTTCTATTAACCGCCAGCGTGGTTCAATCATCATGCCGATTGCGGTGTCCCTGGTGGTGGGCTTGATACTGCTGGGTGGTGTCCAGCTGGCTTATTACTTTTTTATGAAGCGGGAGCTGCAGAATACGGCAGACTTGGCGGCGTTGAGTGCGGTTCAGCTTATTGAAAAATCTGGCACATTAACCTGCGACCAGCCTTCACACCCGGCCCAGCAGGCGGGCGCAGCTATTATCAAAGAAAATTTCGGGTACGGTGCTTTGTCAGAAATGACGGTATTGTGCGGAACCTGGGACCCCGAACAGTATCCCGAAGAAGGGCATTTCAAAGCGGTTGCGGTGAATGGAGAATATAACGCCATACTGGTTGACTTAACCTATGAGGCCTTGGGTTTCATGCCTTTCTCTGTGGATGCAACCATTACCGCAAATGCGATTGCTAAAAAAGGCACCATGCCGGTGGCGGTTTTTTCTGTTGCGCCTGCTTTGCTGTCGTTGGGGCAGGGGGCGTTAACGGGTTTATTAACGCAGCTTGGTCTGGATGCCATTGGGTCTAATGTCGGCAGTTATCAGGGGCTGGCCAATGTCAACATAAAAACGTCTGGCTTGCTGGAAGAACTGTTCAAAAATACAGGTATTGATCTTGATGCTGTGGTGACAGTGGCAGAGTTGAATGCTTTGCTTAATACCAATGTGGGCTTGGGCGATATTGTGGTGGCTGCGGTCAAGGCGGCAGACCAAAATCTTATTGATGCGGCGGTTCTGAACAGTTTGCTGAATGTGAAGACTCAGTTAAATAATCTGGGTATACAGATTCCCCTGGGTTCAGGCGCTCATGGCCGGGGGCTGTTTGCCCAAATTATGGCGCCTTCTGTGCAGTCGGCGTTAAATGCAGAAGTAGGCATTGGCGATATTCTGGATGTGGTGCTGGATGTGGCCGCAAAACAGCATGC
>JAVETP010000191.1:0-3321 GCA_034006005.1 Pseudomonas sp.
AGCTGTGACGGTTGAGTTGGCAGAGCTGCCAGTTTTTGTCGCGCAGTAGCGCAGTCTAGTAAGGCAGAACTGTACGCCAGTCCTAAAGCCGATCGCGGGCATGGCCCGCTCGTACAGGGGGTGTGTCTGCGCTGGTCATGCCTGCTCGATCAGGGTGCTGATGTTTCTGGGTGAGTTGGCTTTGCTGCTTGATTAGGGCAAAACCGTTTCTGTAGGAGCAGGCCACGCCTGCGAAGCAATGTCACCTCCGTATTGTATTTAGCCAGCAGGTGGCATTAATGACTGCTTTCAGAATGATTGCGGGCCTGGCCCGCTCGTACAGATCTTTGCGTTTTGCCCGCTTGCTTAGGATTAAGGTGTGTCTGTGTGAGCTGGCCATGTCTGTTCGATCGAGGTGCTGATGTTTCTGTAGAAGCTGGCCATGCCTGCTCGATCGAGGTGCTGATGTTTCTGTAGGAGCTGGCCATGCCTGCGAAGCAATGTGACAGCCGAGTATTTCTCAGCAGATATAAAAAGCGCTCGGCAGCAAAGTTGCGTTAACTAAAATCCCCTCCAGCGCAGACGCTCATATCACCTCCCAAACTGCCGCTCGCATGGAATACCATCGCCATCACCATCCATTTTGGTGTTCGGGCAATTACGCAAAAAGAACACTGCTTCATCATACGAACGCATTTGCGAACAATGCTGCCTACCATCACAGCGAAAGGCTGATGCAGGCGCAGGCGAGTTCGCGCGCGACTTAAATGATGCCGGAGCAGTTGCTGGTGAAGAGAGTATCGAAGCATTAGTAATCACAGGGCTGTTCGATTTTTGCACAAAATCAGGCCAGCCGTTTTTATTCACATACCAGCCGCCAGCGATGATTAGGATAAAGATAATTTTTTTCATGGATACGTTCCTTCGTGTAAAAAAGATGCTGTAAATTTTAGCGAGAGCATCCTACCGCAAAAAATATATTACTTACAGGAACTTGGCATCAATCGAGCCGGCGTGCCGCTGCAAGCCCAGGTTGTAATTGGGCCTACATTGGCTAAAGCGTCTGGGGTTAGCTTTATCGTGATGGACTCACCTACGTTACCCGTTGCATCAATAATCCCTGTATTTAAAACATTTAAGCTTTGTACATATTGAGTAGCAACAAAATGATCTTTGCAGTCAATGTAAGAAGCTGTTGTTAAATCTTTACTGCTTTGATTTAGCTCTGATACACAAGCTCGTGCTGAACTTGCCGCTAATATAGCTTCTGAAACTTTTGCTCGTTTTGCATAGTCTTGATAGGCAGGTAAAGCAATGGCGGCTAAAATACCGATTATTGCAACAACAATCATTAACTCAATAAGAGTAAAACCTTTCTGTAATGGATTATTCATAATGCGCGCCTTGATTGAAATGCTTGCTATAGGATGTATCTTTATAAGCAGTGTTTATGCCAATGAATAAAAATGCTATGTACGCTGTGGTTTTAATCCCATGGCCTCAAATCAACAATAGCAATCACTTGTGCTGTTTCTTTATTAATCAATACAACCATGTTTTGATGCTTAGCGCGTAAGGGTAGCCAAGCTGTTGCAGAAGGATATTTCTTAACTGCATTTTGCACATCATTGCTGGCGTTAAACTCATTTAATAATGAAAGCTCTTGTGCATGTTTCTGAATGCTGGCATTTATCTCTTGCAAAGGCCTGTACAAGTTTGGTCGCTGATAAATGTCAAAACCGCCGTTGACAGACTCAAAAATAATATCGTTGCGAACATTTAGATCGATAGGGTTGGTTGCACCCACCCATTGCGGTCCTGTCCATGCTGGCGAGCTGTATAAATAATGAGTGCCAATATTACGCTGATCAATTTCAGGAACACGCACTAATTCAAATCGGTCGCCACCAAATACCAGCCAAGCAGGGCGGCCTTCGACGACAGTCCATACGCCGTAGCTCAGTGCAGAAAGCTGCAGCAATGCGATTACGGTTAAGTCCATGATTAAGGTTTTTTTGCCGGATTTGTAAACTATTAATGTTAGTAATGGGCCAAGCACTACATCGACAGCCAGTAGCAGTAAGAAGATCTGAGTAACGCCTGCTGCAGTATGCAAAGGTGCTGGATACCAAACAAAAAATACCACACCAATCACTGCAACAGCGATACAGGTTGAAATCAGTAAGTGGATTAGAAAAGCTTTAAGGCGCGGTATCATTAGTATTTTCCGTAATCTGTTTAACGTGATCTAAAGGAATGGCATGCAAGCGTTGTAGTAAAGATGCGATCTCGGGGTGCTCTTCTTCTAAAGTATCCAGCTCATAGATGGCTTGCAGTAATAGCTTGTCGCCGTGCAGGCCCTGAATCAGCAGCAGTTGCTCATAGGCAGCTGTAAGTTGGTTATTTAACGCCAAGGCTTGCGCGTATTTGAACATGCTCGCGGGATGGGTAAAACGCTTGGCAAACCGTGACAGTTCATCCAACTCATCTGCGCTCATATTTGTGGTGGCGGGTAAGCGTGAGTGCTTAGTTAATGCTTGCAGCTGCGTGAGTAGGAGTACGTCAGGTGCGGGTTGCTCAGCTTTGAGTGTGCCGACACGGTTTTTCTCAAAACGCATCAGACGGTAATCTTCTTCAATCACTCGGTACTCTCGCCAAATCACTGCATATAAACCCACTGAAACAATCAAGAAGATCAACACGCACCAGCGCGGGATGCGCCATGTTTTACAAGGAAAATCTGCTTGCAAGATACCGATCAGTAAACCTACAGGGAGAAGAAAATAAGCGTAGGCGTGTGGGTATTCGAGCATGCTGTGCAGCAAGAAAAAACCAACCGCCATAACCACAAACAGGTTTTCGGCGCTGCGGGCTAAAAAGGCTAAGCGCAATAGATAATAGGTAGCGGCGACGATAATAATTGAGCCTAAAATCGGGCCATTCCAGATTAATAGATCAAGCAGAATATTGTGGGTGTATTCGGTGTAAATGGCGACTGGATAGAGCGGCGTGATTGCCAGCTGTGCGGTGCTAACTTGCTGCCAGCCGTAGCCCCACAGCGGGCCGTGGATAATGGCTTGATAAAACTGCACATATAAGTCCCAGCGCTCCATCGCTTGTGCGCGTTTGGCTACGGATGTGGTGTCGGCCAGCTGCAGCCAGTGCGCCAAGTGCGGCAAAATAAAGATAAAACCAATAAAAACAGCGACCCAAGCGAATGCCCAGGTACGAGGTAAACGCCGCTGCGTGGGATTGAATTTCCACAGCCATAGCACAATAAAAAAGATTGCCATCAGCCAGGGTGTGCGTGATTGAGTGAGGGCGAGGCCAAATAACAGTAGC
>JAVETP010000192.1:0-3306 GCA_034006005.1 Pseudomonas sp.
AGTTTACTCGCTCGTTGGCTGATTCCACGCCTTGAACAATTGCAACACGACTTACCTGATCTGCGCTTACAGGTGATTACCAACGCAGGCGATGACAACCTACAGCACTCAGAGGCCGATGCCAGCTTGGTTTTTTTAGATCAACCCTGCCCAGAATCAATGCAAGCTTACACGCTGGACATCGAACGCATCGGGCCCGTACTCAGCCCACGCTATCAACACGCAGCGACATTATCCACAGCACCGGCTGCGCAACTCTTGAGCGAACCCTTACTCTTTACTCACTCACGTCCACAAGCGTGGCCACAGTGGGCACAAGCACAACAACTGCCAGCCAGCGATCTAAACTTTGCTCAGGGTTTTGAGCATCTTTATTACTTATTAGAAGCGGCAGTAGCAGGTCTCGGAGTGGCCATTGCTCCAGAACACTTAGTGCGCAGCGATATTACTAATGGACGCCTGATTGCACCCTGGGGTTTTGTCGAAACATCAGCAAAGCTTGTGCTACTGGCACGCAAAAATCAGCACACACAACGTGCGCAACAACTCGCCAATTGGCTGATTAATAGCCTTTAATCGCCTGCTCAACACAGCAACTGATTTTGCTCTATACTCTAATTAAGATTAATTTTTAACACTGCACTTTTAGTCTGCTGTAGGAGGCATTATGCAAATCTCAGCAAACGCATTCTCCGCGGGTTTATCCGCCATCAAAACCGGTCAAGAGCAAATGACCAGTGCAGCTCAAGCACTTGCTCTACCAAGCAGTAATGCGACCAGCACATCGGTGGCAACAGCAACCCCTGCTGTTGATATGACTCAAATTACTGAGCAATTGATGCAACTTGAACAAGCCAAACAAATGAGCCAACTCGGTGCTCGGGTACTCAGTTCTGCTGACGAGGCGCTTGGCACTCTGATTGATATTCAAGCTTAAGCAAAAAAATCAAATAAAGTCTTCGCGCAATGCTTGACAAGATCAGGATAGATCCGTAACTTTCAAACAGTCGTTTGATTAACATTCAGTATGCGCAACAATTTCTACTGCGCTGCTAGCAACAGGCCTACTTACACGCTGCTGTAGGCCAACTTAATAATAAAATTTCCAGTAGAGGTTGATAGACATGGCTGAATATAAAGCCCCCTTGCGTGATATCCGATTTGTCCGCGATGAATTGTTAGGTTACCCAGAGCACTACGCAAACTTACCCGGCTGTGAAGATGCAACACCGGATATGGTCAGCGCGATCCTTGAAGAAGGTGCAAAGTTCTGTGAGAACGTTATTGCTCCACTGAACCGCGTTGGTGATACCGAAGGCTGCACTTGGTCAGCTGAAGGTGTTAAAACGCCAACTGGCTTTAAAGAAGCGTATCAGCAATATGTTGAAGGCGGCTGGCCAAGCCTAGCTCACGATGCTGAACACGGCGGCCAAGGCTTGCCTGAGTCACTGGGAATTTCTATCAGTGAAATGGTTGGTCAAGCCAACTGGTCATGGGGCATGTACCCAGGCCTATCACACGGTGCAATGAACACTTTGCATGCGCACGGCACTGAAGAACAGCAAGCCACTTACATGTCCAAACTGGTATCAGGTGAGTGGACCGGCACCATGTGCTTAACTGAAGCCCATTGCGGTACTGACTTAGGTATGCTGCGCACTAAAGCAGAACCTCAAGCCGATGGCAGCTACAGCATCACAGGCTCGAAGATCTTTATTTCTGCCGGTGAGCATGACTTAACCGATAACATCGTGCACATTGTGATTGCCCGTATCGCTGGTGCACCAAACGGCACTAAAGGTATCTCCCTATTTATCGTACCTAAATTTCTGCCCAATGCTGAAGGCAACGTTGGTGAGCGCAATGGCGTGCAGTGCGGTTCCATTGAACACAAAATGGGTATTCACGGTAACGCCACCTGCGTGATTAACTTTGATGGTGCCAAAGGCTTCTTGATTGGCCCAGAAAACAAAGGCCTGAACTGCATGTTCACCTTTATGAACACTGCGCGTATCGGTACTGCATTACAAGGTTTGGCGCACTCAGAAGTGGCTTTCCAAGGCGCTATTGAATATGCCCGTGATCGTCTACAAATGCGTTCGCTGACCGGTCCAAAAGCACCTGAAAAAGCGGCTGACCCAATCATCGTGCATCCAGATGTTCGTCGTATGCTGTTAACTATGAAAGCCTTTACCGAAGGTAATCGCGCGATGCTGTACTATGCAGCACAACAAGTTGATGTTATGCAACGCAGCAAAGACGAAGAAGAGCGTAAAGCAGCTGATAGCATGTTGGCATTCTTAACGCCTATTGCTAAAGCCTTTATGACCGAAGTGGGTTTTGAAGCAGCCAACCACGGTGTGCAAGTGTATGGCGGTCATGGCTACATCTCAGAGTGGGGCATGGAACAAAACGTTCGTGACAGTCGTATTTCTTGCTTATACGAAGGTACTACCGGTATTCAAGCACTGGACTTGTTAGGCCGTAAAGTTCTAATGACTCAAGGCGAAGCGCTGAAAGGCTTTACCAAAATTGTACATAAGTTCTGTAAAACCAACGAAGCTAACGAAGCCATTCAAGAGTTCGTTACGCCGCTGGCTGAAATCAATAAAGAGTGGGGCGAGATCACCATGAAAGTGGGGATGGCTGCGATGAAAGACCGCGAAGAAGTTGGCGCAGCATCAGTTGATTATCTAATGTACTGTGGTTATGCCTGCTTGGCGTATTTCTGGGCAGATATAGCGCGCGTAGCCGCTGAAAAACTGGCTGCGGGTACTGATGAAAAAGCGTTCTACACCGCTAAGCTGCAAACTGCACGCTTCTACTTTGCACGCATCCTGCCACGTACACGCACTCACGTAGCAGCAATGCTGTCAGGTGCTGACAACCTCATGGATATGGCTGTAGAAGATTTTGCTCTGAGTTACTAAGCATTATCTACGGTTAAGGCTGTAGTAAAACCCGCTGCGTGAGATGGCCCTGATACAAGGCTCATTTCATTCTGCGGGTTTTTCAGCTAAAGAAGTAAAACTTATAGGTCAAAAAAGAGCCTGTTAGTTTTAAAAGCTTATTAATGTAGACTGAAAATCCTATTTTTCTTACCAATATATTGCCTTGCGTTGTGTCGCTACACAGCTGAACTGGCGCTAATAATAAAGAGGAATGCCACATGGCCGACTATAAAGCACCTTTGCGTGACATGAGTTTTGTACTCAACGAAGTGTTCGAAGCAAGTAAACTTTGGGCACAGCTACCCGCCTTAGCTGAGGCTGTCGATAATGAAACAGCGGCAGCTATTTTAGAAGA
>JAVETP010000193.1:0-3291 GCA_034006005.1 Pseudomonas sp.
CGTACAGGCAATTCATCGGGTATGAAGGGGGTTAAAGGTCATCTTGAATATATCAGCCGTAACGGCTCCCTGACGTTGGAGAACCAGGACGGCCAGAAGATCACGGGCGCAAAAGACATCAAAGACACACTAAATGAATGGCGTAAATTCGGTATACCAGAAAACAGTACAAAACGGGAAGCACTGAATATTGTACTTTCAATGCCACCTGGCACACCACCACAAGCCGTTAAAGATGCGGCCAGGGAATTTGCCAGGGAAAAGTTTCAAGGCCACCAGTATGTTTTTGTAGAGCATACCGATGAAAAACACCCACACGTACATCTTTGCGTAAGCATGCGTGATGAATTGGGTAAACGAATGAACCCACGGAAAAATGACCTGTTCCATTGGCGGGTGCTATTTGCTGAAAAGATGCGTGAGCAAGGTGTAGATTGTGCGGCCACAAAGCGGCAGCACAGAGGTAAAGTACAAAAGCCAGATAATTTCATCGTCCGCCAGATCGAGGACAGAGGGAAGCTATCAGAGGTCAAGAAATCACAGGCACAAGAGCTAATACAGGCCATCAAAGAAAATAAACGGCCATTACATCCTTTTCTAAAGGAACACCTAGCAACCAAAGAAATGATAAGTGAGGAATACAAGTACCTGGCCAAGGAACTGTATAAAGCCGGGCTGAAAACAGAAGCCAGGGCAATTAGTAAACTGAATCAGAGTGTCATGCAGGCTGATAACACAACAAGGGCACAGGCACGGTTTGATGATGTTATTGGCAGAGTTACTGAAAAATCAGTGGATATAGAAAGATAATTTTTTAACTAGGATTTTTATTATGCATAACGCTTGCAGCAGGGGCGCGACGTCAGGAGCGTCCCTTGCCTGCATTTGTTATACCTAATGTTCCACCTTGGCTATCCACTGAGTGTGCTCTCTAGAAAACGCATTTTCTGCATCTCTCACAAAGTCAGAGAACAGTTCATCAGTATCAGGCTCAGTGATTTTGCTTTCAATTATCCCGATTTCGTGTGCTGTCAGCGCATAAGCCGTCCCGATTTCTTGAAATCGCTTCAGTTGCATCCAGGCAGTGACGGAACCGGCAGCAACCACAAAAACTTCCGTGGGCCAAATCTGCCATTCTGGGAATGCAATTCTGGACAGGACGAAAGCGACAGCAACAGCCTGAAGTATTACAAGTAGAACAAAGAATTGTGCGCTCCGCTTCTTATTGTACTTTGACTTCGCAGCGTACCATTTCCTTTGCTCTCCAATTCTGCTGGTTAGGTAAAGTTGTCGCCTTTCTTCGATAGGCTTCGCCCTGGTATCCCGCATGAACTGTGTGATCTGGTCCCGGGCGCAATCATCGCCACCAAGCAAATCACCAATCTGATTGTTTGAGGAAAGTATTCCCTCAAGCAATCGACGGAAAACATTATTTACTTCCCCAACTGAAGCAGCGTCTAAAAACGGCTCGGCTCTCATCATATACCGCCAAGTTGAGGTCTTCACCGATTCAGCTACTGCTCGCGCACTGTACCAAGATTTTTCGTAACGCTTCGAAGCTATCAGCACTGATATTCCTAAAGCAGCCAAAAAAACACCCGCATTTATCAGCGAATACAACGCAGTAGGTGCAGGATTCACCGCAAGCGCGGCACCCGTAATGAGGGTTACAATATGCCACTGGAAGGAGCGTAAATAAGCAGATTGGGCCGTCACTGAAGCAGTGTCTGCTGCTCTGTATAAACCGGGATAATCCTTCTGTTCCAAGACCGGACTCCTACATCGTAGCTAAGGCTTGCAAGTTGGCTTCGCTCCACGGATGCACCTTTATACCGTTCTTAGTCAGACAACTGGGTATTGAACCTTGAACACCATTGAGTCTGATCGCGTAAACTGGCTTCCCTCGATCCAATGTCATCTGTACTTCATGAGGAACCCAGTAGCTCTTCCAAGTATCAGCGCCGACGAAGACGATAGTTCTTGATGTGCCGGTAATGCTTTTTGATATCGCCTGTTTAATCACGCTTTCGTTTTCTGTTTGCCATCGCTTCAACAAATCCTGAACGCGGAAGTTTAGTGCGGAATAACGGGGATTGACTGCACGCCCCTTTATGGTAAGCACTACTCCTCGATCCTGCTCCTTGAAGCTAAAAAACACTACGTTTGGCATTTCAATCTATCTCCATGTGTAAAAAGAGCCGTGTGGCCCTGAGGTATAACGCCGCAATAAACGGCATGAAATAGTTGGCTAAAATTGTGAGGCACGAACAATAGCCAGCTGTTTTATGTCCGATTTCATTGCCTTGTTAAGTTTACCAGTCATCGTTTATACCTCCAGAGCTAAAGCTATCATCAAACGATGAGCCGAATGAATCATCAATACCAGAGCTAATGCTGTCGCTAATGTCAGTTCCATAAGGATTACCACCAACATCAATACCACCAATGCTATCGCCGACCATTGGCAGTCCTGTTGCTGGATTTATTTGGCTTATTCCAGAGCTAAAATCATCACCAGACGATGAAAAAAATGGATCATCAACATCTGAACTAAAAGCATCACCTGGCGATGAAACAAATGAGTCATCAAGACCTGAACTGAAGTTATCTTCTGATGAAAACACTGAAGAGCTAAAGGCTATGAATCCTATTCCCCCACCTATAATCAGCCCCAAGGGACCAAGAAAGCTTCCTAATATACAACCAGCAATAATGCCCAATATGCTCTTCATATTTAACTCCTTGTAAACCTAACGTGAAGCTAACCGGCGCTGCGCGGCTTTATCGCGCAGCGTCCAGCGACCGAAGGGAGCGAGGTTGAGCGCCATGTTAGGTGCTTAGACGAAAAACTGCTCGCCTGATAGCGGAGACCAAGAAAGTGACTTGACCGCTTTAACCGACTTGACATGCTTTACACCCTTGACCGGTTTTACGTGCTTGACGCCCTTAACTGGCTTAACGTTTTTGACTGGCTTTACAGGGCCACCTGATGCTGCGTCAGTAAAGAACACACATTTCCCTTTTTTGTCGCGGATCCAGCCGTCCTCGAACCAGCCAATGTGTTGACCAGAAAATGAATACACTGCATCTCCGTCGAGATATGCAACTGGCTTACCAGCGAATGTATAGATATGTTCGCCATCCTCTGTGTACGCGATTGGCTTTCCGGACTTGCTATAAAAATCAATTGCCATTGTTACTCCTTGTGGACACCTAACGCCCGCATTTGGGGTGGCTGAAGCGTAGCGTAAGCCGTTCCAGCCCGAAGGGCGACAACATGCGATTGTTAGC
>JAVETP010000194.1:0-3277 GCA_034006005.1 Pseudomonas sp.
CACCAGTGTCAATTAGTAAGGTGCCCAAATGAAACTGATACTTACCATACTTACTAGCAGCCTGCTGTTTGGCTGCACATTCATCAAAGTGTCAGACTCCACTTGCCAAATCCATGCTGAACGGATAGTCACAACCAACGTGCCTGTTACCGCCAGCGACAATACTATCCCAGTGAGGTAACTATGGCTGAGTTCACTAACCAAACTGCGCTACGGGAGCAAGTCATCATGGCCCTAGCTCCTATGATTCCAGAAATGGAAAAGTGGCGAGAAGTCTGGAGTAAGCTGGACGATCAAAAAAAGATCGACTGGCTTATTGAAGGCAAATCCATGTTTTTGTCGGCTGCCGGTGGATTGTTCATGTACCTGCTCCCTTTCTTCGACTCTTTGAGTGACGAGATTCGCCGTGGTGAGATTGTGCTGAACTTGCAAGATATGACAATTCGGAGGGCTGACAATGATTAAGAACAAGAATTTTAGCCACCAACGGATTGCTAACTTTATGCCTGCCAATGGCGAGGTCATAGAGGACTGTAACTTCACACAGCCAACTCCTTGGACGCCGATAGCCGAGGGAGTTAGTGGCCTTACCTTCCGCAACTGCAATCTCGTCAACTGCTCTCCGCCTTCTGATTCCGTGGTTGAAAGCTGCAATCGAGCGCAAATTAGTCGGCATACTGAGGCTTGTCCTGTTGATTGCGAACACCTGATCAGTAGCGAAAACATTATCGTAGATGGCGTGGTAGTTGATACCATTCTTGTCTACGAAGATAAGGTGGTGGGGGTATGGCAACGTACTATGTAGACCCTGCGGGAAGCAATACCGCGCCCTACGATACATGGGCCAATGCCGCGACCAGCTTGCAGACTGCGGTTTCTGCCTGCTCAGGAACCGGCAATATCATCTATGCCCGAGGTACGCAGACGCTGACAGGCTCGATTGACTTTGCATCTGCCGCCAGTGGTGCATTGGGTTTCTACAACAAAATAATTGGTTGCAACGCTTCTGGCGATAACGACGGAACTTATTTTGTTCTGGACGGAAACAACAGCAACGGAGCGAGCGCCGCAGGCATCTGGTCAAGCAATAGAACGTTCTGGTGGCTGGAGAATATCCATGTCACTCGATGCCTGGGGGATGGCGTTGGTGGGTCAAATAGCTATGCCAATTCCTGGGTGTTTGTAAATTGCAAGTCGTCAAGTAATGGCGGAGTTGGATTCAATGGTAACTCCGCCGCATCCACAAGCAGGATATTGTACAAATGTATTTCCTTAAATAATGGTGGGAATGGGTATTCCAATAACCGCTCGAGTTTGCTCATGTTCTGTGTCGCAAAAGGGAATGGAGCGAGAGGCTTTAATGGTTACGGCGAAGTGTTTTATGACTGTCTCGCTGTGAACAATAAAGCAGAAGGGATATACACCTACGGTGGAGATATTATTAACTGTGTTGTTGATGGTAATGGTACAACTTCGACACACGCAGGGATTGATTTACCTTATACTAGGACCAGTGCAATCGGCTGTCGTGTAACAAACCAGACAGGTATTGGCATCAGAACATCTGCAACACATCTTGGACTTACTTTGCACAACTTTGTTCATACCTGCTCCGCTGGCGAGTTCAACAGCCTTGCCGGTGCGCTGGCTCTCGGCGGGGACACCATAAGCGGCACCCAGGGCTATGTTGACCGCGTCAACGGCGACTACAACCTAACCGCTGACGCCACAATGCGCCGCGTTCCAGTAACGCTGCCGGAATAAGCCTATGGCAAATACCTTCTACATCACAGCGGGTCTACCACCAATAGACGGCGCCGCTACTTCTCCGGCGAATACGTTTTACATCACTGCTGGGCTACCGCCGATTGATTTAGCCAGCGGCTCGCAACTAATCATAAACAACTGCTCATGTACTTCCAGCCTCTCGGAGCCTAGCTTGCTGGAAGCCGCAACGCTGTTAATAGACGCTCTCAGTTTGCAGTCCAGCTTACAAAATGTGCAGCTTGACTTAGCGACTATCTTGCAAGTAAATAGCCTCGCAGCGAGTGCAACTTTAGCGCAAGCAAACCTTGTGCAGAAAGCCCTGCTGGAGATTGCGAACTTAGCCAGCACTTCGAGTTATTCTCAAGCAGATTTACTACAAGCAGCTATTCTGCAGGTAGCTACTCTACAAGTAGCCTCGCAGTTCACCTCAGTTGCACTGCTCCAAAAAGCCCTGTTGTCCGTCCAAGGTATGCTGGCAGGTAGTTTTCTGGCGGCTTTGTCACTTAGCAATGCTTCGCTGTTGGACGTTGCTAACTTAACAGTTTCGCAACAGTTAGCCACACTTAGCTTAGCCCAAAAAGCTGTTTTGCAGCTATCCGCGCTTGCTGTCACTAGCCAGCTTTCTTCTGTTGGGCTGCTGCAAGACTCGCAGCTCGCTGTTAATCCTATGACGGTTGCCAGCTGGCTTGAAGCTATTCAGCTCTCTAGCGGGCTGACTCTCAGCGTAGCTAACCTGGCTTCTAGCAGCTCGTTGTCTTCTGTGGAACTCTTACAAAAGGCGCTCTTGGCTATGCAGCAGATGCAAGTTACCAGTAATCTCACAGAAAGTCAGCTTTCTGTTGCTTTCGAGCTTGTCGTTGATTCTCTGCTTGCTTCTGGGACTATTAGTTCTCCGACACTTGGGGCTGCATTCCTGCTGTTAGTTGACAATCTTGGAGTAGCTAGTATAATTGATAATATCCAACTAGGCAGTGAGAAGTTCCAGCTGTTGGTAGATAGCTTACTTGTTGGGCAAACTTACTCTAATATCAGCTTGGTGCTGCCATCCGACGGTTATTGCTTGGTAATAACCGCCAATTCTGAGCAATTTACCATCAATGCAACAGCAGAGCAGTTCACAATTAACGCGACAGTAGAGAAATTTACCATTAACTAGGAGTCACTTATGGAAGAATCCCCAAAACCAGTTGTCTTGGAAGTCCAAGATGCTTCGTTGACTAACACTCTGACATTCAATCCGGCAATTATCGTGATGACCTTGCAGGATGCTTACAACAAACTGATCGAGAAGGAGCAAAATAATGGCCAAATTTCTGCCTGATGCCGCGTTGGATGCAACTTTGGACTATGTAGCCGGTGCCACTGAGCAGTATATCTGTACGGAGCAACCAGCAAGTCGTGCAGCTGCAATTACTGCCTCATTGACTGGTGTAGTCACACTTGCTAGTGGTGACTTCACCAAGGCTGATGATACTTCCGGACGGAAAGTAACTGTCGCGCAGAAGGCTGC
>JAVETP010000195.1:0-3274 GCA_034006005.1 Pseudomonas sp.
TGGCATTCCAGATATGGGTGAAGCGCTGAATGCTGGAGCTTGGATCGAGCCGACGATCTGGACCGGCTTAGCTGATGACGCGCGGGTGATCCGCGAAGAGATTTTTGGTCCTTGCTGTCATATCCGTCCTTTCGATGACGAAGAAGAAGTGATCGCCTTAGCCAATGATACTGATTATGGCCTTGCCGCCGCTATTTGGACTGAAAACACCTCGCGTGCGATTCGCGTTGCTGAGCACATGGAAGCCGGTATTGTTTGGGTTAACTCGTGGTTCTTGCGTGATCTGCGCACCTCGTTTGGCGGTGCTAAGCAGTCAGGTATTGGCCGTGAAGGTGGTATCCATGGTATGGAGTTTTATACCGAAATGAAAAACATCTGCATCAAACTATAGGTGAGAACGTAATGAATAAAGAACTTATTCAAAGCTGTGGCGATGAGCTGTATCAAGCAATGATAGAACGCCGAGTGATTCGACCCTTAACCGAACGCTATGCCAACATTACGATTGAAGATGCTTACCAGATTTCTTTGCGCATGCTTGAGCGCCGTCTTGCTGCTGGGGAACGAATCATCGGCAAAAAAATCGGCGTGACCTCGAAAGCGGTGCAGAACATGTTGAATGTGCATCAGCCTGACTTTGGTTATCTGACCGATAAAATGGCTTTTAGTCAGGGTGAAGAAATGCCGATCAGCCAGATGCTGATGCAGCCGCGTGCTGAAGGTGAGATTGCCTTTATTCTCAAAAAAGACTTACTGGGACCGGGCATCACGACGGCCGATGTCCTTGCCGCAACCGATTGCGTGATGCCGTGCTTTGAGGTGGTCGATTCACGCATTGACAACTGGCAAATAAAAATTGAAGACACCGTTGCTGATAATGCTTCCTGTGGCTTGTTTGTTCTCGGTGATAGGGCAGTGAGCCCTACTCAAGTTGATTTAGCTACCTGCGGCATGGTGGTGGAAAAGAATGGCTCAATTATTAGTACCGGAGCCGGTGCAGCAGCCTTAGGTAGCCCAGTGAACTGCGTGGTTTGGCTGGCCAACACATTGGGGCACTTTGGTATCCCTCTAAAAGCCGGCGAGGTCATTCTCTCTGGTTCTCTTGTTCCTCTAGAGCCGGTGCAAGCCGGTGATTTTATGAGCGTGAGTATTGGTGGTATTGGTAACGCTTCCGTGCGTTTTGTTTAAGTTACCCACCCAGTGGAAAATAATATGAATAAGAAACTTAAAGCAGTGATTATTGGTCCCGGTAATATCGGTACTGATCTACTGATGAAAATGCAGCGTTCCGAATGGATCGAGCCGGTATGGATGGTTGGTATTGATCAGACTTCTGAAGGTCTAAAGCGGGCTGCCGAGATGGGCATAAAAACCACCGCTGAAGGCGTTGATGGCATGTTAGCGCAGGTGATTGCAGACGATATCCGTATCGCTTTTGATGCCACTTCAGCCTATGTTCACGCCGAAAATAGTCGCAAACTTAATGAGTTGGGCGTGATTATGATTGACTTGACGCCTGCTGCGATCGGCCCTTTCTGTGTGCCACCAGTGAACTTGACTGAGCAAACTAAAAACCTGGCGATGAACGTCAATATGGTCACCTGTGGCGGCCAAGCCACCATCCCTATGGTGGCGGCCATTTCTCGAGTTCAGCCAGTCGCTTACGGTGAAATTGTTGCCACCGTATCGTCGCGCTCGGTGGGCCCAGGTACCCGCGTCAATATTGATGAATTTACCCGCACCACTGCCAGTGGCGTAGAACAAGTCGGTGGTGCGAAAAAAGGTAAAGCCATCATTATTATTAATCCGGCTGAGCCGCCGTTAATGATGCGCGACACTGTTCACTGCCTCACTGAGGACGAACCTGATCAAGCGGCTATTACTGAATCCATCCACGCAATGGTTAAAGAAGTGCAGCGTTATGTACCCGGTTACCAGTTAGTCAATGGACCGGTGTTTGATGGCAAGCGCGTCTCCTGTTTTATGCAGGTTGAGGGCCTAGGTGATTTCTTACCTAAGTATGCGGGCAACCTCGACATTATGACCGCGGCAGCGCTGCGTACCGCTGAAATGTTTGCGGAAGAAGCGGCCAACAACACCATCACTTTGCCAACACGCGGCTAGGGAGATATCAGATGAATCTGCAAGGTAAAAAAGTCACGTTGCACGACATGAGCCTGCGCGATGGTATGCACGCTAAGCGTCACCAAATCTCTATTGAAGAAATGGTCAACATTGCTAAAGGCTTAGACCAAGCCGGTATGCCAATGATTGAAGTCACCCATGGTGACGGACTCGGCGGTGCTTCGGTGAATTATGGCTTCCCAGCGCACAGCGATGAAGAGTATCTCAAAGCCGTTGTGCCACACATGAAACATAGCAAAGTGTCAGCTCTTTTACTGCCGGGTATCGGTACAGTCGAACATTTAAAAATGGCCAACGACTGTGGTGTCAGCAGTATTCGCGTGGCCACCCACTGTACCGAAGCCGATGTTAGTCAGCAGCATATCGGCTTGGCGTCGAAAATGGGTATGGACACTGTCGGTTTCTTAATGATGGCACACATGGCCACTCCAGAAAAAATCCTGGAACAAGCACAGTTGATGGTCAGTTATGGTGCTAACTGTGTTTATGCCACTGACTCCGCTGGCTACATGCTGCCGGATCATGTCACGGCGCGCATCGGATTATTGCGTAGTGAGCTACCTGCCAATGTCGAAGTGGGCTTTCATGGTCATCACAACCTTGGCATGGGCATTGCTAACTCACTTGCCGCCATTGAAGCCGGTGCCAGCCGTATTGATGGCTCGGTAGCAGGTTTGGGTGCTGGTGCAGGCAACACACCTTTAGAAGTGTTGTGTGCAGTGTTGGATCGCATGGGTGTCGAGACGGGTATTGATCTATTCAAAATCATGGACGTTGCCGAAGACTTGGTGGTGCCAATGATGGACCACCCGGTTCGCGTTGATCGCAACTCACTCACCTTAGGGTATGCCGGGGTCTATTCCTCCTTCTTGCTGTTTGCTAAACGAGCTGAAGATAAATACGGCATCTCGGCACGCGACCTACTGGTTGAACTCGGCCGCCGCGGCACGGTGGGCGGACAAGAAGACATGATTGAAGACCTGGCATTGACCATGGCAAAAGAAAAAGGGTTGATCTAATGGACAATAATTTAACTAAAGAACAAATCAATGAGTTAGCGACCTACTGTGAAGACGCTGAGCTTAAAGCCTATGAAATTACCAAGGTCACCGATAAATATCCAGAGATG
>JAVETP010000196.1:0-3257 GCA_034006005.1 Pseudomonas sp.
CTCCCACTGCAGGAGCTGTCGCCTATGGCACAGGCAGTGCTTATGCCTTTACTAGTGCTGGAACAAGTGGACAAGTCTTAACATCAGGTGGTACAGGAGCTCCGACTTGGACTAATCTAAGTGGTATTGGAGTGACTTCAGTAACTGGCACTGCTAACCAAATCACTGCTTCACCTACTACTGGAGCAGTAGTGTTAAGTCTACCAACTGATCTAAGAGCACCTGGTACTTTTAATGCTACAACTAGTATTGCTACTGGAACAGGAGCAGGAACAGTCAGAATAGATGATAGTGGTAATCTGACTAATATTGGCACTATTGCCACTACTGGAGAAATTACTATTGGTGGAGACGTCGTTTTATCTAGAGGAGCAGCTAATAGATTAGACTTAGCTTCGGGCGATAGCCTTAATTTAGTTTCAGGTTCACTGCAAGTTGCAGGAACACAGGTAATAACTTCAGGCAGAATCATTAGAGCTGGTAATGGTACTGCTGCAGCTCCTGCTTTATCTTTTTCATCAGACACAAATACCGGTATCTACCGAGGTGGAGCAGATATTTTAGGATTTTCTACTGCTGGAGCAGCTAGAATGAGTATTCTAGCTAATGGCAATGTGGGAATTGGCACTACCTCACCTGCTTATCTATTAGATGTAGCTGGTGATATCAATACCACTGGCACTTATCGCATGGCGGGAATAGACTATGGTCAATACTTTATTGATTCTGCTGGAACTAATGGACAGGTTTGGAAGAGTGATGGCTCAGGCAGAGGATATTGGGGTGTTGATGATACTGGCACTGCTCTACCAGCAGGGACTAGTGGACAAACAATAAGACATGATGGAAGTGCTTGGGTAGCTAATTCTTTACTGTATAACGATGGCACAAATATTGGGATTGGCACCACCAGCCCAGGAGCTAAATTATCAGTAAACACAGACACAGGATCCTACCCCACCATGGAATTAAAATATAACGATACCAAAGTAGTAGACATCTTTAGCAATGCTTCTTCTAATATCTTTATTGGTTTGGACTCAGGGAGTAATATAAGTTCAGGTGCCTACAACACAGGATATGGCTATCAATCATTATATTCCAACACCACGGGGAGTCAGAATGTAGCTACTGGGAACGGTGCATTACGCAACAACACAACGGGAGGAGGAAATGTAGCAAGTGGGTACGCTGCGCTACCTTCTAATACAGAAGGTAGTTATAATACAGCTATTGGGAGATCTGCGTTATCTGCCAACACCACAGGTAATTATAATGTAGCAAGTGGGAACCAAGCGTTATATCGCAACACCACGGGTTCAAGCAACATTGCAATTGGGGCCTCTGCATTACAGACCAATGTAGCAAAACAAGGCAGCACAGCGATAGGACATCAAGCTATGCTCTATGCTCATAATATTGCTACAGCAGGTCTAACATACAATACAGCCATTGGTCATCAAGCACTTCGAGGTAGTACAACTCCAGCAAATAATTCAGGCACGTATAACACCGCATTGGGAGCAAATGCTGGTTTAGCTATGACCTCTGGTTCTAATAATACCTTGGTGGGATACAACGCAGGTAGTAATCTTACTACTGGAGGCAGCAATATAATAATAGGATCAGGTATTACTGCTCCCTCAGCTACCGGAAGTAATCAGTTGAATATCGGCAATACAATATATGGCAATACAAGTACTGGTAGAGTCGGCATTGGCACCACTGCTCCTTCTACCCTCCTCCAATTAGGCCAAGCAGGCACAGCAGGTACTCTGGGCATTGCAGGGAGTACATCAGGCTTAGTGACTCTACAAACTGCAGCTGCTGCTGGAACTTGGACAATGACTTTACCTACTGGTACAGGCACTAGTGGTCAAGTCTTAACGACTAATGGATCAGGAGTAACTTCTTGGACAAGTCCAATTTCTTCTATTAAATGGAATGCTATAGATAATCCTGATGGCCATCAAACTTTAACCATGGGTACCTATAACACCACCTGGAACTTTACTAGTGGAGCTTTCAGGATTACCAACAATAGTACTGAGGCACTCTATGTGGGTGGCGGCAATGTGGGGATTGGGACAACAAGCCCTTCATATAAACTAGATGTCAATGGTGATTTGCGAGCTGAAAAATTCCTTGATTATACCAATCCAAGCTACTACCTTGATCCAGCAGCGGCTGGAACTTCAATGCTTGTCGCTGGCAATGTGGGGATTGGCACTACTGCTCCCGCTACCAAGCTCCATATTGCTGGTGACGGAGGCATTTTAGCGCAAGGCACTTACGGCAGTGGTTGGGATGGAGGTTCTCTTGGAGCTGGTTCTAGACTAATGTGGATACCCAGTAAGAGTGCTTTTAGGGCTGGCTATGTTAATGGTACTCAATGGAATACTGCTAATATTGGTAATTACTCAGTGGCCATGGGCAACAACACCATTGCCAGTGGAGATTATTCAACAGCTATGGGAGATGGCACCGAAGCCAGTGGTTGGCAATCAGTAGCAATGGGATCTTTAACTATTGCTAGTGGATGGAATTCCATGGCTATGGGATTGGACAGTATTGCAAGTGGCTATTTTAGTGCGGCTTTTGGAGAATCTACTAATGCAATTGGAGAAGGTAGTTTTGCTGCAGGCCTCGCTAATACCGCCGGCGGATATGCTTCCATAGCTATGGGAGGTGACACCACCGCCAGTGGAGATTATTCCACAGCACTGGGTGGTAGTTCTAACGCTAGTGGATTTGCTTCCACAGCACTAGGGGGTGCCTCTACCGCCAGCGGAGATCATTCCACAGCACTTGGACACATTACCACCGCTCAAGCTTATGCCTCAACCGTACTAGGCAGATACAACGAGATAGCTGGTTCAACTACTGCCTGGAACGCTAGCGATCCAGTTTTTGCCATTGGTATTGGGTCAAGCGCCTCAAACAGAGCTAATGCTATGACAGTGCTGAAAGACGGCAACGTCGGCATTGGCACCACCAACCCAGGAGCTAAATTATCAGTAAACACATCATCCTACCCCACCATAGAATTGAAATATAACGATGACAAAGTAGCACATATCTTTAGTAATGTTGCTTCTAATATATTTATCGGTCTAGAATCAGGTAGTAGTATAAGCTCAGGAACATACAATGTAGGATATGGCTATCAATCATTATATTCCAACACCACGGGGAGTCAGAATGTAGCTACTGGGAACGGTGCATTACGCAACAACACAACGGGAGGAGGAAATGTA
>JAVETP010000197.1:0-3250 GCA_034006005.1 Pseudomonas sp.
TGCGGTTGAGCCGCACATGGCGTTGTTTGAGCGTTGTATTAAGCAGCAAGTGGTGATGGTGACTGGTGCTGGCGGTTCGATTGGTTCGGAGTTGTGCCGACAGATTTTAGCCAGTGGCGCGACGGTGTTGATTTTATTTGAGCACAGTGAGTTTAATCTCTACAACATCCAAACCGAGCTGGATGCACGGATCTGCAAAGAAGGCTTAAGTGTGCAATTGATCCCGATTTTGGGTTCGATTCGTAACCTTAAGCGTTTGCGTGAAGTGATGGAGGCGTGGAAGGTCAATACCGTCTACCACGCGGCCGCTTATAAGCATGTGCCGATGGTCGAGCACAATACCGCTGAAGGTATTCTGAATAATGTGATTGGCACCCTCAATACCGCACAGGCGGCGATTGCCGCGCAGGTTGAACACTTTGTCCTGATCTCGACCGACAAGGCGGTGCGCCCTACTAATATTATGGGCAGCACTAAGCGCTTGGCCGAGATGGTTTTGCAGGCGCTGAGTAAAGAGGCGTCGTCTGGCTTATTTAGAGATGAGCGTAATCAGCAAGAGTTTCCGAATAACACCCGTTTTACCATGGTGCGCTTTGGTAATGTGCTGGGCTCGTCGGGTTCGGTGATTCCATTGTTTCGTGGGCAAATTAAGCGTGGCGGCCCAGTGACGGTGACTCATCCAAAGATGACCCGTTACTTTATGACTATTCCGGAAGCGTCACAGCTGGTGATTCAAGCCGGTGCTATGGGCCAGGGCGGTGATGTGTTTGTCTTGGACATGGGCGATCCGGTGAAGATTGTTGAGTTGGCCGAGAAGATGATTAATCTAACCGGCTTAACGGTACGCAGTGAGAGCAATCCTTCCGGCGAAATTGCTATCGAATTTAGCGGCCTGCGCCCGGGTGAAAAGCTCTATGAAGAGTTGCTGATTGGCGACAATGTTTCGCCGACTGAGCACAGCATGATCATGCGCGCCGATGAAGCGTTTTTGCCTTGGGATGAGCTGGTGGTTGTCCTGCAGGAGTTGATGAGTGCGGCTGCGAGCGGCGATTGTATGTTGATTCGTCAGCTGTTGCGTCAGACTGTGGATGGCTATGCACCGCAGGGTGAATTGGTGGATTTGGTTTATCATCAGAAAAAGCTGAATGTGCCGGCTGAATAGTGTGATATCGAAGGCGATCACGCCCTGTTTTGTGTCGGTGGGTCTTTAGGCTGACAAATGCATAGGCTTCGTCCATCAATGTAAACAAGGTGAAATCGAGCGATTTAGCCTATGCTACTGTATCGCTGATAGTAGTCATCTATTTTTAACCATACGCAATACAAGGGGGCTCGAATGAGACTCGTTTTAGAAAATATAGGTATGCTGAAAAATGCCGAGTTAAATCTAGAGAGCCTCAGTGTTATTGCCGGTGAAAATGATAATGGTAATGGTAAAAGCACTGTTGGTAAGGTGGTTTTTTGTATTGTTAAGGCTATCAATAGGTACAAAGAAGATCTGCAGGAGTCTAAAGAGTACAAAATAAATGAAAAACTGGATCAGGTTTATTTTGATTTGAGACGCGCTCTCATGACTTTAGTGGACGAGCCTACTGAAGTCATTAGTCGTGTTAGCTATTTGCGAGACCCAGAATTAAAATCAGATTATAAACTTCAGCTCTTACACGATGATTTACTGGATCTGGAATCGCGTTGGAAAATTGATGAGCGATCTCTGCATGCTCTTAAACAGAGTTACTCTGAGCTTCTTAAGCTTGTTAATGAACCTGAGAATACTAAAAAGTCTATAGAAAATGCTTTAAATAAAGTATTTACTTCGGAGTTTGATTCAAGCGTTTTGTTAAATGGAGAAGAACAAGGCTTTATCAGGTTGTTTGAGGATGATCTGAAACTGATCGACATTAAAGTGTCTGCGGCTAATAAGATAAAGTTATTAAGCGATGTTGAACCTGTCGAGCTAAAGGATGCTACGTTTATTGAGTCGCCGCTTATTCTCAATAATCATGATTTACTAATCAGGAGCCAGTCGGGCTTAAATTTAAGTAAGCGTAGCCTGTCTCGACTCGGTATGCCTTATACAACTCTGCATACTAAAGATTTATTTGACAAGTTAAAAGAGTTGCCGCTTGGTGAATTATTTGACAGTGAAGAAAATACTGTTTTTAGAGATAGCATACACCGCATAGTTAATGGTGAAATAATTTATGATAATGATAAGAAAGACTTTATTTTTAACAAGGACGGTAAATCGATATCAATAAAGAATACGGCTAGCGGTATTAAAGTTTTTGGTATATTGCAGCTTTTATCAAAGAATAGCTTTTTAAATAAAAATTCTATGTTGATATTTGATGAGCCGGAGAATCACCTGCACCCAAACTGGCAGTTAAAGCTGGCAAAAATTTTAGTTGAGCTGGCAAAAAATGGTGTTTATGTTCTAGTCTCATCACATAGCCCATATATGATCGAGGCTCTTAAGCGTTTTTCTGATTCTGCAGACTTAGAACAGAAAACCGGATTTTATTTAGCTGAAAATAATACTATAGAAAACCGCAATAGGCTTGAAGACACTTTCCGTATTTTATCTGAGCCTTTTGAGATTTTTAGAAAAATGGATGAAGAACTGTTAAAGGATGAATAAATATAATCTTAAAGATTTTTTGCCACGTGATGTTGAGTTTGTTTTTTGCGTTGTCCACAAAAATCAAACAGCCAAGTATTTTAATTCGTCTCATATACAGTCGAGCCAAGCTCGATTTGGCTTGGCAGATAAAAACCAAGAGCTTGGTCGTTTCTATTCAGAGGTTCTTGTCGAAGATCTTAATTTTTATAAGTCGAGATTTAGCCAGCTGCAGTGCTAGTTTATTAGTACGGTGTATGGACAGGTGATTGCGTTTTGATACGATGCGCTAGGGTACTATTAATTCAGGCGCATGCTGCTCTTGTAGACTAAGCATCGTATTGGGGCGTTTACAACGCCCATGTCGGCCTAAAGGCTGACCTGCAAAGGATCGCATATTGTGCCGAAGATGCTTGCTATGAAACCGCATACAAGGCTATTTGCATAAGGCTTTTTGTGTGGTGTTTTGAGGGGTGGGTCTGTAGACTAGCGCTTTTTCACTAGCTCAGAGCTATATACTAAGTGTTACACGGATGTGACTGCCTGATGGACTAATCATGCCTGCTCAACCTTCCTTACTTGATCGTAGCCTCGTAGCACTCACCTTATTTATTTTGGTTGCTTTGCCCC
>JAVETP010000198.1:0-3201 GCA_034006005.1 Pseudomonas sp.
ACTCTCTACGCACTGCTTGCATTACTTCAGAAGAGGGTTGGCAGTTTGTAGATTCCAACCCAGGAATTGAACTAGTGATTATCACCGACAACCAACTTGGGAACCGCCGCGCACCCCGTGAGGGTATGAGCTTGATTGTGCCTATGGCCTTTGGTGATCAGAGTTTCAATCTTGTTGGTATTGGAAAAAACGCCATCACACAGAAGCCGGTTGAGCTTCGACGCCCCAAGCCAGATGAGTTTGAAAAAGCTCTACTTGGGCTTGGTGTAGAAAAATCAGATGCTGCCAGATATACCCGCACACTTGGACGATCTTGGACAGTTTTTCGTCGCTGGTGCGCACAAAACCCTGCGTTCAGGAGACCTCGATGGGTTGATGCCACTGATAGCATAGGTTTACTGGTGTTGACTTTAATGGGGGCTTGGAACAGCGCGTCCGAAGGTGACAAGACTTGCGTTGCACAGGTTGCGAACAGACCTTACGAGGATATTGAAAACGAACTATTGTGTTTGGTAATACTAGATGACGCTCCAGTGGTAAAGATTGGCTCTCTTTGGAAAGCTAAGGCGCCACTAGAGCTATTAGCTCTCATGGCTCCGAGGTTGAGCGATGCTATTCTGGAAAGATTCTTTCAAGTCGCTAGAGAAACATTTGAACGACCAGATCCGATTCTAGAGCTTGAAGAAGATAAGCGTTATATGGCTTCAGTCTATGGCAAAGTACGCGAACATTCAGGCGTTGTTTTGGAAGCTATGGCTGAATCTATCGCCAAGTTGGGCTGCTTTAGTGATAACTCGAGCCAAGTTGCTATTGGGCGTCATGTACGGGATTTTGTTCGCCTGCTTTTGATAGATGCCGATGACGAACGCTGGCTTTCCGTTTCATCATTTCTCCAGTCGTTTGCTGAGGCGGCACCAGATGAGTTTCTACAAGCTGTACAAAGCAGTTTGAAAAAGCCTGAAAAACCAGTAACCAGCTTAATCACTGAAACTCAATCATCAGGATTATCCAGTCGCTGTTGGCATGCTAATTTACTTTGGGCACTAGAGTTGTTGGCTTGGTATCCCGCTCGACTTAGTCGAGTTACAAGTATCTTTGCTGAGCTATCCGATATTGAAGTCAAGGGTAACTGGAGTAACACGCCGTTCAATTCCTTGATTTCAATATTCAGAATATGGTATCCGCAGACAGCTGCGTCAGTTGAACTGAGGCTCCGTGTCGTTAACAACCTATCCAACCAGTATCCTAATATTACATGGAAGCTCTTGTTAAAATTAATACCGAAGCGTTATGGTGATTCAGCATCACCGAATGCTAAGCCACGTTGGCGTGATGATGATGCTGGCGCAGGTGACGCTGTAACCAATGAAGACATGCGGAAATTTCTATCACCTATTGCTGATTTACTGATCAATAAAGCTCAAGGTAATAGCAAACGAATTGCTAAATTAGTCCCCAATATTGATCAGCTGGATACTGGCTTTCGAGACAAAGTCATAGCGCTGATTGAGGGCGCTAAATATTTCCCTGATGAAGAGCGAGAAATAGTTCGATCAGCTGTTAGAAAATTTTTGAGCAGGGAAAACTCTTACAACAAAGACGGAAGCCAACATGAAAAATATTCAGCCAATACTTTAAGGCCATTATTCGACACTTTGGCTCCTGATGATTTAGTTATTCGACATGCTTGGATCTTCTCCAGCGGATGGGTAGAGCTTCCCGATGGACGCAATGAAGATTACAAAGAAGCAGATAAGATCAGTGCAACACTACGTATTTCCACTATCCAGGAAATCTACCAAAAACTTGGCTGGCAAGGTATTAACAGTCTAGCCAAAAACTGCGGAGATGCTTGGGTTGTTGGATGGGCGCTTATCGAAACCCAGAGCGGGTGCAATGATTTGCCACAATGGTTGTGTCAACGGTATATTAACCAGCAAACTAAACCTTCGTTTGACAGGTTGACAAGAGGGGTGCTGCATTCAGTTTCTCAAACGGAATTGACGAGTTTTCTATACACATGCTTGCGACTGCTTGAAAAATACTCAGCCCCTGCTAATACAGTGGCTGGTTTTTTAGAGAACGCACCGCCAGATACAGAGTTATGGCAACTTGTTGAAAAGCAACCACAAGTGGTACAAAACTTCTTTTGGCAAATTGTTGAGCCTAGCTATATTCATTCAGACAGAAGCTATCTGCTTCTTTGCGTAGAGAAGTTATTGGCTGCAGATAGGCCGCGAACAGCTATAGCTGCTATTGGCGACCGAGCAGCCGAGCTGCCCAGAGAGATCCTGATACAGATGCTCAAAAGTATAGTTGCTGGTCAAGAAGGAAGAACTGCTCTACCAAGCACTTGGTATTTCTCTCGTGTATTCAAAGCACTTGTTGAGAAGGGCTGCGCTCAGTTGGAAATGGCTAGGTTGGAATTTTCGTATTACTCCATACTTCAACATGACGAGTATCAAACACCTAATTTGATATCGGAAATATTAAGCAACCCATTGTTTTTTATGGAGCTTGTATGCCTTGTGTATAAATCGCATAAATCCGACTCAGATATACCCGAACATTTACGTTCAGCAGCAGAAACAGCCGGCGCGCTACTCTCCACTGGGCGTGGTGTTCCAGGAAAAAAACCTGACGGCAGTATTGTTCGTGAGCAGTTTTTTTCTTGGGTTCACAATGTTCGTGAAATAGCAGCAGGAAATGGAAGGGAAGTAATCACTGACCAGATAATTGGTACTTGGCTTTCTGACTGGCCCTTAAACAAAAAATTGGACTGTTGGCCTAGCCTGATAATTGCTGAATTACTAGATCAGGATAATCACGAAGAAATCAGGCAAGGTTTTCACATGGGGGTATTCAACTCTCAAGGTGTTACCTGTCGCATGCCTTATGATGGAGGCAATCAAGAACGCAAAATCGCAGCAGAGTTCAGGCGCTTTTCCAATCATTGGCAAGACTCAAAACCTAATCTTGCCGAATTAATCGAGAGTCTTGCCAAATCATATGATCAGCACGCGCAGCGAAGTGATGAGAGCGGACTTTGGGCTCAAGAGTTGTGATGTCCTTTAGCTCTTCACTCTTCACGTTGTATGTAATAAATAACTATTAGTCAGTACTTGCAGAGTCGTTTGAAGTTAGAGATCAATACTGACAAAAGTCGTGTAGTTAAAACTAATGAAAGCCAGTTCTTGGGCT
>JAVETP010000199.1:0-3196 GCA_034006005.1 Pseudomonas sp.
CGGATCCCGTCCCTTAATCGTCATCTTTTGATGGGCAAGAGACGGCTCCGTCACGGTAACGGGCAAAAAGGAAGTGTCTTGATATTTGGCGGGGGTTGTTTCCAGCTGCTGGTTATGGTATTCATTACGCCAGCGGCATAATTGATTGGGATGCAAATCGTATTCACGGGCAACCTCAGCGACCGTTAATTCATTGCTGAGCAAATGCTCAACCACGCTGCGTTTAAAATCTTTGGTGAAATGACGGCGAGAAAGACGCCGGTACGCGTCTGTAGAAGTGTGAGTGCTGTTCATAAGTTCCAACCTAAAAATAGATTGGAACCTATTGTCGTTTTTCTACGAGGGAATTCAAGACGGCACTGGTCGGAGCATTACATTTAATCGCAGTTATCGCACCGAAGTCCTGGACCCGCATTTGTTCTCATCGCTGGATCAGGTGCGAGACCTCAGTTGGGCCTGGATGTTAAGTTATAACGAGGAACGACCCCATGAGTCATTGGGTAACTTACCACCCAGTGAATTTAAACAACAGTTAGCAGCAGAAGCCTCTAGTTATGAACTGTGCGCTTGACGGTAAGCTTACGGCTGTCATTCTCTTAACCTTCTGCATAATTAATAACACTCGCTCACACCATTGCCGCTTCGTACACTTTTTCAACCTCGGCAAACTTAGTGACGCTCTCTAGGCGAGTTAAGGTTGTGAGTTTCATCGAGTTTTTCATTGGGCGATGCGGCACATTGGTCACTGGCGTTTGCAGTGATAGCGGTTTGCCAAGCTCAAATAAATAATACAAATCAGCAGAACCTGACTTCTTACCCGCTTGATCTTCGGTAATGGCGTAGCGTGGTAACACGGTGACTCGTTTAACAGGCCAAAGTTTGTCAATTTGCTTGGTTGAACTTTGAGTGTCTGAGGTAGACGCCAACGCTAAATAGCGAATTTCCTCGGCAATATGCTGCTTAAATTTCTGCAAAAACGTGCTTTGCGGCAGGTGATACCACTGCGCTGTACCTTGCTCAAATTGTTCAAAGTAGCCATTATCACGGCCACGTTGCCCACCCAATGCCACTGTCATCGTCAAGTCGGGGTACAGTACTTGGCGCATGCCGTAATACGGTATGCGTGCGGCTTCTTGTACATAGAGCCTTTCCGCCATGCCAGCCACAGGATACATGGCTTCATTGTTTTGCTCTGTTTGTGCATTCGGCGCTGTGCCAATTTGCGCTTGCAAGAACTCTAGCAACCACTGGTGGCCGGAATAACAGCTCTTAGTCTGGGTAGGTTCAGTTTGACTAAGTTCGTTTTGGCTAGGCCTATTTTGGCAAGGCTCCTTTTGACTAGGTAAGAGGGCAAATGCGCCAATACCCACTTCTTCTATCGCGGCTGCGTAGGGGTTGGGTGTGGTGGCTTGATCAAAAAAACCTGGGTATAAAGCAAACGCACCAAAAACTGGGCGGCTTTTTTTAGCAGGTTGTCCTTCGATTTTACTGGATGGTGACTCAGGCAAGCGCGGCTCTGACAAACGGATCAGTGCATCCCGATAACGGTGCATTTGGTTGATGGCATCGTCTGGTACGTAATCCTTACTTTCGATATCTTCATTGCTGTCATCAAAGCGGCTTTTCTCGGTTTTAATACGGTACTTGGCATCAAATAGCCAAATAAACTGCTTTTCTTCTGATGAGTCTGCTTTCGTTGAACCTGCGCTTTTAGGCAGTGTCACTTCCAAGACAATATCTGGCTCTTGGTTCACTAAATACGAGCGGATTGATTGACCCTTTTTGGTAAATTTCGGCTCGTGTGCCAGCCTAGCGGTCACACCATCGCTGCGTTTAAAACGAAAAGCTCCAGCAAAACCATCTTTAAGTTGGTACTCAAAAAAGTCATTTGGGGCGAGCTTAGTCGCACTGTTTTCAACCAATTCGAAGCCGAGATCCTGCTCTAAAATCTGTTTCAAACACAAAAAACACCACACTTCGTAAATCTCGGCCACTGATTTCATGGAGATGCTCGACTGATTGCCAAACACATCTAAATAAAACTTCAGTTCCTGCCAAATACGATACACCGCGCTGTAACCGGTTTTTTGCTGTAGCACTAACGACTCGCTGCTTAACCCTGTGTATGCACCAACCTCTTTTAAAAAGCTTTGGCCTAGTATTTTTTGCAGAGGCTGTTGCCAACTATGCAGCTCATTTAAAAATGAATCCGACAACCGTTGCCGTTCTGGTGCTTGGTTACTTTGCCTAAGCTTTTGTTCAAATTCCGCTAATTGCCGTTTGCTTTTACTCACCGCCATTTTGATAAAGCGGTTTTCTGGGGTATCCACACTCAGCTTCTTTTTTTCAACCGCATAGCGTTTATCGTGCTGGCCATTGGCAAAGTCTTGCTTGACTTGCTCTGCTAACTTATGCGGCAAGCGGCCTTTTAATTTAGCCGCTTTGATATTAGCAACCGTTGTTTGCAAGCGGCTATGTGGTGCGGCACAAATCACTGTTAAGCCTTGCTCAAAACGCTCCCTTAATGCGGCAAAATTAGCCAACCACATCAGTGGAAAATGCCCGCGTTGCTGGCTGGTCGCTGCGTCTTGTTCAGTTTTTTCGACCAAACTAAAGCGCCAAAGGGGGTAAACTTTGTCGATGGCTTGATACATGGCGGGCAAGTCTTGGTGCAGTGCCATTTTGGTTGGCAGCACTTCAAAGGCAATATGCTGAGTCTGTGTTTTGCCATTGTGCTCAAAGGTAAGTGGCAAACATAACCAGCCCACATCATTGCTGGTATTAATGGTGCCGGTTAAGCGTGCGGGCACCACGCCCCTTGCGGTTTTTACTTCGGGTGCAAAACGAAACGCCTCATTCACACTTTGGCTGCGATGGGTTAAGCGCGCATTAGTGACTTCACTAAAAAAGACCCACTCAAACTGGTACTGAGTATTCTCAAAAAACAGCGGGGAATGTAATGTCAGCTCAGCGTGTTTCGCTAAGTCATTGGCAACAAGATCGTTTTCGGCTAAGTCATTTTCAACTAACCCACTTTGTACCAAACCATCTGCAACAAGCCCTTGCGGTTCAATAGCATTGCTCAGTTCAGCCGCAGGCGCAAAGCGCAATTCGTAGCTAGGTTGTACATCATTAGCGCTCGCCCTGTGCGCCATTGTATTTTGGTACACGCTCAACCGCTGGCTAATATCATTCG
>JAVETP010000049.1:0-21302 GCA_034006005.1 Pseudomonas sp.
TCGGTGCTGAAGGTACGCGTGTTAACGCCGTATCAGCAGGCCCAATCCGCACTTTAGCGGCATCAGGCATTAAGAACTTCCGTAAAATGCTCGCGGCCAACGAAAAACAAACACCTTTACGTCGCAATGTGACCATTGATGAAGTGGGTAACGCTGGTGCATTCTTATGCTCAGACTTAGCTTCAGGTATCAGCGGTGAAATCATGTACGTTGACGGTGGTTTCAACACCACAGCAATGGGCAATATCGAAGAAGATTAAGTCTTCACTCGATACAAAAAAACCCGCTGATCAGCGGGTTTTTTTGTATCGATCTAACGACTAGAAACGTTGGATTTTCGCATCCAATTCAAGCTGTTGCATCAGTGCATTAAAATCAACTTGTCCTGCACGTGAAGCCAGAATCTGCTGGTACTGAGCAAGCTCATCAGCATTTAAAGGCGTTGCCGGATCACTGACACCGGTTAACTGCAACACGACATAACTGCCGTCATTTAAGCTTAAACCGGCAAACTTAGCTGAATCAACTTCAGGCTTAGGCATTTTAAACAGTGTTTGCAAGACCTGAGGATCAACACCCTCTTGGTCGCGCATTGTTGCTTCAACCATTTGCCACTCTTGTGTTTCTTGCGCTTGGGTCACTGGAGTCTGACTTTCCTGCAAGCTAGCTAACAGCGCTGTACCGGTTGTCTGTGCTTGCTCAATCGCCTGCTCATTAACCAATTGCTGCTCAATCTGCTGACGTACTTCAGCCAGTTCAATTTGCTGAGGACGTAAGTGCTCTTTAACACGCAAGACAATGATGGTTTCAGGATCAAGCTCAATCGCCATACTATTAGCACCTTCTTCCAGCACCTCAGTGCTAAAGGCTGCTGCTAAGACTTGGCGGTTGGCAAATAAACCTTCTGCTCCATCACGACCAAAGGCCTCACTGACTTGAATATCTAAGCTCAACTCAGACGCTGGCTGCTGTAAGTCAGCTGACTCATACGCCAAGCCTTCAAGGTCTTTAACAGTTTCAACAAAGCGCTGCTCAACTTCTTGAGCTTTTAAACTCTGCGCTAATTTACCTTTTAAACTGTCAAAGCTTGGAATATCAGCTTCTTCAACATCCAGCAACTGAATCACATGCCAGCCGTAGTCAGTGCGCACTGGCTCTGAAACCTCATCTTGCTTGAGTGCATATAAAGCCTCTTCAAACTCTGGCTCATACACTCCTTGCGTTGCAAAACCAAGATCACCACCTTGCTGTGCTGAACCCACATCATCAGATAACTCTGTGGCAACCGCAGCAAAAGTTTCACCGGCATTGATGCGAGCAATCGCTTCGTCAGCCTTTGCACGAGCTTGCTCATCGCTCACATCATCACTGATTTCAATCAGAATATGTGCCGCACGACGCTGCTCTGCAAGATTAGCAATTTCTGCCTGATACAGCTCTTGCAGTTGCTCATCATCCACTGCGACCTGATCAAAGAGTGTTGATTTTTTCAACTCGATGTATTCAACAATCACTTGCTCATCGGTCATAAAATCAGTGGTGTGATCGTTGTAATAGGCTTCAATTTGCTCAGCTGAAACCGTTACATTGTCAAAGTCAGGCTGAATGCTCAACATGGCAAAATCACGCGTTTGACGCTCTAAGCGTGCAAAAGCATTGGCTTCTTGCTCAGTCACAAATGCACTGGCAGCAATGCCAGCACGCAATTGGCCGGTGCGCATTTCTTCTTCAATCATTTTTCTAAACTGCAAACGGCCGTAACCCATTTGACGAATAACTTGATCAAAGCGGTCGGCACTGAACTGGCCGTTGTCTTGGAACTCAGGAGCCAATAGGATGAACTGATCGATCGCTGCACTGGAATAAGCAAAGTCAGACTGATCTGCTGCTTGCACCAATAACGCACGTGTAATCAGCCCTTTAAGTGCTGCTTCGGAAAGCAACGACTCATCAATAAGATTGGTATCAAAATCTTGACCAAATTGCTGGATCAACTGTCTACGTTGGTTGTTTTTTGCCTCAGCCAATGCATCGAGGGTAATTTCTTCGCCATTCACTTTAGCAGCATTATTACTATTGCTGGTTGAGCCTAAAATCGCATCAAAACCCGTAAAAGCAAAAAGCACTACAATCAAACCAATGATTGATTTAGAGATCCACCCCGTAGAGTTATCTCGAATATTCTGCAGCATGCATCCCCCGATGTAACCATTTATATGGCTGTGCATTATGGGTCGGTCTAACAAAATAAAGGCGCACCGAACGATGCGCCTCTGCATTGACTGATACGTATACAAAGTCTGCGACTTTAGATCAGCAAGAACTTTTAACACGTATCAAGTGCATCAGCCCGCAGACTGATGCATTTACAAACGCTTAGTTATTAACGGCGTCTTTCAGTGCTTTACCTGCTTTAAAGCCAGGAATTTTAGCTGCTGCAATCTCAATTGGATTACCAGTCTGTGGATTGCGGCCAATACGTGCAGCGCGGTCTTTAACAGCGAATGTACCAAAGCCAACCAATACGACTGAATCACCTTCTTGCAACGCACCTGTGATGCTTGCAATCACAGCGTCTAATGCACGTCCAGCAACTGCTTTAGGAATATCTGCCGAAGCAGCAACTTTATCAATTAACTCTGACTTGTTCACTCGTAAGTCCCCTTAGGTTTTCAAAAAATGATGCTTGCATCATATATGCAAACAAAAACAACTCTGTTATGCAATTCAATGACACAGACACCTTACTGAAAGCAAGGTGCCAAAAACATGTCTATCATAACTGCATTAGTGTGTTCTGAGGCTATCACTGCCCTCAGTTTCACGCGACTCATCCTTTATTAATACGTCAGATTCGACATCAGATAAAGGCTCAGGCATGTATTGCAACGCAATTTGCAGCACTTCGTCAATCCATTTCACTGGTTTGATGTCTAAATCGGCCTTTATATTATCTGGAATTTCCTTCAAGTCACGCACATTCTCTTCAGGAATGATAACGGTTTTGATTCCACCACGGTGGGCGGCCAGTAATTTCTCTTTCAGACCACCAATGGCGAGCACTTGACCACGCAAGGTGATTTCACCCGTCATAGCCACATCGGCACGCACAGGTATCTTAGTCAAGGCTGACACCAAGGCCGTACACATGCCTATGCCTGCGCTAGGGCCATCTTTAGGGGTCGCCCCCTCTGGCATATGCAAATGCACGTCACTCTCCTCATAGAAGTCTGGAGCGATGCCTAGACGCTGTGCACGGCTGCGCACCACGGTTAAAGCAGCGGTCATCGACTCAACCATCACATCGCCCAGTGAACCGGTTTTAATTAACTGACCTTTACCTGGAATCACTGCAGATTCAATGGTCAATAATACGCCGCCGACTTGTGTCCAGGCTAAACCTGTCACTTGGCCAATTTGGTCAGCTTCTTCAGCTAAACCATAAGTGTACTTCTGCACACCTAAGTAATGCTCTACATCATCCGCTTTAACAATGACGGCAATGGATTTTTTCGTCGTCTGTTCTCTAACGACTTTACGGCACACTTTAGCAATTTGACGCTCTAAACCACGCACACCCGCTTCACTGGTATACAAACGCACAATATTCAATAGTGCATCAGGCTCAAATTCAAGCTCATCTTTTTTCAAGCCATTGGCTTTAAGCTGCTTACTGACTAAGTATTTCTGCGCAATATTCAGCTTTTCATCTTCGGTGTAGCCTGGCAAACGAATCACTTCCATACGGTCCAGTAGCGGCGCAGGAATATTCATTGAGTTGGCAGTACACACAAACATGACATCGGATAAGTCGTAATCAACTTCCAAATAATGGTCGTTAAAGCTGTGATTTTGCTCAGGATCGAGCACTTCTAGCAATGCAGAGGCTGGATCACCGCGCATATCGGTACCCATTTTGTCGATTTCATCGAGCAAAAATAGTGGGTTACGTACGCCGACTTTACTCAGACGCTGAATAATACGACCTGGCATCGCACCAATATAGGTGCGGCGATGACCACGAATTTCAGCTTCATCACGTACGCCACCCAGTGCCATACGGATATATTTACGATTCACTGAACGTGCAATCGACTCAGCCAATGAGGTTTTACCCACACCCGGCGGCCCCACTAGACACAAAATGGGGCCTTTAAGCTTGCGCACGCGCTTTTGTACCGCAAGGTATTCAAGGATGCGCTCTTTGATTTCTTCTAAACCAAAGTGATCCGCTTCAAGAATTTCTTCAGCACGCTTTAAGTCTGAGCGAACTTTACTTTTAGCTTTCCAAGGCGTGTTCAGCAACCAATCAATATAGGTGCGCACAACACTGGCTTCAGCCGACATCGGTGACATTTGCTGTAGCTTTTTCAACTCGGCATGCGCTTTGGCCAAAGCCTCTTCTGGCATACCGGCTTCATCAATACGTTTTTTCAGTGCGTCAACTTCGTTGTTGCCGTCCTCGTCGTCACCCAGCTCTTTTTGAATAGCTTTCATTTGCTCATTCAAATAGTAATCACGCTGACTGCGCTCCATTTGTTTCTTAACGCGGCCACGAATACGCTTTTCAACGGTAAGCAATTCAAGCTCGGTATCTAAAATACCTTGCAACAACTCCACACGCTCAGCGATCGGCCAACTACTGAGCACAGTCTGCTTCTGCTCAAGCTTGAGCGTCATCTGCGCGGCAATCGAGTCAACCAAACGACCCACGTCCTCAATCTCACCTAAGGTGGCTAAGACTTCAGCAGGGACTTTTTTGCTTTGCTGAACAAAGCTTTCAAATTGCTCAAACAATGCATGGCACAGCACTTCATTCTCAGTCGCACTGGTGTCTTCAAGCTGATGCAGCTGAACCTCTGCACTTAAATACTCTGCATCCTCTGCAGAGACTTGCTTAATGATTTCAGCACGCTGTTCGCCTTCAGCCAATACTTTGACCGTACCATCAGGCAGCTTCAGCAATTGTAAAATAGTTGCAACAGTACCGATTGGGTGCAGTTCACTTAGCTCTGGATCATCATCAGCAGGACTGTGTTGTGCAACCAAAAGGACTTTTTTGTCACCTTGCATTGCAGCTTCAAGTGCCGCAATGGATTTCTCACGCCCTACAAACAGGGGAATAACCATATGCGGATACACAACAACATCTCGCAATGGTAATAACGGCAATTCGATGATTGTCTTCATTATTCTCTCTCACATGCGGCACGCAGGCCGTAAAAAAATTGGCTAAGCCTGTGATCAAAGATGGGGATGCATTACAACGATTACAAGGTGGGCAGCATAAAATACAAAAGGGCCCGTAGGCCCTTCTGTTAAAACACTAAGCAAAATTAAGCATCAGGTGCCGTTTTTGCTGCCGTGTTTGGTTTAGCGTCTGGCGTTGCGTAAATCAATAACGGCTTCGATTTACCTTCAATCACACTCTCGTCAATCACGACTTTACTCACATCAGTTTCTGATGGGATGTCATACATAGTGTCGAGTAGAATGCCTTCAAGGATCGAACGCAAGCCACGTGCACCGGTTTTACGCAGCAATGCACGCTTAGCAATCGCTTGCAGTGCATCAGGACGAAACTCCAGCTCAACCCCTTCCATATCGAATAACTTGCCGTACTGTTTAGTCAGCGCGTTTTTCGGTTCAGTCAGAATTTCTACCAGAGCAGCTTCATCCAGCTCTTCCAATGTTGCGATCACAGGCAAACGACCGACAAACTCAGGAATCAAGCCAAACTTAACCAGATCATCCGGCTCAACGTCACGTAACGCTTCACCAATTTTCTTCTCTTGCTCTTTGCTGTGCACTTCTGCGCCAAAACCAATTCCGCCTTTGACTGAACGGTTTTGGATGACTTTTTCTAAGCCAGAGAACGCACCACCACAAATAAACAGGATGTTTTTAGTGTCCACCTGCAAAAACTCTTGCTGCGGATGCTTACGTCCACCCTGAGGAGGAATCGAAGCCACGGTACCTTCAATCAGCTTCAATAAAGCTTGTTGAACACCTTCACCTGACACATCACGAGTGATCGAAGGGTTGTCAGATTTACGGGTAATCTTATCGATTTCATCGATATAGACGATGCCCATTTCTGCTTTTTCAACATCGTAATCACATTTCTGCAATAACTTCTGCAAAATGTTTTCAACATCCTCACCCACATAACCGGCTTCAGTCAGAGTGGTTGCATCTGCGATGGTGAAAGGTACGTTCAATAAGCGTGCTAATGTTTCGGCCAGCAATGTTTTACCTGAACCGGTTGGACCGATCAGCAAAATATTACTTTTACCTAATTCAATCTCGTCTTTCTTATCACGATTATTTAAGCGTTTGTAGTGGTTATATACCGCCACTGCTAACACTTTTTTAGCGCGTTCTTGGCCAATCACGTACTGGTCAAGAATGGCGCTGATTTCCTTAGGAGAAGGCAGTTTATGTGTCGCGCTGTCGGACTCAAGTTCCTCAACTTCCTCACGGATAATCTCGTTACATAGGTCGACGCACTCATCACAAATAAAAACAGAGGGGCCAGCAATCAGCTTGCGCACTTCATGTTGGCTTTTGCCACAGAAGGAGCAATACAACAACTTGCCTTTGTCCTCGCCACTACGCGTATCAGTCATTCGTTCGTTCCAGTGTTGGTAGGCTATGAGTAGTAGATGAAGCCTTCAATTGACTTTTTCAACCCATGCGCCCACATAAAACATATACAGCATCACTTAGAATTGATTAAACAGGCATTTGTCGCTTGGTTGCCACATGATCAATCAAGCCGTATTTAACTGCTTCTTCACCGCTCATAAAGTTATCGCGGTCGGTATCTTTAGCAATCACATCCATCGGTTGACCGGTGTGGTCAGCCAGGATTTGATTGAGGCGATCACGAATGGTTAAAATTTCGCGCGCATGGATTTCAAAATCCGATGCTTGACCCTGAAAACCGCCCAATGGCTGGTGAATCATCATACGTGAATGCGGTAAGCAGTAACGTTTACCGGCCGCGCCACCCGCAAGCAACAACGCACCCATACTGGCCGCTTGGCCAATACACATGGTCGACACATCAGGCTTAATAAATTGCATGGTGTCGTAAATCGACATACCTGCAGTTACAGAACCACCTGGCGAATTGATATACAAATGAATATCTTTATCAGGGTTTTCTGCTTCTAAAAATAATAGCTGCGCCACTACAAGGTTCGCTGAATAGTCTTCAACGGGCCCCACCAAGAAAATAATGCGCTCTTTTAACAGGCGCGAATAAATATCATAGGCGCGCTCACCGCGTGATGATTGCTCAACGACCATGGGTACTAAACCACCAGCGGCCTGAATATCGTGCGGATTTTGCATAAATGTATTGTGTGACATATCTGCCGTAGCTCCAAGATTAATGCTAATCGTCATAAAGACACAAGCCAGCACTAAGGCTGGCTTGTTGGCTAACAGACCTTACAGGCCTGCTAGCACTTGGGTGTCAGCAGAGTAAAATCACTCAGCGCTGGTTTCTTCTTCAGCTTGAGGTGCTGCTGCTGGCTTAACTGCGTCTTCGTAGGCAACAGTAACATCAGTTACTTTTGCTTTCGCTAAAACAGTATCTACAACTTGCTCTTCAAGCACAACTGCACGGACATCTTCCAGTTGCTGCTCGTTTTTATAGTACCACTCAACCACTTGCTCTGGCTCTTGGTAAGCAGCAGCCATTTCTTCGATGGTGCTACGTACCAGTTTGTCGTCTGCTTTGATTTCAAACTGCTTAACCATTTGTGCAACGATTAAACCCAATGCAACGCGACGCTTCGCTTGTTCAGTGAACAGCTCAGCAGGCAGTTGGTCAGGTTTAACATTACCACCAAACTGTTGTACGGCTTGTACACGCAAACGATCGACTTCGTTAGAAATCAGTGCGCTTGGTACTTCAATTTCATTGGCGGCTAATAAACCATCCATCACTTGGCTTTTTACTTTGCCTTTGATGGCTTGGTTTAGCTCGCGATCCATGTTTTTTCTAACTTCAGCACGGAAACCGTCTAAACCGCCTTCAGTGTTACCGAACATGGCGAAGAATTCTTCGTTCAGTTCTGGTAGCTCTGGACCTTCAACCTTGTTCACGATTACAGTGAACTCAGCAGTTTTACCGGCTAAGTCAAGGTTTTGGTAATCTTCTGGGAAGGTTGGCGTGATCACTTTAGTGTCGCCAGCTTTGCAGCCTACTAATGCTTCTTCAAAGCCAGGAATCATACGACCTGAACCCAATACCAAAGGTACGTTGTCAGCAGTACCGCCAGCGAATGCTTCGCCGTCGATGCTACCTACAAAGCTGATAGTCACTTGGTCATCGTTTGCAGCTGCACGCTCTACATCAGCAAAGCGGGTGTTTTGCTTGCGCAAGATATCGAGCATATTGTCGACATCAGACTCAGCCACTTCGGCGCTCTGACGTTCAACTTCAATCGCTTCTAATCCTTGTACTTCAAATTCTGGAAACACTTCAAATGTTGCAATGTACTCAAGACCTTTGTCTTTTTCGAACATTTGCGGCTCAATCGATGGTTGACCCACTGGATTAAGCTTCTCGGCAACAACTGCCTCATAAAACGTTGCTTGAATCACATCACCGAGCACGTCTTGACGTGCATCAGCTTCGTAACGCTGACGAATAATGCTCATTGGTACTTTACCTGGACGGAAGCCAGATACTTTAGCGCGCTTAGCAGTTTGCTGAAGGCGTTTAGTAACTTCACTTTCAATACGCTCAGCTGGAACGCTAATATTTAATTTGCGCTCAAGGGCGGAAGTGCTTTCTACGGAAACTTGCATGGTTATTCCTCGTTGAATAGACGTGGCCAGACGTACCGACCCTAGAATCAAGGGCATGCATTCTAGAGGGCTCGAACAGAAATATCCATCCAATCCGGCAGAGATTTTACAGTATTACAATAATCCTTCAATTGGCAGCCATGAAAACAGGCGAACAGTCATTCGACGCCAGACACTGCTATTAGGTTCAGAAGTATAGGTTTTCACACCCCAATCTTGCTGCTCAGCCCAGTAAATACGGCCTGTAGAGGTCAGTTTAACATGGTAAGCATGCGCAGGAATTTCATCATAAAAAGCTTGATTAATACGTCGCGCCAGCTGTGGACTGTCAATTACAAAACCCAGCTCAGTATTTAAGTTTGCCGAGCGCGGATCGAAATTAAAAGAGCCAATAAACACATGCTTTCGGTCAACTGAGAAGGTTTTTGCGTGCAAACTAGAGCCAGAACTGCCTAAAAAGCGCTTTTTACGCTTCATTTTCTTCACTTGTGTGGGGTGTCGTTGCATCTCGTAGAGGGTCACACCAGACTGCAATAAGGCTTTACGGCGTTTAGCATAACCGGCATGCACTGCAGACACATCGGTTGCTGATAATGAGTTTGTCAGTACTTTAACTTCGACGCCTTGGCGCACCAGCCAAGCAAAGGCTTCGACACCCGCTTCAGTCGGTACAAAGTACGGTGAAACCAGTTCCACATCAACGGTGGGGTTACCGATAATGTCTTGAAACTGCTGAATCAACAGCGATTCTTTTTCGGCCAAACCCAAGCCTTTACGTGGGTCATCACTGACCATACGCACTTTGAGCCATTCAAAATCAATATTATGCTGCTCTAACTGAGCAATAAAGGGTGACTCTCGCAACGACTGGACATACTGCTGCGCTCCGGCACTGGCCGCGACTGCCTTTGCTTCTTTGCGCAAGTCGTCCAGCGATACACTTTGCTTGTTAAGCACGACACGATCCAGCGGATAGGATGAGGCGCTGTGCCAGTATTTATCAAAATCATTGGACACATCCTGTACTGCAGCGCCAGCAGTCAGCACATCTAAGTCAGCAAATAACACATCATCAGTCGCACCAAAGTATTCATCACCGATATTGCGCCCGCCAATAATGGTCAGAGCGTTATCAGCAGTAAAAGACTTATTGTGCATACGACGATTGAGGCGAGAAAAGTCTGTCACAAACCCCGGCCAGCGCGGCTTACGCAGCATAAAGGGATTAAATAAACGCACTTCAAGATTCGGATGACCATGCAGAGCCTGCAAGATAGGTTCAGAGCCATTGGTATTATTATCATCCAATAACAAGCGCACGCGTACACCACGGTCAGCTGCCGCGTGCAGGGCTTCAAACAGCATAGTGCCAGTCATGTCATGCCGCCAAATATAATACTGAACATCCAAACTGCGCTGCGCATATTTGGCCAACATCATACGTGCAGCAAAGGCTTCATCGGCTTCAATCAGCGGGAAAATACCACTTTTTTGGCTACCATTGCTGCGCTCAATCGGCGCTAGCGCTTTAGCAAAATAGGTATCCGCCACCTGCTCTTTAGAATACGCCTGTGACTGAGTGCGCCCTTCTAAACTGGGCAAATTTTGGCAGCCGACCAGCGTGACGCTTAAAGCAATTAGCCAGCCCAGCAGCCCCCATCGGATCATTTCACTCTTCATGTTTTATCTATTATGTTGCTTATCGTTATATTACTGGAATAAAAAGTTGCGCTAAATCAACATCTTGCCGGTCTTTTTACGCAAACCCGCACGCTTGCTGTAGTCTAACGCCATTCAATAATGATCAGCAAAGCTGTTCTTCTAATTCGTCTAAAATAGGGGTCTGGCCAATGGAGCATATGCCGAGCTTTAATAGAGCACTTGTGGAAAAATATGACCGTCCGGGTCCACGTTACACCTCCTACCCAACCGCCCCACAATTTCACACGGCCTTTGCCGAGGATCATTACCGTCAGGCGGCAACGCAGAGTAATCAGCAGCCTGTTGCCAAGCCCTTATCGATTTATATCCATATCCCGTTTTGTGAAAGCCTGTGCTATTACTGCGCGTGTAATAAAATTATTACGCAAAAAACCAGCCGCGCTGTGGAATACCTTGAGTACTTAAAACAAGAAATTCGTTTACAGGCGAGTTTATTTGATCAAAAACGCAAGGTCACTCAACTCCACCTCGGCGGCGGTACGCCAACCTACCTGACCCAAGAACAACTCACTGATTTAATGAACTGTCTGCGTGAGGCGTTTAACTTCGACGAGAGCTCACAGCGTCAATTCTCTTTGGAAGTTGATCCGCGCACCATTACCCCAGAGCAAGTTCAGCAACTGCGCGACTTAGGTTTTAACCGTGTCAGTTTTGGTATCCAAGACTTTGATCCAAAAGTGCAGCAAGCAGTCAACCGCGTGCAAAGTGACGAGCAAGTTCAAGCGTTGATGGATGCAGCGCGTACCGCAGAGTTTCGCTCGATCAGTGTGGATTTAATTTACGGTTTACCTCTGCAAACAGTGGAAAGCTTTAATACCACGCTGGATAAAATCATCGCCCTGCGCCCTGACCGTATTGCCGCGTACAGCTATGCACACTTACCAAAAATGGTCCGTGCGCAACGTATGATTCGTCCTGAAGATATGCCGCCACCCGAGCGTAAACTGGAACTGCTAGAGCTGACTATTCGCCGCTTATGCAATGCAGGTTATATCTATATTGGTATGGATCACTTTGCTTTACCCGAAGATGAACTGGCGCAAGCACGCATTAACGATACGCTGCAACGCAACTTCCAAGGTTACTCAACCCATGCTGATTGTGATCTGATTGGTTTAGGCGTGTCATCGATTGGTAAAGTGGGCGATACCTACAGTCAAAACGTTAAAGAATTATCGCAATACTACGCCTACTTAAACAAAGGCGAATTACCCCTGCACCGTGGCTACAAACTTAATGCCGACGACCAACTGCGCCGTGACGTGATCAGTATGCTGATGTGTCATAACCGCATCGATATTGCCGCTATTGAACAGCAGCATGGCATTGTTTTTAATGAGTACTTTGCTGATGCACTGCTGATGCTGCAAGAACAGGTTGCAGACGGCTTAGTCACCATCAGTGACGAGGCTATTGTCTTGCTCGATAAAGGCAACTTAATGATGCGCAGTGTCGCCATGGCCTTTGATGCCTATCTTGGCGTACAGCAACGTGGCGAGTTCTCACGTACGGTTTAATCAAGCTTAGCTCTGCGGTAGATCAGCCCAGTCTGACCTGCCGCAGTACCTATATCACAACTGAGCGTTACGGCTGTAACACCAGGCGCTATAAAACGCGCTGCGCGACCTGCTAGAAAGACACTCTCCCAATACAGAACACAACTCACCCAGCAGATATTTAATAAGAGCTGTCACTTTATTTTATTGATGCTACAAACATGACTTATCGGTCACATTAAAAACACTACGCTAAACTGCTCATTTACCATCAAAAGACTTATAGCCCGCAATTCCCCTTCACCTAGAAGTTCTCTACACTGAGAATCGCCACGACTTCTCTCTTAATTATATTTAAGAAGCAGTCGCATAAAAAACTATTAAAAGGTGCCAATTTTATGAGCAAAACAACTCAACGTATTAGCAAACTCTTTGCTGCTATCGCTTTAGCGGGTGCTGCTAGTTATTCACTAGCCGCTGCGCCGATTAAAATTGCCCTAGCTGGCCCTGTCACCGGTCCTGTTGCCCAATATGGCGATATGCAATCTATGGGCGCACTGATGGCTATTGAGCAAATCAATAAAGCCGGCGGCGTCAATGGCAGCATGCTTGAAGCTACAACCTACGATGATGCTTGCGACCCTAAGCAAGCCGTCGCGGTAGCAAACAAAATCGTCAATGACGGTATTCAATTTGTCGTGGGTCATCTGTGCTCAGGTTCAACTCAGCCTGCAGCGGATATCTACGAGGAAGAAGGCATTCTAATGATCACCGCCGCTTCCACGGCACCTGAACTGACAGAGAAAGGCCATACCCTGATTTTCCGCACCATTGGTCTCGATACCATGCAAGGCCCAACTGCGGGTAACTATGTGGTTGAGAAACTCAAGCCAAAACGTGCGGCCATTTTGCATGATAAGCAGCAGTACGGTGAAGGTATTGCCACTGCAGTGAAGAAAGCGCTGGATGATGCAAAAATCCCAGTGGCTTTATTTGAAGGTGTTACTGCGGGTGATAAAGACTTCTCAGCACTGATTGCTAAGCTGAAAAAAGAGAACGTTGATTTTGTTTACTTTGGTGGCTACCACCCAGAAATGGGCATGCTGCTGCGTCAATCCGCTGAAAACAAACTCACTGCCCGCTTTATGGGTCCAGAAGGCGTGGGTAACAGCGATATCTCGGCCATTGCCGGTGAAGCATCAGAAGGCATGTTAGTGACCTTGCCAAAAGCTTTTGATGAAGATCCTAAAAACGCTCACTTAGTTGAAGCCTTTAAAGCCAAGAAACAAGATCCACGTGGCGCGTTTGTCTTCCCAGCCTACGCTGCAGTGCAAGTGATGGCTGATGCCATGACCATCAGCAAATCACAGGATCCAGTCAAAGTTGCTGAGGCTCTGCGCAACAACAGCTTTGATACACCGACAGGTGTGCTTGAGTTTGATGATAAAGGTGACTTGAAAAACTTCAGCTTTGTTGTCTACGAGTGGCACGCAGATGGCAGCAAAACCGCTCTAAGCGAGTAACTTAAAACTGTCTAAAGCCTCGCCGTTCTGTTTAATGAGCGCGCGAGGCTATTTTGTTTGCTGGATACTCTTATGAACGAAGCCTTTTTTTATTTTCTACAGCAACTACTCAATGGTCTGACCGTGGGCAGCACCTATGCGCTGATTGCCATTGGTTACACCATGGTTTACGGCATTATCGGCATGATCAACTTCGCCCATGGCGAGGTGTATATGATCGGCAGTTATATGACCTTTATCGCATTAACAGGCTTAGCCATGCTGGGTCTGGAAAGTTTACCTTTACTTATTTTAGGCGCTTTCGTCCTCAGTATTATTGTCACCAGTGCCTACGGTTACAGTATTGAGCGCGTAGCGTATCGGCCATTACGTGGCAGCAACCGCTTAATTCCGTTGATTTCTGCGATTGGTATGTCGATTTTACTGCAAAACTTTGTGCGCATCGCCCAAGGTGCACGTGATGTGGCGATGCCGCGTTTAGTCACAGGCGGCGTGACCATTGGTGATGAAGCCAGCTTTCATGCCAGTCTGTCTTATATGCAGATGATTATTTTTGCGACCACACTTGTTGCGATGATTGCGCTGAGTATTTTTATTTCTCGCTCACGCACCGGTCGCGCCTGCCGTGCCTGCTCTGAAGATATTAAAATGACTGGCCTGCTGGGCATTAACAGCAACGCCATTATTGGTATCACCTTTGTGATTGGTGCCATGCTGGCAGCGGTTGCCGGTGTGTTATTGAGTTTGTATTACGGTGTAGTCAATCCTTATATTGGCTTTATGGCCGGCCTGAAAGCTTTTACTGCAGCAGTACTGGGCGGTATTGGTAGCATTCCTGGCGCGGTACTGGGTGGTTTAGTGCTGGGTGTTACAGAAGCGATGACTTCAGGTTATTTCAGCAGCCAATATAAAGATGCAGTGGCCTTTGCACTGTTAATCCTAATTCTGTTATTTCGTCCGACCGGTATTTTGGGACGTCCAGAAGTGGAGAAAGTGTGATGCGTTTGTATATTAAATCCGCCGTATTCTCCGCTATTGTCGTGTTGATTTTAAGCGGGATTTTACTGGGCGTGCGCCTGACGCAAGTTGGCACAGAACTCACCTTAGTTGGCGCTGATCAGGATGTTCTATGGAAGATTTTTGCCGCCAGTGCGTTAATCTTCTTCTATAACTTATTTCGCGATTCGATTGAGCATGTATTGGGTTTAATTCCCAAGCCTGCCCTATCGCCCGGCTTACGTGAGCTGAGCCAACGCCAATTTGTGCAGCGTCTCTTGTGGTGTTTTATCATTGCTGCAGCGCTGATTTTCCCATTCTTGGGTTCTCGCAGCCAAATTGACTTAGCCACCTTGGTTTTAATCTATGTGATGTTGGGCTTAGGCCTGAATATTGTCGTGGGTTTAGCTGGCCTTTTAGATTTGGGTTATGTCGGTTTCTATGCAGTCGGTGCTTACACCTATGCCATGTTGGCGCAGTATTTTGGTATCGGCTTTTGGACCGGTTTAGTCGCTGCAGGAATTATGGCGGCATTCTTTGGCTTTATTCTGGGCTTCCCAGTGCTGCGGCTACGCGGTGACTATTTGGCCATTGTCACCTTAGGCTTTGGTGAAATTATTCGTATTTTACTGAATAACCTCACCGACCTAACCGGCGGACCCCGTGGAATTGGCAGCATCCCTAAGCCAACTTTTTTTAACCTAGAGTTCAGTCGCCGAGCCAGTGAAGGCTCACAAACCTTTCACGAATTTTTCGGCATTGCCTTTAATTCTAACCACCGCGTGATGTTTCTCTACTTGCTGGCGCTGGTACTGGTGCTGATCACCGTTTTTGTCATCAATCGTTTAATTCGTATGCCGATTGGGCGTGCTTGGGAAGCCATGCGTGAAGATGAAATTGCCTGTCGCGCATTAGGCATGAATCCCACCAATATCAAACTCAGCGCCTTTACCATTGGTGCCACCTTTGCTGGTTTTGCCGGTAGTTTCTTTGCTGCACGCCAAGGCTTTATCAGCCCTGAATCCTTTACCTTTATTGAGTCGGCGATTATTTTAGCCATTGTGGTACTCGGTGGTATGGGCTCACAAATCGGCGTGATTCTAGCGGCGATTGTCATGACGGTACTGCCTGAAATGGCTCGTGAGTTTAATGAATACCGCATGCTGTTATTTGGTTTAATGATGGTGCTGATGATGATCTGGCGACCCCAGGGCTTGCTACCGATGAAACGCCCGCACGTGGAGTTGCCGCAATGAGTAAGACTATTTTAGAAGTCTCCGACTTAACCATGCGTTTTGGCGGCCTACTGGCGGTTAATGGTGTGGGTTTAACCATCAAAGAAGGCCAAGTCGTTTCGATGATTGGCCCTAACGGTGCAGGTAAAACCACCGTCTTTAACTGCTTAACCGGTTTTTACCAGCCCACGGGCGGTAAAGTCGTCTTTGCTGGCGAAGAAATCCAAGGTCTGCCGGGCCATAAAATCGCCCGTAAAGGCATGATCCGCACCTTTCAGCATGTGCGTCTGTTTAAAGACATGACGCTGCTGGAAAACTTATTAGTCGCTCAGCATCAATATATGAATAACAGTTTACTGGCGGGCTTATTTAAAACCCGCAGTTACCGTGCAGCTGAGAAAGAAGCTTTAGATAACGCTGTCTACTGGCTGAAAAAAGTGCGCCTACTCGATGATGCCAACCGTGAAGCAGGCACCCTCGCCTACGGCCAACAACGCCGTTTAGAAATTGCACGCTGTATGGTCACGCGCCCGTCGCTTTTGATGCTGGATGAGCCTGCAGCGGGTTTAAACCCCAGTGAAACCGATGAGCTCAAGAAACTGATCAGGGATTTACGCGATAACCATAGCATCAGCGTTTTACTGATTGAGCATGATATGAAGCTGGTGATGGATATCTCTGACCATATTTTTGTCATCAACCAAGGCACACCTTTAGCCTCTGGCACACCGGAACAAGTACGTAACAATCCCGCAGTGATTAAAGCCTATCTGGGTGAGGAATAAATCATGCTCGTAATGAATAATATCTGCACCTACTACGGCAAAATCCAAGCCTTGCACGATGTGTCGATCAAAGTGAATCGCGGCGAAATTGTTACTTTGATTGGTGCCAATGGCGCAGGGAAAACCACCTTAATGATGACCCTGTGCGGTGACCCGCAAGCAGCCAGTGGCGATATCATTTACGAAGGTGAGCATTTACGCGGCAAAACCACAGCGCAGATTATGCGCATGGGTATGGCCATTGTGCCGGAAGGTCGCCGTGTTTTCGCCCGTCTCACCGTCGAAGAAAACCTCGCTATGGGTGCGTTTTTCTGTGATGACAAGCATGTCCGTGATGAACGCTTAGATCGTGTGCTGTCACTGTTCCCACGCTTGCATGAACGCTTTCAGCAACGCGCGGGCACCATGAGTGGTGGTGAGCAGCAGATGCTCGCTATTGGTCGTGCCTTGATGAGTGAACCACGCCTGCTTCTGCTGGATGAGCCATCGTTAGGCCTAGCCCCGATTATTATTCAGCAGATTTTCAAGATTTTAGAGCAACTGCGTAATAATGGCGTAACGGTGTTTTTAGTGGAGCAGAATGCCAACCAAGCGCTGAAGCTGGCCGACCGTGGCTATGTGATGGAACACGGCCGTATTGTGCTGGAAGATAGCGGCGAAAATCTGCTGAGTAATGAAGCTGTACGTCAGGCGTATTTGGGCGGTTAATCGCAGTATTTTTAATACAGCGATGCAAAATTATTTAAACATTTCGCATCGCTGTAACGCTCGATTGAATGATTGGTACAGACACTGCAACTCAACAATCCAACCCACCGACCTGCGCTCAAACTCTTGATCTTTTGCCTTTTCAAAAACACTTTAGCAGTGACGAACCACAGTTAAAGCAAAGTCTTAAGTCAGGTAAAAAACAGATAAAATAGCTTTATATATCAACAGCTTAAGCCATTAACCTAAAGCTAATAATTAATAGTTAAAACTGCTTTTCGGCGTAGCTTTAAAAGCAATTAGCGGGCTTAGGCAGTCCCGCTAGACGCGCTGCCAACTTAGCTGGCATGCCATTAAACAAGCCATTTAAGTACAGGCTATTGCCCTTCTCTTTACCTAAATGAATCGCCACATATTTCACCAAAGCGCGATTGGCCGGCGACAGCTGAAACTGCGTATAGAACTGCTGCAACAGATAAAGAACCTCCCAATGCGCCTCAGTCAGTGCAATCTCTTCACGCGCAGCCAATGCCTCGGCGACCTGTGGTGACCAGTCATCAAGATTGCACAAACAAGCATCTTGATCCAATGGAATCTCACAGCCATCAATCACTAAGTTATCTGTACTCATGTCCAACTGTTCACCCGAGCATACTCAACGCATAAGGCAACAAAAGCAGGATAATCCAGCAGAGTGACCGGCATTTCTGCAGTATCAATCGCACGCGCCTGCACATCTTCTTGCAAAGCATAGAGTCGGTAAGCGTGCTCACAGGCTGAGAGTTTTTGTACCGCTGCGCTGCCCGCACGCAAAGCCTGCACCGCTTCACCGGTCAGCACAATGCCATCTCCCACGGATAACACTCTTAAGCAACTCTTAAGTTGCGCAGTGTTCGCGGGTGAGCTATTTAAAATATGTAAAGTCGTCATTAAAGTGTGATCACATGGTCAAATTGGCGAATAAGTTGCTGGATTTGTAGATCATCAAGGCGCTCTGCTTCGATGGCTAACGAGCTATCTGCTAAACCACGCTCACTAAGGCACTGCTGGGCGACATACAACTGCTCAATACCAAACATTGGTAAAGCCTGCAGATTGGCAGACAGGTCTTTTTGCTCAAGTATTTGCGGCTGCTGTTGCGCTAACAACTGAAACACACCGTCATCCATAAACAGCATACTCAGCGGCAAATCAAAGGCACCTGCGGCTAAGGCAATATCCAAAGCTTCGGCTGCAGCAATCCCCGCCCAAGGCGCTTGGCGACTGATCAATAACACTGACTGAGCCATTATTCGCCTCCAAAACTAATCAAGCGATCAGCCTGCTGTAAGCCATCATGCAACTGCCCTAACCCGGATAATTGATACCCCTCGGCCAGGTTGACTGCATCACGCTGATAACGCTGCGCTTCGGCTTGGTCGAGCACACCACGGCGCAAGGCTGCAGCAATGCACACCACAGCATCCAACTGGTGCTCAGTAATAAAAGCCTGCCACTGCTGGGCAATATCCTGCTGATCTTGGGCGACAACAATATTATTAGAGGCGGTTAACACGCCATCCTGATAAAAAAACACCCGCACAATCTCATGCCCCGACGCCAGCAGCGCTTGTGCAAAGCGCAACGCCCGTCGCGTTGACGGCGCGGTACTGGCTGATAACACATTGATTACAAATTTCATGGCCTATCATCACGCTAAATTTTGCAAAGTTTAGCAGATTAGCGCCAATACGGTGACCTTGAGCGCGCTGAAACCACCACACAACTCAAACAAAGACTTTGTGTCTCTCTGCGCACGCCCGATGTGTTTATCAAGATAAGTTCCCAAATAAAAAAGATATAGTATAACATTGCGCACGCTTTGCTATTTCTAATAAAAACACTTTTCTTATTAACTCTATAAGGTTTGAAGATGTTGCCAAAAAAACACCCCCTTGTCCTTGCAGTCAGTATCGCCGCTCTATATTTACCAACAGCCTATGCGCAAAATAATACGACAACACAACTTCCAACGAGCATTATCAGTGCCAACCCCTTGGCACAAACAGCCACGCAAATGGTCAGTGCTTCGGCAGTATTAGAAGGTTCACAATTATTAATCGAACGCCAAGCCACCTTAGGCGATACCGTTAAAAACATACCCGGCGTACGCGGTAGCTCATTTGGTGCAGGTGCCAGCCGCCCCGTGATTCGCGGTATGGACGGCGCGCGCGTGCGTGTTCTATCCGATGGCACCGATATGATGGATGCTTCAACGCTCAGTGCCGACCATGCGGTGACAACAGAACCCCTGTTACTGGAACGCATTGAAGTTCTAAAAGGCCCCGCAACACTGCTGTATGGCGGCGGTGCTATTGGTGGAGTGGTGAATCTTATTGATAAAAAAATCCCCACTCAGCAACCTGAAAATGGCCATCAAGTTGATCTTGAATGGCAAGGCAATACCGTTGCTAAAGAGAACACAGCCATCGCTGGAGCCACCTTGGCCTTGGGCGACTTTGCCCTGCGTGTCGAAGGTTTAAAACGCGACGCAGACCCTTACCGTCTTGCTGGACATGAAGAGGGTACGCGCTCAAAAAAACAAACTGGTTCTTACAATGACACCAGCACTGGCACTCTGGGCTTAAGCTGGATTGGCGATGACGGCTACTTAGGTGTGGCCTATACACGACAAGCCAATGAGTACGGATTATTAGCCCACGAAGACGGTCACTGTCATACACATGGAAAGGGTGCAACGTTGCGCTGGCATTGCGGCAGTCATGGCGGACATGATCATGACCATGAACACGGCACACCTTATATTGATATGGTGCAAAAACGTTGGGATGTTCGCGGTGAATACAACAATCCACTGGCCGGTTTTAGCTTGGCTAAATTGCGCTTAGCGCACAGCGATTATCAACACGAAGAAATCGAAGGCAGTACAGTCGCGACACGCTTTGATAATAAATCAACCGATGCGCGCTTAGAGTTAACCCATGAGCCTCTGTTTGGCTGGCGTGGCATTGTCGGTGGGCAAAGTAACCGCCGTGATTTCAAGGCTGCAGGTGATGAAGCCTATGTGCCTGCTACGCTGACCAAAAACCATGGCCTATTTATTTTAGAAGAATACCAATGGAATAACTTACGCTACGAACTTGGTTTGCGTCATGAGTGGCAAAAAATCGATGTCCGCGAAGGAGCTCAATCGAACAAAAACCACAATGGCACCTCGGCTTCTGTCGGTGCCGTCTGGGATTTTGCCGATGACTATAATATTGGCACATCATTCTCACGTTCACAGCGCTTACCTGGCGCAGAAGAGTTGTATGCCTTTGGTCCACACGCTGCCAGCCGCACTATTGAAATGGGCAACCCAGAACTCAAAAAAGAAACCTCATACAATATTGATCTAACGTTACGCAAACACCTGGGTGCTTTAACCTATAGCCTGAGTCTCTATCAAAACCGCATCAATGATTATATTTATGCTAAAGACACAGGACTACGCCCCGGTTCAGATTACCGAGTGATTGCCTATCAGCAAACGGATGCAGTATTCCGCGGTGTTGAAGGTGAAGTGGCTTATCAATTCGACAACGGTTTAACCAGCACCTTGCTGGCTGACCATGTGCGCGGCAAACTACGCGGAAAAGGTGGTGATTTAGCGCGTATTCCGGCTGATCGCGTCGGCCTGCGTTTACAGCAAGCCTTTACCTCAGCATTGGATGGGCAGGTTGAGTTTTGGCGCGTACAGCAACAGAGCCATATTGCTGACTTCGAAACTAAAACATCTGGCTATAACTTACTCGGCGCTGCGCTCACCTATCAAGGCAAGCTCTCCAGCAGTGATTACACCCTGTTTATGCGTGCGGACAACCTGCTGAATGTTAAAGCTCGTGAGCACACCTCTTTTATTAAAGACAACGTGCAACTACCCGGCAGAAACCTAACTGCAGGCGTCAAATTTAGCTTTTAATCGGTGCTATTAAGTGTTGCTGGGCAACTTGCCAGCAACACTCTTGCGCA
>JAVETP010000200.1:0-3173 GCA_034006005.1 Pseudomonas sp.
AATCGTTGAGTACCTGGTTGATCGTTATGGTGACTTTGTCCGCTATAAGCCGCCGGTTAACAGTCGTACGCTGATTCTTTGGTATGGCCCTGCTGCGTTCTTAGGCTTTGGCTTTTTGATGGTGGCGGTGATTGTGATACGTCGTCGTCGCTCTGTGCGTGCCGAACTGGCTGAGCAGCAGCTGTCTAGCGAAGAAAAAACTCGCTTGTCAGATATTCTTAAGCAATATAAGTAGGATACCCCATCGTTATGACACAGTTTTGGATTTATGCGGTGCTGCTACTGCTGGTGGCATTGCTTCTATTGCTTTGGCCTGTCCTTCGCGGTCGTAAAGATCAAGCTGAAGAAGACCGTACGGCATTAAACATTGCCCTGTATGAAGAGCATCTCGCCGAGTTAGAAGCGCAGCACGCTAATGGCGCATTGTCTGCAGAGCAATTAGCAGAAGGGCGTATTGAGGCGGATCGTGAGCTGCTCGATGACACCGATGTAGGCCGGCCTAAACAAAGTGCTAATTTAGGTAATGTTTTACCGTTGATTGCTGCATTATTGGTTCCTGTTGTCGGTCTAGGTTTGTACTTTCACTGGGGCGCAAGCGATAAAGTAGCTTTGACCTTAAGTCTTGCTGAACAGCCGAAGACAGTTGAAGAAATGATTCAGCGTCTTGAAGATACCGTACGTGTACAGCCTGAGTCAGTGGATGCTTGGTACTTCTTGGCGCGCACTTATATGAGCGAGCAAAAACCAAAAGAAGCGGCACAGGCCTATGAAAGAACCATCGAGTTAGTCGGTCGTCAGCCTGATTTGTTAGGTCAGTGGGCACAGGCGTTGTATTTTGCTAATAACAATCAGTGGAGTGCCGACTTACAAGCCTTGGTTGATGAAGCATTGCAACAAGATCCAAATGAAGCGACCAGCTTAGGCTTGCTCGGTATTGCTGCCTTTGAAGAAGGACGTTTCCAAGCGGCAATTGACGCGTGGACACAGTTATCGAAAGGGCTCGATCCAGAGGATCCATCTTACCAAGCGATTCAAACTGGGATTGAACGTGCGCGCAGTAGTTTACCGAATAGCCAACCACCTGCAGCAAGTGGCATACCGGAGTCTAAGACGTCTGCTGTTGAGCCGGCTAATGTTGGAGAGTATCAATTATTTATTGAGATTGCTCTTAGCGAAGAATTGGTTGGAAAAGTAGCAGCGACCGACACTGTATTTGTCTTTGCTCGTGCTGAAAGTGGCCCGCCGATGCCTTTAGCGGCTAAGCGCTTAACGGTTGCTGAATTACCAGCACGTATTGCTTTGACTGATGCTGATTCATTGTTGCCGCAGTTACAGCTATCCAGTATTGGCCGTTTAAAACTACAAGCCAGTATTTCCAGTACAGGGGATGCTATGCAGGCGCAATGGAGCAGTCAGCCGTTATTGGTTGATGCAACCGAAGAGGGAGCTAAGCACGCGCTGCTGATTGATCAAAAAAACTAAGTAGAGTTTCTGCTTGGTACTAAGCCGCTTATTTGCTAATGCAGTAAGCGGCTTAGCTGTTTCTATAGACTCAGAATGCAGTCAAATATGTGAGTAATTATAATGATTAGAAAATTGTTGACCGCTGAGGGTTATGACACACTTAAAGACGAACTCACCTATCTGATTCGTAAGCATCGACCTGAAATTACTGAGATTGTGTCGTGGGCGGCAAGCCTTGGGGATCGCTCTGAAAACGCCGATTATCAATATAATAAGCGTAAACTGCGTGAAATTGACCGTAGAATCAGGCACTTAACCAAGTTGTTTGAAGTGGCGGAAAGAATTCAATACAACCCTGTACAAGAGGGCAAAGTCTATTTTGGTGCATGGTGCGAACTGGAAGATGATGATGGTGAAGTCGTCAGGTTTCGTATCGTTGGTGATGAAGAAATTTTTGTCAACAAAGACTATATATCACTAAAGTCACCGATGGCAAAAGCGTGCTTAGGCAAGTCGTTGGATGATGAGGTCGCTGTACACACACCGAGTGGCGATAAGCATTGGTATATCACTGGCATTGAGTACCAGCTAGCAACGGGTGCTGACTGTGGTATCGGTGCAGGCGTTTAAATATCTGCAACACGATACCCTGTACAAGGTCGCTCTGCTGTATGCCACTACGGTCTTTAAGCTCTTAGCTCTCGATAAAAGTTAGTGCTTTTTAGTATCGCCGGCGACTTTGTCCATAATGGCAAATAATACGCCGGATACGACGAATGCCATATGAATGATGACTTTCCACTTCAGACTATTGAGATCAGCGTCGTTCATCTTTCCAGATATATCCATAAACGACTTTAAAAGATCAATCGCGGAAATAGCGACGATAGCGCCAATAACTTTTAGCTTTAGACCAGAAAAGTCGACTTTTCCCATCCAATCAGGACGATCTTTATGATCACCTGTGTCGATTTTTGAAATAAAAATCTCATAACCGCTGAAAATAATCATTAGCAATAAGCTACCCACCAGTGACATATCGACTAGCGCAAGGATACCAACGATGACGTCTGCTTCAGAGGCAGTTATAACAGTGCTTGCCAGATGCCAGAGCTCTTGGGCAAATTTGATAAATAATAAAATAATGCCCAGAACTAAACCTAAATAAAACGGCGCCAAAATCCAGCGGCTGTTAAAAATAGTTTTTTCCAAGGAGTGTTCAATTTTTTTTAGCATGTAATGCTCGTGAGGTTTTTAGAACTGCGAATTATAAATTGCTAACTGTTCTTTGCGTTAGTAAAAGTTTTCGCTGATAGAAGAGGTTTTTGCTCTGCAGGGCCAAAAGAGCTGTTGCTTACTCTGGGTTTTTCAGCGGTGCGCTTGAGCAGATATGTCTGCTAGCCGACGCTATTGTTGTTTAAGTTGAGGGCTGTTCGCGAGCTTTAAATTATTTTTTATTAGCAAAAACAAAGAGTTAGAGTTTTTTTAGGAAAATGTTGAAGTCAGGAAAGCAAGCATGCTGACTCATACAATGTTATATTTACTGGTGCTTAACGATGACAAGGATGCAGTTATGAATGTAGATAAAGCAAAGAAACGTATCGCAAAGTTGGTTAAAAAGGTATCAAGGGCTATCCTCAAGTGTCGCTGGAGTACTTTGGTAAAACGTCTGATTTTGCGACAGAAGTTGTTGTAACCCTCACATTAGA
>JAVETP010000050.1:0-21078 GCA_034006005.1 Pseudomonas sp.
TTGCTGAAAAAGATGTGGGGGCTGCACGCACAGTATCTTCTACCTCTCTTAGAGCCGGTTTAAAGGACTTAGCCGATGACCATCGCCATCAAGATTAAGTACACCGAGACTTTTAGAGATCAGCTTTATAGCCGTTTTGCATACCTTGCACGGCATATCGGTGAGCAAGCGGCACAGAGTTTATTAGCTGAATTTCTTGACGCTTTTGAAGCAAGAATCGCACACCATCCAAAATCATCGCCTGTATGCGTGGAAGCTGCTGACATCGGGCTGATGACTTACCATGATTACGTTGATCCAAACTTACAGCTAAGAGTTGTATATCGTACATCTGATGCAGACGATATCGTGTATGGCCTATTATTTTTAAACACTAGGCAAAGTATTCGTGAAGCTCTTATTCAATACTGCCTACAGAAAGCCTAACCTTTGTCGACCTATAGAAACAAAAAAAGGAAGCATCTCTGCTTCCTTTTTTATTACGCGCTGTGCTTAATTTATGAGCGAATAATGTGATCAAACGCACTCAATGATGCTTTTGAACCTTCACCCATCGCAATGATGATTTGCTTGTACGGCACAGTCGTTACGTCACCGGCAGCAAACACACCCGGGATATTGGTGGCGCAACGTGCGTCCACTTCAATCTCGCCGTGCTTAGACAATGCAACGGTGTCTTTCAACCATTCGGTATTTGGCAATAAACCAATCTGTACAAAGATACCTTCCAGCTCAACAGTCTTCAGTTCTTCTGTTGCGCGGTCTTTGTAAATCAAACCGGTGACTTTACTGCCATCGCCCACTGCTTCAGTGGTCAGGGCATTTTTAATTACCGTCACGTTAGGCAAGCTGTGCAGTTTTTTCTGCAAGACTTCATCAGCACGCAGTTTGGTATCAAACTCAAGCAAGGTGACATGCTTAACCAGACCAGCCAAGTCGATTGCCGCTTCAACACCGGAGTTACCACCACCAATCACCGCAACACGCTTACCTTTGTACAGCGGACCATCACAGTGTGGGCAGTAAGCCACACCACGGTTACGGTATTCTTGCTCGCCAGGCACGTTCATTTCGCGCCAGCGGGCACCTGTAGATAAGATCACGGTTTTCGCTTGTAAGCTGGCACCGGATTCAAACTCAACCGTGTGTAAACCGCCCTGCTCTGTGGCTGGGACTAAGCGGCTGGCACGTTGTAAGTTCATCACATCGATATCGTATTCACGCACATGTTCTTCCATGGCGCGCACCAGTTTTGGTCCTTCAGTTTCTGTGACAGAAATAAAGTTCTCAATCGACATGGTGTCCAGTACTTGGCCACCAAAACGCTCAGCGGCAATACCTGTACGAATACCTTTACGTGCAGCGTAAATAGATGCTGCCGCGCCAGCTGGGCCACCACCAATCACCAGTACGTCAAAGGCTTCTTTTTCATTCAGCTTAGCGGCTTCACGGGCACTGCTGCCGGTGTCGACTTTGGCTAAAATCTGTTCAACATCCATGCGACCTTGGCCAAACATTTCACCGTTAAGGAAGATCATCGGTACTGACATCACTTGGCGCTGTTCAACTTCATCTTGGAACAGTGCACCATCAATCGCTACGTGGCTTATTTTCGGATTAAGCACGGCCATCAAGTTCAGTGCTTGCACAACATCGGGGCAGTTCTGGCAAGACAGTGAGAAGTAGGTTTCAAAATTGTATTCGCCGTCTAAATTGGCAACCTGCTCAATCACATCTTGGCCTAACTTGGATGGGTGTCCGCCAACTTGCAGCAGCGCCAACACCAATGAAGTGAACTCATGACCCATTGGGATACCAGCAAAACGTAAGCTGATTTCACCATTAATACGATTCAACGCAAAAGAAGGTTTGCGTGCATCATCACCGTCGGTCTTTAAGGTGATTTTGTCGCTTAAGCTGGCGATATCTTCCAGCAAAGATTTTAATTCTGCAGATTTGGCACCATCATCAAGAGACGCAACAATCTCGAAGGGTTGCGTCACCTTCTCTAGATAAGCTTGTAATTGTGCTTTTAAATTAGCGTCTAACATGATCAATTGCTCCAAAATCTGTTTTTTGAAAATAAAACGCCCGAGCGCTGTACGCCCGGGCGTCGGGCTTACCGAGTTGGATCACAACTTAGCAAGCGAAGATAAAACCAAGGTTAAACCTTAGATTTTACCTACGAGGTCTAGTGAAGGAGACAGAGTTGCTTCGCCTTCTTTCCACTTCGCTGGGCACACTTCACCTGGGTGAGCGGCAACGTACTGTGCTGCTTTAACTTTGCGCAGTAGTTCTTGTGCGTCACGACCAACACCACCGGCGTTGATTTCAACGATCTGAATTTTACCGTCTGGATCGATTACGAATGTACCGCGATCAGCCAAACCAGCTTCTTCGATCATCACACCAAAGTTGCGTGTAATTTGACCTGTTGGGTCACCGATCATTGGGTACTGGATCTTGCCAATTTCTGGTGAAGTGTCGTGCCATGCTTTGTGGGTGAAATGGGTATCAGTTGATACTGAGTAGATTTCTACGCCCAATTTTTTGAATGTTTCGTAGTTGTCAGCCAGGTCGCCTAACTCTGTTGGGCAAACGAAAGTAAAGTCAGCTGGGTAGAAAAATACAACTGACCATTTGCCTTTCATGTCTGCTTCGCTAACTTCGATAAACTCGCCGTTGTGGAATGCAGTTGCTTTAAACGCTTTTACTTCACTATTAATGTAAGACATTTAATAATTCCTTTGTGGGGTTAAGAACTTGTGATGCTTATAGTAGGTCACTTTCACCTTTAGAGATAATCAATTGATCAAATAGAAGCGATAGCTTTTACCTATGGAGCAATTTTTCATCTATAACTGACCTGCATCGCCAGTCTGCCAAGCACAGAACCTGTACTGCTATCATATAGGCTGGTGACTAGCAGACTTTGGCGACACACTACACAAACAGCTCGGTTGACTGTTGATCAGTCGGCTGAGCGCTATGCTTATTTAAGGTACGTTTCTATATGCAGATTTTCAAGGTCGGTGGCGCGGTACGTGATCAACTCTTAGATCGTCCAGTGGTTGATATCGATTGGGTGGTGGTCGGTGCAACACCCGAGCAGATGCGCGAACAAGGTTTTCGTCCTGTCGGCGATGACTTTCCGGTATTTCTGCATCCAAAAACCGGTGAAGAATATGCGTTGGCGCGCACTGAACGTAAAAGTGGTCATGGTTATGGCGGCTTTACTTTTCATACCAGCCCCGACGTGACCTTAGAAGACGATTTGCTGCGCCGCGATCTGACTGTCAATGCTATGGCACAAGCGGATGATGGCACGCTGTACGATCCTTACGGTGGTCAAGCTGACATCGCTGCACGTACTTTACGACATGTGTCACCGGCCTTTGCCGAAGATCCATTGCGGGTCTTGCGGGTCGCACGCTTTGCCGCACGTTATGCCTACTTGGGTTTTACGGTTGCGCCAGAAACTTTAGAGCTGATGCGCGCGTTGTCTGAATCCGGTGAATTAGCGCACCTGACAGCAGAACGTGTCTGGCAAGAGTTTGCGCGGGCGTTGATGGAAGATAATCCAGACGTGTTTATTCAAGTACTGCGTGATTGCGGTACTCTCAAAGCATTACTGCCTGAAGTGGATGTCTTATTTGGTGTGCCGCAGCCTGCCGAACATCACCCCGAAATCGATACGGGTGCGCATATCCTTAGCGTGCTGCAGCAATGTGCGCGCTTTAAGCACACGCTAAATATTCGCTGGGCCTGTTTGCTACATGATCTAGGTAAAGGCATCACCAATCCTGAATTATGGCCACGGCATATCGCCCATGAAAAACATGGCCTGCCGCTGATTAAGAAAGTGAATAAGCGTTTTAAAGCACCGAATGAATGCGCTGAATTAGCCTTACTGGTTGGCGAATATCACACCCATGCCCACCGTGCACTGGAGCTGCGTCCTGAGACGTTATTAAAACTATTAATGAAGTTCGACATTATGCGTCGCCCCCAGCGTTTTGATGATTTTATCAGCGCCAGTGAAATGGATTCGCGTGGACGTTTAGGCCTTGAAGAGCGACTTTATCCACAGGCAGAGTATTTACGCCAAGCCGCTGCGACGATGCGCGCAGTCAGTGTTAAACCACTGCTGGAGCAAGGTTTGCAAGGTGCAGAATTGGGCCTTGCCCTCAATGCTGAACGCTTGCTGGCATTACAAACCTATGTCGCCAACGCCCACGCAGCGGACTAAAACTCTATGCCGTTGCGCCGCGTAAAGTCAGCGGTGCAACTAAGTCGGCAGCAATCGCCATCCCTACTAAATCAGGCAAGGTCTGCGCTTGCATATGCTTCATCACGCGCGAGCGGTAGAGATCAATGGTCTTAACACTAATACCCAGCTGCTCAGCGATTTCACGATTGGTATAGCCTTGCACCAAGGGCAGCAGCACATCGTTTTCACGTGGAGTCAGGCTGGCAATACGCTGCATAACAGCATCGAGCAGGCTCTCATCCACAACTTCATCAAAGCGACTCAGTGCTTGTTGCACACTATCTAACAGCAGTTGCTCGTTGTAGGGCTTTTCAATAAAGTCCACCGCACCCGCACGAAACGCTCGCACCACAATGGGCACATCAGCATGGCCACTGACAAAGATAATCGGCAACTCCAGTCCCTTAGTGTGCAAGGCTTCTTGCACATTCAACCCACCCATACCCGGCATGCGTACATCTAAAATCACGCAGGCATGACGGCTCTGCAGTTCGGCATCCAGAAAGGCTTGGCCGCTGGTAAAAGGTATGGCACGCAAGCCCATCGACTCCAGCAACCATAGCGTTGAGTCCAACATACCCTGATCATCATCGACCACATATACGACCTGCTCTACTGCACTCACCTTAAATCCTTATCATTCTTGATGGTTAATCGGTCAGCGGCTCATCACTGCTACGGCGTACCGGTAAGCGACAGGTTAAGCACAAGCCGCCCAATACACCTTCTTCTGCCTCCAGCGATCCACCAAAGCCTTCAACAATAGTACGACTCATAGACAAACCTAAGCCTAGACCATCCGCTTTGCTGGTATAAAACGGGGTAAATAACTGCTCCAACTGTATCAGGGCTACGCCGACACCTTGGTCATGCACTTTAATATAAACATGCTCAGCCTGCTGCTCGGCGGTGATTAAAATGCGTGATGACTGTTTTTTATCCTGATGTTGCTCACGATTTGCCTCAATCGCATTGCGCAATACATTCAACAACACCTGCTCTAATAACACGCGATCGGCATAGATCAAGGGCAGCTCAGTCGACATGCTTTGTTCAATACTCACTTGGGTATTCACCGCTTCCCAGGCACAGAGCTGCACCGTATCTTGCAGGACTTCAACGATATTCAGTGCTTGTACGCGCCGCGGTTCTTTACGCAAAAAAGCGCGCAAACGTTTAATCACTTGCGCGGCATGATGGGCATGTTCGGTAATACGCTCTAGCCCCTGCCCCACACGCTCTAACGCCGGCGACTGCATATCGGCAGACTGCAAATAACGCAGACTGGCACTGGCATAATTGATCACCGCCGCTAAGGGTTGATTCATTTCATGGGCAATACCTGAGGCCAATTCACCTAAAGTCACCAAGCGTGCGGTATGTGCCAGCTCTTCTTGGTGCTTATGATACTGCGCTTCACGTAATTCACGCTCGGCCATATTACGTGCTACCAATGAATAGTAGCGCTGACCATCGGCGGCTTGATGCGCCAGCAACACTAACGACACGGGAAAAGAAGCAACATCGGCATAGGGTTGCAAGCGCGCTTCACAACTCCACACACCCTGCTGATCGGCAGCGTGCCAGCCCTGTTGAGTTAACGTATTTAAAGTGGTCGTATCAACCACATCAGATAGCTGTAAGTGGGTTTGCATTGTATCTGCCTGCAAAGAACACTGTGCCGATGGATTCATCCAGCGAATTAAACCTGTCTGATCCACAAACAGCACCAGATCCGTATTGACCTCCACCACCTCTGCTAAACGGCGGCGATTTTCTTCAGCTTGCACGCGCGCGGTGATATCACGTGACACGCTAACCACTTCAACAATGGCACCGGTGTAAGTCTCGCGAATGGCGCGGCTGGCCGTTTCAAACCATAAATAGTGCCCCGCTTGATGGCGCACTCGCAGGGTCATGGTGTGGTAACCGTCTTCAGCTAAGGCATTTTTTGCCCGCTGCGTTATCAGCACAATATCCTGTCGATGCAACAAGGCCTGCGCACGTTTGCCTTGCAATTCCTCCGGCCAATAACCGAGCAAACTCCATGACGCCGGTGAAGCACTGATAAAGCGTCCATCGGGTAAATGTCGGGAAATTAAGTCGGTGGTGTTTTCAGTAATCAGGCGATACAGCCGCGAAGCTTGGGCGGCATCCTGTAACTGCTTAGCCTGCTCAGTAATATCACGCCCACGCACTAAAACCCGCTGCTGCTCGGAGCACGGAATATAACTCCACACAAATACCTGTTGAGCAAATTGCGCCGCCACCTCTTCAATCACCCGCTGCTGGCTTAAACAGCTGTGCACCAAGTACTGATGATTATTGGGCAAAGCCTGCTGCACCTGCTCAATCATCTGTGCACCAAACAGATCCGCAGCGGCTTTATTCACTTCAAGCAAATGGGCTTGACCATCCACCCACAACGCTGGATGTGGATCAGTGGTTAACAACTCCGCAGGCGGCGTCTTATCCTGCGCGCAATCCAAATAGGCCGTGAGTACTAACAACAGACTATCGATAGCAAACAACGGTGCATCAGCCTGCAACTCAATCACCACAACGCCATATTGCTGCGCAGACAAAGGCATGCTGGCAATCACGCCATGGTTGATTCCCGCTCGGCGTATACGTCTAGACAGCCAACCATCAATGGCGCTGGCCTGCTCAATACTCAGCTGCGTCTGCTTGTGCAATGCCGTCAGTAAATCTTGATCCGTGACTGCTAATACATCACTTGGTCCTGGCGGCCAGCCGCATACATCACCTTCAGGGCTAAAAATACCCGCACGCTCCTGCCAGCTGAAATACCAGACTGAACGCACCTGTTGATCAGCGCGCAACAGCGCTTGCAGTGCACGTGCGCACTCCGACAAGGGTTGCTCTTCGCTTAACAAACGCTGCAGCAAGCGCAGTTGCAATTTTTGATTGATCTGATGAGGCATAAGTATCCCTGAGAGCAATATAGTACAAGTACTATATTGCTATAGTTTAACTACCACTGTAAAAATACTAAGCCTATAACAGAGAGATAAATCAGCCGTATAACTTTTTATAGGTTAACGGCCGGAGCTAACAATAAACCACAGGGATTCAATATGTCGATCTACGAACAAGGCCTTGACCGCAATTCAGTTAACCATATGGCTCTCAGTCCGCTCAGTTTTATTGAGCGCACCGCTGCTATTTATCCAAATTACCCTGCTGTTGTACATGGCGCCATCCGTCGCACATGGGGACAAACTTATACGCGCTGCCGCAAACTTGCGTCGGCGCTGGCCAGTCGCGGCTTGGGTAAAGGCGACACCATCGCGGTGATGTTGCCCAATATTCCAGAGATGCTGGAAGTACACTTTGCCATACCGATGATTGGCGCAGTGATTAACACCTTGAACGTACGTCTGGACGTCGATGCCATCAGTTTTATGCTGCAACACGGTGAAGCTAAAGTCTTAATCGTCGACCGTGAGTTTTGCCATGTTGCACAAACCGCCTGTCGTATGCTGGAAAATCCACCCTTGATTATTGATGTAAACGATCCTGAGTACGGTGAAGGCAGCCCAGTCAGTGATCTGGATTACGAAGCATTTTTAGCCGAAGGCGATCCAGACTTCGCCTGGCAGTGGCCCGAGGATGAGTGGCAAGCCATTGCGTTAAACTACACCTCAGGCACCACTGGCAATCCTAAAGGTGTGGTCTACCACCACCGCGGTGCATTTTTGAATTCGATGGGCAACCAAATGACCTGGGCGATGGGCAACCATCCGGTGTATCTCTGGACTCTGCCAATGTTTCACTGCAACGGCTGGTGCTACCCCTGGACTATTACCGCGTTGGCGGGTGTGAATGTGTTCTTGCGCCGTGTTGATCCGCAGAAAATCCTCACTCTAATTCGTGATGAAAAAGTAACGCATATGTGCAGTGCGCCCATTGTGATGCAAGCACTCGTGAATATGCCTGACGCAGCCAAAGCAGCGATCGAGCATCCGGTGAAAGCCATGGTTGCCGGCGCAGCACCACCTGCAAAAGTGATTGGTGCGGTCGAGGAAATGGGCATTGAAGTCACCCACGTTTACGGCCTCACTGAAGTCTACGGCCCTGTCACCTTATGTGCATGGCATAAAGAATGGGATGAATTACCGCTGGAAGAACGTGCGGTGATTAAATCGCGCCAAGGCGTGCGCTACCCAACCCTTGAGGGTGTGATGGTCGGTGATCCAAAAACCTTGGAACTCACACCTAAAGATGGGCAAACCATCGGCGAAATCTTTATGCGCGGTAATACCGTAATGAAGGGCTACCTGAAAAACCCAACAGCCACCGACGAAGCCTTTGCAGGCGGCTGGTTCCATACCGGTGACTTAGCTGTGTGGCATCCAGATGGCTATGTCGAGATTAAAGACCGCTCCAAAGATATTATTATTTCCGGCGGTGAAAACATTTCCACCATCGAAGTGGAAGGTGTGCTCTATCACCACCCTGCGGTATTAGAAGCGGCCGTGGTCGCCCGTCCTGATGCACATTGGGGTGAAACTCCGTGCGCCTTTATTGCTTTAAAAGCCGGTCAAGAACATATCACCGCAGCAGACATTATAAGTTTTTGTCGCAAAAATATGGCGGCTTTTAAAGTGCCAAAAACAGTGATTTTCACAGAACTACCCAAAACCTCAACCGGAAAGATACAAAAATTCGTTCTGCGCGAAATGGCTAAAGCATTATAAAAAGCTAAAGACTCACTCTAGCAAACTACACAGCATATGGCATGACTGGGAACCATCCCTGTCGTGCTCGCTGTGTAGACTGCAAGTTGGAATTTAGTTGTGGCGGCAATCTTGTGTATTTTAGTAGCCGGCACGCATCAACGTATATTCACCGCCGCAGGCCCAGCCCAAGAGCCTGATTCGACACGCGCTGAATCATCAATTTACTGTATTGGATAGACGACTTTCACCCGCGGCTACCACAATAAAAAAAGGATAGATCATGTCTAATTTTAACGCCCCCTTACGCGACCTTCGCTTTGTTTTACACGAAGTGTTTAATGCACAAAAAGTGTGGGATCAACTCCCAGAGCTACAAGAAAACGTCGATAGCGAAACAGCAGATGCCATTCTCGAAGAAGCCGCTAAAGTCACTGGCCAATTGATTGCCCCACTGAGCCGCAATGGCGACGAGCAAGGTGCACAGTGGGACAATGGCGTAGTCACCACGCCTGACGGCTTTAAAGAAGCCTATAACACTTATATTGAAGGCGGTTGGGTCGGCTTAGCCGGTAACCCTGCGTACGGCGGCATGGGCATGCCCAAAATGCTCTCCGTACAATTTGAAGAAATGCTCTATGCCGCAGACTCCAGCTTTGCGCTGTACTCGGCCCTCACCTCAGGCGCCTGTTTAGCCATTGATGCGCATGCCAGCGAAGAACTCAAAAACACCTACTTACCACCCCTCTATGAAGGCCGCTGGGCCGGTGTGATGTGCCTCACTGAAGCCCACGCCGGGACGGATTTAGGCCTCATTCGCACACGCGCTACCGCGCAAAGCGACGGCAGTTATAAAATCACCGGTAGTAAAATCTTTATCACCGGTGGCGAGCAAGACCTGACGGAAAACATTGTTCACTTGGTCTTAGCCAAACTGCCCGATGCACCAGCAGGTGCGCGTGGTATTTCTTTATTCTTAGTGCCAAAAGTCAACGTCAATGCTGATGGCTCGCTGGGTTCTCTAAACGAAGTCACCTGCGGTTCCATCGAACATAAAATGGGTATCAAAGCGTCTGCCACCTGCGTCATGAACTTTGATAACGCCACGGGTTATTTAGTCGGCGAGCCCAATAAAGGCCTCGCCGCGATGTTTACCATGATGAACTACGAACGTTTATCCATTGGTATTCAAGGCATTGGTTGTGCAGAAACCTCTTACCAACATGCCGCTGATTATGCTCGCGAGCGCATCCAAAGTCGTGCCGCCACTGGCGTGCAAAACACAGAGCAAGCCGCTGACCCCATTATTGTGCACGCCGATGTGCGCCGTATGCTGCTGACCATGAAAAGTATGACCGAAGGCGGGCGGGCCTTTGCTTGCTATGTCGGCAAACAATTGGATATTGCTAAGTTCAGCCCCGATGCTGCACTGGCTGAACAAGCGCAAGATTTAGTCGCACTATTAACCCCCGTGACCAAAGCATTCTTCACCGATACTGGCTTAGAAAGCTGCATCCACGGCCAACAAGTGTTTGGCGGCCACGGTTATGTACGCGAATGGGGCCAAGAGCAGTTAGTACGAGATGTACGTATTGCGCAAATCTATGAAGGCACCAACGGCATTCAAGCGCTGGACTTAGTCGGTCGTAAACTGGTCGCTAATCGCGGCGCATTCTTAAAGACTTTCACCGGCAGCATTCGTGAACAACTCGGCCAGCCTGACACCTTATATGCTGCTGAAGTGTTATCTGCCGTCGAACGTCTGGAAAGTGTTAGCCAATGGTTACTTGAGCAAGCGACTGACAACAAGAACGAAGTGGGTGCGGCCTCGGTTGAATACCTGCATCTGTTTGGTTACGTTGCTTACGCTTGGATGTGGTCACGCATGGCAACCACGGCGCAGAAAAATCACGCGCAAGACCCCGATTTCTATGCGGCTAAGTTGGCCACTGCTGATTTCTATTTCAGCCGCATGCTGCCACGCATACTCAGCCTCGAAGCCAGCGTTAAAGCTGGTAGCGAATCGCTCTATGGTTTAGCAGCAGAACACTTTTAATTGATCTATGCAGCCCTTGCCCAGCGATAGCAGTGGCAAGGGCCGCTTAGTATTGACGCATGATTCAGAAGTGACGATGGGTACCATTGTTCTTAATGATCGAGGTCGCTATAGCGTTGAACATGCTCAACCCGCAGCGCAGCAATGAGCCAGCTGATTGTCCACGGCATAGGGCAGCTATCCCCTGACTGGCCTACTCGCTCACCCTACATAAAAAACTAAATATCTCTCGCCATATATGGGCAACCGTCGCGAAACTGCTAAACTGCGCGGCATGATACGAATCTCAGAACTGACCCTACAACGTGGCCCTTTACGCTTACTGGAAAATGCCGAGTTAACTCTGCACCCAGGGCATAAAGTCGGCTTAATTGGCGCTAACGGCGCCGGCAAATCCAGCCTCTTCGCCTTGCTGCGCGGCAAGCTGCATCCGGATGCGGGCGAGTGCGCTTTACCCGCCAACTGGCGCATTGCGCATATGCGCCAAGAAATTGATGCACCGGATCGCAACGCCATTGATTATGTGCTCGATGGCGACATTCAATTACGTGATATTCAACAGCGTCTGGCGATTGCCGAACAGCAACAAGATGGCGCCCAACTGGGCCAACTCCACTCAGAACTCGATAGCGCAGATGCTTACACCGCCGATGCTCGCGCACGTAAATTATTAGCTGGCTTAGGCTTTCTTGAAGAGCAGATGGACAATCAGGTCAATAGTTTTTCCGGTGGTTGGCGCATGCGCTTAAACTTGGCACAAGCTTTGATGTGTCCGTCGGATTTACTGCTGCTCGATGAGCCAACCAACCACTTGGATCTCGATGCTATTCTTTGGTTGGAAGGTTGGCTACAAAGCTACCAAGGCACGCTACTACTGATCTCGCATGACCGCGATTTTCTCGATGCTGTGGTCAATCACGTGGTACATGTTGACCAGCAAAAGCTCGTTCTCTACCGCGGTGGTTACACAGCGTTTGAACGTGCCCGTGCTGAGCGCATGATGCAACAGCAACAAGCCTACGAAAAGCAACAAGTCCAGCGTGCGCATATGGAAGACTTTATCCGCCGCTTTAAAGCTAAAGCCAGTAAAGCCAAACAAGCACAAAGCCGCGTTAAAGCTTTGGAGCGCATGGAAGAATTATCCGCAGCGCATTTTGATTCACCCTTTGACTTTGTTTTCCGCGAGTCCGATAAAGTCTCCACACCACTGTTGGATCTACACCAAGCCGATTTGGGTTATAACCCTGAGCAGCCTATTTTAACCAAGGTTAAATTGCAGCTAGTCCCCGGTGCGCGTATTGCGTTATTGGGTCCGAACGGTGCGGGTAAATCCACACTGATTAAAAGCATTATGAATGACCTGCCGCTGCTGGGCGGTAAACTGACCACGGGTGAAAACCTTGTCGTCGGCTATTTTGCTCAGCATCAGCTGGATTCTCTGGATTCTAAAGCCAGCCCATTATTGCACTTACAACGCATTGCCAAAGATGAGCGCGAGCAAGTCTTACGTGATTTCCTCGGTGGCTTTGATTTCCGCGGTAAACGTTGTGATGAGCCGGTACTGAATTTCTCCGGCGGTGAAAAAGCCCGTTTAGCCTTAGCGCTGATTGCGTGGGGCAAACCCAACTTGCTGCTGTTGGATGAGCCGACCAACCACCTTGATTTAGAAATGCGTCATGCCTTAAGTATGGCACTGCAAGATTTCACCGGCGCACTGCTGTTGGTCTCCCATGACCGTCACCTGATCAAAAGTACGGTCGACGATTTGTACTTAGTGGCGGATGGCTGTGTGCAAGAGTTTGCTGGCGAGCTTGAGGATTACAGCAAATGGCTCAGCGATTACCGTTTGCGCCAGCAGGCTAGCACCACGACTGACGTTGTGGATAACTCTGACAAAGTTGACCGCAAAGCCCAGCGTCAAGCCGCAGCTGAAATGCGCAAAAAGCTCGCGCCCCTGCGCAAGCAAGCTGAAACTCAAGAAAAGCAGTTGGATAAAATCCATAACGAGTTGCAAGCTTTGGAAACTGTTTTGGCTGATAACAGTCTGTATGAACAGGCACAAAAAGATCTGCTCAAACAGCATCTAGGCAAGCAAAGCGAGTTACTCCAGCAGCAAGCTCAGCTGGAAGAAACGTGGATGCAAAGCCTAGAAGAACTGGAAGCCTTACAAACTGAACTTGAGGCAAGTGTATGACAGACTGGTTTGAAGAGTGGGCGGTGGACTGGTTTAGCTTGTTAATTCCTGGCGGCCAAATTCTATTAATCGCCCTCACCGCTTGGTTACTGCAACGCTTATTAGCGCGCGGCCTGACCAGTCTGGCCGGCCGCTACCATATGCCGCCGAGCATGCTGTTACCCCTACGCGGAGCCATCCGCTGGCTGGTGATGGGTAGCGCAATGATGCTGATTCTGGAGCGCTTCGGTGTTTCAGCCAGTGTGCTCTGGACCGCACTCACCGGCTTCTTAGCCGTAGCGGCGCTCGCATTCTTTGCGATCTGGAGTGTGTTATCCAATATTTTCTGTGCCGCACTGATCTTTACTGTCGGACCGTTTCGGCTGGGCGATCGCGTTGAGGTTCTGGAAAGCGCCGACAAACAAGGTGTGCGCGGGCGTGTAGTCACGATCAATATTTTCTACACCACGCTTGAGGATATGAGCGAGGGTAATGAAGGTGCACTGTTACAAATCCCTAACAATTTATTCTTTCAAAAAGTAGTTCGCCGCTGGCGTGGTCCAGAGTTACCTGCACCACTCGATAAATAAGAAGCATTGATACTGTTTTATCTGACTTAGGAGTTGTTGTATGCGCGTCTGGATTGATGCTGATGCCTGCCCACGCTTAGCCCGTGATCAAGTGATTAAATTCGCCTTAAAGCGTGACTTTTCAGTTATTTTAGTCGCTGGACAAGCGCAACCACGGCCGAATTTTGCCCGAGTGCAATTGATTGTCGTACCCAGCGGCCCGGATGCTGCGGATGACTATATTGCTGATAATGTTGCAGCCAATGAGCTGGTGATTTGCAGTGATATCCCACTGGCCGATCGCATCATTAAAAAACAAGCCGTGGCACTTGATCCCCGTGGAGATGAGTTTACCGAACGCAATATGGGTGATCGCTTAGCCATGCGTAACTTATTTACTGATTTACGCGACCAAGGACAAATGAGCGGTGGCCAAGGTGCTTATGGCGAGCGTGAAAAACAAGCGTTCTCCAATTCTCTGGATCGCATTCTCACCCGCTTAGCAAAACTGCCAAGCAATATGAAAGACGACTAAAACCGTTATATCTCTATGCTGATCCTCTATAGATTGCAGGCAAAAAATAGAGGATCAGCCGATATCTCAGGCGATTAAGCCATAGCTAAAACTTTCTCAACCAGCTTGTTAATACCCTTGGCTGCTTCACTCATCGACTGCGCCAGCATATAAGCTGAGGTGGTGACTAGACGGTGGCTCTCGTCAACAACAATGCCATCCACCGCCGTGTCTTGGTGAACCGCACCCATCTGTGTCACAACCGCTGCAGTATCGGCATCATTACCAATGGTGCACAGTACGCCTTCACCGAAAATCTTCGCTGATAACACCGGTGAAATGCAGATTAAGCCAACCGGCTTTTTCGCATCTTTAAATTGCAAAATAGCTTTTAGAGTGTCTTCTTGTACTGTGCTGTCTGCGCCAGCCGTAGCAAAGTCCGACAAGTTACTTGCCACTCCAAAACCACCCGGCAAGATCACCGCATCAAAGTCTGCAGCTTTCAGCTCACGCACATCACGGGATTTACCACGCGTAATACGACCGGATTCAACCAGCACATTGCGCTGCTCTGGCATTGCTTCGCCGGTCTGATGATTAATAACGGCGTGCTGCATCATGTCGGGGGCAAAGTATTCAACCTGAGCACCCAACTGATCCAGACGCAAAGCGGTCAGTACCGTCTCGTTAATTTCCGCGCCATCAAACACGCCACAACCTGATAAAATAATCGCTACTTTTTTACTCATGATTTTTCCTTATTATTAAACACAGTGGTTTTATTCATATCACGCACGACAGCTCTACGCTAACCAGATACCCAGTTAAGCGATAATAATCAATCGTACCTAAATTGTTACATAGGGTGTTATTTTATAAATGATCTTAAGGCTGCAGACCCAGATACTGATCAATGTCAGCTGCACCCATTCAGCTGTATGCGCCGCACTGTATATCACGCACAACCCGAACCTTACTCTGCACGACTTGCAGCACAGAACTTCCATCAAGCGACTTGCCCGCAAGCAACTTAACTACTGATACGCTAACATAATGCCATTCAGCTTAAAGGTGCCGGTGTGTCTGAACTCTATTTACGTATTGCTTTGCCTTCACCACTGCGGCGATTGTTTGATTACCGTGCGCCAGCGCAGGTGCCGGTCACAGCATGGCAGCCGGGAGTACGTGTACGCGTGCCATTTGGCCGCCGTGAAATGATCGGTATTTTGGTCGAAACGGCCAGCGCAACCAGCGTTCCGACTGATAAGCTTAAAGATGCACTGGAACTCTTAGATCAACAGCCCTTATTACCGCCTAATATGATGCGTTTATGCCTCTGGACCGCGCAGTATTATCAGCACAGTTTAGGCGATACCTTTAGCTGGGCCTTACCGACACTGCTGCGCCAAGGCGAACCTGCAGAAGGTCGCCAGCAAAAAATGTGGCTGGCCAAGCTGCCGATCAATTTGGACTGCCCAACTATCGCCCGCGCGCCCAAACAACGCCAAGCACTGAAAGTCTTAGGGCAACATGCACAAGGCATCGCCCACGAGCGGCTTGAGCACTTTGAAATTAGCAAAGACAGTATGGCTGCGTTGTTTAAAAAAGACTTGGTCACTCAGCAGATCCGTCAGCTGCAAGATTTACCGCATAAAGTGCCCAGCCTGGCGCAACCTGAATTACCGTTAAATGATGAGCAACAAGCCGCTTTTAATGCCATCCATGCCAATAACCAAGAGTTCAAAGCCTACTTATTAGCCGGCGTCACTGGCAGCGGTAAAACTGAAGTGTATTTACAGTTGATCCGCGAAGCCTTAGCGGCCGGCAAGCAAGTGTTGGTGCTGATTCCTGAGATTAACCTAGGGCCACAAACCCTTGAGCGTTTTACTCAGCGTTTTAATGCTCGTATCGCTTTATTGCATTCCAACGTCAATGACCGTGATCGTTTAGAAGCTTGGTTGGCGGCACGTTCTGGGCATGCTGATATTATTATTGGTACGCGCTCAGCTCTATTTACCCCGCTGAAAAATCTTGGCCTGATCATTATTGATGAAGAGCATGATGCGTCGTATAAACAGCAAGAAGGCCTGCGCTATCACGCCCGTGATTTAGCTCTGGTGCGTGCTCGCTGGGCCAATGTGCCGATTGTTTTAGGTTCGGCCACGCCCTGCTTAGAAAGTTTGCATAACGCCCACAGCGGACGCTTTGCTTTACTGCGCCTGACCCGACGTGCCGGCGGTGCCAGCCAACCTCAGTTTATTCGTTTAGATGTACGCAGTTTGCCGTTGGATTCGGGCATCAGCGCACCACTGCAAAAAGAAATTCGCAAAACCCTCGAAGCCGGGCAGCAAGTGTTAGTGTTTCTAAACCGTCGCGGCTTTGCTCCAGTCTTAATGTGCAATGACTGCGGCTGGACCAGCCAATGCTCTGAATGTGACGCGCGTTTAACCCTGCACCAACGTTATAACGAATTACGCTGTCACCATTGCGGTCATATTGAGGCGCGTCCGCATAACTGCCCTGATTGCGGGAAAGTTGATTTACGCCCAATTGGCGCAGGTACTGAGCGCGCCGAAGAACGCTTACAGATTTTGTTTCCTGATACGCCGGTGCTGCGCATTGACCGCGATAGCACTTCACGTAAAGGCTCCATGGATGCGTTGTTAACCACCATTGGCAGCGGCGAGCCGTGCATTATGATTGGCACGCAAATGTTGGCCAAGGGGCATCATTTTCCACGCGTCACTTTGGTGGCTATTTTAAATGCCGATGGTGGCTTATTTTCTGCCGACTTTCGCGCCAGTGAAAAAATGGCACAATTGATTATTCAAGTGGCCGGTCGGGCCGGTCGCGCTGGTGATGCAGGTCGAGTGATTATTCAAAGCCAGTTGGCCGATCATCCTTTATTAGTGCAACTGAGCGAGCAAGGCTATTTTGCATTTGCTGAACAAGCACTGAGTGAGCGCCGCACCACCGGTTTACCACCCTTTAGTCATTTAGCTTTACTGCGTGCCGATGCGTTAAAAGCGGATTTAGCCGATGCATTTCTAGAAGATGCCTACAGTATTGCCGAACAACTGCTGGAACAACTCAAGATCGAAGGAGTTGAATTATTAGGCCCCATTACTTCACCTATGGAACGGCGTGCCGGTCGTTATCGAGCTCAATTGCTGTTGCAAGCCAATAGCCGCGCACCCTTACATCGTTTATTAGCACCCTTATGTCGTAACCTAGAAAGCTTACCCAGTGCCCGACAAAGCCGCTGGTCTATGGATGTCGACCCCATCGATTTATTTTAAAGCACAGCAAGTGGCGCTTGCCGCTTGAAGCCAACGCGCTGGGCGTCGATAATAGATCATTTATTCAGCGCTTATCCGCCATTCGCCTTCGTTAAGAGAAATTATGAAAGACAGTATCCGCACTCTAATTCAGCACGCAGTCAATCAACTTACCAGCGAAGGCATCCTTCCCGAAGGGCTTGTTGCGAATATTCAAGTGGAAAACACGCGGGATAAAACCCACGGTGATTTCGCCAGCAATATCGCCATGATGCTGTCAAAACACGCGAAAATGAAACCGCGCGATCTGGCTGAACTGTTAATTAAAGCGCTGCCTGACGATGCACAAGTCAGTGAAGTTGCTATTGCTGGCCCGGGTTTTCTCAACTTCTTTCAAAACCATGCCGCATTAGCAGAGCGTTTAGATGCTGCATTAACCGCTGACAAGATTGGCATTGCCATGCAGCAACCGGCACAGCGTGTGGTAGTGGATTTATCTTCACCTAATTTAGCCAAAGAAATGCACGTCGGTCATTTGCGCTCGACCATTATTGGTGACGCGGTTGCCCGTACGCTTGAGTTTTTAGGTCACGATGTGATTCGTCAAAATCACGTCGGCGACTGGGGCACACAGTTCGGTATGCTGCTGGCCTATTTGCAAGAAAACCCCAGCGCACAAGAAACTCAGCTGGCTGATTTAGAAGAATTTTATCGCGCCTCAAAACAGCGCTTTGATGAGTCTCCTGAATTTGCTGAACGTGCACGTGGCTTAGTGGTCAAGCTGCAAGCCGGTGATCCTGAATGCTTACGTATGTGGCAGCAGTTTAATAATGTCTCGCTCAGCCACTGCCAAGAGCTCTACGACCGCTTGGGCGTCAAACTGAGCATGGACGATGTGCGCGGTGAAAGCTCATACAACTCCGAGTTGGCCAATATTGTCGATAGCCTGCGTGACAAGGGTTTACTGACTGAAAGTAATGGCGCTCAGTGTGTATTTTTGGATCAATTTAAAAACGCCGAAAACAATCCCTTACCTGTGATTGTGCAAAAAGCTGATGGTGGTTATTTGTATTCGACCACTGACTTAGCGGCAATGCGCTACCGCAGCCAAGAGCTAAAAGCTGATCGCGCCCTATATTTTGTTGACCAACGCCAAGCCCTGCACTTCCAAATGGTCTTTGCTGTGGCGCGTTGTGCTGAATTTGTGCATCCAGAAATGCAACTTGAGCATATGGGTTTCGGTACCATGAACGGTGCGGACGGTCGTCCGTTTAAAACCCGTGATGGCGGTACCGTTAAGCTGGTTGATCTACTGAATGAAGCTGAAGAACGCGCCTACGCACTGGTTAAAGAGAAAAACCCAGAACTGGCTGAGAGCGAATTGCACAGCATCGGCCAAGCAGTGGGGATTGGCGCAGTAAAATATGCTGACCTCAGCAAGCACCGCAGCAGCGACTACAGCTTTAACTTTGAGCAAATGCTCAGTTTTGAAGGCAATACCGCGCCCTACTTGCTGTATGCCTACACCCGTGTCGCCAGTGTGTTCCGTCGCACTGATTTAGATATGAATGGCGTGTTGCCCGGTCAGATTATTTTAGCCAGCGAAGCCGAGCAAGTGCTGGGTGCAACCCTGCAACGCTTTGGCGAAGTCCTCTATAACATCGCTGATAAAGGCACACCGCATATTCTGTGTACTTATTTGTATGAATTAGCCGGTCAGTTCTCAAGCTTTTATGAGCACTGCCCTATTTTATCGGCCGAAGATGAAGCCACACGCAACAGTCGTTTGCGTTTAGCCGCATTGACCGGTCGTACCATGCAGCAAGGTTTAGCGCTGCTGGGTTTGAAAACGTTGGAGCGTATGTAAAATGGCGGCAAGGAAGAAAACCGCACCGAAAAGAGGCGCGAGTCGCGCGCAAGCAGCATCAGCAAAAAAACCTATACATCCATTGGTTTGGGTGATCACAGGATTAATTGTTGGTGTATTTGTCATGTCGCTGTTTAAGCTTGAGCCTGGCAATGATGCGATTAAGCGTGACAAGTCAGTGGCCGATGCTAAACAACCCGCAGCAGAAACACCTGCGTCGTCTGCTCATAAACCCAAGTTCGAGTTTTACACGCTGCTATCGGAATCGGAAGTGATTGTGCCGATAGAAGCATTACCTGAAAAGACGCCACCCCCGCCCACTAAAATAGAAGTTGAGGCAGCTAAAAAAGCTGATGCTGTACGTGCGCAAGCCATACTCGACGGTAAAACACCGCCGGCGCCTGTGGTGAAGAAAGAAGAGAAAATGCAGTTTTATCTGCAAGCAGGCTCCTTCCCTGAGCGCGCTAAAGCTGAAAGCGTCCGTGCGCAACTGCTGCTCAGCGGCCAAGATGTGCATATTGAGTCGGGCCAAGTGTCCGATAAAACCTGGCACCGTGTCTTAGTCGGTCCATTTGTCAGCCGCGAGCAGTTGGGCGTGGCGCAAAAGCAACTGGCCAACAGTGGCTTTAACAACCTGCTATTACAGCAACGCAAAGGCCGTTAAGTCTTAGCCTCTTCAGGCTGTAGACACCCGGCATAGCGCGGTGTCTACAGCCTGATTATGTCGTGGACAACATAGGTTGTGTGTAGAGCGCACTGTGCTGTGTCTGTTCTCCCCTAAACGAGCCATCCTCACTCAATTGTTACGCTACGCAACCCTTGGCTGTGCAGGTCACCGCGACAACACAGTGCTTCTTAAATATCTGCGTTGTTAGCCAATCTTTTGTGGCTGCTTTCTTATAGCGCACTTATTGTAGTTATAGATCATCACTCTTTATCGATGCTCAAACCGCTAACACTCAAGTAAATGCGAGTAAATATAGGTTTTTCTGCCATAACCCTTGAAGCGGGCCTGTTTCATCCCCATCTATTAATGATCCGGGTGTATGCCCCTCAACGTGGAGAAGTCCCTTGACCACAATTGTTTCAATTCGTCGCAACGGCAAAGTCGTTATGGGTGGTGACGGTCAAGTATACCTTGGCAACACCGTTATGAAAGGTAATGCAAAAAAAGTGCGCCGCCTCTATAACGGCGAAGTGCTAGCGGGTTTTGCCGGTGCAACAGCCGATGCCTTTACATTATTTGAACGCTTTGAAGGCCAGTTGGAAAAACACCAAGGCCATTTAGTGCGCGCTGCAGTTGAGTTAGCCAAAGATTGGCGGACCGACCGTTCCCTCAGCCGCCTCGAAGCGATGTTAGCCGTGGCTAACAAAGATGCTTCTTTAATCATTACGGGTAATGGTGATGTGGTCGAGCCAGAGCATGGCTTAATCGCAATGGGCTCTGGCGGTGGTTTTGCTCAAGCAGCAGCCATGGCTTTATTAGAGAACACTGATTTATCCGCGCGTGACATCACCGAGAAAGCCTTACATATTGCCGGCTCAATCTGTGTATTTACCAACCATACTTTGACTATCGAAGAGCAGGACAGCGCTATTTAAGCGCTCCTCGGAGACCATTATGTCGATGACACCCCGTGAAATTGTACAT
>JAVETP010000201.1:0-3138 GCA_034006005.1 Pseudomonas sp.
TGGAAGAAGCAATAGAGAGTGGCTATAAAAAAATATGCCTTGATGTCTTACCTGAGTTCAAAGCAGCTTTGAATCTATATAAGTCATACGGATTCGTTAATCACCCTCCAGTGACGAATAATCCAGTTCCCGGTACTCAATTTCTCGGGCTTGATTTAGAGCGTTATAGCAAGAAACTGCAGCGGACAAGCCGCTGAATGGGGAGTTAGGTATATGGATAAACTCTGGAATATTCTAAGCGCAGTACCCTCAGGGGCGTGGGTTGGCCTATTAGGCGTAATCTTTGGGTCATTACTTACAACTCTTGGTGTCTGGTTAACCAACAGTTCTAACAGAAAGCAATTAAAGCTACAGCTTGAGCACGAAAAGCGATTACGGAGCCAGCAGCTAGCAAAAGAGCGCCTTGAAGAACTTTACCTTTTGGTATGTCATTGGCAGCACGGTATGTTTAGCAACAACCTGAACCTGACCCTCGTAATGAAAGAGCATATAGATTATAACCAGTACCTCGATACTCTTATAAATGAGAAGTCATCTAACCGCGTTGACTTCAGCCGTCTTGAAATGATCATTGGTGTTTACGGGGAGCAAGTGCAACCCGCATATGACGCCACGCTGCAAATACGAGAGCATATTAACTCTATAGAAGCAGAGCATAAGTCTGCCTATCGCCGCGGTGAGCCAGGTGGGGGGTTTTTCAAACCGCTCAGTGATGCTCAACTAGAGTTTGGTGCAGCCTGTGACGCACTAAAAGAAAAAATTGCTCTAGCAGCACGGGAAGCCTAATCGGGTAGCCGAGGGTTTCTAGCCTCAGCCTCCATAACACCCTGCATGCGGCTCCGCACAGGGCGTTTCACTAAGAATGGTGAAGCTTAATCCAGCCATCGCGTAATTCGTACAGACCCTGAAACTTTAAATAAGCATTTGATAACGCATGATTAATTCCCGGAGTTTTAGAGCTACGCCATGGGCCTTTGCTGGTGATACCGCATGCAACTGCAGCTTGTACATGGTAAGCGTCCGGTAAACCCATCTTGAGCCTGGCGGTGTAGCCGTCAAGATAGTGTCCACTTATTTCTTAGTGGACACTATCTATGAGCACTGTAAGAGTAACTCGACCTTATCGTAAGCGTCGTCAATATACGCATGAATTCAAAGCCCAGCTGGTGGCTGAAAGCCAAAATCCTGAAGCATCGGTTGCACGTATTGCTTTGGATAATGATCTCAACGCCAACTTACTACGGCGCTGGATTACTGAGTCAAAGCAAATAGGTCAACAGCCATCGCCAGCGTTTGTGCCGATTAATTTGCCAGCGGCAGTTGCTCCTGCAGTGAAAAACAACCACTGCATACGCATTGAAATTCCCCAACCCAGTGGGCCGATTGTTGTCGAATGGCCTGCGGAGCAGGCCCATCAATGCGCACTATTTCTGCGCACGTTGCTGCAATGATTAGGATTGATGAAGTCTGGCTGGCAACAGAGCCACTGGATATGCGAGCGGGGCCAGACACCGCATTGGCGCGTGTCGTTCAGGTATTTGGTTCGGCGCGGCCGCATTGCGCTTATCTGTTTGCCAACAAGCGTGGTAACCGAATGAAAGTGTTGACTCATGACGGCCTGGGGATTTGGCTCTGTGCCCGTCGGTTGAACCGAGGCAAGTTTTATTGGGGTGAAACGTGGCGTGGCAAGCAACTGCAGTTGGACGATGAGCAGTTGGCTGCTTTGGTGCAAGGACTGCCTTGGCAACGTGTAGGTGCAGTTGGTGTTATCTCAGTTTTATAACCATAAACTGACGCTTCAGACCATCATCCACATGGCGAATCGTCACAAGGATTATGTTTTGGCATACTACTGGCATATCAAAACCTCTCGATCTTACTCAGCTCTCTGCCGATCAACTCCGAACCTTAACTACGGAGTTGATGGCGTCGCTGGCTGCTAAGGAACAATTACTGACTCAAAAAGATCGAGTGATCGTACATCGCGATGCGGTCATCGAAAAGCTGAGCCATGAACTGGTGACACTAAAACGTCATAAGTACGCTCAGCGCAGTGAGCAGATGAATGATCTTCAAGCCAGTCTATTGGATGAGCTCGTTGAGGGTGACCTTGCCGCCATTGAAATAGAACTGGCTCAGTTCTCTGCTGTAGAAGCACCAACGCAAGCTAAAAAACAACCCAAGCGCGCTCCTCTGCCTGCAGAGTTGCCGCGTACGCTGATTCATCATGAACCTGAAAATACCCAGTGCAGCTGCGACTGTCAGCTCAAGCGCGTTGGAGAAGAGGTCAGTGAAAAGCTGGATTACGTGCTAGGCGAATTTACAGTAGAGCGCCAGATTCGCGGCAAATGGGCCTGCACGCAGTGCGAAACTCTAATTCAAGCACCTGTACCAGCTCAAGTCATCGACAAGGGTATTCCAACTGCAGGTTTACTGGCTCAAGTGCTGGTGGCCAAGTACTCAGACCATTTGCCTCTGTACCGTCAAGAACGCATCTTTGCTCGTGCTGGCTTTGCTATTCCACGCTCAACTCTAGCTGAGTGGGTTGGAGCGTGCGGTGTACAACTGCAGCCTTTGGTTGATGCCCTAAGAAGTACATTGTTAGAACACAACGTTTTGCATGCTGATGAAACACCAGTCAGCATGCTAGCCCCAGGTAAGAAGAAGACCCACAAAGCCTACGTCTGGGCCTATTGCAGCACGCCATTCTCGGATCTGAAAGCGGTTGTTTACAACTTCGCACCGACTCGCGCCGGCGAGCATGCACGCAACTTTCTGGGCGACTGGCAAGGTAAGTTAGTCTGCGATGATTACTCAGGTTACAAGGCGAGCTTTAACAGTGGCATCACCGAAATCGGCTGCATGGCCCATGCACGGCGTAAGTTCTACGATTTGCATCAAGCCAATCAAAGCACCCTTGCTGCACAAGCCCTCGAATATATCAGCCAGCTGTATAGGGTCGAGCAGGAGGCAAAAGATCTGCCACCCGATAAACGACACACCATCAGGCTTGAAAAAGCTCGGCCCATTGCTGATGCATTGCATCAATGGATGCTGATCCATCGCCAGAAAGTGCCGGATGGTTCCGGCACGGCTAGAGCATTGGATTACAGCATCAAACGCTGGACAGCGCTGACG
>JAVETP010000202.1:0-3137 GCA_034006005.1 Pseudomonas sp.
CGCTGGACGCTCTGGTCAGCAAGCACTTGTTATTACCTATTGCGCATCATTAAGCCCGCACGATCAATGGTTTTTCCATAATGCCAACGACATGGTGCATGGTGTTGTGAAAGCACCTACGCTGGATTTAAGTAATCGCGAGCTTATTGATAGCCACCTACATGCTGTTTGGTTATCTTGTGCCACGGTTCCACTCGATAACAGTATCGCTCCTTTATTGGATTTAGATCAGGACGGTAAACCCGTTAAACAAGTGTTAATGGAACAATTGGCTGATCCTGAAACCTTAGATAAGGCTCGCACAGCTGCACAGAACGTTGTTGCTCAATTAGCGAGTGAGTTGAACACCAGTCATTGGTTTACTGAGGACTATATTGAAAAGGTTATCAGCGATGCGCCGCTAAACTTTTCTAAAGCATTAGAGCGTTGGCGTGCACTTCTTGATGCCACCAAAAAGCAAATGGAAATCGCCAATACTATAGTGCAGAGCCATGCTGTTTCTGAGTTAGAGCGCACTAATGCTAAGCGTCGTTGGAGTGATGCCAGTAACCAGTACAACGTGCTACTTAAAACAGGCAACTCACAAAATTCAGACTTTTACACCTACCGTTACCTAGCTAGCCAAGGCTTTTTACCAGGCTACAACTTTCCACGCTTACCCTTAATGGCTTGGATTCCATCAAGTGGTGGTCGTGGGCTTAAAAATGATGAAGGCAGCATGGTCAGTCGTCCACGCTTTTTAGCCTTATCAGAGTTTGGTCCGCGCAGTCTGATCTATCACCAAGGCCGTATGTACCGAGTGAACCGTGCCAAATTAAACGTTGGTAGCGGAGACCATATTTCTGGTTCAGGCTCATTGGCCACCATTAGCTCGCGGGTATGTAGTCAATGCGGTTATGGCCATCTAGGGCAAACAGGCTCACAAGAGTTACTGATGGAGCGATGCGAGAATTGTGATGCTTTACTCACGGAAAACGACTGGGTAAAAGAGCTGTACCGCATTGAGACAGTTGAAACTGAACCCGTAGAGCGCATTTCTGCAAACGATGAAGATCGGCAAAGACAAGGTTTTGAGTTGCAAACCACCTTCCGTTTTTTACCGGGACCTGATGGAAAAATTCAACAGCAAAAAGCACAGGTTAATTCTGAGGGTAACGCCCTTGCTGAGTTGACCTATGCACCAGCCGCTCGTATATGGCGAATCAACAGAGGCTGGCGCCGACGTAAAGATAAGAATCAGCTGGGCTTCTACATCAACCCCATCTCTGGCTTATGGAGTAAAAAAGACGATCCTAACGCTGAGAAAGAGAACACCGCTGAAGAAAAAGTTACTGATAAAGTACCTAATCAGCGCATTGTTCCCTTTGTAGAGGATCATCGTAATTTACTGATACTGACCCCAGTCCACGAGCTTTCATTGGAAGCGATGGCTACTGTGCAAGCTGCGCTAAAACGCGGCGTTGAAATGACTTTCCAGATTGAAGAGTCCGAGCTGGTTGCCGAGCCTTTGCCAAAGCTCGATGAGCGTCGCGCATTGTTATTTTATGAGGCTGCAGAAGGTGGCGCTGGTGTCCTCACAAGGCTTGCTAATGAACCTGCAAGCCTTGCGCAGATTGCTAGTAAAGCGCTTGAAATCATGCACTTTACACCACCGCAAGGTGAATGGGATTACGAGATATTACATGGCCAAGAAAGAACTGACAGCTTAAATAATGCTATATGTGAAGCTGGTTGCTATCAGTGCTTGCTGTCTTATTTTAACCAGCCAGACCATGACAACATTAACCGTCGTAATCCCGATGCATTAAAACTGTTAGTCGCCCTAGCTAATTCGAATGTGCAGCCAAAGCAGCCAGCAGCACAGCCGGAGCAAAGTGTTCAGCAGGCAGGAGATTTACTTGGACAATGGTTAGCGGAATTGTCTCAAGCCGGTCTTGCTGAACCAGATAAACTGAATATTCCACTGAATGGTGGTGCCGCGACAGCTGCTGGCCAATACAGAACCGCACGAGCTTTAGTTTTTCTTGAGCCAGTTGAGCAAGTGACAGCCACCTCGCTTCAAGATAAAGGCTGGGAGATTTTAGATTTTCACGATATTTCGCAGTGGCCAATTAAGTTTGCCGCCCTTGCACAGTTAATTGGAAAGTAATATGACTGCACTTGAACATAATTTCGCTCCGGGCAATCTAGTTCATGCGCGAGGCCGTGAGTGGGTCGTGCAGAATGAATCAACGGAGAGTTGGCTTAAGTTACGCCCTCTAGGTGGTACTGACGATGACACCATCTCCTTGATTCCAGAATTAGAGTTGGAACCAGTCAAGTCGGCTACTTTCCAGTGGCCTGATGCGAATAAGCCAGGGAACCATAGTGCTGCACTACTATTGCGTGATGCGTTACGTTTAAATTTACGTACGGGAGCAGGTCCTTTCCGCTCATTTGGTAATATTGCCGTCGAGCCACGCGCCTACCAATTGGTGCCTTTATTAATGGCATTACGTTTAAATACTGTACGTCTACTGATTGCTGATGACGTTGGTATTGGTAAAACCATTGAAGCAGGCCTGATTGTACGGGAGCTGATGGACAGAGGTGAAATCAGTAAACTTGCTGTGCTCTGCCCGCCACACCTGGTTGAGCAATGGCAAAGTGAGCTAGAGAATCGCTTTAATTTATCCAGTGTTGCATTGACGTCTGCCACTGCTAGCCGTGTCGAGCGTGAAGTTCCTTACGGTGTTAGCTTGATGGATCATTACCCTATAGTGGTGGTGAGTCTTGACTACATTAAGAGTGAGCGTCACCGCGAGCACTTTTTATCCATGGCTCCAGAGTTTGTCATTGTTGACGAAGCACATACTTGTGCGTCCTCAGGTCCAGGCAAACAATTACGTTTTGAGCTACTGCAGCGCTTAGCTGCTGATGAAGAACGGCACTTATTAATGCTGACGGCCACACCGCATAGCGGTAATGAAGAAGCCTTCTACAACCTGATTTCATTGCTTAAACCTAAGTTCCTTGAATTACGAAACCGTACGTCTGCTAGCGATCCATTACGACAAGAGCTAGCTCGGCATTTCGTTCAGCGTCGCCGTCAGGACATCATTGAGTGGCAAGTTGAAACGGATGATAGCGCTGGCTTT
>JAVETP010000225.1:0-2809 GCA_034006005.1 Pseudomonas sp.
ACTATTTGGGTCGCATGGGTTGGTCGATGCCGGATGAGCGTGAGAAGTTCTCACTCGATGAGATGATTGAACATTTCGATATTAACCGTGTGTCCTTAGGTGGACCCATTTTCGATGTGGAAAAGCTGTCGTGGCTCAATGGCCAATGGCTGCGCGAACTGACTGTAGAGCAGTTTGCTGAGGCGGCACGACAGTGGGCATTTAACAGCGACTATGTCATGCAAATTGCGCCACATGTACAGGGTCGAGTGGAAACACTGAGTGAGATTGCACCCTTGGCTGGATTCTTCTTTTCCGGGAGCGTACCGCTTACCGCCGAGTTATTTGTTCATAAAAAACTTAGCAGCGATCAAGTGCGTCAAGTATTGCAGTTGGTGTTATGGACGTTGGAAGCTTTGCGTCAATGGGATAAAGAGGGCATCACCGCCTGTATCAATAGCACCGCTGAGCTACTGGAGCTGAAGTTGCGCGATATCATGCCGCTAATGTTTGCGGCGATTACCGGTCAAGCCAGTTCCGTCTCAGTATTGGATGCGATGGCTATTTTAGGTCCAGACTTAACCCGTTTCCGCTTGCGCCAAGCTCTTGATTTGCTGGGTGGTAGCTCTAAAAAAGAAGCTAAAGCCTGGGAGAAATTACTGGCGCAATAATCAGGAACAGCTATAAAAAAGCCGCGCTGACCGATAGGCTCGCGCGGCAAATGATCTGCAAGGGAATCAGATCGTGAAGGGCTGACGGATGTTCAGAATTTGCGTAAGACCCGATTGCGCTGCTGTAATTAAGCGTGCGCGCGCAGCGCGTGGCAAAGGATTAAACCAGCTGATAACGGTGTGGCTGCAGCCTAAGCGCAATGCTTCACAGGCCAGTTCTTGACTGCTCTGTAAGCCTCTTGGGCGTAGAACCAAAATACGTTCGCGATTAAGGCCTGCATCACGCAGCCACTGCGCAGTGATGTGTTCTGGCGGAGATACCAGTGTCAACCAGCGATCATTTTCACCCTCGCTGAGTTCTCGTAATATAGGGGCAATCAGTTGTAAGCATTGCTGTGAGCGACCGGATAAAGAGATTTCACTGAACACGCTGTCTTCAGCTTCGTTACTGATCTTTTTAGAGGCTTGCGTTGACTCAAATACAGGCGCTAATGCAGCACCGCTTAGATTAAACAACGGCTCAAACAATGATATTTGTTGATGATCTAGTGGTATAGAACGAGACATACGACCTCTCTAGCGGCGGATAACGCCGACACTTAAACCTTCGATAACCAAGTTCTGTGTTTTTAAATCAACTTTAATAGGCTCAAAATCAGGGTTTTCAGGTAAGAGCCAAACCGTGTTGCCTTCACGCTTGTAACGTTTTACTGTGACATCGTCATCAATACGCGCTACCACGACTTGACCATTGTGTACGTCTTGAGTCATGTGCACGGCCAGTAAGTCACCATCCAGAATGCCAATGTCTTTCATGCTCATGCCGCGTACCTGTAGCAAGTAATCCGCACGCGGCTTAAATAACTCAGAGCTGACTGGGCAGGTGCTTTCAATATGCTCTTGAGCCAAAATCGGCTCACCAGCGGCTACACGACCAATAATTGGCAACTCATTATCGTTTATTGGCAACTCGCTTGCGTCCAACTGCTCGATTATTTTTAAGCCACGCGATGCGCCAGGAATCATTTCGATAGCACCTTTGCGCGCCAAGGCTTTGAGGTGATCTTCAGCGGCATTGGGCGACTTAAATCCCAACTCTTTAGCAATCTCAGCACGCGTCGGTGGGTAACCGTTGTCGTCTATCCAGACTTTAAGAAAGCTTAAAATCTCTGACTGGCGTTTCGTTAGCTTAGACATAATGGCACTCTGTTGTTTTATACAGTGACTGGCATTATATACAGTCTTTTCTTATATGCAATACTTTCTATACAGCGATAAAAGCATCATTTAGCAGTAGTGATTGGAAAGGATTGCTGTCAGTAAAAGCACGTTAAAACGATGGGGTCAGTATTTAGCTAACTGCAAAAGGATTTCACTGGCATCGTAAGCGCCTGCAAGTCGTAAACCTTTACCTAAATGATCTGATAATTGCTTGCGTTTGGGTAAAATTAAAACCTCAGTTGGGATGGTGCCTTTAGTCAGAGCTAGACGCGCGTAGGGACAGCCAGAGTCAAGTAGAATAGCCATAAACTCACGATCGCTCCATGCCTCTGCAGGCATAATCAGCACATGGTAGTGTTTTTGTAACCTCTGTAATACTTCAAGGTTTAATGAATAGCGGCTGATATTAGTGCGTTTGGGCAGATCCAATCCGCGGCGGCGCGCATATACTACAGCGCAAGCAAACGCATAACTGTGCTTTTCGTCAGCCCAGAATAAATGCTCACCGAGCCAGTTGGCTTGAAGTAAGTTGATTGGTTGGTCACTGAGAAAATAAGGAATGGCTTGGGTAATGGTTTTCTCAAAATCACGGTAACTGATAATGCGAATATGCCGACATTGTGCACCAGCAGCAAGATTCTCCAGCGTCTGTAATATTTCAATGTCAGCTAAGGGCTCAGAGATGCCATAGATGTCACGCAAGTCGATGGTATGTTCAGTGTCTATTACTTTGCTAACGAGCCTTGCCAGTAATGCATGGGCCTCTTCTTTATCTTCTTGTACCGGGCCAGAGAGGGCGCTGCGCGGCAGGTCATGTAAATGTTGGAAGTACAGGTTGTTTTTCCAGCCTATGCTTAAACTCGGTATATTAAGGTCGGCAAAGGGCAGCTTTACACGCTGTGCAATGCTTTCTGGCAAAAACGTAGCCGGCCCGCTGT
>JAVETP010000203.1:0-3113 GCA_034006005.1 Pseudomonas sp.
CTGATCGTTAAGAGTGTGCCGTTGGCTTTCATACTGTTCTTCTTTTAAATCCAGTGCGCGTTTAGCCGCTTGAATCTCGGCCTCTTGATCAGCGCAGTGACGCTCAAGCGCAGTCGCATCTTCAATAAGCAATGGCTGCAATTGCCACAGGGTCTGCTCCACAGTATTGAGCATATCCACTTGCGCACTGATTGCTGTGACATCTTGATTGAGACTGCTTAAGCGCCGGGATTGGCGTACACGCTGCACCCATTCCCGCACTTGCGCACCTTTGACCTGAGTGGTGGGTAAAGCCACACCCTCATCCTCAAAAATCGCCGCCAGCATAGTTTTCAAGGTGTCCATTTTGCCTTCTTTGGCATGCACGGCTGACACCAGCTTTTCAATATGACGTAAACGATGCGGGCTTTCTACCAAACTGTAACGCAACGCAGTTTGTCGAATACGTGCTGACTCCACACGCGGCAAGCTACCGGTTAGCAAGCTAAAGTCATTTTGGATAATACTGCGGTATTCACTGATGGTATCAATACGATGTGAAGTATCGATCCCACGTTGACGTAAGCCTGCAGTAAATTCTGCATAGCTGTAGGCTTGACGTTCCTCATTAAAATACAGCTCTGGACTGTAAGCCGCATTGATAAAACGATAGCTCACACCCTCGTCCTTTTTACGGGTGATAGCTACATGGCAAGTATTACCCGTTTCACGGCGGTATTCATAAATCAGATAGGAGTTGCTGCTGGGTAGATAAAACTGATCGAACTTTTTTCGGGTTTTAGGCACCACAGTATTAGGCCGCTCACCATAAAACACTGGGATCAAACGTTGCAGCGTGGTTTTACCTGAGGCGTTGGTACCACATATATTAGTGTGACCATCCAGATCCAGCTCAATGACACCTTGCAAGTGGCCATTGATCATAATGATGCGTAATAGGTGAGACATATCGACTGCGGGCTCCATTGTGAATCTGCGAACCTAGGCTGTGTTCGGCTCTTAAATGGACTAAGAATACAATAGTTTGCCGCTATTGGAATGCGCGTTAGGTGATTTTTAGTTCTTGTAGGGCGGGCATTTATGCCCGCGCAGCAGGGTTGCAATCTTACCCATGGCCCGTTTGCAATGGATAAAATAGAACAACAGGGACAGGTTTGACATGTATTAACCGGTGGGCATGGCGGGCATAAATGCCCGCCCTTGTATGTTAGTCAGTGACGATTATTCGTTAAGATAAGAGTAATTTACTGGGGAAGCCGTCCCGCCCTAGAGGCAGTTTACTGACCTCGTATGTAGAGTGGCTCCCCGCCTCTTTGCTGATCTCGAAGAGTATCCAGAAGCTCAAAAAGAGACTTCGTATATACAAGGTTGAGAGGCAAAAAGTGCGAGGTCGGGGAACCGGTAAGTATTATTACTGATTGGCAGCGAGGATTAAAGGCATGAGTACTTTTATTGGTATTGATATTGGTGCAACAGCGTTCGAAGTCGTGATTCGTAAAAACGATAAAAATGGCGCTGTAAAAAGCTACCAGCAAACACCAAAAGACCATGAGAAACTTGCAGCTCAATTGCTTAAGTTAGATCCGGCTTGCGTTGTCATGGAAGCCACTGGAATCTATTATTTAAACCTTGCCGTGGTGCTTTTCAACAGCGGTTTGAAAGTCTCAGTGATTAACCCAAATAGCTTTAATCACTTCGCTAAACTGACGCTAACGCACAGTAAAACAGATGGTATTGATGCTGCTTTACTAGCTGAATACGCGCAGCGTATGACGCCACGTTTATGGACAGCACCTGATCCTAAGCTCCTGTCTCTGCGCGATATTGGTAGACAAATCAATAGGTTAGTCGGCCGTCGTACTGAAGCTAGAAACAATTTGCATGCCTTGCAGGCTAAAGACTCAACCTATCAACCTTTGATTGATGATGAATTAGAGGGCATCGAATATTTAGAATTTCGCATTGAACGTATGCGAAATATGGCTTTAGAAATTATTGCTGGCAATGAAAATTTAAAGCAAAAGCTTGATAATTTAACTGCAGCTGTTGGTATCGGAACTAATAGTGCGATTATGATTATTTGCGAACTGGAGTTACTTCCAGAACATTTAAAATCATCACAGGTCAGCCGTTTTGCCGGCCTTGATGTGCGCTTGACGCAATCAGGAACAAGCATTAATAAACCTGGCCGTTTAAGCAAAGCAGGCAATGCTTACTTGCGCGTAGCACTCTTTATGCCTGCTTTATCTGCAGCGACTCACGACGCTAATACACGCGCGTTTTACCAATCGCTAATTCAGCGCGGTAAGAAAAAGATGCAAGCATTGTGCGCAGTCATGCGTAAAATGCTGACTGGAATCTGGGCATGCTTAAAATTAAACATGCCTTTTGATTCATCAAAATTATTCAGTGAAGAGCACAAAAAAGCTTGTGCTTAAACAGAGTATCTACTTTCATCTATCAGCCCGCCACTCTGCCAGCCACAACTGATTTACAACGCGGTAACGCGTACACACACCAGCAGTTAACTTTCAGAAAGCTCTGCCAAGATATCGCGCAAGGCTTGCGCTGGATCAGCGGCCTGGGTAATCGGGCGACCAATCACTAAGTAATCGGAACCTGCTTGCATCGCTTGTGCTGGAGTTAAGATGCGCTTTTGATCATCTTTAGCACTGCCCGCTGGACGAATACCGGGCGTGACTAACTGCCCCGCTGGCCATTGCTGCTTTAAAATACTGGCTTCTTGTGCTGAACAGACTAAACCATCCAAGCCTGCTTGCTCAGCTAGGCCCGCCAAACGTTTCACCTGCTGCTCAGGGGATACATCGAGGCCAATACCTGCCAAATCAGACTGCTCCATACTGGTCAGAACAGTAACGCCAATCAACAAGGGTTTTGCACCCAGATGCTGGTCGAGCACTTCACGGCACGCTTGCATCATCTTCAAACCACCAGAGCAATGCACATTGACCATCCACACACCCAACTCAGCGGCAGCTTTAACCGCCATAGCGGTAGTATTGGGAATATCGTGAAACTTCAGATCTAAAAACACTTCAAAACCTAACGCATGCAGCCCTTCCACTACCTGTGGGCCACTGCGGGTAAACAGT
>JAVETP010000205.1:0-3092 GCA_034006005.1 Pseudomonas sp.
GCTGCATGAGCAAACCCCTGTGTATGACCTTGCACTTTGGCATGGTTTTAATCTGCCGCTGTTAATGAGCTGTTTGGCATTGGTGCTGGGGCTGATTTTGTTTGTGTTGCTGTGGCGTTATGCCGATTTGCGTCAGATCAACAAAACTCCAGTGCTGTCGCGTTTAAACGGCAAGGCCATGTTTGAAAGCTTTATGCTGAACTTGGTCAATTTGGCAAATGAGTTAGAGCGTCTGTTTGGCACTCGTCGAATTCAAGTGCAAATCTTCTGGCTATTACTGGTTGGTTTGTTCGCTATGCTGCTGATACTGAAGGTATTGCCTGAAATGGCTTGGCCAGCTTATCAAACGCCATTAGATATAAGCTTTGTCATGGTGTGGTTATTAGGCACTGTTTGTGCGGTGGCCGCGGCTTGGAAGGCTAAGTTTCATCGTTTGGTGGCCTTGATGCTAGTCGGTGGTGTCGGTGTAGCGACTAGCTTAACTTTTTTGTGGTTATCTGCTCCAGATCTAGCCTTAACACAATTAGTGGTCGAGACGGTGACGATAGTGTTGCTGTTGTTAGGCCTGCGTTGGTTGCCGCCACGTATTGTACACATCAATCCACACCGAGATTTGACGGCTAAGTTGCGCCGTGGTCGTGACTTTCTTTTGGCTACCACAGCGGGTTTAACCATGGCCGTGATGAGCTACGCGGTGATGATGAAGCCGGGTAGTCGTACGTTAAGCGATTTTTATCTGAGTAATGCTTTGCCTGGTGGTGGTGGCACTAACGTCGTGAACGTTCTATTGGTCGATTTTCGTAGCTTCGATACGCTCGGTGAAATTACTGTACTCAGTATTGTGGCATTAACGGTATTTGCCTTGCTACGCCGTTTTCGTCCCGCGCCAGAAAGCACCGTGCCGCCCATGCAACAAAGTAATCCGCAAGATCCGGCCAGCCAGCAAAGTTTGTCCGAGCAGCTAGAGCGCGGCTACTTATGGATTCCTAGTGTGTATTTGCAGTGGTTGCTGCCGCTTATTATGGCGGTGGCGGTTTATATCTTTATGCGAGGTCATAATTTGCCCGGTGGCGGCTTTATTGCGGGTTTAATCTTGGCCAGCGCTTTAATTGCTCAATATATGCTCGGTGGTACGTTGTGGATGGAACAGCATTTCCGTCTACGTTTGTTGTACTGGATTAGCAGTGGCCTTTTGTTAGCACTTTTTACGGGTATGGGGGCCTGGCTCTTCGGCTATCCATTGCTCACGACTCATACCGCGCACATGGTCTTGCCACTGTTGGGTGAAATACATCTGCCAACGGCATTCTTCTTTGATTTAGGTGTGTTTGCGACGGTGGTCGGTACGACCATGCTCATTTTGGTGGGTTTGGCGCACCAATCGTTGCGCACTTTACGCCCAGACCAAGACGAGCAAGCAAGCCTTAGTGTGTTAAAACATTTACGTGAACGAGGACTGCGCTAATGGAGCTCTTGTTAGCCGGTGTCATCGGTATTTTATTTACTGCAGGTATTTGGTTGATACTGCGCCCACGAAGTTTTCAAGTGATTATGGGGCTCATGCTGCTGTCCTATGCCGTAAACTTATTACTCTTTGTGAGTGGCCAACTATGGCAAGACATGCCGCCCATTGTAAACGATGATCAAGCCGTCGATCCCAGTCTGTATGCCGACCCAGTGCCACAAGCACTGGTATTGACCGCCATTGTGATTGGTTTTGCCACCACAGCGTTGTATCTGGTAGTGCTGCTTGCTTCACGCGGCTTAACCGGTACTGACCATGTGGATGGCAATGAACAGGAGGAAGAATGATGCCGTGGTTTGAACACCTGATCACTATGCCTGTGGTGTTACCGCTGCTGTTTGGCGCGTTGCTGATGATGTTTAATGAGCGCAATCACCGCGTTAAGTTCTGGTTAAATATGTCGGCTGTCACAGGTCTGTTAGGCGTTGCGGTGGTGCTATTGGTGACCGTTGATACACATCCTGATGCTACGCTGAACTATCAAGCTGCTAACTGGCGAGCCCCTTTTGGTATTAGTTTGGTGGTTGACCGTTTGAGTGCGTTAATGCTGGTGTTGGTCGCGGCGGTTGCCTTGGCTGCTCTATGTTTCTCCTACCAACGCTGGATGAAAGTTGGCGCTCATTACCATTCGTTATTCTTGTTTTTGCTAATGGGCATGAATGGCGCATTAATTACCGGCGACTTGTTTAATCTCTTTGTGTTTTTTGAGGTGATGCTGGCGGCTTCTTATGGCTTATTGCTGCACGGTAAAAATAAAATTCGGGTGCGGGCTGGTATGAATTTTATTGCCTTGAATCTGGTTGCCGCGTTGTTTTTTTTAATTGGCATTGCCTTAGTGTATTCAGCTACTGGCTCATTAAACTTGGCTGATTTGGCGGTAAAAAGTAGCCTAATCACGGGGGCCGATAAAGCCTTATTTGATACTGGCTTGGTGGTGATGGCCGTGGCCTTTTTAGCGAAAAGTGGTATTTGGCCATTGGGTTTCTGGATGCCCAGTGCTTACAGCGCGGCAGTCCCCCCGGTGGCCGCCTTACTGACTTTAGTGACTAAAATGGGCGTTTATGTGCTGTATCGCTTATGGCCTTTTGTTGCCGCGGATAACAATAGTGATTGGATCGCCTTAGGTGGGCAATGCTTATTCTGGGCGGGGGTCATAACTATGCTGTATGCCAGTTTTGGCTTGCTGGCCAGTCGCGATTCTCGCCGTTTGGCTAGCTATAGCGCCATGCTTTCGTCGGGTATTTTGGTTGCCTTATTGGGATTTGGTGAATATAGCCTTGCGTCAGCAGCTTTATTTTATCTGGCTAGCTCAGCGTTGGCAGTGGCAGCCTTTATGTTGTTACTAGAGCTGACCGATCGTTTGTATTCGCCACTATCTATTGCGCGGGCTACTGCTTTAAAAAGCTTGGACGAAGACGATGAAGACGATGAAACCCACGGGGTGGCCATTCCAGCGGCTTTGGCCTTTTTAGGACTGAGTTTTATGGGCTGCGCCTTAGTGCTAGCGGGTATGCCACCTTTATCGGGTTTTGTGGCTAAGTTCGGCATGCTTACCAGTTTGCTGGCC
>JAVETP010000206.1:0-3083 GCA_034006005.1 Pseudomonas sp.
AAACACGAAAAACCGGAAAGCAAATGAGCGAACAAGAAGAGAAGCTACTCAACCTGATACAGCAATACAAAGCCGCGACGGGCATCATCAGCGTAGTAGAAGACTACACAGGTGTGAGCATAAATCAACCTACGCGCAAGCGCCCGGTGTGCGACGCCCGTCAGATAGCGATGTATCTGATAAAACAAAACACGGGCCTTACGCTTATGCAGACAGCCCGCTTGTGTGGCCTGGGCACACACGCTGCCGCCTGGCACGCCTGCCGCCAGGTGCCGCTTTACCTTGAAACCGATCGCGCTTATCGCGAGAAGTACGGAGATTTGATCAATTTTAATTAATCAAAATTTGAAAGTATGAAAAAATATAGCAAAGAAGATATAGAAGCCGTATTGCAGTTGCACTACCGCCTCGCTGCGATACAAGCTGAGGCGATCAAAAACAAAGCAAAGGCTGAGGAGGATTTAACTGATGCACTTGACGAGCTTATTCAGAATAATAGAAACCTAAAGCTGCTGCAAAAATCTTTAAAAAACTGCAAAGAATGAACTACCTGATCGGATACACAGTAACTGATGCCCGCACCGGGGCGTTCTAAATGAGGGCAAAATGCGCGTGAAAAATGCTAACAGCGAGTTTGTCGCAAAAGCAAAGTTTGCTACGTACATCGAAAAGCAATACCCTGCACGCGGGCAGCTTGTCATTCACAGCATCAGCAAGGACAACCCGATGCTTCGCATGTTTGATGACATTTTTAAAAAGAACAATCCTTTTGATAAATTTGCAAAATAGTTAGCATGAGGAGAAAAGACCTGCAATTAAAAAAACTTTTTCTTTCAATTTAAAAAAAATAGTATGTTTGCCGCGCTAAAGTTTTTCAAAGTGGGTAGTAAAGCTGCCCGACACTGTTAGGGCATTTTTTATGCCCACGATATTCGGCAGCCTAACCCCGTGTAATAGTTGTAATGGCTATTGCAAGCCCACTTTGGAGCTTTAGCAACGGGAAGTGGGCTGCCGTTTTTTATGCCCACAAGCTAAAATCTAAAGTATTATGAGTAATTCAAATGAAAAGCAGGCCATGATCCTGCAAAAAGACTCCGCACCGGAGCAGGTAAAAACGTACTTCAGTAAAATCCTTCAACTCAAGCGAAGCGGAAAAGAGTTTCCCATTGATTTGGATGATGTTTTTAATCTTGTTTATAATAGACGAGATGCTGCATTAAGGGAGCTAAGAAAAAACTTTATCGAAGGCGATGACTTTAACCTTCTCCAAAATGAGAAGGTCGTGAATTCCACCAATTTACAAAATGGGATTAAAATTGATGCTGAATTAAGCTCTCAGTGTCTTGAGTATTTCATTGCTCGGAGGGTAAGATCAGTATTTGAAGTTTACCGCCGGGTATTTCATGCTGCTATGTATGCCAACCAGCCCAAACAAATAAGCGAACAGGCGCCCCATAAGGAGGGGGTAATATTTCCGCAAAAGCTGGGTGCTATTATGATACAGGGCATATACCATAATGGAGCTGTGTATTTTCAGCTCAACAAGCTGGCCCGCTATGTAGGCTTTCCGGATGGTAGTGGAACGGGGTATGCCAAACGTGTAGGCCAGGGCAATACCGTTTCGATACCGGTACCTCCCAATAGCAAACAAAAGCAATACTTTATAAATAAGGCGGGCTTTGAGCAACTGCTTGTTTTGGGTCGACACGATTATAGTAGTGTGGATGTAGATACGGCTTACCGCGATCTGTGGAATATTACCATCGATGGCAAATCTGCTGCCGATCTTGATTTTGCTTACCAATACACCCATCAGCAAATAAACGATTTGCTGTTTGAGGTAAGCAGAATAGGCCAGGTGAAACTGCAAAAACGGATTGGCGAAATAGTAAGGGGAGGGCGTGTATAATGGAAACATGTAAACAGCAAGAAATAGTCGCCCTGGTGCACGAGCACATTACCGATGTATGTGCTCCGGCAGATTTCATAGAAACGCTCGATTCTCTTTTCGACGACTGGGTAACCTTTCCGGATGCTTGCTGGAGCAACGCGCACCGCAGCAGCGTATTGGTACACTACCGCAACCTGCAGCAGCTTCTGCGCAAGCTGCAGGAGCTCGAATTAATAAAACCGAAATGTAGTTACGAAAAATAATTATATTTGCAGCGTCACACTTACCGCCCGGTCTCTCACTTGAGGGCCGGGCTTTTTTTTATCTCAAAGAGTTATCTACAACTTAGCAAAACCAGTGGCATAGGGCTTACTTTTGCAACACATGAACACCACCACCCGCCGCAACATAGGGCGCCAGCGCAATACACTGCTACGGTACCAGGCCGTGCTCGACGAATTTGAGCAGCACAACTGTCAGGAGGTGCCCATCACCGTTATCTGGCGTAAGTACATCTACCCCAAGTACTTCATCTCGCGCCAAACCCTTTACCGGATTTTTAATACCAACGTGCAGGAATCGCTCGACAAAGTAAAGCAGCGCGGCGAACAGCTCAAGCTGTTTTAAACGTTGTAGAGCGCAAAGCTGTAGCTGATCTCGTACTCTTGCACGCCATCGTCGCGGCGTATGCGCTGCATGGCTGTGCGTATTAGCTTGCTTGCCTGCTCACCTGGGCGGTATCCGTGCAGCTTGTTATGCACATGCTGCCGCAGCTCGTGTATTGCGGCAGCATCCTGTTGCTGATCGATGCCGGCCATGCTGCTGCTGTTTGTAAGCTTTAGGTTTGCCACCTTTACTGTTAGCTGTGCCTCGCCCTGCTGCCGGTTGGCAGGCACGCGCATGGCATCCTGCCCCAGGTTGCTGTAGTTTATCGTCGATACGTCGATGAGCACGCAAGGCCACTGCACCGGGAAGTTGGGGCTGTAGTCGTCGAGCTGCCCCCAGTCCTGGTCGATGTATCGAATGCCTGGCACCTCGGCCAGGTGCTCTTTAAGGTTAGCCAGTATCGCCTTTTCGGGGCTCGTGTCGGCCACCGGTGCTATCGCCTCCGGAGTGACCGGGATAATTATTTGTTTGTCCATTGTTCGTTCGTTGTTCGTTGTTCGTTGTTTGTTGTTCGTTGTTTTTAACG
>JAVETP010000051.1:0-20609 GCA_034006005.1 Pseudomonas sp.
ATCACCATCAATATCAACAATTAAACCAGTGATGATTGCACCGGGTTGCATGTCTAGGGTTTTTAGGCTTTCTTCAAAAAGGTCTGCAAAGCTTTCGCTCATGTTTAATCCTGCTGATCGAGGGCAAGAATCTGCCCAAATCCACATTCCAGATATAATGTGGTCTTATTAATAAGTTGAATACATGACAGCCATTATCTGGAGGCTACCCATGATCCTTTTTAGAGCTAAACCACATTATTATGGTTTACTCTGATTATCCAGCCAAGCTGCGTACGGCAACTTCACTGAGAATTCTTTCTAGCACCTGCTCGATGGTCATTGTCGTTGATTCTAAGATGATTGCATCATCTGCAGGCTTCAACGGAGCAATGGTACGATTGGTGTCGCGTTCATCACGCGCACGAATCTCTTCAAGCAGACTGGTGAGCGTAACAGATTCGCCTTTGTCCTTCAACTGCAAATAACGTCGGCGTGCACGTTCTTCTGCACTGGCGGTTAAAAATACCTTTAATGGTGCGTCAGCAAAAACCACAGTACCCATATCACGACCATCAGCAATCAAACCAGGCGCTTGACGAAAATCGTGCTGGCGTCGTAACAATCCGGCACGTACCGCGGGTAAAGCAGCAATCTTCGATGCGCAAGCGCCGACGGTTTCATTGCGAATAATGTCGGTTACATCGTCATTTTCAAGAAGAATACGCTGCGCGTTACTTTCACCATCCAGCACAAACTGCACATCTAAAGCTGTAGCCAATGCTTCTAAAGCAATTTCGTCGTCCAAAGCCACATTGTGTTTTTGTGCAGCAAGAGCCAGTACGCGATACAGCGCACCTGAATCCAGTAAATGCCACTGCAATTTTGCAGCGAGTAAACCGGCAACGGTACCTTTACCTGAACCGCTGGGTCCATCAATAGTGATCACTACGACATCATTCATACTTGCCCCTCTTCAGCGACATGCATGCCGACTTGCTTGCACAGCGCTAAGAAATTCGGGAATGAAGTAGCAACGTGGACACTGTCATGAATACGGATCGGTGCATTGGCGCGTAAAGCAGCCACACTAAAGGACATGGCAATACGGTGATCACCGTGTGCCCAGACTTCACCGCCGCCCATTTGGCCACCTTCAATAATAATACCGTCAGGTGTGCCTTCGGCATGAATACCCAAAGTGGTTAAGCCATCGACCATCACTTGAATACGGTCAGATTCTTTCACGCGCAACTCTTCCGCACCACGCAAGACAGTACGACCTTCTGCGCAGGCTGCGGCAATAAACAGTACAGGGAACTCATCAATGGCCAATGGCACTAACTCGAGTGGAATCTCGATACCTTTTAAGCGCGCACTGCGTACACGTATATCGGCAACCAGTTCGCCGCCGACTTCATGCACGTTTTCTAGGCTTAAATCAGCGCCCATCAACTTTAAGATATCGATAATACCGGTGCGTGTTGGGTTGATACCCACATGCTGTAAAACCAACTCAGAATTTGGTGCAATACTGGCTGCAACCATAAAGAACGCTGCTGAAGAGATATCCGCAGGGACTTCAATATGAGTACTGGTTAATTGATGATTAGCTTCAAGTTTCGCCGTCGCGCCACGCACTTCAACCGGATAACCAAAACCACGCAACATGCGCTCAGTATGGTCGCGGGTTGGTGCCGGTTCAGTCACTGAGGTTTCACCGCTAGCGTACATGCCGGCCAACAACAGACAAGACTTCACCTGGGCGCTGGCCATCGGCATATCATAGTGCATACCGGTTAAGCGCTGTCCGCCACGTAACGTCAGCGGCGGGCGCCCTTCTGCTGCAGTTTCAATCACTGCACCCATTTCACGCAAAGGTTTAGCGATACGGTTCATCGGGCGCTTTGACAAGGATGCATCACCCGTCAGAGTCGTATCAAAGGGCTGGCCGGCTAAAATACCCGACAACAAACGCATGGTTGTTCCCGAGTTACCGACATAAATGGGACCCGGTGGTGCCTGCAAACCATGTAAGCCAACACCGTGAACAACAACGCGACCATTTTCAGGCCCTTCAATCACCACACCCATATCGCGAAACGCTTGAATAGTGGCCAGTGCATCTTCGCCTTCAAGAAAACCTTCGACTTCGGTGACGCCGTTGGCTAATGAGCCCAGCATAATGGCGCGGTGTGAAATGGACTTATCACCGGGCACACGAATGGTGCCATTGACCTGCCCACCGGGGCTGGCTAAAAAAATCAGATCATTATCAAGCATGGTTTTCACATAGGCCCTTTGGGCTAAAATTGTACTGAAATGTTCGCGAGCTACACGTGCGCGGGTAAATACACCAAGCAAGTGACGCCCATCTTCTTCGGCAATCGCATTGCGCAAGGCATCAAGATCCTCACGGTACTGATCCAACTGCTCTAACACAGCATCACGGTTGGCCAGAAATATATCGTGCCACATCAACGGGTCACTGCCAGCAATGCGAGTAAAGTCACGAAAGCCGCCGGCGGCATAGCGGAAAATCTCTAAGTTTTCGCTACGTTTTGCCAATGAATCCACCAAGCCAAACGCCAATAAATGCGGTAAATGGCTGGTGGCCGCCAGCACGCGATCGTGCTGCTTAACGCTCATGTTTTCCACGTCAGCGCCTAAACCTTGCCAGAGCTTTTTCACGCATAATAAAGCGTCAGGATCAGTCTGGTCATGGGGCGTCAGTATGACTTTATGGTATTTAAATAAATCAGGGTTGGCTGCTTCAACACCGCTGCGCTCAGAGCCAGCAATCGGATGGCCGAGTACGAGCAGTGGCGGCAAATAACCAAATGCGTCGTGGGCAGCAGCCAGCAAGTGGCCTTTTACGCTGCCAGCATCGGTAATAATCGTTTGATCCAGCTTGAGTGCTGCCAGCTGAACTAACAAGCCTTTTAAAGCTAAAACAGGCACTGCCAGCATCACTACATCAGCACCACGACATGCTTCAGCCAGCTGTGTAGTGCAACTGTCGACAATACCCAGTTCTACAGCACGCAGGCACGCTTGCTTATTTAAGTCGACGCCAACCACTTCACTTGCTAAGCCCGCTTGGCGTACACCTTTAGCAAATGAGGCGCCGATGAGTCCTAAGCCAACCACGACCAAGCGATTCACCAGCGGCGCTGAAGTGAGCGTTGTTTGCATATTAAGCCTGCTGTAAAACCTGAGTTAACACATCTAGAAAACGTTGGTTTTCTGCTTGGGTACCAATGGATACACGTAAAAACGTTGGCATGGCATAACCTGCTACGGGGCGCACAATCACACCCTGCTCAAGCAACGCTTGGTTGATTGATGCCGCATCACGATTAAAATCAACCGCAATAAAGTTACCGCGCGAAGGCAACCAAGATAGACCCAGCTGTTTAAAACCGTCTTCCAACTGCTGCATACCTTGCGTATTCAGCGTGCGACTGCGCTCTAAATAGTCGATATCTTCTAGTGCTGCACATGCGGCGACCAAAGCGAGACTGTTCACGTTAAATGGCTGACGAACACGGTTTAATACGTCGGCAATTTCTTTCGATGAAATCGCATAACCCACGCGTAAAGCCGCTAAGCCATAAGCTTTAGAGAATGTGCGTGACACCAACAGATTGCTATAGCGACTTAGATAATCCATGCCATCGGGCAGATCACTGTCCGCAGCATATTCAATATAAGCCTCGTCCAACACCACCAACACATTCTTCGGCACTTTGCTCAAGAACACATTCAGCGCGGCTTGGTTAAACCAAGTACCGGTGGGGTTATTTGGATTAGCAATAAAGATCACACGAGTATTGTCATCAATCGCTGCAGCCATCGCATCCAGATCATGGCCGTAATCTTTGGCGGGTATTTCACGGCACTCTGCGCCGGAAGCCAGCGTAGCAATCGGATAGACAGCAAAGGCATGCGCACTAAATATCGCGTTACGCCCTGGCGCTAACCACGCACGTGCCACCAATTCAAGAATATCGTTGGAGCCATTACCTAAAGTGATTTGCTCTGGCTCAACCGCATAGCGCTCGGCTAACTTGGTTTTAAGTGTAAAACCACTGCCATCCGGATAACGAGTCAACTCGGGCAGTGCTTGGCTAATCGCCGCACACACCTTTGCACTAGGTCCAAGTGGGTTTTCGTTACTGGCTAATTTAACAATATCAGCAGGATTGAGACCCAATTCCCGCGCTAACTCTTCAACGGGTTTGCCGGGCACATAGGGAGATAACTTCTGGACACTGGGTAATGCCGCAGCTAAAAATTCACAGCTCATTTACGTTCCTCAAACAATCGGCTGCCGCTGTTTAAACGGCAGCTATAACACGGTTAGAGAACAGCGTTGGGGTAGGAACCTAAAACCTTTAAACCAACAGCTTCTTGAGTAATACTTTCAAGTGCACTCTTGACCAGCGGATCATCTTTGTGACCGACAAAATCGATAAAGAACACATAAGTCCATTTACCACTGCGTGATGGGCGCGTCTCGATACGGGTTAGATCAATACCACTGGCATGAAACGGCACGAGCAGCTCGTGCAGTGCACCAGGCTTATTGCTCATTGAGACAATAATCGAGGTTTTATCATCACCGGTAGCAGGTACCGTTTGATTACCAATAATCAAAAAGCGCGTCGAGTTGTCCGGACGGTCTTCAATTTTGTCAGCCAAAATCGTTAGGCCGTACAGTTGCCCAGCCATATCGCCAGCAATGGCTGCACTATTCCACTCGCTTTTAACACGCTTAGCCGCTTCTGCGTTGCTTGATACAGCAACACGCTCAACGTTTGGATAATGCGCATCCAACCATTTACGACACTGCGCTAATGACTGTGCGTGTGAGTAAATACGTGAAATCTTTTCGGTTTTAGTGTTATCTGCCACCAGCAAGTGATGGTGGATGCGCAGTTCAACTTCACCGCAAATCACTAAGTCATGCTCAAGAAAACTATCCAGCGTGTGGTTAATCACACCTTCTGTTGAGTTCTCAACCGGTACAACACCAAAGTTGACGGCACCGGCGGCGACTTCACGGAAAATCTCATCAATCGCAGCCATCGGCTTACTAATCACAGCTTTACCAAAGTGCTTCAGTGCTGCTGCTTGCGAAAACGTACCTTCAGGGCCTAAGTAAGCTACTTTTAAGGGTTGCTCAAGGGCGAGACAGGTGGACATGATTTCACGGAACAAACGCGCCATCTCTTCGTTATCGAGCGGGCCTTTATTGAGTTCCATAATGCGTTTAAGCACTTGCGCTTCACGTTCTGGGCGATAAAAAATAGCTGTTTCGCCTTCAGGTAAAGTAGCCATTTTGATATGACCTACTTCCTGTGCGCAACGAGCACGCTGAGTGATCAACTCAAGAATCTGCTCATCTAAGTTGTCAATGCGTACGCGTAACGCCTGCAGTGCTTGCTCGCTCATTATGCGTGCTCCTTCTCGAAGGCTTGCATATAAGCCACTAAAGCTTCAACCGCTTCAATCGTCACGGCATTATAAATAGAAGCGCGCATACCACCGACTGAACGGTGACCTTGCAAGTTGAGTAAGCCGTGCTCATCTGCACCCTCTAAAAAGGCCTTATCCAGCTTGGCATCAGCCAAACGGAACGGCACGTTCATCCAAGAACGAGCATTTTTAGAAATCGGGTTACTATAAAAGTCGCTGTCATCAATAGCTTTGTACAGCAGCGCTTGTTTAGCATGATTGAGTTTAGCCATGGCCTCTAGGCCGCCCAGCTCTTTAAGCCACTTAAAGACTAAGCCTGACAGATACCAAGAGAAGGTTGCTGGCGTGTTGTACATCGAGCCATTATCAGCCGCAACTTTGTAGTTAAGCATGGTTGGGCAGCTGGAGCGGGCGTGACCCAGCAAGTCTTCACGCACAATCGCCACCACTAAACCACTTGGACCAATGTTTTTCTGTGCGCCGGCATAAATCATACCGTAGTCACTGACATTCAATGGTCTAGACAGGATGTCAGATGACATATCAACAACCAATGGCGTATCGCCTGTTTCTGGCGTCCAATCAAACTGCAAACCACCGATGGTTTCGTTACTGGCGTAATGCACATAAGCTGCATCTTTACTGAGGTTCCATTCGTTTTGACCTGGAATCGTAAAGTAGTCGTAAGCTTTAGCGCTGGCTGCCACATTGATATTGCCAAAACGGCGTGCTTCATCAATGCTTTTGCGTGACCAGATACCGGTATCGATATAGTCAGCACAACCGCCATCGGCTAAAAAGTTCAGCGGGATTTGCGCGAACTGTTGGCTTGCGCCACCTTGCATAAACAACACTTTGTAGTTGCTTGGAATGCTTAACAGGTCACGTAAATCTTGCTCGGCTTCATGGGCAATCGCAGTGTAATCATCACTGCGGTGGCTCATTTCCATCACGGATAAGCCTTTGCCATGCCAGTCTAGCAACTCACTTTGTGCCTGTTTTAAAACCGCTTCAGGCAGCGCAGCAGGACCTGCGCAAAAATTATAGAATCGACTCACTGCACTATCACTCTTCTGGGTTGTTTGACTCATCAGCAAGAGGCTGCTCACTCTCACCAACGTCATCTTGATTAACAACTGGCGCCTCAGTAACGGACGCCTCCTCTGCATTCTCTTCACCGTCTACAAGCGCTTCATCATCATCGCTTATGGTTGGTTCTTGTACACGCTCGAGTCCAACTAAGGTTTCATCATTGGCTAAGCGAATCAAAGTGACACCCTGAGTATTTCTCGACAAGGATGAGACTTCATCAACACGCGTTCGTACCAAGGTGCCTTGGTCTGAAATCAACATAATTTCTTCACCATCCAAGACTTGGATAGCGCCGACTAATTTACCGTTACGCTCACTGCACACCATCGCAATCACGCCCTGACCGCCACGACGGTAGCTCGGGAAATCAGTAATGGCTGTACGCTTACCAAAGCCACGCTCAGACGCAGTCAGAATCTCACTGCCCTCTTCAGGGATAATCATTGAGATCAGCTTTTGATCTTCGAGTAGACGCATACCACGCACACCGCGAGCAGTACGGCCCATGGCACGTACATCCGTTTCCGCAAAGCGTGTGACTTTACCGCCATCAGAGAACAGCATCACTTCACGCTTGCCATCGGTCACTGCCGCAGCAATTAGCGTATCGTCTTCATCTAAAGCTAAAGCAATCAAGCCCGAGGTACGTGGGCGGCTGAATTGCTCCAGTGGCGTTTTTTTCACTGTACCGTTAGCGGTTGCCATAAAGACATAATAGTCTTCGGTGTACTCATCGACCGGTAACATGGCGGTGATTTTCTCACCTTCATCTAACGGCAATAAGTTAATAATTGGACGGCCACGTGAGGTGCGTGATGCCTCTGGAATTTCAAAGGTGCGCTTCCAGTACACTTTACCTTTGCTAGAGAACAGCAGCAGCGTGGTGTGACTGTTGGCTACCAGCAGATGCTCGACATAGTCTTCATCTTTAACGCCAGTTGCAGCTTTACCGCGACCACCACGACGTTGTGCATCGTAAGCGTCCAGCGGCTGGCTTTTCGCATAACCTAAACTTGAAATAGTGACTACGCGCTCTTCTTCGGTAATGAGATCAGCAATGGTTAAATCAACGCGTGATGCAGTGATTTCAGTGCGACGCTCATCACCAAAGTCAGCTTTGACTTTTTCTAACTCTTCGCGAATCACTTTCAGCAAACGCTCAGCGCTGCCAAGAATCTTCAGCAACTCACCAATTTGCAAGAGAATCTCTTGGTATTCACTGAGTAGTTTTTCATGCTCAAGACCGGTTAAACGGTGCAGGCGTAATTCAAGAATAGCTTGTGCTTGCTCAGGTGATAGGTGATAGAAACCATCACGCATACCATACTGCTCGTCCAAGTCTTCTGGACGGCTTGATACAGCGCCGGAGCGATCAACCATGTCAGCCACTGCGCTGGATTCCCATGCAGTAGCAATCAAACGCTCTTTAGCTTCAGCAGGGGTTGGCGAGTCTTTGATCATGGCAATTACAGGATCAATATTAGATAGCGCAACGGCTTGTCCTTCAAGCACGTGACCACGTTCGCGCGCTTTACGCAGCTCAAACACGGTACGGCGCGTCACCACTTCACGGCGGTGACGGACAAAGACTTCAAGCATGTCTTTCAGGTTCAGCAAACGCGGACGACCGTCAACCAAGGCGACGACGTTAATACCAAACACGCTTTGCATCTGTGTTTGTGCATAGAGGTTATTAAGCACCACTTCCGGCACTTCACCACGACGCAATTCAATCACTACGCGCATACCGTCTTTATCAGACTCATCGCGCAGTTCACTGATGCCTTCGAGCTTTTTCTCTTTCACCAGCTCAGCGATTTTTTCAATCAAGCGAGCTTTATTCAGTTGGTACGGCAGCTCATTAATAATGATTTGCTGACGACCACCGACTTTATCAATATCTTCGATTGCAGTACGTGCGCGCATATAAATGCGGCCACGACCGGTACGGTAGGCTTCAATAATACCAGCGCGACCGTTGATGATTCCCGCAGTGGGAAAATCAGGACCTGGAATAAACTCCATCAGCTCATCGATGCTGATGTCCGGATTGTCGATCAAGGCTAAGCAGCCATTGATCACTTCCGTCAGGTTATGCGGTGGAATATTGGTTGCCATACCTACGGCAATACCAGAAGAACCGTTTACCAGTAGGTTGGGGACTTTAGTTGGCAGAACAGCGGGAATCATTTCAGTGCCGTCGTAGTTCGGCACCCAATCCACTGTTTCTTTTTCAAGGTCTGCCAGCAGCTCATGAGCTAACTTGGTCATGCGTACTTCGGTATAACGCATTGCAGCTGCGTTATCACCATCGACAGAACCAAAGTTACCTTGGCCATCGACCAATAAGTAACGTAAAGAGAAGGGTTGGGCCATACGTACAATAGTGTCGTATACCGCAGTATCACCATGAGGGTGATATTTACCAATCACGTCACCGACAACACGTGCCGATTTCTTATACGGTTTATTCCAGTCGTTACCCAATTCTCGCATCGCAAACAGGACGCGACGGTGAACAGGTTTCAAACCGTCACGTGCGTCTGGCAACGCCCGCCCTACAATTACGCTCATTGCATAATCGAGGTACGACTGTCGCATTTCATCTTCGATACTGATCGGAAGGATTTCTTTGGCCAATTCACCCATGGAAGCGCGGTTCCTTATAATTCATCATGCCCATTTCAAGCCGCCAATAGTAACACATGCGCTACAAGCGCGCTCAATCTCCGCTACGGCTTTTCTAGGCTTTATCTGTCTAAGTTGCTTTTATCGCACAGTGGCTTATTTTCACCACAGACTGCGTCGAATAAATCTCTTTAAATCAGTTCTGCATCAATGCTCGCATTTTTTGTTCATTCGGATATTTAACCACACCGCGTTCAGTCACGATGACATCAATCAAATCAGCAGGCGTGACATCAAACACAGGATTAAATGCGTCAATCTGTGCGGCAATACGCTGCCCACCGATATAAAGAATCTCTTCGCCATCACGTTCTTCAATTGGAATCTCTGCACCGCTGCTCAGTTGCATATCAATCGTTGAGCTGGGCGCAACCACCATCACTTTAACCTGATGGTAACGAGCCAACACGGCCAGCTGATAGGTGCCGATCTTATTGGCCACATCGCCATTGGCGGTAATACGGTCAGCACCAACGATCACCCAAGTGATTTGACCTTGCGCCATTAAATGCGCCGCAGTGGAATCAACGTTCAGCAGGCTGGGAATACCCTCCCCAACCAACTCCCAAGCTGTTAAGCGCGAGCCTTGCAGCCAAGGCCGAGTTTCATTGACATGCACACAATCAACCAAACCATCTAAGTAAGCTGCGCGAATCACACCCAGCGCAGTACCAAAACCACCGGTTGCTAACGCGCCGGTATTACAGTGAGTCATCACATGCTGTGCTGCAGGGTTGGCTTCGCGAATCACTTGCAAGCCCAACTGCGCTGTATGTAAGTTGGCTTCACGATCGCCATTTAAAATAGCAACAGCCTGCGCTTCAAGCATTGCTAAGGGCTGCGCGCTCAAAACAGCCTGGGGCAAACAGTCGCGCATTTTTTGTAATGCCCAAAACAAATTCACAGCCGTGGGACGTGATTCTGCAAGCAAATCAAAGTCAGCTTCTAATGCAACCTGAAGATCAACAGTCTGCTGTGCCAGATGCTGTTGGGCGGCGAGCACCACCGCAAAGGCAGCAGCAATACCAATAGCTGGTGCGCCGCGTACACGCATCTCACGAATGGCTTGCGCCACATCCGCCGCTGTTTCATAACGTTGCCAGAGTTCTTGCTGTGGCAGTACGCGCTGATCCAGTAAATACAGCGCATTGTCACGCCATTCAAGCGCTTTAACTTTCTCTGCGGCAAGCATCTGTTCACGTATCATGGACATGACCCCTTGAAAAATAAGCAATTATAACCGAGTCTGCAGTCAATACAGCATAATGGCTGTGCCTTATTGGCCCGCTGCAGCGTCAATCGACATTCAACGCCTTGATCCATAAAAGCACACGTTAACCTTATTTGAGCAGGAAGCCACGCATGTCGCACTCGCCGTTGGATTGTTTGTTATTGCCCGAGTGGCTGGTGCCCGTCGAACCGGCAGGCATTGTGTTAAAAAACTACGCTATTGGTATTCGTGGTGATCGTATTGCACTGATCGCACCCCGTGAGCAAGCGCTGAAGATACCCTGTGCTGATATTCGCGAGCTGCCCAACACTTTATTAACGCCCGGCTTAATTAATGCTCACGGCCATGCCGCTATGAGCTTGTTTCGTGGCCTAGCAGATGATCTGCCCTTACAGGCATGGCTCAATGAGCATATTTGGCCAGCTGAAGCGCGCTGGGTTGATGAAGACTTTATTCGTGATGGCACTGATCTGGCGATTGCTGAGCAGTTGAAAAACGGCATCAGTTGTTTTTCAGATATGTACTTTTTCCCTGAGATTGTTTGTCAACAAGTGCATAGCAGCGGTATTCGCGCACAGATCACCGTGCCTATGTTGGACTTCCCTGTACCCGGCGCACGCGACAGTGCCGAAGCCTTACGCAAAGGCCTGCAGCTTTTTGATGACTTTAAACAACATCCGCGTCTAACTATAGGTTTTGGCCCTCACGCGCCCTACACCGTCAGCGATGCAGGTTTAGAGAATATTGTCATGCTGGCAGCGCAACTGGATGCTCCGGTGCAAATGCATGTGCATGAAACCGCTGCAGAGGTCCAACAAAGTTTAGAAAAATACGGTGAGCGCCCGCTGGCGCGCCTCGCTCGTCTAGGCTTACTCGGTCCGCGCTTTCAAGCCGTGCATATGACGCAAGTGAATGATGAGGATATCGCCCTGCTGGTACAGAGTAATAGCAGTGTTATTCACTGCCCTGTATCGAATTTAAAACTGGCCAGTGGTTTTTGCCCGATTGAGCGCCTATGGAATGCAGGTGTGAATGTTGCCATTGGTACTGATGGTGCGGCTAGCAATAATAGTCTCGATCTACTGAGCGAAACCCGCACGGCAGCGTTATTAGCTAAAGCTGTGGCGCAATCAGCCAGTGCTGTTGATGCGCATCGCGCATTGCGTATGGCAACGTTAAATGGCGCGCGCGCGTTGGGCATTGATGCGCAAACTGGCTCACTCGAAGTGGGTAAGCTGGCTGATATCACCGCTTTTAATTTTAATGATCTGTCGCTACAGCCGGTCTACGATCCTGTTTCCCAATTAATTTATGCTGCAGCCCGCAACTGCGTTGAGCATGTTTGGGTGGGTGGTAAACAACTATTAAAAGACCGCCAACTGGTGCGCATGGATGAACAGAGTATTATTGCAAAAAGCCAATTTTGGGCTAGTAAAATATCCAAAAAGCAATAAGGCATATATTGACCTGAAGCAACAAAGATACATACATCGCTATTACTGACGAACACTAAAGCAAAAAACCAGAAAAACTGGCATGATATACAGCTTAAATCGCAGTATATATCGTATAGGACAGGGTTATGATTAATGTAGACCATGCTGAAATTGCGAAGTTTGAAGCCTTAGCACATCGTTGGTGGGATCGTGAAAGTGAATTTAAACCTTTGCACGACATCAATCCATTACGTGTGAATTGGATTAATGAACGCGCACCGCTCGCCGACCAGAAAGTATTAGACGTAGGCTGTGGTGGCGGAATTCTCAGTGAAGCGATGGCTCAGCGCGGCGCGCATGTCACCGGTATTGATATGGGCGAAGCTCCTCTTGCTGTAGCGCGCTTGCACCAGCTGGAAAGTGGTGTTGATGTGACTTATTGTCAAATCACTGCTGAAGAGTTAGCCGAAGAAATGCCCGGTCAATTTGATGTGGTCACCTGCTTAGAAATGCTTGAGCACGTGCCTGACCCTGCATCGATTATTCGCGCGTGCTACACCTTAGTAAAACCCGGTGGCCAAGTATTCTTCTCAACCATCAACCGTAATCCCAAAGCATATCTATTTGCCATTATTGGTGCTGAATATATTATGCGCCTGCTGCCACGCGGCACTCATGATTTTAAAAAGTTTATTCGCCCATCTGAGCTGGGTGCTTGGAGTCGTGCTGCAGGACTGCAGGTACAAGATATTATTGGCTTGACTTACAATCCGCTGACTAAACGCTACAAACTTGAAGCTGATGTGGACGTGAACTATATGTTGCACACCACCAAGGACGACTGATGCGTATTCAAGCCGTATTGTTTGATATGGATGGCACACTGCTGGATACCGCGCAAGATTTTTACGCCATTATCCAGAGTATGCGTGCCGAGCATGGCCTAGCTGAACTCAAAGATGAAGCAGAGTTTCGCCAGCATATTTCGCAAGGCGCATTGGTCATGGTGGCCTGTGCCTTTGCTTTAGAGTTGGACGACCCTACGCTGCCCGCTTTACGTGATGATTTTCTCGCGCGTTATGATGTGCAGTACGCACAGTTGACTGAGCCTTTTCCTGGGGTTTTAGATCTCCTGCAGCGCTTAGATGATGCGGGCATTCGCTGGGGTGTTGCCACCAATAAACCACTGCGTTTTGCGCAACCTTTGATGGATGCACTCAATCTATCGTCTCGCAGTGCCGTTTTACTCTGCCCTGATCATGTCGAACACAGCAAGCCAGCACCCGATATGCTCTTGCTGGCCTGTGAACAGTTGCAGCTTGATCCGCGCCAAGTCATTTATGTTGGCGATGATCAACGGGATATTGACGCAGGTCGTGCTGCCAATATGCACACCGTTGCCGTGCGTTATGGTTACAACCAAGCGCATGACAACCCGAGTAACTGGGGGGCAGATGCTGTGATTGAGATCATTGGCGAACTCGAAGAACTACTCGAACGCAATGCGGCTGCTCATTGCGGTTGAGTCAGCGCTCTGCTCAATAGGCAGTGAATACACGCTTTATAAGCGTACCTTATTGATTTTAAAGAGATGAGTTATGTTTGATTACACTGCACCTGCTCAATTATTAAAAGACCGTATCATTCTTGTCACTGGTGCGGGTCGCGGCATCGGTGCTGAAGCGGCGCGCTCCTATGCAGCTCTCGGCGCAACCGTATTACTCTTGGGTAAAACCGAAAAACGTTTAAATGCCGTCTATGATGAGATTGTTGCTGCAGGCCATCCTGAGCCTGTTGTGATTCCGTTGGATCTTGAAAAAGCCAGCCCCGAGGCTTACACCGAATTAGCCGCAATGATTGAGACTGAGTTCAGTCATCTTGACGGTTTACTGCATAACGCCTCTATCTTAGGTCCACGCACGCCGCTGGAGCAGTTAGCCGGTGAAAATTTTGCCAAGGTGATGCAGATTAACGTCAATGCGATGTTTATGCTCAATAGTGCCATGCTGCCCTTACTGCGTTTATCAAAAGATGCCTCGGTGATCTTTACCTCAAGCAGCGTGGGGCGTAAAGGTCGAGCCTACTGGGGCGCTTACGCTGTGTCTAAGTTCGCTACAGAAGGCTTGATGCAAGTGATGGCCGATGAAATGGACGACACCACTATTCGTGCCAATAGCATCAACCCTGGCGCGACCCGTACAGATATGCGCGCCCATGCCTATCCCGGCGAGAACCCGCTGAACAATCCAACACCTGCGCAAATTATGCCCTTGTATTTATACTTAATGGGCCCTGATAGCACTGGTGTAACTGGACAAGCTTTTAATGCACAGTAACTGATTTGCACGCTGCAACGGCAGTGCCATAGCCTAAGCTTGGCGCTGCCATCGCAAATCTCCCTCCCTGCCCGCACGCCAATTTAATAGCGTTCACTTACAGCAGAGTGACTACGTCATAATTCTGACACCTATGTTTCAGCTTAAACATAGTATGCTGGCCTTATGCCAATATCCTTGACGCTTGAATTAATATAAATCCTAAGTCATTGATTATAAAGGGTTAAAATAGTTGGCACGATAATCGCTTACCTATAAGTAAGATCGCTTAAGGTGAGACATTATTATGAATACACAACCCGCTGGCAATATTATCAATATTGATAAAAATACTGCACGACGCTCTTCTGATACAGCGCAGATGCTGCCGCTTATTGCTTTGTCGCATGCGGAAGTACGCCAGCAGTTAACAATGCAGTTGCAAAGCTCATTGGATTTACGCCTGATCTTAGAGATGTTTTTTAACATATCAAATCGTTTGATTAGCTATAGCTCTCTGGCTTTTAGTCATAGCGGACAGAATATTGAAATCAATTTAGGTCTGCATAAAAAGCACAGTGTTAGATACAACCTCAGCTACCGAGGTGAGTTTTTAGGTGATATCACCTTTACTCGAGAAAGCAGCTTTAGTGAAAACGAACTGGGGGACTTTGAATCCATTATCGCCAGTTTGATTTTGCCAGTGCGTAATGGTCTGCTCTATGCGGCAGCGTTACAAAGTGCATTGCAAGATCCATTAACCGGTGCTGGCAATCGCTTTGCCATGCAACAAACATTAGAGCGCGATATCGCCACGGCGCAGCGTCACCAACAGCCTTTATCAGCACTGATGATTGATATTGATTACTTTAAGCGGATCAATGACAGCTATGGTCATAGTGCGGGCGATGCTGTTTTAATTGAGGTGGCTAGAACCATTCAAAAGCAATTGCGTAGCACTGATGCGCTATTTCGCTATGGTGGTGAGGAGTTTTTAGCCGTACTGCCGAACACATGCAGTGAGGGCGCAGCTTTAGTCGCCGAACGTCTACGAGAAGCTTTGGAAGCATTATTGATTGATTATGAAAAGCACTCTATTACGCTAACAGCCAGTATTGGCTGTGCAACATTAATTGCACAAGAGTCTTTGCACAATCTATTGCAGCGCTCAGATATCGCGCTGTATGCGGCTAAACACCTTGGCCGCAATCAAGTACAACTTGCACTCTAAAGCAAGAGTGCAAGTTGTAGTATTAACACTTAAAGCCAGATTTACTCAGGACGTAAGCGACGTACGGTTGGCTTTTTAGCACCCGTCGGCTTAGAACCTGTCGAGGTGGTCGGACGTGAACGTCGCGCACCCTTATCAAATTCATCCGGTTTTTCTTTATTAGTGCTGTATACAGTTTTCTTTTCTGGACGACGGTTGTCACGCACTTGGGCAACAGGACGAGCAATTTTACGCTGCTGGCGCTCCAGTTTGTCCTTCGCTTTTTCGCTCACTTCTGCCAAAGCAATTGGCTCAAGACCGACTTCTTTACTGAGAATGTCGACTTCAGCCTGACCCATTTCACGCCAGCGTCCGACACTTAACTCTGACGTTAAGAATACCGGTCCAAAACGTACACGTTTCAAGCGGCTGACCACTACATCTTGTGATTCCCACAGGCGACGTACTTCACGGTTACGGCCTTCCATCACAACGCAGTGGAACCAGCGGTTAAAACCTTCGCCACCGGGCGCAGCCTGCACGTCGGTAAACTTCGCTGGACCGTCTTCAAGCATTACACCGTTTTTAAGGTTTTCAATCATCTCATCGGTGACTTCACCGCGTACACGTACCGCGTATTCACGGTCCATCTGATATGAGGGATGCATTAAACGGTTAGCCAGTTCGCCATCAGTGGTAAACATCAGCAAGCCTGTGGTATTGATATCCAGACGACCGATATTGATCCAGCGACCGGTATGCGGGCGTGGTAAACGATCAAATACCGTAGGACGACCTTCTGGATCTTTACGTGTGCACACTTCGCCTTCAGGCTTGTTATAAATCAGCACACGACGCTGCAAATAAGTTTCTGCATCTTGCTTAAGCGGACGACCATCGACAGTGATCGCATCCAATGCATCCACACGCGCACCTAACTTGGCAACACGTGAGTTAACCAATACACGGCCATCGCTGATCCACTGCTCAATATCGCGACGTGAGCCGAAGCCCATGCGTGCGAGTACTTTCTGCAGCTTTTCGCCAACCGGTGCAATAGCACCTTTTTTGGCTTTATCGTTTTGTGGTTTCTCAACTACTGGTGCAGTAGTCTTCTTGATTTTATCTTTCATATAAGCACCTCCCGGTGGGTCGCTTTCAATTATTAAATTGCAAAATTTGCAAGTGGGCTATCATACGCGTCGCTCAATCATTAGACGATATAAATCAGTCAGTACGCTGAGTTATATGCCACGCTTGGTGAATCTTTTTATTGCGCGCAAAGTCAGGGTCAAAGGTTTTCTCGGTGATATTGGTCACCTGATAGCGTGCTTCAACACTTTCATCCATAACAAAGCGACGGAAGTTGTTAGAGAAATACAAGCTGCCACCCGGTGCTAAACGTGCCATAGCACGGTCCAGCAGGACGATATGGTCACGCTGAATATCAAACACATCTTCCATACGCTTTGAGTTAGAAAACGTCGGTGGATCAACAAAAATCAGGTCATACATTTCACGATCATTTTCTAGCCACACCATCACATCAGCGTGAACTAAATCATGTTTATCGGAAAAACCGTTTAATGCCAGATTACGCTTAGCCCAATCCAGATAGGTTTTGGATAAATCCACGCTGGTAGTGGTACGCGCACCACCTTTCGCAGCATGCACAGTGGCCGCAGCTGTATAGCAAAATAGATTTAAAAAGCGCTTACCTGCCGCTTCTTGTTGAATACGCATGCGCATTGGACGGTGATCGAGGAAGATACCGGTATCCAAGTAGTCAGTTAAATTGACCAGCAACTTAACGCCACCTTCGCTGATATGCATAAACTGACCGCGCTCCGCTTGACGCTCATATTGACGCGTACCGGCTTGACGCTCACGACGTTTAATCACAATGCGCTCGGGTGGTACATCCAACACCGTTGGAATCGCTGCTAAAGCATCCAAAAAGCGACCTTTGGCTTTTTCTGGATCGATGGTTTTAGGTGCGGCATATTCTTGAACGTGCACCCAATCCGCATAGAGATCAACAGCTAAAGCATATTCAGGCATATCTGCATCGTAGAGACGGTAGCATTCCACTCCTTCTTTACGTGCCCACTTGCCCAGTTGCTTTAAATTCTTTTGTAGACGGTTAGCAAACATCTGCCCACCTTCGCTTAAACGTGCAGTTTCTACTGGAGCCACTGTGCGCTCAGGTTCGCCAGTTAAGCGAGGTGCTTCATCGTGATCAACAACGGCAGTACCGGGCTTTACGTGTGTGCTCATACGATCAGCTAGAACAAAGCGCTCTGGCTGTACTTGAAATAACAGCAGACGGCAAGGTAAGGCACCATTAAACAATGAGTACTGTTTATGACTGCGTAAACCCATACGCTTGCCCAGTTGTGGTGCACCGGTAAATACCGCTGCTTCCCAACCTAAACACGCCGTACGTAAACGCTCACCTAAATACTGGTAGAGATAGAGCAAGCTGGCTTCATCACCTAAACGCTCACCGTAGGGTGGGTTAGTGACGACTAGACCGGTTTGACCTTGGTCTGGTTTTGGTTCAAATGTAGCCAGTTCACCTTGGTATATATTCACCCAACGCTCAAGTCCTGCGCGCTCGATATTATTGCGTGCCGGCTGAATCAAGCGTGGATCACCTTCATAACCACGTATCCACAATGGAGGCTTGGATAAACCGATCTCGGCACGTTCTTGCGCTTCTGCAAATAACGGCTGCCAATCTTCAGGGTTGTGACCCAACCAGTTGGTAAAGCCCCAGCGCTCACGGCGTAAGTTAGGTGCAATATCCGCCGCCATCATGGCACCTTCAATCAGGAATGTACCCACACCACACATGGGGTCAACCAAGGCTGCGCCCTGCTCGGCCAATGCTGGCCAGCCTGCACGTAATAAAATAGCGGCAGCCAAGTTTTCTTTTAACGGTGCAGCACCCTGCTGCAAACGATAACCGCGCTGGTGCAAGCTGGTACCGGATAAGTCCAGTGACAAGGTTGCTTCACCACGATTGAGGTGCAAGTGAATACGTACATCAGGGCTGATTTTATCAACTGACGGACGATTGCCTTCTTTATCACGCAAGGCATCAACAATCGCATCTTTGACTTTTAACGCACCAAAGTGGGTGTTATCAATACCTGATCCACGGCCGGTAAATTCAACCGACAATGTACCATTGGCCTGTAAATGCTCAGCCCAATCGATGTCATTGACGCCGTGATACAAATCTTCAACAGTTTTTACGCTAAAACGTTTCAGTACCAACAGAACACGGTTAGCCAGCCGCGACCACAGACACATTCGATAGGCAGTCTCCATCGTGCCGCGTCCTGAGACGCCTGATAAATGTTCACGAGCATCGTTTAGACCAAGTGACTGTGCTTCATCAAGCAACAGACCCTCAAGGCTTTTTGGGCATGTTAGGTACAGTTCTACTTCTTTATTGGCCGGCATAAAATTTCCAGTGGGTACTTAATTTAATTCTATTTTCTATATCTAGCGTTTTTTGATGGATCACCAAGGTGACCTTTCATCGATTTTATGACGCTAGCTCGAATTCTGAGTCATCGTTTATCGTGGGCATTTCAAGACTAAAAAGCACGATAAACAGCGCTTTAGCGTCTTTAATTATGAAACTATATGTCACTTATGCCCTTTTGTTACAAAAAAGCAGCTGCATATACGAAAACAATCATTCCATCCTCTACGCAGATTGGTTAGAAATGGGATGAGCTTTTCGCTTTTTGCACTGCTCGAAACTCATCTTGGAGCATATGAGTTTCTTAACTGTACAGTATAAGGCTTTACTCTAAAGCCAGCGGCAACATTCTAGTCAATAACTGAGGGCAACACCCAATGAGAAGACTCAAGCGTGATCCGTTAGAACGTGCTTTTCTACGTGGCTACCAGCATGGTGTCACAGGTAAGTCGCGTGAACTCTGTCCATTTAATTTAGCAACTTCCCGCCAAGCTTGGTTAAACGGCTGGCGTGAAGGGCGCGGCGATAACTGGGATGGTTACCGCGGCACTGCTGGCCTGCAACGGCTTAATGAACTCAATGCCGTAGGCTAGCCTAGTACTGAGTTTATAGCGTGAGGTGCTGATGATGGCCTCACGCTTTTATCATTATAATTAATTTTTACTGCGTGATACTGCAGCAATTGCATCCACGGAAGCACGAATCAACTCTGGGCCTTTATAAATAAAGCCAGAATATATCTGCACTAAACTTGCCCCGGCTTCAATTTTCTCTGCGGCATGCTGACCTTCAGTAATACCACCTGCAGCAATAATCGGTATACGTCCAGCAAGTGTCTCAGCAAGTACACGTACCACATGAGTACTTTGCTCACGCACCGGCGCACCGGATAAACCACCAGCCTCATCGGCATGCAACATACCTTCAACACCGGCACGTGACACCGTTGTATTCGTAGCAATGACTGCGTTCATACCGGTTTCAAGCAAGATATTGGCAACGTCAGTAATTTCTTCATCAGTCATATCTGGCGCGATTTTAATCGCTAAAGGCACTAACTTGCCATGCAAAGCAGTCAGTTCTTCTTGGCGTTGGCGTAAAGTGCTGAGGAGATTCTTAAGTGAATCACCAAACTGCAATGAGCGCAGGCCTGGCGTATTGGGTGAGCTGACGTTCACCGTAATATAGCTGGCACTGCCATAGACTTTTTCCATGCAAATTAAGTAATCGTCTGCAGCATTTTCTACCGGTGTATCAGCATTTTTACCAATATTGATACCCAGCACACCTTGGAAATTAGCGTTTTGTACACGCGTTAATAAGTGATCAACACCGAGATTATTAAATCCCATACGGTTAATCACACCCTCGGCTGCAGGCAAGCGAAACAAACGTGGCTTAGGATTGCCCGGTTGTGGGCGTGGCGTCACGGTACCGATTTCAATAAAACCGAAACCCAGACCAGACAGACCTAAAATAGCATCACCGTTTTTATCCAACCCTGCGGCTAAGCCAACGGGGTTAGGAAACTCAATGCCCATGACACGTACCGGCAGTGCCGTAGGTTGTTTGACCACTCGACGTGGTAAACCTAAACGACCGGCAGCACCGAGTAAATCGATGGTGAGTTCATGTGCAGTTTCAGCTGATAATTTAAAAAGTAAGCGACGTGATAAATTGT
>JAVETP010000207.1:0-3074 GCA_034006005.1 Pseudomonas sp.
CGATCATTTTTTAAAACCAGAGCAAAAAGCCCAAACGCTTTTAGTTAATGGAAAGTTTAATGTTAACAATCATGCTCACCTGATCCAAGGAACAGAAAAGTGTTCTTCTGAGTGGTTTTTTCTTTATTTTCACCACAGAGATATTACACATCTGATTAGTAGGCAGGGAGCTAGTCGCTATAAGCTAAATAAAGATACTTTGAGCAAACTCCCGATACTTGTGCCGCCTTTAAATGAGCAACTTGAAATCTACAAGTTGTTTACCACTTGGGACAACGCCATCGAAAAAACGGAAGCGTTAATTTCGGCCAAGGAAAAGCAGTTTGAGTGGTTGCTAAACAACTTGATTGAAGATGATTTCAAGTCTTGTAAGAAAACGCTTTCTGAATACGCATCTATTGCTAAGAAAGAAAAAATACTCAGTGCTGACGGTGAAAAACTATTAACGGTCAAACTTCACTGTAAAGGTATTGAGCCAAATACAAGAGATATAAAAGTAGTTCTATCCTCTAAAGGTCGTCCTTACTACCAACGGCTTGCTGGTGAATTTTTGATCGGCAGACAAAATTTTCATAATGGTGGCTTTGGTATTGTACCTTCTGAGCTTGATGGTTTTATAGCCTCTAATGCGATAACGACTCTTGAGCTGAATCAGCAGAAACTTATTCCTGAATACTTGCTCTTCCATTTCTCTCGGAAAAATTATTACTTGCGAGTTGGGCACATTATGGACGGAACAGGTCAAAAGGAACTATCAGACAAGCAAATAATGAAGCTACCGATTTCGGCTCCTTCGATAAAAGTCCAACAGGATATTGTCTTGAAGTTAAGCTCTGCAAAAGAGGAAATTAAGCTCCTTCAGACTTTGCTGGATAAATACCGCAGCCAGAAACGCGGTTTGATGCAAAAGCTGCTTACTGGTGAGTGGCAAGTTGGTAGTTCTCAACTCCTCTCTGAAGAGACTTGTCAGGAGCTTTCTAGGGAGGGCGTCGCATGAGCACACCTCCAGTCAATTACGCAGCAAACTCGGAGCCTTCGGGCTTTGAGTTTAACGAAAAGTACTTGTCGCAAATTCCTGCCCTACAGCAGCTAATCAATTTGGGTTACCAATACCTCACCCCTGAGCAAGCGCTGGCTGAAAGGGGTGGGCGCAGTGCCAATGTAATTTTGGAAGGGGTGCTTCGCCATCAACTAAAAAAGATTAACCGCATTAATTATAAAGGTGGCGAGTATCTGTTTAGCGAAGAGAACATTCAAACCGCGATCCAAAAGCTCAAAAATATTAAGTTTGATGGCCTGCAAAAAACCAATGAGTCGATTTACGATTTAATCACCTTAGGCTCAGCTATGGAGCAAACCATTGAGGGGGACTCAAAGAGCTTTACCCTCAATTACATTGATTGGCGCTCTTTGTCTCCAGGGGCAGCTTCGAACAACAGCTTTCATGTGGTGGCGGAGTTCTCGGTTGAGCGCGCACGTAGCACCGATACCGTGCGCCCCGATATTGTACTGTTTGTCAATGGCATTCCCTTTAGCGTGATTGAATGTAAATCACCCAAAGTGGATGTAGAGCAAGCCGTATCACAAAATATTCGTAACCAGGGCGATGACTATATTCCGCGCCTGTTTACTTATGTGCAGCAAGTGCTGGCAGTGAATAAAAACGCCGCCCAATATGCCACTGCTGGCACACCTAAGAAGTTTTGGGGCGTATGGAAGGAGCAGGAAGACAAACCTGCCGATGTCGATAAAGCCGTAAATACCTCCTTGAGCGAAGAGACTAAAGCACAGCTATTCAGTGGCGAGTTTGCTGCCGCACGGCCATTTTTTGATGCGCTAGAGGCGGAAGGTAAACGCTTGGTGACGGAACAAGACAATGCCATTTATAGCCTGTGCCGCCCAGAGCGTTTATTAGATTTGGTGTATCGCTTTACCCTGTTTGATGGTGGCATTAAGAAAGTAGCCCGCTATCAACAATACTTTGTGATTAAAGCGACGATCGCCCGAATTAAACGCCTGACCAATAAAGGCACTGGCGCAAAAGAAAACCGCCAAGGGGGTGTTATTTGGCATACCCAAGGCTCGGGTAAGTCGCTCACCATGGTGATGCTCACCCGCGCTATGGCACTAGAGCCGCAGCTTATCAATCCAAGAATCATTTTGGTGACCGACCGGGATGATCTTGATAAACAGCTGGGCAATACCTTTGCCGCCTGTGGTTTAAGCCGCGAACGTGCTACGTCTGGCCGAAACTTAGTTAAACACCTGAAAAACAAAGTGGGCCTGATCACCACACTGATCCACAAATTTGATAAAGGCTGGGTCGCCGAGAAGTTTGTGGATGAGTCGCACGATATTTTTGTATTGGTCGATGAAAGTCACCGCACTAACTTTGGCTCATTGGCCGCCCGAATGCGCCAAATGCTACCCAATGCCTGTTTTCTTGGCTTTACCGGTACACCACTACTGAAAAAAGAAAAGAATAACTTTGCCAAGTTTGGTGGCCTGATTGAGCCGCACTATACCATTAAACAAGCGGTTGCCGACGAAGCAGTATTGCCACTGCTGTACGAAGGCCGACATATTGAGATGGAGCAGAATCAGTCGGCTATCGACCTCTGGTTTGAGCGCCACACCGCCGATTTAAGCAAAGAGCAAAAGGCCGACCTTAAAAAGAAATACGCCCGCGCTGAAATGCTAAACAAAGCCGATCAGGTGATATATATGCGCGCCTTTGATATCAGCGAGCATTTTCGCGCTAACTGGCAAGGCACCGGCTTTAAGGCTCAGTTGGTTGCCCCGGGCAAACAGGCAGCGTTAAAGTACCAGCAGTTTTTGCAAGAGATTGGCACAGTCACCACTGAAGTGGTGATTTCTGGCCCAGATACCCGTGAAGGCCACGACGAAGTGGACGAAGGACCAACCGATGAGGTAGGTAAATTCTGGGACAAAATGATGAAGCGTTTTGGCTCTGAAGAAGAGTACACCAAGCAAATCATCAATCAGTTTAAATACGGTGATGACCCTGAACTACTCATTGTGGTGGATAAGCTATTAACCGGTTTTGATGCACC
>JAVETP010000052.1:0-20399 GCA_034006005.1 Pseudomonas sp.
ACCAGCGTTTTTATGACCTACTTCTGCATCTGAGTAGTAGTAGGCTGCGCTGAGGTCATTGGTCAGGTTATAACGACCGCCGATTAAATCAAGTGAGCGCAATAGGCCGCCATTAGAGCTATCGTGGTAAGTTTGGTCCATTGCTGTTAAAGCAGTGAAGTGACCCAAGTTCAGCTCTAGGTTTTCAATTTCATTACTAGTCACTAAGAAACCGGTAGTAGTTTCTGGCAGTAGACGTGAATCGTCAGTTGACAGAACAGGTAGGTCAACAAACTGCTCGCCGTATTTCAAAGTAGTATTAGAAATACGTGCTTTAACTGCACCGCCGGCTTGGCTGAAGTTGTCTTCTGCTTTGCCGTTGCTGCCAGTTGGGAACTGACCGTTGCCGTTACGGCCACGGCCTGAATCCAGCTTAATACCTTGTAAACCAAAGGCATCAACACCAAAACCTACGGTGCCTTGAGTAAAGCCAGACTCGTAAATGGCTTTTAAGCCTAAGCCGAAATCTTCGCGATAGCTCTGTGTGCCGCTAGGCTGATTACGGAAATCACGATTCATATAAAGAGTACGTGCGTGCGCATTCAGCGTGCTGTCTTCAATAAAACCGTTTGACTCAGACTGTTGGCTGGCAACGGCCATTTGTGTGCTTGCTGCGGCTACTGCTAGGGCAATAACGCTCAACTTAATCATTTGCATGGGAATGCTCCTGGATTGATTTTGATGATTGCTTTGCCTGCAAACGTTTGCCGGCAGGACTTACTCTGGTTAATCGGTGCATATTATAAGCGGGTTCTCTTTGGTTTGCGAGAAACTGTGGGATCTATTCAGCTGGCATTCAGAAAAAGCTCTGTTTTTTAGCCGTTTTATGACGTAAATAGCTATAGTAGTCAGATGAATTAAGCTTATCGCTTGAGTTGCAGTCATAAGGGTGAGGTTGTGTATGTTTGAGATGGATAAACGTTTGCTTGAGGACACTGTTGCGCTGGGTGATTTTTCTTTAAGTCGTGTCTTGTTGATGAATGACAGTCGTTACCCTTGGCTTATTCTAGTGCCACGTATTGCTGATGCCAGTGAAGTATTTGAGTTAACTGTTGAGCAGCAGCAACAGTTCTGGCAGGAAACCAATACGGTCGGGCAGGTGCTGAAAGCAGTGTTTCAGGCAGATAAAATTAACATTGCCACCCTAGGTAATGTGGTGAAGCAGCTGCATATGCATATTGTTGTGCGCATGCAAGAGGATGCAGTATGGCCTGCGCCTGTCTGGGGCAAAGGCACAGCGCAGCCCTATACAGTAGAGCAACTTACGCAGATTCAGATGCGTTTGCAGAATGCGTTAGCTGATGACTGGCAGACAGAACAGAAGGTGGTGTCATGAGTTTAGAAGCACGAATTGCCGAGCTTGAAATGCGCCAAGCGTTTCAGGACGACACCATTCAAGCGTTGAATGATGTGATTGTTGAACAGCAGCTTGGGTTGACGCGAATCAAGCATCAGCTGGAGTTGTTAGCGCAGCGCCAGAATGATTTACACAATCAGTTTGAAGAAACGCCCAATGAGCCACCGCCACATTACTAGATGTGTACTTTGAAGCATGGGCTTTAGCCTGCAACACATCACTATAAAAGTGATGTGTTGCAAGCAGCATGTTTTGCGTTTAAATACCGCGCCACGCCATCAATATGTCTAGCATACGATTGGAGAAAGCCCATTCGTTGTCATACCAGGCCAGTACCTTGATCAGTTTGCCTTGTGCGCGTGTTTGCGTCAGGTCAGCAACGCATGACACGGGGTAGCCATTAAAGTCGCAAGAAACCAGTGGTTGCTCGTTACACTCCATTACGCCTAATGGAAATTGTGCGGCACCTGCCGTTAGGATGTGATTGATCTCATCTTTGTCAGTATCGCGTTCTGCGATAAAGCTTAAGTCGACCAGTGATACGTTTTTTGTCGGTACGCGTACGGACATGCCATCCAGACGCCCAGCGAGTTCTGGAATCACTAGGCCAATGGCTTTAGCAGCGCCGGTGCTGGTGGGGATAATGGAGCTGGCTGCGGCGCGTGCTCGATATAAATCGGTATGGCTTTTATCTAGCAGGTTTTGATCGTTGGTATAGGCGTGGATGGTGGTCATTACACCGTGTTGGATGCCGACTCCATCGTGCAGTACTTTTGCCAGCGGTGCTAAGCAATTGGTGGTGCAGGAAGCGTTGGAAACAATCTGTTGGTTATCCAGTAGATGGTGATTGATGCCATACACCACAGTTAAATCAGCGCTATCCATCGGATGGGCTAAAAGGACGCGACGAGCGCCTGCAGTGATGTGCTGTTCTGCTTGTGGGCGTTGTTTCATTCTGCCAGTGCATTCCAATACCACATCAATACCCAGTTCTTTCCAGGGCAGGAGTGTGGCATCGGGCTGGTTCAGCAGGCGAATGGATTGCTCGCCAATCACCAAGCACTCATCAGTTAATTGCACATCGTGTGCAAAGCGACCAAAAGTCGAATCAAAGCGGGTGAGGTGGGCTAATGTTTTGGCATCGCCTAAATCATTGATGACCACAATCTGTAATTGAGTGTGCAGACCGCGCTCAAATAAAGTACGCAGGATATTGCGGCCGATTCGTCCGTAACCGTTAATTGCTATTCGTAGCATTGTTATTCTCCTTAAATTGCTGATGCAGAGCGTACCTTTAATTGCGCAGAGCGCCAAACGCTGCGCAACCGTTAAAGGATTGTTGATTCCATTGCAGTCTGGCATGCAGATGAGAAATAGTGCCGCTCATACTGTCAGTGCATTGTCCTGGGGTGATCCATAAATCAAAATTTTGATTGTTAGCTTGGCTGCTGATGTGAAAGCGTCCGTCGGTCTGTTGTTCTTCAATATAAGGAAGAGCAATAGAAGGCTGGTCGATTTGATTGAAGATTAAGCCACGCGGTGTTTGTAAGATGGACCAAAACGGCTCATTGCCGCTTGCTCTCAGTTGCAGGCGTGTAAAGTCAGGATCATCGCAGCCATGTCCTTCAGCTTGTAGGCGATAGCGCTGAGTGGGGGTAAAGCGCTGCTGTACTGTGTCGAGTCTGCCGCTGAGGTCGGCAAATATGCCATTGGGTGATTCAGTCAGTAGCGGAATCAGTTCTTGGCTGAGTTCCAGTGATGAATTAACAATGTAGCTGTTTTGTGTCCCGCAAGGCTGAAGGATCCATTGGCCTTGGCTGTGATAAATAGTGCCTTGGATGCGGTTGGTAAGTTCGGCCTTGATCACTTTGGGTGCATAAAACTGGCAAGCGCTCAGCGATGCTGCAAGTAAAATAAAGCTGACGACACGAAAGCGATGCATAAGGTTGAACTCCATACTATAGGGAAAGTTGCACAACATTAGCATTGTCTTGGGGAATTGGCTGGAGCCTATGTCGATTGCAGTTCATTATTGTTGAGTGCAGGGCGATGGGGCAGTTGAGCGTATCGCGCAGATGTCTAAGGCGGTCAGTCATTGTTAGATATGGTTTTTCTGTGCGTGTGATGACTAAAGCTTTAGATGAAGGTGGTGGCTTTTGTTGCAGGCATAAAAAAGCCCTTAAGCATTGCTACTTAAGGGCTTTTATATTTGGAGGCCGAGGCCGGAATCGAACCGGCGTTCACGGATTTGCAATCCGCTGCATAACCACTCTACCACCCGGCCTAAACAAAAACACCGCACTAAGCGGCATTCTTGATGACAATTTGGAGCGGGAAACGAGACTCGAACTCGCGACCCCGACCTTGGCAAGGTCGTGCTCTACCAACTGAGCTATTCCCGCAATGTCTTGGTGACGGGCGCTATAATAGCGAATTAAAATAATTCGTCAAGCCTTTTCTTTAAAATAGTTAATTATCTTGTTGATTTGTATGCAAATGTGGCTTCGCAGCACGTAAATACTGGACCATTGACCATAATGTCAGGATGGCTGACAGAATCAATAATGCATAGCCACTGATCACCCAAACATCAAAACCTGGTGGGTTTGCTAATAAAATAATCAATGCCACCATTTGTGCTGCTGTTTTCCATTTGCCGATATTGGATACGGCCACTTGTGCACGTTCACCGATTTCAGCCATCCATTCACGTAGAGCTGAGACTAGGATCTCTCGACAGATAATAATAATCGCAGGAAGGGTCAGCCATAAGTTGGTGTGTTCGGCTACGAGTAGCACTAGAGCCACAGCCACTAAAAGCTTGTCCGCCACAGGATCAAGAAAGGCACCAAAGGGTGTGCTCTGGTTTAAGCGTCGAGCTAAATAACCATCGAGCCAGTCAGTAAAACTGGCAAAAGCAAACACTGCGCTGGCAGCCCAATAACTCCAAGAGAAGGGCAGGTAGAATAATAAAATAAACACGGGGATTAGAGCCACGCGCATCATTGTTAAAATATTTGGAATATTCATTAAGTAATTCTTTTTTTAGCAAAGAATGGAAGGCGCAGTTTACGCTTGGCGCAGTGCACTATATATAGACTCAGCAAGAGTTTTACTGATTCCTGGTGTTTTAGCAATTTCATCAATGCTGGCCCGCTTAAGTTCTTGTAAGCCGCCGAAGTACTTTAACAGCTCGCGACGTCGTTTTGGACCCACGCCTGCTATACCTTCGAGTACTGAGGTGCGCCGAGTCTTGCCGCGGCGTGCGCGGTGGCCGGTAATAGCAAAGCGGTGCGCCTCATCACGGATTTGTTGAATCAGATGTAGAGCAGGCGAATGGTCAGGTAAATTCAGCTGTGTGGCGGTGTCATTGATATAGAGCGTTTCAAAACCTGCTTTACGGGTTGCGCCTTTGGCAACACCCAGCAGCAGGATTTGAGTGATCTTGAGCTCCGCAAAGACTTCACGGGCCATATTAAGTTGGCCTTTACCGCCATCGACTAGCAGTACATCGGGCAGTTTACCTTGGTTTTCTATAGCGCTGCTCAAGCGGCGATATAGCACTTGGCGCATCGCCGCATAGTCATCACCGGCGGTCACGCCTTCAATGTTGTAAATTCTATAATCAGATTTACGCGGACCTTCAGGGCCAAAGACCACACATGAAGCTACTGTGGCTTCACCACTGGAGTGGCTGATGTCAAAGCACTCAAGATGTTCCGGCGGCTCGGAAAGATCCAGCGCCTGAGCTAAAGCTTTAAAGCGTGCAGTCATTTGTGTGCGATTGGCTAAGCGTGATTGTAGCGCCTGCTCAGCATTGGTCATGGCCAGTTGTTGCCAGCGTGAGCGCGTCCCACGTACTCGGTAGCTGATCGCTATTTTATGCCCGGATTGTTGGGCGATGGCGTCTGCTATAGTCGGCCAGTCGTTATGTTCGCTGGTGACAATTAATTCAGTGGGAAAGTCGCGATCGTGACTGCTTAAATAATATTGCGCGGTAAAGGCGGCTAAGATATCAGCGCTATCTTCTTCAATCGCTACCTGTGGGAAAAAGTTATTACTGCCTAAAACACGGCCATCGCGCACGCTCATCACATGCACACAGGCACCACCGGGGCTGGCATAAGCGGCAATGATATCGACATTACCATGCCCGCCTTCCATGCTTTGCTGGTCTTGTGCGCGGCGCAATAAGGCAATTTGGTCGCGGACGGCGGCGGCTGTTTCAAACTCTAAGGCTTGAGAGGCTTGCTCCATGCTGCGGGTGAGTTCATCGGTGAGCGCGCTGCTGCGGCCCTCAAGAAACAGTACCGATAAGCGTACATCCTCAGCATATTCGGCAGCATCAACTAAACCGACGCACGGTGCTTTGCAGCGTTGAATTTGATACTGCAAGCAAGGGCGGCTGCGATTGCTATAAAAGCTATCTTCGCATTGGCGTACCTTAAAGACTTTTTGCAGCATGCTGAGACTTTCGCGAATGGAGCCTGCGCTGGGGTAGGGGCCAAAAAAACGGTCATTGCCTTTTTTGCTACCGCGATGAATACCTAAACGTGGAAAGTCATTTTTAGACAGAATTATATAGGGGTAGCTTTTATCATCGCGCAATAAAATATTGTAGGGTGGGCGCCACTGTTTAATCAGTGTTTGTTCCAGCAGTAGGGCTTCAGTCTCATTGGCGGTGATGGTCAGTTCAATGCTGGCGATTTTTGCGACCAAGGCTGCCGTTTTAGGTGCGTTGACTGTAGTTTTGAAATAGCTGCTGAGTCGATTCTTTAAATTCTTAGCTTTGCCGATATATAACAGCTGTTGCTCGGCTGAAAACATACGGTACACCCCAGGATGCTGGGTGCAAGAGCGTAAAAATGCAGATGCATCAAAGAGCGGAGTTGTCATAAGCCACGCTTATCAATTGGAGTTGTCAACAAGGTTGTGACGTACTGCTAAAAGAGCCAGTTCAACATCATTATCAATGCTGAGTTTTTCAAAGATACGGTAGCGATAGGTGTTTACCGTTTTAGGCGATAGACACAGTAAGTCGGAAATCAATTGGATTTTTTGTCCGCTGGCAATCATCAGGGAAATTTGCATTTCGCGGTCAGATAGTGGTGCAAATGGACAGGTTTTCTGATTTATATCACACGACTTTAAGGCCATTTGTTGGGCAATACTTGAGCTAAGGTAAGACTTTCCAGCGGCAACTTGGCGAATCGCGTTGACGGTTTCATCAATGCAGGCGCCCTTAGTCAGATAGCCTGCTGCACCGGCCTGCAATAAACGAGTCGGGAAGGGTTCGTCTTCATAAGCAGATAGTGCAAGAATTTTTACTTCAGGATAGCGTTGCTTAATTTTGCGTGTCGCTTCTAAGCCGCCAATACCGGGCATGCGTACATCCATCAAAACCACGTGTGGGTTGAGTTCGCCGACCAGTTGATACGCTTGTTCGCCGCTATTGGCCTGACCTATAACCTCTAGGTCACTGACGTCAGCAAGCATCCGCGCAATAGCGGTGCGGACTAAATCATGGTCATCAACGAGCAGAAGTTTGATCAAGAACCACCCCAAAATTGAAACGTTTTTCTAATTGTACCGCTCAAGTGAGTTAACACAAGAGCGGCATAGTGTCATTGGCTGCTGGTAATGCAAATGTATTTAAGCTGTGCTGACCTTGTATACTTGCGCGGAACTTTAAGGAGTCATCCTGGTGACCATACAAATAAATTGGATTTGCAGTGATGCTGAGTTAGCGCAGCGCTGTGAGTATTGGAATACATTGGCGTTTATTGCGCTAGATACAGAGTTTATCCGTGTTGATACATTTTACCCGATAGCGGGTTTGTTGCAGATCAGTGATGGTGAGTCGACCTATCTAATCGATCCATTATTGATTGGCGACTGGCAACCTTTGGCGGCTGTGTTTAGCAATCAGCAAGTGGTTAAGGTGTTGCATGCGTGCAGTGAGGACCTAGAGGTGCTCTCGCTATTAACGGGTGCTTTACCTGTGCCGTTATTTGATACTCAAGTCGCTGCTGGCTATTTAAATCTTGGTTTCTCCATGGGTTATTCGCGCTTGGTACAGCAGTTGTTGGATGTTGAGCTGCCTAAGGGTGAGACGCGTTCTGATTGGCTGCAGCGTCCGTTAAGTGAGCTGCAGGTGCTGTATGCGGCGCAAGATACCGCGTATTTAGTCGATGTCTATCAGGCGTTAATGCAGCAGTTGTCTGAGCGTAAACTGGCTTGGGTGCTGGAAGATGGTGCTTTTTTAGTCGATTCTTATCTGCAAGTCTCAGATCCATATGAATTATGGCGTTCGGTCAAGCTGGCGTGGAAATTGTCGCCAAAGCAGTTGGCGGTATTGCGAGAGTTATCGGCGTGGCGTGAATTGCAGGCGCGTGAGCGTGATGTGCCGCGCAATCGAATTATTCGTGAGAGTACCTTGTGGGCGCTGGCCAGTGAGATGCCATCAGATATGGCGCAGTTGGCACCGCTGGAAGATATGCATCCGCGAATTATGCGTCAGGAAGGTGCGACCTTGCTTAAGATTGTTAAGCAAGCGCGTAATTTACCTGAGGCGGATTGGCCAGTTGCATTGCCTGAGCCGTTGCCGATTGAGGCGTCCAAGGTGTTGAAAAGTTTGCGTAAGATTGGTTTAGCGTTGGGACTTGAATTGGATATTGCGCCGGAATTGATGTTGCGTAAGAAGATTCTTGAAGAGTTATTGCGTTCGGGTTATCCAGATGGTCCTTATCAGTTGCCTGCGAGTTTGCACGGTTGGCGTCGTGAATTGATGGGTGATGCGTTATTACAGTCTTTAGAGGGTGCGCAATGAAACGAATTTGTTCGGTTTATCAGAGTTCTAAAAAAACGGGTATGTATTTGTATGTGTTGCGTGCAGATGCATTGAAAAAAGTGCCTGCAGCTTTGTTGGAGCTGTTTGGTAAGCCCAAGCATTCGTTTGACTTGGTGTTGACGCCTGAGCGTAAGTTAATCCGTGAGGATATTAATCAAGTGCTGCAGAATTTGGATTCGCAGGGCTACCATTTGCAGCTGCCGCCGCCAGATGATGAGTATATTGTGCACTGGCCTGAGGAGTTGTTGCGTCGTAATGATCCGATGTAATTAGGTTGTCGCTCACGCAGCGAAATAGGTGTTGAGTATTTAGTGTTCGTAGGTCTGTATAGGCCTGCGATGCTGGCTGCAGCGGACTTCTCTCTTAGCTTGATAAGTTTGATGTGCGATATTATGAATGTCGTGTTTTATGGTGCGAGTAGGGTGCGGGCGGTGCGTGGAGGGTTGTGTTTGTGTTGCGAGATTGTAGGGGAGGGTGTTGCTAGGTTTTCTATAGGCATAAAAAAACCCGCCGAAGCGGGTTTTTTAGATGCACAAATTAAGAAACAACTTGTACTTCTTCAGCCTGCATACCTTTCTGGCCGCGAGCTGCGACGAAAGATACAGTTTGGCCTTCTTTCAGACTTTTAAAACCGTCGCTTTGGATAGCGCGGAAGTGAACGAATAAATCGTCACCTGACTGAGGAGTGATGAAGCCGAAGCCTTTTTCATCATTAAACCATTTAACTACACCAGTTTGGCGATTAGACATTGTATGTCTCCTTGAACGAAGTAAAATTATACTTGGGCTGAGCCCAAGGTGATACTGAGCGCAAGGAGTTACAGGAGTCGTAGCAATGATTGGATCGAGATCTAAACATATATTGATTCACGTACACAAGCAGCAGCAGTGAGATGAACTGTACCCCTTTTTCAGCGAAGTGCCAACACTATTTTACTATTTGTCTAAAAGATTAGCTTTTTCATTTGTTTGGCCGCGCTTTTTGCGAGTGTGCTTTGTTGTGTCATCTGCGACCTTATGCAGTAAACTAGCTGAAAAATTTAACCCTATTAGTACTTTGAATTTAGGAAGGTCAACATGAGCATTAAGTCAGATAAGTGGATTCGTCGTATGGCGCAAGAGCACGGCATGATTGAGCCTTTTGTGGAGCGTCAGGTGCGCAATGAGGACTCTGAGCCAGTCATTTCATACGGTGTGTCCAGTTATGGCTACGATGTGCGTTGTGCTGATGAATTTAAAGTGTTTACTAATCTGCACTCGGTGACTGTGGATCCAAAAAACTTTGATGAAAAAAGTTTTGTCGATGTGAAGGGTCCAGTATGTATTATTCCGCCTAACTCATTTGCGCTAGCGCGTACGGTGGAGTTTTTCCGCATTCCACGTAATGTGCTGACGATTTGTTTAGGTAAGAGTACGTATGCGCGTTGTGGAATTATCGTCAACGTCACGCCACTTGAGCCTGAGTGGGAAGGTCATGTGACGCTGGAGTTCTCAAACACAACCACATTGCCTGCGAAGATTTATGCCAATGAAGGCGTAGCGCAGATGTTGTTCTTTGAATCAGATGAAGAGTGTGAAGTGTCGTATAAAGACCGCAATGGTAAGTATCAGGGCCAGCGTGGTGTGACTTTACCGCGTGCTTGATTGGTTTTTAGATGATTTATAAACGGCAGATTGTGTATGCCGTCTGCCGTTTTTTTATGGGTGTTGATGAGCTGGATATTTGGCGTAGGCTGTGCTTCGCTATTGCTGTTTTTCCGTCGATGAACCCGTCCGGGGTTCAACTCCGGCGCTCACCATCCATGGCTCGCTTGTCACAGCAACAGCGAAGCACGCATTGAGCCTATGTATTGCTTGGGCTGTCGCAGTTCCAGTCATTTAGAAGGCGTATATATTTATACTCATATATCAGATGGATGTGAGTTGTGACGTATTACAATTGTGCATACAGCATATCTGATCAATGAGTACCCTGTGGGTGCTGCGGCAAGCGTAGCCATGGATGGCGTAGCGCCCGAATCACGCCAGGAAGGCGTGTTGAGGGAAGAGCTGCACTCACAGGGTACGGCATGCACCTAAGCTGCTTATCAACATTCAAGATACAGCGCTGGCTGTTAACAGGAATCGTTAAAGTGGAAACAAGATTGGTACTAAGATAACGCTAGTTACCAGCACAATAAGGGTAAAAGGCACGCCGATGCGGACAAAGTCGCTAAAGCGGTATTGGCCGGGTCCCAGTACTAGTGTGTTCACTGGCGATGAGATGGGCGTCATAAAGGCTGCGGAGGCGGCGATGGCGACGATCATAGCAAAGGGTGCCGGTGAGGCTTGCATGGCTTGCGCACTGGCAATAGCAACCGGTGCCATCAATACAGCCGTAGCGGTGTTGGAGATAAATAAGCCGATCAGAGCCGTGGTCACAAATAGAATGGCTAAAATCATCCGTGGGCCCGCGTCACCAAAGAGGCTGAGTAAGCCATCAACTGCTAAATCAATGCCACCAGTTTTTTGCAGAGCCAGGGCAAAGGGCAGCATGCCGACAATCAATAAAATACTTTGCCAGTGAATCGAGCGGTAGGCGCTGTCCATATCCACGCAGCGAAAAGCCCCCATCAGTAAGCAGCCAATAAAAACGGCTATAACGTTGGGGACAATGCCGCTGACCATTAAAATAATCATCACCGCAAGGCTAAATAAAGCGTGGGGTGCTTGGCTCAATGCTGGTGCAACATCATCGACCTCAGCTGGTAAACTCAATACCAGAAAATCCCGGCTATGACCTTGCAGTTCGCGGATATGTTGCCAGTTACCAGCGACTAATAGCGTGTCACCGGCTTTAAGTTTCTCATCAACCAATAAGCCCTCAAGTGCTTGCTGGTTGCGGCGTAAGCCAATCACATTGAGTTTGCGCTTGCTGCGAAAACCCAGTTCTTGAATGGTTTTCCCAGCTAAAAGTGAGTCAGGAGGCAGCATCACTTCGGCAACACCAAGCGAACGGTGATGATCTCTAAAATAACTGCTTTTCATCGCCACCGGCTCAACACCTAACTCATAGTAGAAGTTGAGTAGATCAATGGTAGGGCTGACTAAATCGACTAATAAAATATCACCAGCACGCAGTTCAGTACTGCCGGTTGCACCGAGTAAAATACTGCGAAAACGCCGCTGACGTTCGACCGCAATCACATTAATACCGGCTTGTTTGCGCAGACGTAACTCGTTGAGTGTTTGCCCGGCTAAGATCGAATTGGGACGCACGCGTAAACGGCGTTCACGACCGGCTAAACGGTATTCTCGGACTAAATCAGCAATATTATGACGCGGCTCACCGGCTGCTTTTTGGCTCTCGGCGCTGGCCAGCCAATGACGCGTGGCCAGCATGTAAATAATACCCAGTACTAAAACAGTCAGGCCAATCGGTGCAAAAGCGAAAAAACTAAAGCCCTCAAAACCTGCGCGTACCAGTTCGCTGTGCACAATCATATTGGGTGGCGTGGCGACTAAGGTCATCATGCCGCTCATTAAGCCTGCAAAGCTCAGAGGCATCATCAGGCGGCTGGGTGAGATGTTCAGACGTGCGGCAATGCTTAATACTACAGGAATAAAAATCGCTACTACGCCGGTTGAGCTCATCACTGAGCCCAGTCCGGCGACGGTCAGCATCAGTAGCACGATTAAACGTGTTTCACTGCTACCGGCGCGATGCATCAGGCGTTCGCCGAGCTGGTAAGCAATTCCTGTGCGTACCAAGCCATTACCGATGACAAAGAGTGCCGCAATCACTACTACGCTGGGATCACTAAAGCCGGCTAGGGTTTCTGGGACGGTCAGCACGCCAGTCAGCGGGAGCGCGACAATCATCAATAACGCCACCACATCCATGCGGGGCTTATTGCGCACAAATAACACCACAGCGGCTAGCAGTAGCAGCAACACTATTGCCAGTTGTGTATTCATCTTAGCTGAGCAGTAGGGCGTCGTCGGCGAGCTTTTCGCCGCGGACTTTTTCAAACATCTCCAGTAAGTCAGGTACATCCAGCCCTTTACGTTGCTCGCCGCTGACGTCCAATACCACTTGCCCTTGATGCAGCATAATGGTGCGATCGCCGACATCCAAAGCTTGGCGCATGCTGTGCGTCACCATCATGGTGGTCAGTTGTTTTTCTTTTACAATGCGTTGCGTCAACTGTAAAACAAAGTCTGCTGTGCGTGGATCTAGAGCAGCGGTGTGTTCATCCAATAATAGAATTTGCGATGGACGCAGCGCCGCCATTAATAAGCTCACCGCTTGACGTTGGCCGCCTGATAACAGACCAATACGGTCATGTAAGCGGTCTTCTAGGCCCAGACCTAAAGTGGCTAGATGCTCACGAAAGCCATCGCGCAGTGACGCTTTGACCGCACGACTTAAGCCGCGGCGTTGGCCACGTTGCTCAGCCAGAGACATGTTTTCTTCAATGGTCAGGTCTTCACAAGTGCCGGCCATGGGGTCTTGGAATACTCGCGCGACTTGTTTGGCACGCGCCCAGACGGGCAGATCAGTGACATCAACATCATCAATTAAAATACTGCCGCTATCGATGCTGAGATCACCCGAGATGGCATTCAGAAAAGTCGATTTTCCTGCGCCGTTGGTACCAATCACCGTCACAAACTGTCCGGTTGGAATTTGCAATGACATACCACACAGCGCCCGAGTTTCAATTGGGGTGCCAGGGTTAAAGGTGATATGTAAATCATTAGCCTTCAGCATCTTAAACCCTCTTGCGGCGTGACATACGCTGTTTGATCAATGGAATCACCAAAGCAAAGGTGACCAGTAGTGCAGTGACTAAGTTGAGGTCTTGCGCTTGCAAGCCAATAAAGTCGCTATTGAGTGCGAGGGCAATAAAGAAGCGGTAGACAATTGCGCCGAGAACCACCGCCAGTGTCACCAAGAACAGCTTGCGTGATGGCAAAATACTTTCACCGACAATCACGGCCGCTAGGCCAATCACAATGGTACCGATACCCATAGAGATATCCGCACCACCTTGGCTTTGTGCAAACAGCGCACCAGCTAAACCGACCAGTCCATTGGAAATGGCCATACCCAAAATCACCATCGCGCCGGTATTAATACCTTGGGCGCGGGCCATACGAGGGTTTGAGCCTGTGGCGCGAATGGCTAAACCTTGGCGCGTGGAGAAGTAAGCATCCAAGGCCAGTTTTGCCAGTAAAACCACAACAATCAAAATTACCGGGCGGGCAATATAATCAATCATCCAGCTCGGCTCGAGGATGGTGAAAACCGTGGGCTCCATAATTAATGGAATATTAGGCTTGCCCATAATGCGCAGGTTGATGGAATACAGGGCAATCATCATTAAGATACTGGCCAGTAAATCCATGATTTTTAAATGCACATTTAACACAGCGGTAATGATGCCTGCGCCGGCGCCGGCCAAAGCAGCTAAGGCCGTGGCTAAAAAAGGATCCATTCCGTTGGAAATACATAACGCGCCAACCGCTCCACCCAATGGGAAGCTGCCGTCAACAGTCAGGTCAGGAAAGCGTAATAAGCGGAAGGAGATAAACACCCCGAGTGCCACTAAACTAAAGATCAGGCCGATCTCGAGGGCACCAAACATTGAAAACAGGGACATGGGTAAGTTGACCGAAGGCTAAATAAAAAGACCCCGAGCGCAATGTGCAGCTCGGGGTGCGGGTAGGGTATTAACGAATGACTTCAGCGGCGCTATCAATCAGCTCTTGTGACAAGGTTACACCTTGCTTTTCAGCGGCTGCTAGATTGACAAATAACTGAATATTTTCACTGGTCTCAGGTTTGATATCACCTGGTTTTTCACCATTCAGAATACGTACTACGATACGACCAGTTTGCTGACCGAGTTCGCGGTAGTTCACACCTAAAGCAGCAATCGCACCACGCTTAACACTGTCGGTATCAGAAGCAATTAACGGGATTTTCATATCGTTACCGACTTTAACTAAAGCTTCATAAGCTGAAACTACGTTGTTGTCCGTATTGGTATAAATCACATCAACTTTACCCACTAAGCTGCGCGCTGCGGTACCCACGTCAACAGAGCGTGGTGCCGCGGCTTCAACTAATGTGAGGCCGTATTCTGGCAAGATTTTTTTCAGTGCAGTGACAACGGCAACTGAGTTGGCTTCGCCTGGGTTAAACACCATGCCAATACGCTTAGCGTTAGGGACGATTTGTTTAACCAGTTCCATTTGCTTGCCGAGCTCCAGTACATCGGACACGCCGGTGACGTTGGTACCGCTGGCTTCCCAGCTTGGAGTCAGTTGGCCTTCAACAGGGTCAGTGACCGCTGAGAATACAATCGGAACACGTTTAGTGCCGGCAACAGCCGCTTGTGCTGATGGTGTGGCAATTGCAACGATAGCATCCGGTTGGTCACCAATAAATTTACGGGCAATTTGTGCCGCGGTGCCGGTATTACCCTGAGCACTTTGGTATTGCCATTTGAGGTTTTTACCCTCGGTGTAGCCGGCTTCGTGCAGCGCATCTAAAACACCGTCACGCACCGAGTCTAGAGCAGGGTGTTCAACAATAGCGGTCACGGCTACAGATTTAACTGATTCAGCCATCACGGCAAAAGATGCGCTGATAGATAAGGTTAGTGCACTGAGCGTGAGCAACGCTTTTTTTGAGAACGTAGTCATGTTTTCATGCCTCTAATGGGGGTCGTTGGCAGTATGCCTGAGCGACCCCGTTTGTATAGATTAATCAGTGAATTATAAACTGGCGATACGCGTGTGCTGTTCAGTTAAGCGCGCTAAAGCTTGCTCATAGTCAGCTTGCTTAGCGCGTTCTTTTTCAATCACATCGGCGGGCGCTTTCGCGACAAAGCCTTGATTGGAAAGTTTGCCAGAGACACGTTTAATCTCACCATTCAGGCGCTGCATTTCCTTATCCAAACGCGCCAGTTCAGCTTTAGTATCGATCAAACCTGCCATCGGTACCAATACTTGCATCTCGCCGACCAAAGCAGTGGCTGACATCGGCGCTTCTTGGTCAGCCGCTAACAAGGTGACTGATTCAAGCTTGGCCAGTTTGTTGAGTGTGACGCTATTTACCTCTAGGCGGCGCAGATCTTCAGCTGTGGTATTACCTAAATACAGCGGGATCGGTGTGCCCGGACCAATATTCATTTCTGCACGAATATTACGCAGAGCCAGCATCAGCTCTTTGAGCCATTCGATATCGCCTTCGGCTTGTGCGTCAACGGCATCGTTAGCACTGGCAGGGAAAGGCTGCAACATAATGGTATCGCCGGTTTTGCCAGCCATAGGTGCAATACGCTGCCAGATTTCTTCAGTGATAAATGGCATAAACGGATGCGCTAAACGCAGCGCTGCTTCTAATACACGCACTAAGGTGCGGCGCGTACCACGAGTGAGTTCAGCGGGTGCTTCTTTATCCCACAGCACCGGCTTGGATAATTCCAAGTACCAGTCGCAATACTGATTCCAGATAAACTCATACAGCGCTTGCGCGGCGAGGTCGAAACGGAAGTTATCCAGTTGACGCGCTACTTCAGCTTCAGTGCGTTGTAATTGCGAGATAATCCAACGGTCAGCCACGGTCAGTTCAACAGCTTCGCCATCGATGCCGCAATCTTGCTCTTCGCACTGCATCATGACATAGCGCGCAGCGTTCCAGATTTTATTACAGAAGTTACGGTAGCCTTCAACGCGACCCATATCGAACTTCACATCACGGCCGGTTGAGGCCAATGATAAGAAGGTAAAGCGCAGGGCGTCAGTGCCGTAACTGGCAATACCATCAGCAAACTCTTCGCGGGTTTGCTTCTCGATGGCTTTGGCCATTTGTGGCTGCATCATGCCGCTGGTGCGTTTTTCGACCAGAGTTTCCAGATCAATACCGTCAATGATATCCAATGGGTCCAGTACGTTACCTTTGGACTTGGACATTTTATGGCCTTGGCTGTCGCGAACTAAGCCATGCACATAGACAGTTTTAAACGGAATTTGCGGCGTACCATCTTCATTCTTCACCAGGTGCATGGTCATCATGATCATGCGTGCAACCCAGAAGAAGATGATGTCAAAACCAGTCACCAACACATCGGTGGGGTGGAAGGTTTTTAAGAAATCAGTTTGTTCTGGCCAGCCTAAAGTTGAGAACGTCCATAAACCTGAGCTAAACCACGTATCCAATACGTCATTGTCTTGGCGTAGATTGATATCGCCCAGATTGTGCTTAGTGCGCACTTCCGCTTCATTGCGACCGACATAGACATTGCCGGCATCGTCATACCAAGCAGGAATACGGTGTCCCCACCAGAGTTGGCGGCTGATGCACCAGTCTTGGATGTCGCGCATCCAGCTGAAATACATGTTTTCGTATTGCTTAGGCACAAACTGAATACGACCGTCTTCAATCGCGGCAATCGCAGGTTCAGCCAATGGTTTAGTCGATACATACCATTGGTCAGTTAACCATGGCTCAATTACTGCGCCAGAACGGTCACCGCGTGGTGTTTTTAACGCGTGATCGTCAATGCTCACCAGTAGGTCTGCTGCTTGCAGCGCTGCAACAATTTGCTTGCGCGCTTCAAAGCGATCTAAACCGGCAAATTCTGCAGGTAGACTGCCATCGAGTTCGTCATTCACAGTACCGTCACTATTAAACATCTGTGCGGTGGCTAAGATGGCGGCGTCTTGGTCAAGAATGTTGATCAGTGGCAGATTATGGCGCTTGCCCACTTCATAGTCATTAAAGTCGTGCGCTGGGGTGATTTTTACACAACCGGTACCAAACTCTGGATCACAGTAGTCATCGCCAACAATTGGAATACGACGGCCGACTAATGGCAGGTCAATAAAGGAGCCAATCAGTGCTTTATAGCGCTCATCGTCTGGATTGACCGCAACAGCACTATCACCCAGCATGGTTTCTGGACGCGTGGTGGCGACCACTAAGTAGTCTTGGCCATCGGCAGTTTTAACGCCATCGGCCAGCGGGTAGCGCAGATTCCATAAATGACCTTTCTCGTCGTGGTTTTCCACTTCAAGGTCAGAGATGGCAGTGTGGAATTTAGGATCCCAGTTCACCAAGCGTTTACCACGGTAAATCAAGCCATCTTCATGCAAGCGCACAAAGGCTTCTTTAACCGCGTCGGACATTCCATCATCCATGGTAAAGCGCTCACGAGACCAATCCACCGAGCTGCCTAGGCGGCGAATTTGACGGGTAATCGTACCGCCCGATTCTTCTTTCCATTCCCAGACTTTATCTAAAAAGGCTTCGCGGCCTAGGTCGTGGCGGTCAAGGCCTTGTGCAGCCAGTTGACGTTCCACCACCATTTGCGTGGCGATACCTGCGTGGTCAGTACCGGGCTGCCATAGAGTGTTACGGCCTTGCATACGGCGATAACGAATCAGCGCATCCATAATGGCGTTATTAAAACCATGACCCATATGTAAGCTGCCAGTAACGTTTGGCGGCGGAATCATAATGGTGTACGGCTGACCAGAACCCTGGGGCGCAAAGTATTGATTGGTTTCCCATGACTGGTACCAAGTGGCTTCAATGGCGTGCGGCTGATAGGTCTTATCCATAGTGCGGCGGGACCCCTACTTAAAATACGGCTAATCGGAAAACCGTAAAGTATACCGTCAAACGCGCCTTGGCCATAGGCTCAGAGCTGGGTTTTACTAATAAGGTGACGAATTAAGCTTTTTAGTCAGCTTGAAGCCGTTTTTATTGCGTGTGACACTTTGTTAAGAGCGTTAATCAGCACAGCGCTTGGGTGAGTGCTGCAGTTTGGTCTGCTGGCTGAACTTATAGTGGCAGGATATGGGGGAGTACGAATGGCCTAATCAGGGCAGGCAAACCGTGCGCAGCCCGTCAATATGTGGTAAAACGTACGGCACTAATCGATTTAACAGGTTAGTGACGTTCTCAGGGCGGGGCGAGATTCCCCACCGGTGGTAATTGTCTTATACAGGCATAGCCCACGAGCGCTTGTTTACGCTGGTAACAAAGGTAAGCAAGGTCAGCAGACTTGGTGAGATCCCAAGGCCGACGGTTACAGTCCGGATGAAGAGAGAGCGGGATCCGTTACCGTGCATCTCATGCGCGGCACACTCCCATTCGATCAAAAATAGCCTTGTTTGATATAAACAGGAGATCGACACAAGCGAATCAAACAGAATTCGTGTTGTGCGGAGGTTCTATGTTTACAGGAATAATCGAAGCAATCGGCCATATACGTAGCATGACCCCTAAAGGTGGTGATGTGCGTGTGCATGTGGCGACAGGCAAGTTGGATTTAACCGATGTAAAGCTGGGCGATAGCATTGCTGTGAATGGCATCTGCTTAACCGCAGTAGAGCTGCCAGGTGATGGCTTTTGTGCGGATGTGAGTCGTGAAACCTTAACGCGTACTGCGCTGGTCAATCTAAAAACCAACAGTCCGGTGAACTTGGAGAAGGCTCTACTGCCAACCACTCGTTTAGGTGGACATTTGGTTAGCGGTCACGTGGATGGCGTTGGTGAAGTGCTTTCGCGCAGTGACAGTGCTCGGGCGGTCGAGTTCTGGATACGAGCACCCAAAGAGCTGGCGCGTTATATCGCCATGAAAGGCTCAATCACTGTTGACGGCACCAGCCTCACAGTTAATGGTGTCAATGGCAGTGAGTTTCAACTGACCATCGTGCCGCATACTTTACAAGAAACCATTATGGCGGATTATCAAGCAGGGCATTTAGTCAATCTTGAGATCGACTTAATTGCTCGCTACCTTGAGCGTTTATTGCAAGGTGATAAAGCCGCTGAACCCACCAGTCACGCCATTACTGCAGGCTTTTTAGCCGAGCATGGTTTTATGCGTTCTTAATTGAAGGGTTATCCTGTGTCTTTAAATACTATTGAAGAAATTGTTGCAGATATTCGTGCTGGTAAAATGGTTATCCTGATGGATGACGAAGACCGCGAAAACGAAGGTGATTTAATTATCGCTTCTGAGTGTGTGACTGCCGAACATATTAATTTTATGGCCAAACATGCACGCGGCTTAATTTGTATGCCGATGAGTGTTGAGCGCTGCGAGCGTTTAGGTTTGCCGTTAATGGCGCAACATAACGGTTCAGGCTTTGGTACTAAATTTACCGTGTCGATTGAAGCGGCTGAAGGTGTAACTACAGGTATCTCTGCAGCTGACCGTGCGCGTACCGTACAAGCTGCCGCGGCAAAAGATGCTGTGGCGGCTGATATTGTCAGCCCCGGTCATATTTTCCCATTGATGGGGCAGCCAGGCGGTGTACTTGCTCGTGCAGGACATACTGAAGCCGCCTGTGATTTAGCGCGCTTAGGTGGCTTTGAGCCCAGCGGTGTAATTTGCGAAATTATGAACGACGATGGCACCATGGCGCGTCGTCCTGAGTTGGAAGTGTTTGCCTTAGAGCACGGTATTAAAATCGGTACCATTGCTGACTTAATTCACTACCGTATGATTCATGAGCGCACCATTGAGCGTGTTTCAACGAAAGTGCTCGACAGTGAGTTAGGTACATTTGATTTAGTCACTTACCGTGAATCGACCGGTGGTGATGTTCATATGGCGCTGACTTTAGGTACTATTAGCCCTGAAGAACCCACTTTAGTGCGTGTACACAATATGGATCCATTGCGTGACTTATTTATGGTCAAGCAAAATCAGCGTTGGAGTTTGCGTGCAGCGATGGCCGAAGTGGCTAAAGCAGGCAGTGGTGTGGTGTTATTATTAGCCAACCAAATGACCGGCTCCAGCTTGCTGGCGCATTTAGAGCGTCAGTTGGGTGTTGAAGGTGATGCAAAATCTGCTAAAAGTTCAGGTACTTACAGCACTGTAGGTGCCGGCTCGCAGATTCTGCGTGACCTTGGTGTGCGTAAAATGCGCTTATTAAGTTCGCCAATGCGCTTTAATGCCATATCCGGATTCGACTTAGAAGTTGTAGAATACCTGCAACCGCAGGATTAACTGTTATTGGAGCGGCAGCTAGCGCCGCTCCTCCGCTCTTTATTAGGATGAAAAATCATGACCTTGAAGACAATCGAAGGTACCTTTATTGCCCCACAAGGCAAGTTTGCGCTGGTTGTTGGCCGTTTCAACAGCT
>JAVETP010000069.1:0-14602 GCA_034006005.1 Pseudomonas sp.
TTGCTGTCTTCTAATTGGGGCAAGGCTATCAGCTGATAGACAACCTTGCTGTTGTTCAAGTTAGGAGGTGTTTGTGAGCCATCGCATTAAAGTGATTATTCCCATACCTATGGATCAAGCGGGTGCCGATAATCGTGCGTCACAGTTGTCAGAAAGTTTTATTCTTCCTGGCTTTCATCCTGAATTTGTTCCTGTAGCTAAAGGTGCTTCGCTGGGTGACAGTGCCTACGATGTATTGCTAATGGACTTTTCTGTCGTCGAAGCGGGTTTGCGCGCTCAAGAAGAAGGCTATAGCGCTGTTTGTATCGATACTGTTAGTGATTCCGGTTTAGCTGCGCTGCGTTCGCGTTTGGATATTCCGGTGATTGCGCCGGGTATGGCAGCCTTTCATATGGCCTGCATGCTGGGTAAAAAATTTAGTGTTATCACCATGTGGGATGAATGGTTTCCGCTGTATGAAAAAACCTTAACTGAGTATCACTTGTGGCCACGTGTGGCTTCGCTCCGCTCGATCAAGACGCGTCCTGATTTAACCGAATTACTGGAAGGTAAGGAGGACGTTGTGTTTGCCAAACTCGAAGCCGAAGCGCGTCGAGCGATGGATGAAGATGGTGCTGATGTGATCGTGCTCGGCTCGACCACCATGCACAAGTCCCATGCCTACCTCACTGAGCGTTTGCCTATTCCGGTGATTAATCCAGGTCTAGTGTCTTACAAACTTTGTGAAATGTTCCTGAGCCTTGGACTCACACACAGCCGCAAGGCTTACCCTGCTCCAGAAAACCTAAACGATGCCGCTTATCACGGCTTTGCAGGTCAATAATTACAATAAGGATAAACACCATGAGTAACCTTACCCGTGAGCAACTGCTTGACTTGGCAACCCAGAAATACTTTGCCAACGTGGATACTAAAAACATGCAGGGTGTACTGGACTGCTGTCACGAAGACGTGGCATTCACCATTCAAACTGACAATCTAACTCACGATGGCCACACCGGCGTGCGCAAGATGTTCGACAATTTGTTCAATAATTTTGAAGAAATTTGGCATGGTGATTTTGAGTTGGCCGCCGACGTTGAAGCACAAACTGTTTGTGCGCGATTTAACGTGTTTTTGAAAGACGCAGAAGGCAATGAAACCCGTCTGCGTAATTGCAATTTTTGGTATGTCGAAGACGGTAAATTCCGTCGTGTGTTTGTTTTCATGAGTGGTGAAAACGTACTGCGTTAATCGTTTGTAACTTGGGGTTAATTGTCGTGATTAACCCTGAATAGCTCATTTATGAGCTGCTTATGAGGTATCTGCGGGTAACTTGTTGAGTGGCTGTAGGTGAGATGCTTAGTGACAAACCTCTCAACAATTAGAATAAAGGATGAGAACTATGACCCAGCCTTCGATGCCTGGAGAGAAACGCTATCCCTCGCTTTTTACTCCTTTGAAAATTGGCAATATCACCATTCGTAATCGCCTGATGCAAACTGCGCACGCTAAGGGTTTCCATGCTGCGGATGGGCTGACTAACAATCGTGACATCTACTATCAAGCTGAACGTGCCAAGGGTGGTGCTGGACTACTGGTGACTGGAGCGCGTCATGTGCATCCTCAGTCGACGGGTCCGAGTCGTACTCTTGCACGTGGCAATCTCCAAGAAATTGTTGCTCGGGATGCTGAAATGACTGCTGCCGTGCATGCGTTTGGTGGCTGCATTATTGCTCAGCTGATTCACTTTGGACCGCAGGGTCGCAGTGGCTCTCAGGATGATTACCGTCTGCTTTGGGGGCCGTCGACGATGAAGTCGCCAGCTTACAATGAGTGGGCGCGGGAAATGACCAAGGCGGAGATGGATGAGGTCTCTGATGCTTTTGCGCAAACAGCACTGAAGTCTAAAGAGTCTGGTTTTGATGGCGTTGAACTGCATTATTCTCATGGTTATTTACATCAACAATTTTTGTCCTTTGTTTACAACAAACGCACCGATGAATACGGCGGCAGCCTAGAAAATATTGTACGTTTTCCTATTGAGACGCTTGAGCGTGTACGCGCTGTGGTTGGGCTTGATTTTGTGGTAGGTATTCGCGTTTCGTTGGACGAATGCACCGTCGATGGTATGCACGCCGACATGGCGATTGAAATGACCAAATTGATGGTTGCCACAGGTTTAGTTGATTATGTCAGTGCTACGGCGGGCACTTACGCTGCGCATGCTGATCAGATTCCGCCAGGTGACTATGCGGAGAACTGGCTGGTAGCGGATGGCGCACGTATGCGTAAAGCCATTCGTGAAGTTAAAAAAGATATCCCGATGTTTATTGTCGGCCACATTGTCGATGCAGATATGGCTGAGCAGTTGGTCGCCAGTGGTGCAACTGACATGGTGGCGATGACCCGCACACAGATTGCTGATCCCTACTATGCTAATAAATTACTGGAAGGACGTGAAGACGAGATCAACCACTGCATCCGTTGCAATCAGGCGTGTATTGCTAGGTTGATGGTCGGTAGTGCTGTGTCCTGTGTGGTCAATCCTGCTGCAGGTCGTGAACAACGTTTTGCTCAACACACCCTTGTTCATTCTGCTGCTCCAGCTAAGTGGCTGGTGGTCGGTGGCGGCCCAGCTGGCATGCAGGCTGCATTAGTACTGCGCCAACGCGGGCATCAAGTGACCCTGCTGGAAGCGGGCGATAAGCTTGGCGGTCAGCTCAATTATGCCGCGCAACTGCCACGTCGACATAAGTTTGGTTTTATTGCTCGGGATATGACCAGTCAGCTGCACAAGGCTGGGGTTGATGTGCGCTTGCAGAGTCGTTGGGATGCGCAACAGGTCATTGAGTTTGCTGCTGATGGAGTGATTATTGCCACCGGATCAACACCACTGAAGAGCGGTTTTACCTCCACTCGACCAGCCGTCGATGTGGTGCCGGGTAGCACTCAGGATAACGTCATGAGTGTTATCGAAGTGCTGAATAACCCCGATAAAGTGGGTAAGCGCGTGGTGCTGTTTGATGAAGATGGTGGCCGCTATGCCTTAGGCACTGCAGAGTTTTTACTCGATCGAGGCCATCAAGTGCATTTGGTCAGTCGCTTTATTGCGCTGTCGCCGAACTTAGCGCTGACTTTAGATCTACCCGTCAATTACCAGAATGTGTTCCGTAAAGGATTGGAATATACCCTCAGTTCATGGGTGCGCAACATCGATGGTGAGCAAGCGCAATTGTTTAATCTGTTTACCGATGCTGACAGTGCCGTGCTGACTGCTGACACCTTTATCATGGCCTGCGGGCATACTCCGGAAAACGCTTTGTATCAGGCGTTGCAGGGCAAAGTGCAGAACTTGCATTGCATCGGTGATGCGCAATTACCGCGGCCTCTACAAGACATCATCTATGAAGGCATGTTGGCTGGGCGTGAGTTGCTCGACTCGCCAGATCGGTTTATTGAAGCCGGCGAGCTCGAGGGCTTCGATCAAAGCTGGCGCAAAGTGTTGCTGTAACTCAACCGGAGCGGGGTCTAGCCTTGATGGCATAGGCTCCGCTTGCTTTTGCTTGTCGGAGATACCTTGTGAATCGAGCCTGGATCATACTTATGGCCGCTCTACCGCCAGCAATTTGGGGTAGCACCTACCTCGTGACCTCGGAGTTTCTGCCTGTCGATAAACCGCTGACTGCTGCAGTGCTGCGGATTCTCCCGGTGGGTTTGCTGCTGGTACTGTTCAACCGTCATTGGCCGCGTCCTGAGCAATGGCTCAAATTGTTAGTGCTGAGCATGTTATGCATGTCGTTGTTGCATTGGCCATTGTTTATCAGTGCGTATCGCTTACCTGGCGGTCTTGCTGCGTTGCTGATTTGTGCGCAGCCGCTGATCGTTGTGATGTTTGGTTATGGGCTGTTTCGGCAGAAAACCAGCCGGCGCATCATGCTCGCCTCCTGTGTTGGTTTTGCCGGCGTGGCCTTGGTGTTGCTCTCGCCCAGTAGCTTAAAGTGGGACACGCTTGGCGTGCTGGCGGCAGCACTGGCTGCGTGCAGTATGGCGCTGGGCACGTTGTTGATCCGACGCTGGCAACTGGACATGTCGGTATGGGCGTTTACCGGCTGGCAGTTGTTACTCGGTGGACTGCTGTTACTGCCATTTATGCTGTTGTTTGAGTTGCCTCTGGCAACCCTCGAAACCAAGCATATCGGTGGTTATTTGTATTTGGCGGTACTGGGTACGCTGATACCTTATTTGCTCTGGTTTCGGGCGATGCGTTCGCTGGAGCCTGTGCTGATTTCTATTTTCTTACTGTTAAGCCCGTTGTCGGCATTGACACTCGGTTATTTCTTCTTGGATCAAACGCTGACTTTATGGCAGCTGCTCGGTGCTTTGACGGTGTTTGCCGGCATTGTTTTGAGCCAATACCAAGCTCGTACGCGAGCACCTATCACAACCACAACAATAAAAACTAATCAGAGGTGACCCTCATGACACATTCCCGTTATCCGCTATTGTTTACGCCACTTAAGTTGCGCAATATCACCCTGCGTAATCGCATTATGCAGTCGGCTCATGCAATGGCTTTCAACTCTCCCGATGGACTCACCACGAACCGCGATATTTATTACCATGCGGCACGTGCCAAGGGTGGTATTGGTCTGATGGTGACCGGTAACCGTCTTATTCACCCCACTTCTAACACCTTCTGCCGCGGTTACCCCTATGGTTATCGTGAGGAAATGGTTGAGCGCGATACCGTGCTAACTGACACCGTGCATAGTTTTGGTGCGCACATTTTTGCTCAGCTCAATCACTTTGGGGTGATGGGTGAAACCCATGCCATGGATGATTATCGCGTGCTGTGGTCGTCCTCCAATATCAAATCGCCGGTGTTTGGTGAAATGGCCAAGGCTATGGAACGTGAAGACATGGATGAGGTGGTGGAAGGCTGGGTGCGTTCTGCTGAGTATTCGCGTCTGGCAGGTTTTGATGGCGTGGAAGTGCACTTGGCGCACAGCTATTTGCTGCATCAATTTATCTCGCCGTTATATAACAAGCGCGAGGATGAGTATGGCGGCAGCTACGAGAATCGGATGCGCTTCCCACTTGAAGTAATTAAAGCAGTACGAGACAAAGTAGGCCCTGATTTTGTCGTTGGCATTCGTTTGTCGATGGATGAGATGGTTCCCGGTGGTATGGAGATAGAAGACTGGATCAAGGTTGCGCAAACGGTTGAAGCCACCGGTGATATTGATTACATCATGGCCACTGCCGGGGTCTATCAGTCGGCCACCTATATTATGCCACCGGCTGATGTACCCAATGGTTGGCTGATGGATCCGATTGCTCGCCTTAAACGTGCGGTAAAACTCCCCGTGTTTTGTGTCTCGGGTATCGGCAGTGCCGGTGAGGCTGAGGCTATTTTGGGCCGTGGCGATGCCGATATGGTGGCGATGACGCGTGCGCAAATCGCTGATCCAGATTTTGCAAATAAAACCGCTGAAGGCCGCGAAGACGAAATTTACCACTGTTTACGTTGTAATCAGGGTTGCGTTTCGCGCTTATTCCAAGGCACTTCAATGGCCTGTCAGATCAACCCTGCCACCGGTCGTGAAGAAATATTTGGCCCACAAACCCTAGAGTTGGCACCTGCGGCCAAGCATTGGGTAGTGGTTGGCGGCGGCCCCGGCGGCATGAAAGCAGCAGAAGGCTTAGCTCAGCGTGGTCATCGCGTCACCTTGTTGGAAAAAGGTGCTGAGCTTGGCGGGCAAGTGAATCATATTGTGCGTCTGCCGCGCCGCGATTCGTTTGCATGGATCACCGAAGACCTGAAAGTACATATGGCTAAGTCTGGGGTGAAGGTTCGTCTGAATTGTGAGGCCACGGTTGAGATGATTAAAGATTTGCAGCCTGATGGCGTGATTGTTGCGACCGGCTCCTTGCCGGACCGCAGTGGATATTCAGATATTAATCCGCTGGTCGACCGTGTGCCCGGTCTTGATGGTGAGCATGTGTTTACTGCCCTGGATGTCTTGGCTCATCCAGAAAAAATTGGTAAGCGTGTATTGGTGTTGGACGAGGAAGGTAACCGTTACTCCGCCGGCATTACTGAGTTGCTGGTTGAAAATGGCCACCAAGTGCATGTGGTCACGCGCTGGAATGCACTGTTCCATCGTCTCGCAACCACTCTTGATCAGCCAATCATTTATGCCAATCTGTTCAGCAGTGGATTGACTTACACCCTCAATGCTTGGGTGAGTCAGGTGCGTGGCAGTTCGGTGGATCTGTATAACCTTTACAGTGCTGAGGAAGAAACTTTAGAAGGTTTTGACAGTGTTGTGTTGGCTGTGCGGCATTTACCGGTGACAGCGCTATATCAGGCTTTAAAAGCAGAATTGCCGAATGTTCACCGTATCGGTGACTGCGTGGTACCGCGCAAAACTGATCACGCTATTTTTGAAGGTTTTCTTGCGGGTCGAGAGATTTTCGATAACTGGAAACGCTACATCGAGCCGGGGTCTATCGAGAAATTCGAGGGTCCGATTGCCCAAGCTCGTTTTCTCTAACACTTCTCCGAGTGTGTGATTTGCCGGCACCTTGTGTGCCGGTTTTTTTTATTCTGACAGGCGTTGACTGCGCAATACATTGATTGCTCATGCGCAGAGCCGTCTGGTTTTTGTTGAATGCAGCCACGCTTCTGCATCTATTGCCTGGACTTGAATCCACGTCGCTAGCTCGAACAACAGTTGGTGCAAAGTGAAATTAAAATTTCAAGTTGCAATGAAATGCTTTTCAAAGTGATTGGTATTTGTTTGAAAAATAATAATAAATCTATATAAAACAATGGCTTGCATTTAATTTTTGAAGTTGGCAAGGCACTTGCTATATCTCTTATGTGGCTAATTCTAATAAGTATAAGAGAGTGATCATGAGTAAACCTCTAGAGGGGATTCGCATCCTCGATCTGACGCATATGTTGTCTGGTCCCTACGCTGGGATGATCCTTGCTGATCTTGGCGCAGAAACTATCAAAGTTGAGCCTTTGACTGGCGAGGGTACTCGCGCCTTGCTGGCTAAGGATCCTAAACACTCATTTAAGGGGATGGGGGCCTATTTTCTTACCCTTAATCGTAATAAGCAAAGCGTCTGCATTGATCTTAAAAGCGAGCAGGGTATCGCGACTTTTTATGACTTGGTGCGTGAAGCGGATGTAGTGCTGGATAACTTTAGCGCTGGCGTGCCGCAGAAACTGAAGATTGATTACGAGCATCTCAAGGTGATCAATCCGAAAATCATTACCTGCTCGATATCCGGTTTTGGTCAAGACGGCCCCAATTACAAACGTCCTGCATTTGATCAGGTCGTGCAAGGCATTGGCGGAGGTATGTCGATTACTGGTTCTGATGCTGAGAATCCAGGGCGTGCAGGTATTCCGATTGGTGACTTGGGTGGCGGTATGTTTGCGGTGATGGGGATACTTGCCGCTCTGCAAGCACGGCATAGCAAAGGTCATGGCCAGCATGTCGATATCAGTATGCTCGATTGCCAAATCAGCATGCTGAGCTATATGGCGACGATGCATTTCCTCAGTGGCGAGAATCCTGAGCCGCTGGGTAACAGCCACTTTGTGCATGTGCCATACAACACCTACCGCACCTCTGATGGCTTCATTATTGTTGCGGTGATCTTCGACAGCTTCTGGGACAACTTGGTTGGCCTGCTCGATATCGATGCGCTTAAAGACCCTAAGTATAAGACGCAGCCAGGACGCTTGGCTGACAAGAAACTCATTGATAGCACCCTTGATGAGCTGTTCGCTACCAACAATACCGCGTATTGGGTTGAGCAGCTGTCCTCGGTACGCGTGCCGTGTGCGCCGGTTAACCGTTTCAGTGAGGCGTTGTCTGACCCGCAAGTACGTCATCGCAAAATGGTTGTTGATATTCCGCACCCAGAAGGTGGCTCGGTTGAGGCACCGGGTAATCCGATCAAGCTCTCTGCTGATAGCGACGACAGTTTTAGTGCGCCGCCTTTGCTCGGTGAACATACCTCGGATGTGCTTGAGCGCGTACTGGGCTACAGCCCTGAGCGGATTGCTGAACTACTCAATCAACAGGTTGTGGGGTGAGCTATGAATGATTTTGTGACGGTTAATGAAGTTGGTCCGCGTGATGGTCTGCAGAGTCAGGGTAAAACTCTGAGCATCGAAGAGCGTTTGTCGATGATCAACCGGCTGTTGGCCAGCGGTGTTCGTAGCATTGAAGTGGGCAGTTTTGTTTCGCCTAAAGCGGTTCCGCAGATGGCTGGAACGGGTGAGCTGTTTACCCAGCTAGCAATGACTGATTCGGTAGCGTACTCAGCATTGGTACCCAATTTACGTGGTTATGAGCTGGCGCGTGCCGCTGGTGTGAAATCGATAGCTGTGGTGCTGTCTGCCACTGAAACAATGAACCAACGCAATATCAATATGAGCCTAGAGCAGTCAGTCGCCGTTTGTTCTGCATTGCTGCAGCGTGCGCGTGAAGATGGTATCGAGGGCCGAGCGTATGTGGCTGTGGCTTTCGAATGCCCGTTTGAGGGACTGACGCCGGTCGCTGTGGTTGAGTCATTGACGGCGCGGATGTTTGAGGCCGGCGCGCGTAAGGTCATTATTGCCGACACCATTGGTGCGGCTAATCCTAAAAGCGTCCGCGATGTGCTAAGTCGCCTGGTTGGTCTAGACGCAGCAAGTATGCTGTCCTGTCATTTTCACGATACTCGCGGTATGGCGTTAGCTAACGTATTGGCAGCGTTGGATCTAGGTGTGCGCGAGTTTGATAGCTCCATCGGTGGTTTGGGTGGTTGCCCTTTTTCGCCGGGTGCGACTGGCAACTTAGCGACTGAAGACTTAGTGCTAATGCTGGATTCGATGGGCTTGCGCAGCGGCATTGAGCCGTTGGCGTTGATTGACACGATACAGCATGTTCAAGCGTTAACTGGCGTGCCCTTAGGTGGACACTCGTTCCGTTGGCTACAGCGCCAAGCTGATAAGCAGCAAGGAGGCGCTCATGTTTAGCCGTTTACTCAGAGTATTCATGACGCTTTCACCGTGGATGGTGATTGCCGGCTTAGCGTTCGCTGCTTTGTTTATCAAAGCCACAGTCAATCCAACACCGCTTGACCAACCGTTATTAGAGACGCGTGATGCTTTCTTTGATGGTGCTGTACTGAAAGATCAGCTCTGGATCGTCGGTCAGAACGGTGCCTTATTGGCGAGTGACGATGCCGGTTTGAGTTGGACACGCGAGGAGTTACCGGGGCGTAGAAACCTGCAAGCGATTGCTGTTTCTGATCAAGGTCGGCAAGTCGTGGTGGGCAATGAGGGGCGTGTTTGGACGCGCCAAAATGATGAGCTTTGGCAGACTCAAGATTTGCCGGTTTCTGATTTTGCCGGAAAGCTCATGAGTGTCAGCTTTATCAACGGTCACTTCTGGGTTGTTGGTGAAATGGGTGCCATGTATCGAGGTGATGCGGGCGCTGAGCAATGGCAAGTCATGGGTTCAGAAGAAGACGTCAACTTTAACAGTATCCGTGCAGGTGTCGATGGCGATATTTGGATTACCGCTGAATTTGGCCGTTTGCTGCGCAGTCGCGACAACGGTTTAACCTGGACTAATCAAGAGTTGGGCAGCGAAAGCTTACGTTCGATCGTTTTTGAGGGCCGCACTGGGGTTGCTGTAGGTAACCAAGGACAAGCCTTTATCAGCCACAACAGTGGCGATAGCTGGGAGCAGCTGCCGCAATTCACTCCAGATCATCTATTTGACATCAGTGTTCAGCGTGGCATGTGGGTCACTACCGGTGACCGTGGGGCGCTGTTTCGCACCAAAAATCCGGCTGGGGCTTGGCAAGCTTGGCAGCCACAAGGGCTTGACAAGAGCTATCACAACCGCTTGCTCAAAACAGCTGATGGCCTAGTGATTATTGGTCATCAACTTGGCTTGTTAGGTCAAGACAACCTGCAGCTCTGGCCTGAGGAGACACAGCTATGAACTTAAGAAAAAACTATGTCACATGGCTTTCATTGTGGGCGATTCGTAACCGACTGCTGGTCTGCATTACTGTCGGGATTATCACTTTATTCTTTGCTGCGGTCTTGGCTAACTTGGATATCCGTACGCGTTTCAGCGATATGGTGCCCCACGGTCATCCGTATGTCGATGTGCATCAGAAGTATCAGGACAGTTTTGCCGCGAGTAATCGCGTGACCATCATGGTTAAAGCCAAAGAGGGTGATATCTTCCGTGACGATGTGCTTGGTGAAGTGCAGCGGATTACCTATGATCTGCAACAAGTTGAAGGTGTTAACCCCACACAAATCGTCTCGCTGGCCTCGAAAAAACTCAAGCGTGTTAATGCCTCGAGTGAGGGCATCGAAACTCGCCCGATGATGTGGCCAGATCTGCCGGAAACGGCACAGGACATGTTGGAGTTGCGCCAGGCCGTACTGAATAACCCGTTGGTTTACGGTTTGTTTGTTGATCGTGATTTAAGTTCGGCATTAATTCAGGTGGACTTCTACGATCATCTGGTTGATTACGAGAAGATTTTCCCACAAATCCAAACCATTCTTGATGCGTCAATGCTTAAAGACAGCGTGAGCCTGCACTTAGTGGGTGAGCCAATCCTCTATGGTTGGGTTGCCTATTATCTTGGCGAAACGGTCAGCTTGGCATTGTTATCGCTAGCGGCCATGTTGATCCTGCTGTTCGTGTTCAGCCGTACTTGGCGCGGTACCTTACTGCCGTTGCTGGCGGGACTGGTTTCAGCGATCTGGTCGTTGGGTTTTGGTACCTTGCTGGGCTACAACTTCGATCCGTTGGTGATCGTCGTCGCCTTTATCATCACTGCGCGGGCGTTTTCTCACTCAGTGCAGTTGATCACCCGCTTCGATGACTTGGCGGTGGGCGAGTCGATTGATCCGGCCCGAGCCGCTGAGCAAACCATGCGCGAGCTATTTCGCCCCAGTATGTTGGGGTTATATGCCGACGCTGGGGCGATTCTTTGTGTGATTCTGACGCCGATTCCTTTGATGCATAAAGTTGCCATTATCGGCTCGATATGGGTGATGACTATTACTGTTTCGGCGGTACTGCTAACGCCTGCGTTGCTGTCTTACGTGAAGCGTCCGCAGGGTTTTGTTCATCCGGTCAACCTTGACGGTTTTATGAACTTTTTCCTTAAAGGCGCTAAGAAACTGGTTAGCAGTCGTGCGCGTTACTGGGTTGCACCAGTAACCGTAGTGCTGCTGTGTGGCTTTATGTTTGAGGCAACCAAAATTAACGTGGGTGACTCAAGCGATGGCTCACCGATTCTCTGGCAGGACTCAGCCTTTAACCGCGATAGCGCAGAAATCAACCTGCTTTACCCAGGCTCTGAGCAGATGTTTGTGGTGCTTGAAGGTGAAAAAATGGATGCTATGAAGGCGCCAGAAGCATTGGACTGGATGCTGCGCTTCTCACGTTACATGGAAAGACAGCCAGAAATTGGCGGCACTGTTTCGCTCGCCGATATCGTTATTGATATTCGCCGCAATCTCTATGAGGGCAATCCTCGTTACGGAGAGCTGGGTGCGACGCGCATGGAAAATGGTGAGCTGATTAGCTTCTATATGCAAGGTGCTGACCCAGACGATCTCACCCAGTTCTCTGACGTGTTATTCAAGAATGCTGCAGTGACGTTGTTCTTTCGTGATCACAAGGGCGACACCCTGCGCAATGCCACTCATTACGCCAAAGAGTTTATACAGGCCAATCCTCTAGAAGGTGTAGAGGTCAAAATGGCGGGTGGCGTATTGGGCATTATTGCTGCAGTGAACGAGATTCTGCTCAGGGACCAAATTGAAGCAACTGCGTTAGCGTTCTTAGTGGTGGTGCTGTGCTGTGTCGTGGTGTATCGCTCATCGGTCAGTGGCATGTTCTTTATCATTCCAGTGTTGATCGCTAACGTCGTGACCTTTGCATCCATGGCTTGGAACGGTATTGGTATGAGTATCAGCACCTTACCCGTAGTGGCGCTTGGGATCGGGCTGGGTGTGGATTACGCCTTCTATATTGTTGACTCAATGAAAGAGTATCTGGAGAAACACCCTGAGGCAGAGCCACTTGATGCGGTGCTGCAGTCCCTTGGCTCGGCTGGGCGAGGTGTGCTGCTAACGGCCTTTACCTTAGCCGCAGGTGTTTTATTTTGGACGCTCTCTTCTCTTCGTTTTCAAGCGGAGATGGGCATGCTGATCGGACTATGGCTCATAGTCTCTGCGCTGACCTCACTCTTCGTATTGCCTTCGCTAGCGCTGGTGTTTAAACCCAAATTTATTTTTGGACACAGCCCGAAGATAGATACCCAAAAATCTGGGTATACAAACCAACCTGAAAACATCAGGAATTAAATATGAGCACACAAAACAAAAATATGAAAGTGTGGTTCGGCAAAACGCCAATCGCTTGTGCAGTCATGCTGGCTGGCCTAAGTACACAGGGATTAGCCCATGCTGAGGAGGGTTTTCTTTCTGGCTGGGAACTGAGCGGCTACATGCGTCAGCATATGTCGTGGAACCTTGAAGATCCTTATTTAGCAGATACCAACGACCCTAGTGGATTAGTCGGTGCCAAAGATAAAGGGAATTATAAATATGACCTGTCAATGGCACGTACCACCCTTAAACTTAACCTGTACAAAGACTTTGGTGACTCGCAGTTCAATATCTCTGGGCGTGTTGCTCGCGAGGTCGAAACCAATTATATGAAAGACTTGCAGCAGTCGATGGACGGTAACGCTGCATCTGACCTGTTCAGTAACCGCACCAAGTCTTCAGTTAACCTAATGGATGACGTCTACAACAGCGAAGAAATTCGCGAGTTGTGGTGGCAAACCGCGATGACTCCGACCACTACCCTTAAGCTGGGTAAGCAGCAAGTGGTCTGGGGTGAGACTGACTTCTTTCAGTCGCTGGATGTGATTCACGGTTACGACATGCGTATCCGCTCATTTCTTGAGCCGGAAAACGAAGATGTGCGCAAACCCTTGTGGATGGTCAACGTGACTGAGCGTTTCGACAGTATCGATGGCTCGTTACAAATGTTGTACATCCCCGGTCGCATGAACAGCGCCCGCAGCCGTGGTAACAGTTATGACGTAGAAGGCGGGCGTTGGGCGAATAATCCAAATAAAGGTCTCTCCTTTGAAGCGGCGACTTTTGGTGCCGATGTGCCCTACAACTACGACCATAAAGCCGCTGATATGGACGATGCGTCATACGGTCTGCGTTGGAAGAGTATGGCCGGCGAGTGGGAATATTCTCTAGGCTGGTTCCATGGTCCATCGCAGAATCCTGTGATTAACCCCAACCCGAATAACCCACTCGGTGTGGGTAACGCAGCAAGCGGACTCCCTTTTCAGGGGGCTTACAAGGGCGACTATCGCTCTGATCCAAGCTCAACCGTGGGTGAGTTGATCTATCCATTTATTGATGTGTTCGGCGTAACGGCTAACCGCTATGTTGAGTCGGTGGATGCGGTGTTCTCGACTGAGATTTCCTACATCCCTGATTCTCCCTACAACGTAGGTGTGCAAGCGGGTGAGAAAGGTGGTTGTGCGTTCTTCCCTGGCTTCTGTGGAATTAATGAAAAAGACGTGGTGAAAACCATGGTGCGTATGGATAAGCAACTGGCCTTGCAGAACTACCTGGGTACCAGTCGTCCATCATTCTTCTCCGTGCAGTTATTTAACACGTGGATTACGAACTACGATCGTAAAGATGAGGTGGTCAACACTGCAGGCTTTAGTGGTCGAGCTAAAGAGTTCTCCACTATCGCCACGGCTATTTTGGCTACTAACTACGATAACGACCGGATCAACCCAAGCTTGGCGGTCGGTACAGACCTGACCTATGGCGGTAGCTTCATTGTGCCCAGCGTTGAGTTTGCCTATGGCAACAACTGGCGCGTACGAGTAGAGGCCGATCTGTTCTTTAACGATGAGCGACAAAAGCGGCAGCTGACAGGGTTTAACAACACCAACCTGTTTGGCTATTTCGATGGTAACGATCAGTTGGCCATGCGCTTGACCTACCAATTCTGATAAAGGAAATAATTACAATGACATTCCTAAAGAATCACCTTGTTACTTCCATAGCATTGACTTTCTCGGTCACGCTTGCGGCTCAAGCTGCTGAACTCACGCCAGGCACGCGCATCGATGCGAAAACTCTGGCGCAGCATATGAGCGATAGTTTTGAGGGTCACGTCATTAGTGACTTGTTAACTGAGCGTATGCAGATCCTGATCAAGGATGAAGGCTTGGCTATCACGCTTAAGGCATCTCAGCCTATCGTGTTAGGCAAAGACTATATGGCAGCCACTAAGGCCAATGAAGGTAAAGCGGTATATGACCATGATACGCGACTGGTCAGTGGTTGGGTTGCTGGCATCCCATTCCCTAAAGTGACTGAAAATGATCCAGACGCTGCTGCCAAGCTGATCTGGAATCACCACTACGCCCAACCTACAAAAAACCTGCAGGACTATCCGCAGTTTGGTTACCTGTTCCTTAACGATAAGGTGGGTATTGAGCGTCGCCAAGAGTGGACCTT
>JAVETP010000053.1:0-20284 GCA_034006005.1 Pseudomonas sp.
GTGCTGATTCAAGTCGGAACTCAGGACTAAAATTACGGTTTGGTCTGCTTTTCATACTGTCACCTAATAGCTGCTTGGTGCATGATAGCACCTCTAATTAGGTGGCCAAATTCACTATGCCACTACAGGATGATGCGTAGCGTCAGCTTCTGCCAATCTACCATGCAGGTATGTGATGCCTTCAATCGTTGTTCCTAAGGTGAGATCAGGGAATGCTGGTGGTACGTGAAATAGTGCATCCCCCGTATGGTTTCCTACCTCAAATAAACGGTCAAAGTTTGTTGTGACAATCTGCGGTATGCCGCTTTGGGTCGAAGAGATACGTTTTATAAAATCGTGCTGTTGCCCAACTTTATCGACTTCTAGGGGCGTGCCTAATCGTTCAGTAACCAGAGCGTTAACTTCGTCCTTACCGTATTCTTGGTGGAGCAAGTTGAAGATCTGATCAAGCGGTGTATTTGCACCCGAGCGATCAACCAGCCATGGTTGGAAAGCAGACATGATTTCGGAGTTAACGGGAGGATCGAAGAAGCCGATTACATGCTTTGTGAGGTCGATAAAATCTGGCATGCCCGAAGGCACAGAAACACCAGCTCCACAAAGGAAAACAACGCGACCAGCGTCGCAACTCTCCAGAAGAATATCAGGTATGGCAGGTCCATCGGAATGAAATCTCATGGCTTAATCTTATCATCGGTGGCCATAGAGCACATATAATTAAGCTGTTTAAGTATGAGGTTTTGACTTCAACAACCAGTATCGCCAGCAGTACCAGTTTGGGCCTGTAGTGCTGTAGTGAATCACCTGTAGTGTTTTTGCTTTTCGTGTTTATCGTAAGGTGCTATATTCGGCACTTAAAGCGTTTAATTAGCGTTTAAGTGCATATAAAGGTACCTTATGAACTTTTCTGAAATGACAGCGCCTGCTATTGCAGAAGAGCTGGGTGAGCGTTTAAAGCAAGCGAGATTGAATCAGAATTTAACTCAAGCTGAAGTGGCCGAGTTTGTTGGCGTCAGTAGAAGGCTCGTTATTAATGCCGAAAAAGGAAAAGCTCAACTAGAGGTGTTCGTGGCTATTCTTGTGGCATTAAATCTAACAAGCCATTTGGACCTTTTCCTACCAAAACAGCAAATATCACCAATCCAGCTTGCCCAGCTACAAGGCAAGCAGCGGCAGAGAGCTTCAGGGCAGAAAATGTTAGATGAAGAGGATATACCTGAATGGTAATGGAAGTTATCAGTGTCAGTTTCAAGCAGCACGATGTTGGTGCGGTTAGCTTTGATACCAAGACAGGTTTAGGTGCGTTTGAATATGAACCAAGCTTTATTAAAAAAGGCATCGAGTTGTCTCCCTTAAAAATGCCCTTGGCAAAACGCATTTATAGCTTTCCAGAGCTCGATTTTAATACTTTTAAAGGCTTGCCCGGACTTATTTCAGACTCACTGCCGGATGACTTTGGTAATACGGTATTGAATGCTTGGGTTGCAATGCGTGGTAAGTCTCCAAATGACATTACTCCTTTACAGCGGCTTCAATATACTGGAACCCGCGGAATGGGTGCGCTTGAGTATGCTCCAGCGACACAGGTTCGAAGTCTTAATGCATCGCAACAAATCGAAATTGACTCATTAATCGCTATTGCACAGGATATCTTGAATACACGTAATGATTTTTCTGTAGCGCTTAATGCAAACAATGAAGACAACCGAGAGGCAATGTTATCGCTTCTGTCTGTGGGTATGAGTGCAGGGGGCGCAAGGCCTAAAGCTGTTTTAGCTTTTAATAGTGATTTCACGCAAGTGCGATCGGGGCAGGCCATAGTTCCAGAGGGATTTACTCATTATCTAATGAAGTTTGATGGGGTCAGTGAGTACAATAAAAATCAAGAAACCTTTGGTGATCCACTTGGCTTTGGTGCAATGGAGTTTGTTTATCATCTAATGGCTAAGGATTGTGGTATCGACATGATGCCATGCCACTTGCTAGCTGAGGGCAATCGCAGGCACTTTATCACACAGCGTTTTGATCGTTTAGGTAATGAGAAAGTCCATGTGCAAACGTTAAATGGTCTTGCGCACGTGGATTACAAAAAGCCTGGCTCCTTTTCATATGCTGAACTGTTTGGCGTCTTAAGGCAGCTGAAATTGTCAGCAGTTGATGCTGAGCAGCTATTCAGGCGAATGGTATTCAATATCGTGGCTCGTAATCATGATGACCACTCAAAAAACTTCGGATTTATGTTGCGCGGTGATGTTTGGGGTTTAGCTCCTGCATATGATTTGGCATACAGCTACAAGCCGGGTAGTAAATGGGTTAATAGCCACTGGATGAGCCTTAATGGCAAGCGCGATGATTTTTCACGTAAAGATTTCTATTCGTTAGAAAAGCTGAGTCCGCTTTTTACTAGAGATCGTGTTGATAGCATTATCGATGAAATTGTTGAAAAAGTAGCTAACTGGAAAAAGCTTGCTACTAATACTGAAGTGCCTAAAGCCCTTATTGATGAGATAGCCCAAAATCTTAGGCTGAGCATTTAATCTAAACTTGAGCGACAGCAGCAGAAAATTATTTTATCGACATAGTTTGAAGGGGAGAACTGTTGTTTAATAGCGCAGGAAGCATTAAAGCTTATGTTTTATTACACAAAAAGCCCCGTTTTAGAGGGGCTTTTTGTTTTTCTACGCTGCCTATTCGGCAGGAAATCACAACGCATAATGCCGAGTAGGCAGTTTGGACTTTCAATCTGCCTATTCGGCAGTAACTTCAATCGGTATGTCGCACCCGATTATTCTCATTTTCAAATAACCAATAATGCAGATATAAAATTGTATTGTTATAACGCTTTATTTGGTTGCCTAGTTGAGTGTTTGTTACTTTACATGATTAGACTTTATATGCAAGAAATTATTTTAATATTTATCATAATACTAAGTTTGTTATATGCGGACAAAGTTAGTGTTAATAATTTAAATAAGGTTAGTGAGTTATTTGTATTTCATTAAGTGTTAAATAGTAATAAAGCAGCTGATTTTGCTCGGTGGTTAAAGTTGTAGCCATATTTTACTCATTTACTCATTTACTCATTTACTCATTTACTCATTTGGGTGTTCGAGTGTTTCTCGTTGAGTTTATTCATTTCTGCCTGTCATAGCTGATTTTCCTATTAAATAAGCTAGTATGGAGCATTTTTTTCTGATGAATATGGTGTTTTTTGGGTAAACTTGCATTTTAAAAAAAGGATGTATGCTTTTAGTTAAAGATTAATTTTTAGCTAAAAGGTGAACGGTAATGATGCAGTTAACAACAGTTTCAAAAAAGCAATCAGATAACACTGCGCTGGTGTACTGGCGAGTAGGTATCAATCGCAAGGGCGTTGTTGAGGTGCGTTTAGATGCAGGTAGTACAGATGTTGAGCTAATAGCTGAGCTGGCTGCAATACGGCATTTGCTTATGGATTGTCGTGTATTAAATGTCAGGCCTAGCAGCGGCATAGGTATTCGTCTATGTGTTTCTAGAGGTGCAATTCGGAAGCTCACAAAAGGTACTTCAGCAAAAAAATATGCGAGTCGATTTGCTTCTTTGCTAAAAGGGCGACTGCAGGGTGTTGATATTCAAGTGTCGCATAGCATGGAGTACATGATTCAAGAAACTGATGAACGATACAGAGAGTCCTTGAGTGAGCTATTGGTAAATACCACTGAGCAAGTGACACTGGGGGAGGTTGTTGAGACGACTGTCATGGGACAGCTTGCTATCAGTCAACATGCGTTGGAGCGCTATTCTCAACGTCTTGTATCAATGAATAATAGTCAGTTTATTCGGAAACCTTGGGCGTCGCTAGTGAGGCGCTTAAGAAATCCAGAGCTTTTGCAGCAAAACTTAGACTCTCATGTATTGGCTCATAAATATCGCAAATATGGAAATAAAAGTACAGTAGAAATATGGAAGCATCCGACTGATACGTTGCACTTTACTATTGTTGTGAACTCAGAAAAACAACGCACTTTGGTGACTGTTTTTGAACGTGCACAGCAATATTGTTAGTGCGTTTTGAACTAGAATAGTGGACTGTTATCAACTATTCTAGTTCAGTCATTACTACTATTCAGCTGCAATTCGTTCTAGAATTCGTAATGTTAATACGCAATCTGTTAGCGCTGATCTACCGTATCTTGTTGGTGATACGCCGCACTTTACTGCGCAAGATAAGAGATGCTCAGGTTTTTTTGTCTTAGAAAAAACTTCAGCTCTATCTTGAGATTTTGCATAGAGATTCGCTGCACAAAAAACACTATTATCCAATTTAAATTGAAGATTCATGTAAAAAACAGATGTTTGGATATTATGAGTGGTTTTATTTTTTGTGAGATCGCTAGAAGTAAAACTGAGCAATTCATGCTTGGTTAGCAAGTCTAGAATATACGCAGCAGCATAAATTATGACTTTTCTTCCATCAAGAATTTTTAACAGTTTCGGACTGAAATCTGTCCAAGTTGGTGCATCATCTAGCTGTTTTTTTGTGATTCCATAGATTTCATATGCTTCGTCACTGAATTGAACACCAGGGTTTATTAGACTATCCAATTTAGTGTGTCCAAGTACGTCAATTACTGCTACGGAGTAGATATTGTCATTGACTTCTCTTACCGCGAGTATAAGAGGTGATGAATATAGTTCTTCAGTGCACCACATTTGTCGTTGATCCCAAGCGACCAGTTTTCTAACAAAATCTCTATTTTTAGTTTGCTTTTTTGATTCTATGGTTTTTTTTGTATTATTAAAAAATGAAATCATCTGACACCTCTTTAATTTGTTTTGATACGTTTAAAGGCTGCTTTTCGTCTTTTTGTAGGGTCGTGGTGGTTCTTTTTTACCAGCGAGATTAAATAATTTATATATGGCTAAAAAATGGTTATAAAGCGTTGAGTAAGACATGTGTTTGTTATGGCGGTAGTAACTCATAACGTGTTTCTGACCGATTTGTGCAACTCTCACAACGGTATTAAGCGACAATTACCTTGGCCGGTCTAGCGACAACTATCTTGGCCGGTTGATCTGATAATGTTCGACGCAGCAGAACGGAGGGTTCGCTGTGTCGGGTAATAAAATCACCGATCAACAGGTCAAGAGATATATGAAGTTTAGACAGACTGAAAACCAAGCAGCGGCTGCTGCCAAAGCAGGCATATCCGAACGCTCTGCTCGACGCATTGATAAGCACGAATTACAGCCCAAAATAGAAGAAAGATCCTGGCGTACACGGCCTGATCCGCTGACCCAAGTTTGGGAGTCCATCGTTGTTCCAATGCTTCAGCAAGATAGCGAAATCACGCCTGTAGGCATCTTTGACCACCTTTGTGAGTACCATTCAGATGCCTTTACAGCCAGCTCACGGCGCACACTTGAGCGGCGCATTGGCAAGTGGCGTCATTTATATGGCCCATCCAAAGATGTGGTGTTTTTACAAACGCATCATTATGGCGAGCTGGGTATTGCTGATTTTACCCATATTAAATCGCCGGTAACGATTGCTGGTGAGCCGCTAAAACACATGCTGTTTCACTATCGTATGCCAGCCAGCGGCTGGGCTTTTGCTCAAGTAGTTTACGGCGGAGAAAGCTTTGCCGCGTTCTCTGACGGCCTACAGAACGCTTTTATGGCGGCTCAAGGTGTTCCGCAAAAGCTACGCACTGATAGTTTAAGTGCCGCTTATAAAAACGAATCAAATGAAGATGATTTTACTGAACGCTTCGCTGATCTTGCCAAACATTATGGCTTTAAGCCAACGCGTAACAACCGTGGTATTGCTCATGAAAACGGTGCGATTGAAAGCCCACATGGACACCTTAAAGCGCAACTTGAGCAGGCGCTAAAGATACGTGGTGCGCGTGACTTTAAAACTCGTGAGCAATATGAAGCGTTTATTCATGAGCTGGTTGAACGTCGTAATCGTCGCGTCAGCGACAAGTACAAATTAGAGCAGCGACAACTACAACCACTGCCTCGTAGCAAGAGTATCAATTACTCTGAACACTACGTCACAGTGACACGTACTAGCACCATTGTGATCAAGCGCGTTACCTATACCGTGCCGTCACGATTGATTCAGAGTCGCTTACTGATTCGTGTTTATGACAATCGTTTAACGCTCTTTTTAGGTCACGAGCAGGTGCTTGAACTTGAGCGTGTCTACAGTACAAGAAACAGCCGTGCCCGCAGCGTCAACTACCAGCATGTCATTGACGCGCTGGTGAAAAAGCCTCGTGCTTTTAGGCAGTCTCAGCTACGTGACGATTTGCTTCCGAACGACAATTACAAGGCCATTTGGCAGTATGTTGATGAGGTATTACAGGCTGACGAAGCCTGCTTTTACATCGTTAAGTTGTTGCACCTAGCCAAGCAAAGCGGCCGTGAGCGTCAATTAGAACAGTATATTTTAGACGGCATTAACCAGCGACAATTACCGGCCATACGTGACTGTGAATCGAGGTTTTTAGTGGTCGTCCCAATCCTTCCAGATCTAAAGGTTACTCAGCATTCCTTGCACGCTTACAGCTGCATGATTCCAGGAGGATTACATGGATAATCAAACAGCATCCATCCCGCTCATGCTTAAGCAGCTGCGCTTGGCCACGATGGTTCAGCACTGGGATACGCTTGGCAGAAAAGCCGTTAAAGAGCAGTGGAGCCCACAGCAGTACCTGTCTGAGCTGTGCCATATCGAGCTCAGTTCAAGAGAAGATAAGCGCTTACAGCGCTTATTAAAAGACGCAAAACTGCCCGCTGGAAAAAGCTTAAACAACTTCGACTTCAGTGTCGTTGAGGGCGTAACTAAACCGCAAATCTACGACCTCATCAATCAAACTGACTGGTTAAAGCATGGTGCCAACCTGCTATTTTTCGGGGCCAGCGGCTTAGGTAAGACACATCTCGCCAGCAGCATAGGTTATGGGCTGGTTGAACAAGGTTACCGAGTGAAGTTCGTTGCGGCGCTCGCCTTGGTGCAGCAACTTCAGCTGGCTAAACAACACTTCAAATTGCAAGACGAATTAATCAAGCTCGATAAGTACAGCCTGCTGGTCGTTGATGACGTGGGCTATGTTCGAAAAACTGAGCAAGAGAGTAGCGTGTTGTTCGAACTGATTGCGCACCGCTATGAGCGCCACAGCATGATTATCACATCGAATAAGTCGTTTGAAGACTGGGATGAGCTCTTTGACGACACCATTATGACCATCGCCGCGATCGACCGCTTGGTCCATCACGCCACCATAATTCACTGCGAAGGAGAGAGTTACCGCCGGAAAACGGCCATGCAGAACGTTAAGTAGAAATGTTAGCGTCAACCGGCCAAGGTAATTGACGCTGAACCGGCCAAGATAGTTGACGCTCTATACAACGCCACTATTTCGACAGAATGATGTGAAAGCTAATATCCGTTGTAGCTGTTGTCGTCGATTATCTTTACCGCCGCTTCTGACGTAGTTACGCGTTAAAAGAAGTACCTCATTCTTTAAAATTGTCATTTTTTACCTCCCACGTATGCGTTTAGTACTTCAGCTCGTCCATGCCCAAGCTCGTTTGATATCTGCAGCCTTGAATCCAAATCAACTTCTTTATTGTTAATTTTCCCGCCGTTGATCGGTGCTGTCTGTCCAGTTAGCTCATGGTAGCGTTCAGCAGCATAAGCGGCTCTAAGCTCGTGATAGCCAGCGACTCCATGCTTTTTTAGTAGCTCTCGTCCATCGCGCAGTTCACCCTCACGAAACACAACCCAAGATTGTTCTTGCGGCACCAGCGAGTGGTGCTGGCCTTGTATTTGTGCTGCTTTTTTTAGAGCTTCAATTTGCAGCTGGTTAGTTATGGGTACTTCTCTGTATCGTCCGCCTTTTGTTCCAGCTTCGATTGCGACAAAGCTCTTGTTAGTAGCGTCTGCTAGGGCTTTTTTAGCATTTATAAGTGACGCTTCTTTGCTTCTAAGTCCAAGCTCGCGTGCAAGATTTGCTATAGCAGTTGTTCGTGGTGATAGCTGTTCAATAGCTTTTGAGCTTTGTTCTCTCGTGACAGTTTTATTGGTTCGAGTACGCGTTCGTCGCTCTAAATTCACTTCACGCCCAGTCACCGGAGTCCACTTTGTTCCGTTGTGAGAATGCGCTCGACTCATTACTGAGTTTACTGCTGACAACATGTTTGCTGCGTAAGCAGCGCTAAGATTTCTCTTTTTAAATATTCTCTTTTTAAGATGTTGCGCATAGCTGCGTACTAGCTCGCTTGAGACTCGCTCAAAACGAGCAACACCTTTTTCTTTTGCAAACCGTTTGAAATGTTCAAAACGCTCTAGAACTGTCGCGACAGTAGAAAACGAGATCGCACCTTCACGCTGGTCTTTTGACAGCAATATATGTGCTGCTTTAGACATATCGCGTGTTTTTAAATCGAAATTTTGAGACATAAAAGTACCGTGAAAACAAAGGTTTAGGTAAGGGTGGACGGATGGAAAGAGGGAGTAAAACGGACCTATAGACTGTGCTGTAAGCCCGCTTTATCAGTTAGAAACAACATGAAAATGCTGTGCTGTGGGTGTCATTCATCAATCATTTTGATATGCAAAAATGACACTTGAGGTCAGTGCTTTAGGATGGCAAATACTTTGGCGAGCTTTCCCTAATTATGATTTATCTGTTTTGGCTAACAGATAAATACACCTAAAGCAGCAGGAATGCTGAGGTGAAACAAACCTACTAATCAGTAGAGTCTCCTGCTGTGCAGTGAGATTTTTGAGGCTATGCGGTGGGCGTATAAAATTTGGTGAGTGTTAAACGCGCATGTTCTAACGTCGTGCGCAACGCTTATTGACCGCAGCTCATTATTTTATCGACTTAAAATTAACTGGAGGTGTGACGCCTTCACATGCTTTGTGTATGTTCTACACAAGCAGTCTCGTACGCGCTAATTTAGTTATTTCATGCGTTTTCACGCATGCTTAATTTACGCATAGCCTTAGCGGGCACTGCTTATAGACATTTAAAAAGAACCGTCTCTGTGTGTTAGCAATCGGTTTCCACTTGCCTACTTCTTCATCTGCTCAATAAAGCCTTCGATTTAGTTCGTGATCCGGCATCGTATAAAAGAAAAAGATGCAAAATAGCGGATGAGAAATCTGAATAAAAGAGCTTAAACAATCAGTCGTTAGCTCTGTCAGCGCATAAAAAAGCGATAGAAAGAGTTAAGCAAGCTTATGTTTGATAGCAGTGTTTTTAATGGCACAGCTGATTTGCTGATACCGCGTCCAAGGGTTGGACGGCTTTGATAAGCGTTTCTGCATAAGAATATGCAGATAGCTTTTTATTGAAAAATTGTCATAGCTATAAAAATAGCAGGTGAAAAAAATAGTTAGCGCAACTCATTTTCTTAACTTGATAAAATGAAACGGCTTTTACTTCTTATTCCGAATGGGGCAGCCCAAACGGTAGCTTTATAGCGGAAATACTGAATTTATTTGGCGGCCAGCTACCACACTTTAGTGCTCGCATTGAGCAAGAAAGTTATTTATAGCTGTTTGATCATAGAAGATCAAGTTTTTCTTCTTTAAACTATATATATGAAGAGTTATGAGTAGCGGTGGAAATCAAGCTCTTGTTGGTTTTACTTACTTTTTACTTTCTGTCGGTGGGCTAGCATCCATTGATGTAATGCATCAGCAATCGGCCGAGCTTTTTCATGCATGATGGCGTGACGTTTATCGGGTGGCAGATCTTTTGCCTCCCGCTCGACCATATACAGCTGGCTGATATATTCGGGGGCTTGTGCAGTAAGGGTGCTTTGGTTGGCCTGATGTAAATCGTAGAATTTACGCCGAGCATGGGCCATGCAGCCGATTTCCGTGATATCGTTGCCAAAACTAGCCTTGTAACCTGAGTAATCATCACAGACTAACTAGCCTTGCCAGTCGCCAAGAAAATTACGGGCGTGTTCATCTGCGCGAGTCGGTGCGAAGTTGTAAACAACCGCTTTCAGATCTGAGAATGGCGGAGTGGAATAGGCCCAGACATAAGCTTTATGCGTCTTTTTCTTACCTGGAGCTAGCATGCTGACCGGTGTTTCGTCTGCGTGTAAAACGCTGTGTTCTAACAAGGGGTTTCTTAGTGCATCAACCAAAGGCTGCAGTTGCACATCGCACGCTCCAACCCACTCAGCCAAAGTCGAGCTTGGAGTAGCGTAGCCAGCACGTGCAAAGATGCGTTCTTGTCGATACAAGGGGAAGTGGTCTAAGTACTTGGCCACCAATACTTGAGCCAGTAAACCTGTAGTAGGAATACTCTTGTCGATGACTTGAGGTGGTACGGGTGATTGGATTAGCGTTTCGCACTGCGTGCAGGCCTATTTACCGCGAATATGGCGCTCTACAGTGAATTCACCTGGTACGTAATCCAGCTTTTCACTCACATCTTCGCCAATACGCTTAAGCTGGCAACCACAGGTGCACTGAGTTTTTTCTGGCTCGTGGTGAATCAGCGTGCGTGGTAATTCTGCAGGCAGAGGTGCGCGTTTGGGTTTTTTTTAGCTTGCGTTGGAGCGTCTACAGCAGAGAATTGAGCCAGTTCTATTTCAATAGCGGCAAGGTCACCCTCAACGAGCTCATCCAATAGACTGGCTTGAAGATTATTCATCTGCTCGCTGCGCTGAGCGTACTTATGACGTTTCAGAATGGCCAGTTCATGGCTCAGTTTTTCGATGACCGCATCGCGGTGTGCGATCACTCGATCTTTTTGATTCAGTAATTTTTCCTTAGCGTCCAGCGACCGATCAACTCCGCCGTTAAGGTTCGGAGTTGATCGGCAGAGAGTTGGGTAAGGTCGAGAGATTTTGACATACCAAGCAGTACGCCAAAACATAATCGTTGTGACGATTCGTCATGTGGATGATGGCTTGAAGCGTCATTTTGTGGTTATAGAACTGAGATAACACCGGCTGCATCGAGACGCTGCCAAGGTAGCCCTTGAACCAGAGTGGTCAACTGCAGCTGCTTGCCACGCCACGTTTCACCCCAATGAAACTTGCCTCGGTTCAGCCGACGGGCACTGAGCTAGATACCTAAGCCTTCATGAATCAACACTTTCATTCGGTTGCCTCGCTTGTTTGCAAACAGATACGCGCAATGCGGCCGAGCTGAGCCAAACACCTGAACGACACGCGTCAATGCAGTATCTGGTCCAGCTAGCATATTTAATGGTTTTGTTGTCAGCCAAACTTCATCGATACGGATCATTGCAACACAGTGCGCACTGATGTGCCTGCTCCGCAGGCCACTCGATCACAATTGGTCCGCCAGCCCGAGGAATTTCAATACGTATGCTGTTGCTCTTCTGTACTGTTGGAGTAGCTACTACTGGCAAATTAATTGGCACAAAAGCTGGCGATGGCTGCTGGTCTGCTTGCTTTGATTCGTTGATCCAGCGCCGAAGTAGGTTGGCGTTGAGATCATTATCTAAAGCAATGCGCGAAACAGACGCTCCAAGGATTTGGCTTTCAGCTACCAATTGGGCTTTGAATTCAGGAGTATATTGACGACGCTTACGATAAGGTCGAGTTACTCTTACGTTGCTCATAGATAGTGCCCACTAAGAAATAAGTGGACACTATCTTGACGACTACGCCGCTAGGCTCAAGATGGGTTTACCGGACGCTTACGTTAATACGAGCAACCTGGATGTCGTCTTTGCACTGCTGAGGCAACTTTAGTGCAAGTGCGTTATTTACGGCCAGCAAAAAAATGCCTGAAATCTATTTGTACCGTATACCAGTAGATCTTAGGAGGTATACCAACGGTTTAGTGCTGCTGATTGAGCAAGAGCTTGGTCGCAATCCTTTCAGCTGTACACTGTATGTGTTTACTAATGGTCAGCGTAATAAAATAAAATTCGTGATGTGGAAAGACAGCGGCTTTGTCATGTATTACAAAGCTCTTGCTGAAGAGAGATTTAAGCGGCCCAAACCAGCAGATGAATTACTTGCTTTAACGGGTGAAAAGAATAATTGGCTTCTCGATGGCTATAATATAAACCTGTTTGAAGGCAATAAAAAACTGCGGTATGACAACCTAGTATAGATTTGATTTTATTGGATTTCACCTGTTTTTCGAGGCGTTTTTCAAGCTTGTTTGCTATAATTTGACTATGAGAAAACAGCATAAAACTATCATTAAAATGTCTACTTTTTAGAGAGAAATAACGAGTTACAAGAAGTGCATCGACGTATTAAAATTTTGAAAGGAATTAATCGTTTGCTGTAAAATACAGGAGTCAAAATTTATCTTAGGCTATAATATATTTATATGCTCATTTCTAATTTTTAAATTATAATAAGGTTTCTTAGCTGGTTTATCATTTCAACTATTCCCTGTAAATATATTTTATAATTAAACTTAAAGCCTATTTAGATACCACTTGTAACATACGAATATTTTATTAAGCTCATCAGTATTTTTGGGTTTTAGCATTTAAATTGATGACCTTGATGTCATGTAACATAAAATAAATGGAGATTTTATGCTAGTGATTGAAGGAAAGACCATAGAGGTCAGTAGTGAGTTTGAAAAGTATAATTCGCTTAGAAAGGTTTACTTAGAGCTTTCAGAGCGTCTTTCAGAAGAGTTTTTTGATGATTTTATCGTCATGTTCAACGATATGGATGAGTTGTTTTTGCGTTTCAAACCAGTTGCTATCGGTTATATGGAGCGTGCCGTAGATCTTTCAATAAGAGAGCTAATTCTCGTTGGAATCAATGATATATCCGATGAGGTCTTTATTGAGAGGTATGTTCAGAAATACAGTAAGCTCAACGACGACTGTCTTGAAGTATTTGATCATTATATGAAAATCGTCCTCGATATCGAAGAATATGAGGAATATAAAAAAACACGTTCGAGCGGAGGCGGATCGGTCATTGGCGGCGGGTTTGGTGTTGAAGGTGCTGTAAAAGGCATTGCAATCGCTTCGGCTGCTAATCTTGCCATCGGTGCTGTCGGTGGAATTTTAAATTCAGTCGCGGATAGCATAAAAAAATCAAACAATAAGAGAGAAAAAGATCTCCTATTCAAAAGTACAGATACAAGGAATAGCTTACAGCGAGCTGTTTTTAATGTTATTTTTTGTGTTCATTATGCGTTAGTGGATGCCGTCGCTGACAATAGTAATGATAAAGTTTACGAAATAGTTTCAGACGAATCAGCGGAAAAAGCCCGCTCTCTTCTTATTAATATCATTAAGGGCCGAATTGCAGAGAATGAAGTTAAAAACATTCTGATAGATGCTATAAGACTAAATCCTTACAATGCTGATATTTATGAATATTGGTTTGAAACTTATGGGGATGAGGGCCAAAATATTTTAGCGGTAGAACAATATTTTGGCGTTGTTAACTCCAAACGTAATATATTTACAGACAACTTAGACAGCGTTTTTGAAGCGAAACCAGCGGACGAATCAATTACCAACTCAGAAACTGATGGCGATACTGGACCTGCTGAAAACGCAGTAAATGAGGATGAATATTTTGTTGGAGCACACAGTTACAACTCAGCAGAAAAGGCTAATAGGATACGATATGAGTATGTTAAAAATTTTCTAGAGTCAGGGAAAAAAATAGATGATAAAGCAGACTTAAAAAAAATATTAGAGCAAGATAAGCAAGTAAGAAAAAGGAATACATTATCAAGCCTTATTTTTATTTGCTGTGTGATTTCCATGTTTATCATAAGGTGGTATGGGGTTTTAGCTGTTTTTGTATTTTTTTTCATAGATCATTATTTAAGTGGAGCTGCTCATAGAAAAGCCTTAAAAAGATGGTTGGTCGATTATGAGGAAAAAAATGGTTTATAAAAATTAAGTTGTTCATAAAACGACTATCGTTTTACTTAAATAACTCGTAGCGTCAAAAAAACTATTCAGTAAGCGACACAGCGAATTATTGCAGTTTGACGATCCATACTCTGCTACTGATTTTATTACATCACTGACGTTAGTTTACCCACTTGCGCATTTTAGTTTCCATGAGAAACTTTATAAGTATACATTATTTAAAGAGGTAAGTACGTGAAATTTATAGACGTTTTGAATAAAAAAGGTGTGGCAGTGAAGACAACCATCGCAACTCATCTAGCACTAGCTCTACAGCTATGCGGTGCTGATGTATTACTCTTTGATTCTGATCCGCAGGGCAGTGGGCGTGACTGTGTAGTCGTATGTGATAAAACTATCGACGAGCTTGAGTAAATGAGTAAAGTGTTAAGAGTTCGTAGGCCTAGTGTGCGGCAGACAGCTAAGATGTAGCTGTCTGGTTTGTCTACATTAGATAAGCACAAGAGAGTGAGTTTTATTGAAGTTTTTCGATTGCTACAGTACCCAATCTGCTAATTTTAGTTGTGTATTAAGCAGCTCATCATGCAGTTGATTAAGATCGTGTGGTTGTATAAAAGATGGACATAATTGCTGTAGATTGATGAGTAGCTTAGTTGCTGTAGCGTTATGTAGTAGTACTTGAGCTGCTGTCGTCACTGAAAAATCTTCAGTTGTGAACGTATGAACTTTTTGAATTTCATTCCAAAACTCGTTTTGGTGCTCGCTGACTATTGCCATACCGCGGTGATATTCTGGAGAATCGAACCAGACCATTTGTTTTATCCTTTGTGATAATTTATCAATCTGACGGTTTAGACGGGATAGACGGTTTGTTTTTTGCAGTCGTAAAAAACTCTACGATCTATACACTAATTTTAGTGAGCCGTTAAAAACCGTCTATACCGTCTATACCGTCTTTTCTAATATGAAGTGTTTCTGTAGTTTCTTATTTCGTGATGTGAAAAAATGTACGTGATCTACTTTTTCTAGTTTGTAAGCAAAAGCCGCCAGCAATTTTTCCCGTGCGTTGAGTTAAAATTCGTCCAATACTTCGTGCTGTTAAGTTTGAATTTGGAGCGAATTCACGTATTAATTCTTTTAATTCACTCTTTCCTCCTAATTTCTCAGGACTACCCAAGAGTGATACTAGTTCTCGAGCTTCAAACCAATTTTCGCCGAACTGGTTATGGACAGCTTCTAGTGTTTGAGCTAGTAATTCTCTCTCGGGATCATGAGCGACAGCTGATTTAATTGATTCGCTAGGGTCTGCTAACTCAGTAAAATCACGGTGTAGTGCTAGCCATGCCACTACTTGTCGAACTGTTTTGTCCCATTCTTCAAAACTGGCTGTAGACTCGTTTGGTACGGCTCCACCAGATTCAAACTCATCGCTTTTTAAATAAGCGAGTATGAGAGATAGGCCGGACTGAACCAGTTTTTGTCTATTCTTAAGAATGAACGTTAGTGGGTCTTTTTCGAATTTCCGTGTTGCAGGGTTTTCAAGCTTAGAGTCCAGCCGACAAACGATTGCACGACGAGACATGTCTTTTGTTAGTAGTAAATTATTGCCAGTGAGAAATACTAAAAGTTTGTTTGGGTATTCAGATATTTCTGTTTTCCCCAAAATACGGTCACTGAATTTTTCACTAGTCAGCATTGCAGCTAATGCTGGGCTGTCAAAATCATTTAAAATGTTATCCCAGATTAGTATTAATTCACCTGAAGCTATCAAGCTGAAAAGCCGCTTCCGTGCTTCTTGATCTTGGCCGGGATCTAAGGGAGGCGTAATTGAACAAGTCTTCCCGCTTGCAAGTGCTGCAAGGCATAGCGCTAAGAATGTTTTTCCTGAGCCCTGTACCGGAGCATCAATTCCAATTGCAGGAGCTGTATTAAGAGCAGGACGTTGAATTGCAGTTAAAATTGATGCTAATAAAGCACCGCGATCTAATGGGCTAGCAACCGGGAAATCTTTAAATGGTTGCATAAGGCTTTCGTAAGTCAGCCTAAGATCCGAGGTGCTATGAAGCGTAGCTATTGGCGGAGGAGTATCCGGCATATCCAAAAACAGTTCGTTTTGTGCATCGTAGCCCAGGCATGACAAAATACGACCGTTGCTTGGTAAAATTACTGGGGCTGTGATCACTGTTTTCAGTGGTTTTAAATTTCGTAGTTTGCGTAGACTGAGAACTTGCCTAATAGTTTGTGAGGGCGGGTCAATACTGCGCTCCTGAGTCTTCCCATTATGATCTTTTTGGCTTCTATAAAACTGAGCGATACTACCCAGCCAGTAGGCTAAGCTGTTGTGGTCTAGTAGATGTACTGTGCCAGTATTAACGATTGCTATGCTGTCGCCTAAGTCGAAAATATCCGGCAAGTTACGAAGTAGATTTAAGGTTTCATCTGTAGTGTGGCTTGTTGTGCCTTTAATGTGCTTAATGCGTTGAGCTTGTCTAATTAGACGATACGTTGCACCTCCGTGGGCAAAACTGTGCAGAGTTGGTCTGCTACCGGTTAAAAAAAGCTTGCCTACGATTTTGTAATCATCATACTCAGGTTCTAGCGGGTCTAATGTCAGTAGACTGTGGTATACGCTCGGATTTTCTAGAATTTTCTCAACAGAAACTTTTTGGCCGTTACTGAGAGTTATGCAGAAATCTCCGCTTAGAACGCCACCGTTCACAGCTCTAGTAATAGTTGCTTGAGCATCTTCTAAAGTTTGAGTTTTTGGATCAACACCAGCTAGTTTTTTCGATTCGCTTTGGATGTAATTATCACGAATAGCTATTAAGTCATTTTTTACCAATTCTAGCGCTGATGCTTTTGCTGCTTGATAGTCTGCTAGCTGCTCTGGGATTAAGTTAGGCAGTGCTGCTACAGTATCAAGCAGCATACCTTCGTGTGGTAGTGGCTCGCCTCGTCGCTGTACGAGGGGCGGGGTGCATTGGGCACCCGAAGCAAAATCGAGTCTATTTGGTTGCCACACGCATGAATCAATAAGTGATCGCTTTAGAGCGCTGCCTGCGCGGGATATTGCATAAAAACCAAGTCCAGCGAGCCATAAGCGTTTAAATAGTACGTTTCCTGCTCGCTCTATATCCCTAGCATCTTGCACTAGAATGTAGAGTCGTTGACCACGTATACCCTGTAATTGCTCTTGATCGTTATATAGAAGGCTGGAGCTACTGCACCACCACACGTAGGCTGACTTGCTTAACTCGGGTAAAATATTCGTAATTGTTTCAATGAGATGTGCACGGCTCAGCGCAGGGCGGCCATTTTGCGGATCATAGTCGAGCATCAGCACACCCGGACCGCTGGGCCATGTGAAAAAATCTTTAGTACGAGTTAAAGCGTGGTCTGGTTTGTCGGCAGCCTCAAATGCTTTTTTACTCATTAGTTTGGCTTGTTTTAGTGTCGTCACGCCGTAGATTAGCGCTTGGTTATGCTGCAGAGTTACAAGTAAATCGGCAAAGTTCTGTGCGCTATCAATGTTTGCGCGCTGCACTTCCCCTTCGACGATTTGGCCTGCAGATATGGGTTTGCTCAGGTTGCCAGTGCTGTTGAGGCTATACTGCTTTGAGAGCAAGGATGGCTTTTTACTGGTGACTATTGTTAGTGAAATATTTGTAGTCATGGTTTTGTTAGCCCTTGCAGACGCTCATTGATCCAAGCGTCCACTTCTATTGAGCTGAAGCCAACTGCACGGCTACCAATTTTACGACCAGATGGAAAATCACCTTGCTTGATGAGTTCATAGATCCACGCTCTAGAAAAACCGGTTTTGGCGATCACATCATTCATGCGTAAAATTTTCAGTTCAGAGTTTTTGCTAGTCTCGCTATGCATTGTCAGCATCTCCTAGATGGCAGTAGAAATGAGCTTCTAGGTTAGGCGGGCTAGTGAGGGTGATTACAAGAGTGATATAAAAATATAAATAATCACCCCCTGTTTTTGTTCTATACAATCTATTTTATAGATCTTTGTGTGATAAAGATTTAAGCAAAAATTTCTGATCTCATTGATGAGATCAGAAAGTATAGGCAAGTAAAAAAACGCAAGTAAATTACTGGTGTGTAAAGCAATACCCAGTTTTGTGGGGGAAGTGTGACTTTATAGAACGCTATCAAATTCTAGCCGTGTGGATTTTTAATCAGAGTGGTGAAAATGGAAGGTTACTTAATTTTGTAGAGGCTCTTTTTGGTTGGGGCGCCGTTGTTATTTGGTAAATCATGTTCAATACAGACAAGTTTAAGGCTTAAGTTTTGCAGGTTAAATAATTTTACTAAATCCTATCTACACTAAAATGTTGTCACAAACGTTGTCATCAGTTTATGTTCTTATTTTTAATTCTTTTAATATCAGTGGGTTAGATCGATTGTTCAAAGGACGGTGTAGCCACCAAATTTCTTTAAGGGTTAGCGAAAGCTAGCCCTTTTTTTTGCCTGCGCGTTGGCAAACCCCGCTTTATACTCCTATCGGTTTAAAACCAAGATGGCCAAATCAGTGCTAGACGCTGGCTGGGGCCAATTAAAAACAATGCTGGACTATAAGTGCGATCACGCAGGCATTGTTTTTAAGGAAGTTAACGAGGCATACACCACCCAAACCTGTAGCAATTGTGGCGCTTTGCCCGACAGCAGGCCGAAAGGTATCGCAGGGCTTGGAATAAGAGAATGGACGTGCAGTGCGTGCGGTGTCACGCATAGCGACCGCGATGTAAATGCGGCAAAGAACATTCTCGCGGTCGGGCATGGCCGTCTAGCAGTAGGAATCACCGTCTCTTTAGGGTGGTGAGGATGTCAATATGCGCTTGAAAAGTCGTTCTTAGATGAGCTCTGCGGTTCTGCAGCTGCTAAAAATGTATTCGAGGTTATAACTGCATCATCTCGCTATCGTTCTTGAAGGCGTTGTATGGTTATTTTAGCAGTGTAGTGGATACTCCAGTTATCATACTGCGCTGATTCTGATTTTTTGTTTGCAGACGTTGGTATTTACGGCTATAAATGCCGTAAATAAGCCTACTGGTAAACCAGATGCTTCCTATCACTGAAAATACAGAGCTTTTACCCTATGGGCAGCTGGCAACCCGCCAGTGGTTGCTTGCGCAAGGGGTTGAGGTTTATCAAATCGACAATGCGCTGAAAAGCAAAAAGTTCGAAAGCTTGGCGCGTGGCGTAGTGGCAAGGCCCGGCGTGCCTGTGGAATGGCAGGGCGTGCTGGCCTCGCTTTATCGTATGTTTGAATGCCCTGTCTATGTGGGTGGTGCTAGTGCTTTAGCTGAGCATGGCTTGGCTCACTATATTCAACTGCAAACCGTGACCGATATATATGCGTCGCAACCTGCGCCTAGTTGGCTAAACAAGCTTTCTTGCAACCTAGAGCTTCGCTGGCATACGACAGGACAAATATGGGATGCAGAGAAACTTCTTGCCGCCCATAGCTTAAAATCAGTGCCGCTGCATCAGGGCTGCTGGCTACTGGCCTCGCCAGAGCAAGCCTACCTAGAGCTATTAAGTAAGGTGCCGAGTGTGATCAGTTTTGAGCAAGCAGACAATATCATGCAAAGCTTGGTCAATCTGTCACCACGACGACTGGATGTACTCTTGCATGCTTGCAAACATGTACTGACTAAACGGTTGTTTTTCTTTTTTGCTGACCGCTACCAGCATACTTGGCGCAATAAACTCGAACCCGAAAACTATGATCTGGGTTCAGGAAAACGCTCAGTCATAAAGGGTGGAAGCTTTAACAAAGCGTATCAAATAACTGTACCCGAGGCTTTTGGTGGATAGAGATAGTTTGTTTTATGCACAAGTGCAACTGCTGCTTCGTGTGCTTCCGTTCGTCGCTCAAGAGCCTTGCTTTGCCCTTAAGGGTGGTACAGCAATCAATTTGTTTGTACGTGAGTTTCCACGCCTATCTGTAGACATCGATTTGGTTTTCTTGCCCAGTACAACTAGGCAGCAAGCGCTTGAAAGCATTAAGCAAGCACTGGATAGAATCAGTTTAAATCTATCGCAAAGCCTTGCAGGAACGCGGGTCACTAAAAGCTATCAAGACAAAGCTGACGCATTAAGACTAACGGTGCAGCAAAGCGGTGTTTCTATTCAAATAGAGCTGTCACCTGTTTTGCGCGGCACTGTGTTCCCTGTGCAGACGTTAAGTGTTTGTGAGTCTGTTGAAGATGAGTTTGGTTTTGCTGAAATACAGGTTGTTTCTCTTGCCGATTTATATGCGGGCAAGCTGTGTGCCGCGTTTGATCGACAGCATCCCCGTGATTTTTTTGACGTCTTATTACTGCTTGAAAATGAAGGGATTACTGAACAGGTACGGCAGGCTTTTCTTGCGTACTTGTTTAGCCACCCACGACCCTTGGAAGAATTACT
>JAVETP010000209.1:0-3018 GCA_034006005.1 Pseudomonas sp.
TGATTCGATGTTGATTTTTCCCTCACCGGTTTCTAAACCAGTTTCAACACCATTCATAATCAAACTTTCACCAGAGCCACCAGAACTACCGGAACTACTGCTTCCACCGCTAGAAGAACTGCTGCTAGTGCCTACGTTACCGCTAATAGAGCCTGACTCGTATTTTGATTTACGCTCACCAAACTTCAGATAGAAAGTCTTTGCTCGGTTTGGCGTGATCACAACATATTGGCTCTCATCGTTAATATCGTAATCAAGGCCCATCGGCGCAAACAGCATACGCAATGCGGTTTCACCATCTACGTTACGCACACCAAATCCGTTATAGCGGTATCCATCCAGCGGCAAGCTGGACATGACTTCAATACCATTTTCTTTAAGCATCATAGCGAGCGATTGAGCTGTAACGCCGTCACCCGTTTTAGATACAGCTAAAGAAATACGCTTATCTTTGAGCCAGCGATGCTTTTGCAATGCCACTCGCTGCCCCGCAACCGGCATATCGGTGATCTTAATACGCTCATCCCGAGGGGCAGACATGCGTTTTTTCCAATCGTCCAGCTCTTTAGAGTGCTTGGTTGTTGTCTCAGAGAACTCGCCAATACCAGTTGTGCAGGCGGATAAAGTAATTGTGATAGCAGCTGCTAATGCAGCTCGTTTTAAAAGCCGCATTATTGAACTTCCTTAGTTACATAAATTTTACGCTGATTGGTATTTACGTCTGCTTCAATAGGGTGAATCATCAGTAATTTAGCAACAGCCTCTGGAAATGATTTAGCGCTGACAGAGAACGATGAAGCCACTTTAAAATCACTGTCAATTTGCCACTCTGGTGCATTCCAGCCATTCTCTTTTGAAAGGCGAACAAGGTTTTCATGGAGAAAGCCTTCACGAACAAATAAAGAATACCCAGCTGGCTTAACCGGCTCTTTAGTGGCAGCCACAACAGGTGTCGCAACGCTTGGCTTAGCGCCAGCAGCGATCACAGTAGCGGGTGCAGCACTCGTTGCTTTGCTTGACGCTACATCAATAGGCAAATCAGCTTTAACCGCCGTTGCTACAGCTGCGCTCACAACAGGAGTCGCCGGAACAACTGGGGTAGCAGGTTTGGTTACAGGCGGCGTAGTGACAACAGGTTTAGCGCCAGCACCAAATACACGATTACGAATACTGTTTTCTTTTGCGGGCTCATCAATAATGCGTACACGACTCGCGCTGGACGTATAAACAGGTCGCCCCTGACTCATCATCACAACCTTGTCGTACCAGTCGAGGTGGAATTTCAGAGCGTTATATTCACCTAGAGCAGCCAGTACATCAGGCCATTCTTTCCCGCCTTCAAAGCTGACAGCTTGAGGCAGGGCTTCTTCTTTTAAATCTTTCGCCTGGTAAACTTGCCATCCAGCAGGAATAACCATCGACAAAGCACTTTCAAGCGGAATGCTGTCAGCATACCCAATTGCTTTAACCGCTTTACCAGTGCCCTTATGAGTGACGACGCGATAAGCTTTATCGACAACCATTTTTGCCTTGGCATCTTCATACTTTTTCTGCGCTGGCACCATCTTGGCGTCAGGCATCCGAAAGGTTGCTTTAGCGTCTTGCTCGTAATGCGTGCGATTGCTCAACAATCCTGATTCAGTTGTTAATGCAGGAGTACCCTCAATCTCAAACCCCGCGAGCGCTGAACACGCAAACGGCACACTTAAGGCCGTTAAAATAATCCGTTTAAACACCTGATTTGCACCCCTGCTCATTGGTTTTTTCTTGGCTGCTCAAAAGGTAAAGCTCTTCTTGCAAAAAAGTATTTCGCAGAGCATTACGCACCCACTCTTGCTGCCTGTTAGCACTAAGCGCTTTTAAAGCTTCCAAATGAGCCACTAGACGCTCATCAACGCCATCACGCCCTTCTTCGTAGTCAATACGCAGCATGTGCCGAAACAAACTCATCGCAAGCCACCACCCAGCTTATATCGCAGGACAACTTGCTTAAGATTGGTATTGATAACCACGTCAGCTAATGCGCCCGACTGATAACCGGCATCAGCAAGCCAATGCGCTGGAGGTCGTCTTTGTTCTGTAAAAGAAACGATTAGCGGAACCGATGGAGCTTGCCCAAGAATTACCGGCTTCTGCCAACCAATTGAGTCAGTCAACGAGCGCAAGAAGATTTCAAGCTCACCGTTAAATCCGCCTTCCAGCAGCATAGGGTCACGCAATTCTCGCGGAAGCTTTGTGAGGTCTATTTTATATTCCTCAGTTACACCCGTTCGTGAGTTTGTAACCGACTGAGCCAAAGCCGCTTGCTCAGATGCTCTAGCGATACGAAGTGCAGATTCATTCAATAATTGAACCGCAGGATCAGAGGCATCAAACACGACCTCTTGCACTTGTTTTTTACCGCTACCAGCACAGCCTGTTACCAGCATCACTAGCGCAAAAGGTACTAAGATCTTCTTCAAAACACACCCCCAATCAACACGATATAGCAATAGTATTTCAAATAAGTGTCGCTGGCAACATAACACGATATAAACACATAAAATCAAAAAAAGGCGCTATAAAAGCGCCTTTCTTCATTTACTCTTTTTTCGGTTTACATGCGCATAGAAGCCACTTTCTCTAAGACCCCGCTCGCCTCTACTTCTTCGTCACCAAAGTCAAAGCCCTGTGTTAATCGCTCACCCATATCCTGACGATTAAGATATAAATCCGACTCATCATCCAAGTCATCAGATTGGTTGTTTTTGTTTGCGCCAGCATAGGCTTCCATGTCGTCCTCTTCGCTCATGGCCATCATTCTTTCATGCTCAAGAACGTAGCCTTGCAGCTTGGCTTCAAACGGATCAGCAAGACCCTCAAAGCGCTTATCGAAGTCTTGTTTCGCAAACCACTCGTCCAGCTCTTTCTTTGTCGCTTTACGCTGCTGGTATTGAGCCTCTTCTAACCATACGGTTTGAACCTTTGGCGACCTGGCAATGTTTTCCTCAATAATCTTAATTTCCTTGTGGCATTGGT
>JAVETP010000006.1:0-90170 GCA_034006005.1 Pseudomonas sp.
CATTGGGGCACCCGGGTGGCCACTGTTGGCTTTTTGCACAGCATCCATGCTGAGGGCGCGAATGGCATTGGCTCGCTCACGACGGCTGGGCATTACTGAATCTCCTGACGCTAAAATAAAATAAAGACGGCTATTTTCGCCCACCTAAACGCAGGGGGCAACGTTTGCAGTAAATCAAAGGCGCAATTATAGCGGATAACCACAGAGAAGGCGGCATTAAAGACAGCTTAGAGTGAGACAAACACGGAAGAATCTAGAGTGTGGAGCAGATTGTATCGGGGTGCTGGATGCGTTTTAAATCATCAGCAATTAAGGCACAACAGCCTTACGCAAGGCGCAAAGCTGTTGTTTTCAAGCGTTTTACAGACCGGCAGCAGCGCGTAATGATTCAGCGCGATCGGTTTTTTCCCATGTAAATGCGGTAAAGGTGTCATCACCCACCGTCATTTCGTAGGGCGTACGTCCGAAGTGGCCATATGACGCAGTGGCTTGGTACATCGGGTGCAACAAGTCGAGCATATTAGTAATGGCGTATGGACGCAGGTCAAACACGTCACGCACTAGCTTGATGATTTTCTCATCGCTGATTTTGCCGGTACCAAAGGTGTTCAAAGAGATTGAAGTCGGCTCTGCCACACCAATCGCGTATGAAACCTGAATTTCGCAACGTTCAGCTAAACCAGCAGCAACGATATTTTTCGCCACATAACGGCCAGCGTACGCAGCACTACGGTCTACTTTCGACGGATCTTTACCGGAGAACGCACCACCACCGTGACGCGCCATACCACCGTAGGTATCGACGATAATTTTACGACCGGTTAGACCACAGTCACCGACTGGGCCACCGATGACAAACTTACCGGTTGGGTTGATGTGGTACTGAGTATCTTTGTGCAGCAATTCAGCCGGCAAGGTGTGCTTAACAATCAGCTCCATCACCGCTTCTTCAAGATCTTTTTGCGATACATCTGGGCTGTGCTGAGTGGACAGTACCACTGCATCAATGCCTACCACCTTACCGTTTTCATAACGGCAGGTGACTTGGCTTTTTGCATCAGGACGCAACCAAGGCAACACTTTTGTTTTACGCGCTTCAGCTTGACGCTCCATTAAGCGGTGCGCAAAGGTAATCGGCGCAGGCATCAGGACATCAGTTTCATTGCTGGCATAACCAAACATTAAACCTTGGTCACCGGCACCCTGATCTTCAGGGCTGACACGGTCAACACCTTGAGCGATTTCTGCAGACTGCTTACCAATAATATTGATAATGCCGCAGGTCGCGCCATCATAACCGACATCAGAGCTGTTATAGCCGATATCAATAATCACATCGCGTACCAGCTGCTCTAAATCAATCCACGCATCCGTGGTGATCTCGCCAGCAATAATAGCTACGCCAGTTTTCACTAGGGTTTCACAGGCCACACGCGCTTGCTTATCTTCAGTGATAATAGCGTCGAGTACTGCGTCAGAAATTTGGTCTGCGATCTTATCGGGGTGCCCTTCAGATACAGATTCAGAAGTAAAAATCGAATATTCGCTCATGTCGGTTCCTTTAACTACCGGTGCGTGAGAGTGCTTTGTGAATCCGGCTTGGCAAAATGCCTGAGCTGAATCTGAAAGCCATTTTTTAAACCCAAGTAAATACTTTCACTGGGTATCAGTCCTGCGGCATCGGCCCAAAGGGCCAGTTCATCCTGATCAAAACCTAACCATAGATCGCCGCAGGCCTGCTTGGCCCAATCTTGGTCGTGACGGCATAACTCAGTAATCAATAAGCTGCCAGCGGATTTTACCAAACGTGCCAATTGGCACAAGGCATCCGCTGGAGCAGCAAAGTGGTGAAGTACCATATTCACCACCACACAATCTGCAGCTAATACGTCATCGTGCAACGCATCAGCCAATTGTAATTCTACATTGTGCAAAGCATGCTTAACGCAGGTCTGCCGTGCCAGTTCCAGCATTTGCGGACTGTTATCAATGGCACGCACCTGTTGAAAACGGCTGGAGAGTTCAGCTAAAAACCCACCATCGCCCGGCCCCACTTCAATCGCAGTGGCCTCGGCAGCAAACGTCAGTGAATCCAATAAAGCTAATAAGCTGTCACGAAACTGTGGCAAACCGGCGATTAAATCTTGGCGGCTTTGAAAATCACCAGCCATACGCTCAAAAAATTCTTGGCTGGCTTCAGCGCGCTGCGCATGCACATGTTTAATGCGTAACGCCACATCTTCAGGCACAGATAATTCATCTAAACTGTCCAATAAAGCATTGTGTAACAATTCATCGGTACTCTGGTTTTGCGGCAAACTGCGACGGTAAAAAATCGCATTGCCTTCACGTCGTGACGTGACTAAACCCGCTTGAGTCAGCACCTTTAAATGGTGACTGACACCGGACTGGCCCGTAGCAAAAATCTGCGCTAGCTCCAAAACACCAAAGGAGTCATTACTTAATGCACGCAAAATATTCAAACGCAAGGGCTCACCGGCGGCTTTACAAAAAGCGGCTAAGGCGTCGATGGGACTGAATGTGGACAATTGCGTTGCTGTACTCATAGGTTGCGCAGTTTAGACGCAGATGATCCACACGGCAACACCTATATCAACAATAGTTGATATAGCTTTAGTATCGACTTTTCTCTAACAGCGCCGATGGCAACTCAATGCTATTGTGCGCGCTAGAAAAACAAGCGTGCCGCAGTCAGTGAACTGTTTTACAGTTTTCTGCTCAAAGGCATTACAACATTGTCACATCAATATGGAGTTGCAAGATGTCGACCCTGAATATACTGGCTGAACATATTAAAAACCTTTACCCGCTTGAAGATGCACTTCAAGGCATTCGTTACCGTATCGTTGACCAATTGGGTGGAACCACTGAACTGGAAGCCATCAGTGGCGAGCCACGTTATGTACGCACTCAATCATTGCAAGATCAACGCTTCTGGCGCTTAGAAGCCTAAAACATTACTTGCCGTTTTCGCGATCTTGTGCCAGCCTAAAACCCTGTTTTTAGTCTGGTATACGTATCATCTATGGGCTCGCTCTCTTTAAGTCATTCTTTACGTCGTTTATGGGCGCTCGAGCGCTTCGGCTCAAGTTTGCGTTTTTTTATTGCGCTAGCCTGTTGTATGACCTGGTGTTGGTACCACTCACAGATGGAATTGCTCACGCCATTATTTCTTGGCGTGATTGCCAGTGCTTTATCCGAGTCAGATGACAGCTGGCAAGGACGCTTATTCTCTGTGTGCGTCACCTTGGTTTTCTTTTTCATAACCGCCGTTGCTGTGGAACTGCTGCACCCCTACCCATGGCTATTTATTGGCGCATTAAGCACTGCCACCTTCTGCCTGATTATGCTCGGCGCACTGGGTGAACGCTACGCCACAGTGGCCTACGCCACGCTGATTCTCTCGATTTACACCATGATTGGTTTAGAACAAAACCGTAATACAGTCGAATCACTCTGGCAGCAACCGATGCTATTAGTGATAGGTGCCGCTATTTATGGTGCACTCTCAGTACTCTGGTATGGCTTGTTTTCACAGCAACCACTGCAACACAGTCTGGCACGTCTATTTCGCGAACAATGCGACTATTTAAAGGCGAAATCAGCGCTGCTAGAACCTTTGCGTAATATGGATATTGAAGGCCACCGCCTGACCATCGCCAAGCAAAATAGCCGAGTGGTGGCTGCTTTAAATGATACTAAAACTATTATTTTGCACCGCGTGGATGGCCGTAGTAGCAGTAAGGTCAACCGCTACCTGAAGCTGTATTTTCTAGCGCAAGATATTCATGAGCGCGCCAGCTCCTCGCATTATCAATACCAGGAACTGTCAAAAGCATTCTTCCACAGTGACGTATTATTTCGCTGCCTGCGCTTATTGCGTCAACAAGGCGACGGCTGCAAGGCGCTGGCCAAAGCTATTGAGATGCGCCAGCCTTTTGATTATGGCGGTGGTCATCGTGCCGCACTGGAAGATTTACAAGGCGCCATTGCCTACCTTAAACAGCAAAACAAGCCCGAGTGGCGCGACTTATTACGTTCATTACGCGCGCTGGCCAATAACCTCAGCACCTTAGATAACTTACTGCGTGATGCCGCTAACCCTGATGCTTTAGCCATCACCCAAGACAGTGCTATTTTAGATCGCGATCCAAAATCGTTTAAAGAAGCTTTTGAGCGCATCAGTCAACACTTTAGCATTCACTCCTTACTGTTTCGCCATGCCTTGCGCCTGAGTATTGCTGTCGCGGCCTGCTATGGTGTGATGCAACTGCTGCACCCTGACCAAGGCTACTGGATCTTATTAACCACTGTTTTTGTTTGCCGCCCGAATTACGGTGCGACTCGTGTCCGTTTAGTCGAGCGTATTATTGGCACTATTTTAGGCTTAGGTGCCAGCTGGGTACTTTTTGAGCTGTTTCCAGAGTTATGGGTACAAGCCATGATTGCCGTTGCTGCGGGCGTTGCTTATTTCTCCACTCGAACCACTCATTATAAGTTATCCACGGCCTTTATCACCTTGATGGTGCTGTTCTGCTTTAACCAAATTGGTGATGGCTACAACCTATTTTTACCACGCCTCACCGATACCTTAATTGGCAGTGCCATTGCCGGTTTAGCGGTATTTTTGATCCTGCCGGATTGGCAAGGCCGCCGTTTAAACGCAGTATTCGGACAAACCCTACGCCAAAACGGTCTTTATCTAAAACAAATTATGCTGGAATACACTCAAGGTAAAACAGACGATATGGCCTATCGTGTGGCCCGCCGCGATGCGCATAATGCCGACGCCGCGCTCTCCAGCACACTGACCAATATGCTTAAAGAGCCCGGCTACTTTCGTAAACAAACCGATATCGGCTTTCGCTTTTTACTGCTCTCGCATACCTTGCTCAGCTATATTTCTGCCCTAGGAGCACACCGCGAAAAGCTGGCTCATGCACCCACTTATATGATGCTCAATCAAGAAGCACAACTGCTGGCAGATAGCCTTGAAGAAATCGCTCAACAACTGATTAAGCGCGAGCCCATTGCAGGGCACAGTGACGCTGAGCAAAAGCTTTCTTACCGTTTAGCTGATTTACCCGAAGAAGAGGATGACACTCTGCGCCTCTTGCAGACTCAGCTATTATTGATCAGCCAACAATTGGGTTCGATTCGGACCTTGGCCGCGCACCTTTTAACTAAACCCTAAGACTGCATTGAGTCGCTGACTAAGCGCCAGAAATCCTGCCCCTCACGCTGACCACGGCGTAAGGGGTTTTTTGTACAATAGCGCGCAAATTCAGCATCAACAAAGCGGTAGGGTAAATGCTCATCACGCCCTGCAGAAATCCCCAAACGCGTCGTTTGAATAATCTCCTGCGGACGTAAGCCACAATCTTCCACATAGAAACGCTCAGCAGCAAACACCTGATTATCCCAATCGGGCACTTTAAGACCAAGGCTTTTACACAATAAGGTTTGCCCAGCGCAGAGCTTATGCACAGGCCGCGGCTGACCTTGACGATCGGGGTTATTGGCTTGTAAAACACTTAACGTGGATTCAGGCGACAGCGCATCAAAATACGGATAACCCGACTTAATCAACACCGCATTGCCCGGGCCTTGCGCACTGAAGTTCATCGAGTCCCCACCGCGCGAATAATACATATAGATGGTACCGCCATCCTTAAACAGCGCTTGGCGTTTTTCGGTATAACCCAATGAAGAATGACTGCCCTTCTCCGCCAGCAAATAGGCTTCTGTTTCAATAATGCGAGCACTGAGCCAGACACCATTGTTGCGATAGCGGATCACCTTGCCTAACAAGTCAGGGGCAAGTTCGAGTGCGGGGCGGTTGAAGAAGGAGTTGGGGAGCATGGGCAGGCTCTAAAAATTGGGCAAGCATAGAGAAAAAAGTGCCTCCACTCTTTAAACCATAGTAATGAGTCTATAGCTCTCATAATCTATCAATTAAAGCATATTATAAAACATTACAACTTAAACCAAACCGGATAAAAGTGATGAAGCAACACCTAGAAGAACCGTTAATATGCATCCTGCAAAAAATCTAATAAATGTTCTCCTGTTTCGTTTTGAAAAGTTGCTTATAAGCTTTTCATCACCTTTATTTAATTTCAAGTATGAAACTTGCTGAATACTATCTACAGCGTATTCTATAAATCTTCCCAAAATACCAGAAAGTATAAAAACAATATAAAAAGCGCTACTAAATATTATAAAGAAGCGTCCCCAGTCTAAAGGTGCAGTATTAGCTAAAAAACCAGGTGCTGCTTGCAGACAAAAATACATTACAATTAACGGCATGATCAGCTGAAGAATTTGAGGTACATAGTGAGAAACTGATTGGAAAAAATCAATATATTTACTTTTCGGCTCTGAACTACAACCTTGAATCCACTCATCAAAAGCTTCTAAAAAACTTCTTGCAACAACATAATCAACATACTCCACCGATATTTCAGCAGTATGTAATCTTGACAAGCCTAAAAATCGACCTCTCATAAACGGAGGAACTTCTCCTTCCATTGCATTTAGAATAGCTACGCGTGAAGCAAGCCTAATTGTAACTATATATTCTTGGGGTTGTTTTCTATCTGACAATAAAATCGAAAAATTATATCTAAGAACAACACTTACAGTTGGCTTTGTTGCATTAGAATTATAAGCCTTAAATCTTTCAAATGATGTAAATTGTTCTTTCCTCTCTTTTTCATGAAAAACAGTTACAACTTCATTACTTGCAATTACAGTATGCACATCACATAGCTGCATAATTTTATAATGCAGTTGTTCTATTTCAGAAAAATCCAAGAGAACGTTTTCAGTATATTTCTGACTTATCTGCTCTGTTCTACCAGTAATCTGATGATATATGTCTTGATAAATTTTTATCGAAACTGGGGACTGCTCACTCCCTATTGATAAAACCTTATGACTATCGCCTCCACTGTGCTCAATCAATTCTGACATAAAAATCCTTTAGTATTTCCAATGTATCTAAAAAATAACAAACAAACCACAAATACACGTGATCAATCAAATGTAAAACTTATACGGTTATATTACTACCCTAATAAAATTAGGGTAGTAATATTTCACCTATATGAATTATACCTCATCGAGCAAAAAGCGCTTATTTTTTGGTATTCAGTGCATATACAAACCATCAGATTAGCTGGCAGTTCTAAAAACTTTATAAATCTACAAAGTACTCAATTATTTTATCTGCGTTTTCCATAACATACACCCACTCCCTACCCTCTTTAACTTTCTTAAACAGCTTTAAATCCACAAGACCATTTAACACCACTGCTGCCGTGTTATAGGAGCAATCTAGAAGTTTTTCAACATATCTAATGGTGAACTCAGTGGCTGTACCTATTTTTGCTGCCTGAAGAATTGCCTTTTGATTATCAGTCAATTTTATATGCAGCCCGGATTCCACTAACCAAAGATTAAACTGATCAATATCCACAGCTGCACTTTTATAAGCGTCTTTAAACTTCTCAATCGCTCGAATGATAATCCCTGCTTGGTACTCGATAAAATAGGTCAGATCCATTTTATCTGTTTCAGTGTGCAGATAGCTTTTACCATACTTCACTGGGGCTTTTTTTAATAAGACACTGATTGCAATATATCTAAAGGTTGAAAAATCTTTTTTAAACATAAACCAATAGAACAAAGCCCGAGCAACTCGGCCGTTACCATCCTTAAAAGGATGCTCGTAGCCAATACAAAAGTGCAGAACAATCGCTTTAATCAGGGGGTGGATATAAACGGTAGACTCCACCGCGTCGTGGTTAACATTCGCCCAATCAAGAATGTGCTGCAGCCTGCTTGCAAGATTTTCACAAGAAGGCGGCGTATGTACGATTGCACCGTCTGCATTGACGACATGGACAGTGTTTGACTGCCTAAAACACCCTGGCGCATAGGCATCGTCATCAATGCCTTCAACACCCATTTTATGCAGTTCAGTAATCAAGTCTAAAGACAACGGTTGATCGCGCATTTCCCAAGCGTGCAGCATCATTTTATAGTTGCCGACAATCATCCGCTCATCTTCTGAACGTGGCTTGCGATTGCGCTTGATTAGCTCTTTAGCAACTTGCGTAGTGGTGGCAGCACCTTCCAGCTGACTACTACTAATTGATTCATCTTCAATTAAATCATTGAGCAAATATTCAAACTGCAATTTCTCATCAATTTTGCTGCTGATCCATTCAAGTGATGCAGTCGTGGTATGTCTATCAACTGCGGAAATGGCTTGCTGGATCAACGGCGTTAACAGATAGCCGTAGGGTGTCGCTGGTTCACCTAGCTCAATCAGAGTGGCTTGCTGTTTAGTTCTCGATAATCGAGTTAAAGACCACACCAATTGATGATCGAGTCCGCTCGCCATTCTGTGCCGTAGCTCATCGTAAGGCAGATATCGGCCCTTTTTATCCACAGGACTATAAAATTCAAGGTAATCCTCAAGCTGATCGGGATAGTTTTGTGTCAGTGTTGCGAAAGGATTCACTACAACAGGGGGCGGCGTTTTTATATTCATATCTCAATAACCTCAATTATTGAGATGAGATTAGCATTCACGACTCTTACTGTCTCAATTTGTACGAATATTGAGACAGTAAGGGTTTAATAACGATAGCACTCTAATAAAAGCGTCAGAGACGTCATAGATTAGTTATGCACCTTTACACACAGCACTCAATCCCTGCCAATCCTCCAGATCTTGCTCCGGCTTTTCTGCGCGAAAGCGTGCATAGGTCTCGATACCTTGCTGATCCTCCAGAATATCCACCTGCACACCTTTCTCAGCCAGCAGCGCTTCAGTGCCTGAGGCATTGGTGATGTCGCCCACCACCACGCGACTGAATCCACGCATATAGACTAGTGTTGCGCAGACAACACAAGGGCTGAGGCTGGTATAAATCGTCGTCTCACTAAAATCCATTCGGCCCGCATCACGAATCGCTGAGGTTTCACCGTGGTTATAGGGATGGTTTTCTTGAGTCAGCGTATTGTGGCCCTTGCCGACTATTTTATTGGTAGCGTTATTAACAATTACCGCGCCAATCGGGCAGCCGCCTTCGTTGTAACTTTTCTGCGCGAGCAATACAGCGATACGCATAAAGTCAGCATCAGTTAAGCCCTGAGCAAAATCATCATCCATTAAAACAGCGAGGCTGTTGGTGGGCATATGAGCAATGGCGGCAAGCGCCTGCTGGTTTTTTGCTGTGTGCTTATTGAGCAGGGTATGGGTCATCAGTTGGCTAACCTTATGTAAGTCATGGATAGCATCAAACACACTGATGCTCTTTGAGTCTGCAGATTACCGCAAATAGCTTGAAGTATTCAGCACCAGAATTATAAAAATCAAAGTATTTTAAATACGGATCGAGTGCTTTTCCAGTCGTCATGGCACAAGGATTTTAAACAGTAAAAAATTCAGCATAAGAAAGAAAACTATTCGCCCTATGCTTGCTCCAATATGGCAGCAGTTATACTGCACACTCACATTCCCCTTCCTCAAGGAACTCCAATGCAAATTCTTCGTAATGGTATTTTTATGCTGCTGACTGCAGCCTTGTTAATCGCCTGTTCAGCCAGCAATTCACCTGAAAAAGTAGCGCAGAATTATGTTGATGCGGTGCTAGCCAATGACATTGATGGCGTGATGGAAACGCTAGAAATACCAACAGACGCAGGGCAAGAACAGCAGACCTTAATGCGTGGAAAACTGAGTATGATGTTGGCAGATAACAGCGCCCGCGCTATACGCTTTGGCGGAGTGAAAGATATCTCTTACTCTAAAACCGAATATAACAATGATGAAACTCGTGCCAATTTAGTCGCGACCATTCACTACAAAAAAGAAGATGCACCCTTTAAAAAGGAAAATATTTCCTTAGTTAAGACTGAGAATGGTTGGAAAGTAACACTTTAAGGCCTGCTCGATCAGTATGCTAAACACCTTATGTGTAACAACATGATCAGACTCAAACAACAGCCACTGCGGATTGCGCTACTCATCAGCGCAATCCTCGGTTTAGTCATGCTGTTGTATATAGCGCCGACGCAAGCAGTGCGCCCTGCTTTTTCAATAGCGACACTGCCGCAATTAGCCGTGGGGGATTGGGTGTTTCGCTCTGGTACCTCAGCTGAAAGTCAGCTGATTCAAAGTCTCAGTCACAGTGAGTTTTCCCATATCGGCATGGTGGTCAGTCTGCAACCTGAGCCACTGATTGCGCATGCCACCACCGACGATGATCAGCTACGCAGTAATCAAGTACTCACCTCAACACTGACAGAGTTTATCGCACCGCAGTTGGCATACAGCTTTGCTATTGCGCGTCCAGGTTTCGTCACTGAGCAAGAAAATCAGCGCGCGGCCCAACGCGTCTTGCAGCAGTTGCAGCAACCCTTTGTCTTAGCCGAGCGCAACATGGAGCATTTATATTGCACCACACTGTTAGCCGATGCACTGGTCCACTCCACCGTTGCTTTTCAGCCCGAATGGCAGCAGGTGAATGCGCCCTTTTTTAGCGGTGAATATCTATTTCCCAGTGCCTTTGCTAATTATCCTGAGATTGAATGGCTGTATCACTCGACCGATACTCAATAGCCTGATGCCGGCTCTGCGGCATGCTTAGCACACCGCTCATCAGCATCCAGCCTTAACGCATCTGGAAGTATTCTTTATGAAAGTTACCTGCGGGACTGCCCTGCGCTTGCATGCCCTGTTGTAACGCTTGAGCAAACTTTTGTGGGCCACAGAACCATATATGGGTATCTGCAGATTGACCCTGCAGCACCTTATCAGCCGTTAAATGCCCGTACTGATCACTGTAATGCAACTGCACAGTAATATTGGGTAACGCAGCACATAAACGTTGTAATTGCTCAGAAAACTGGTCTTCTTGAGCATTTTTTACACAGTAATATAAGGTCGCCTGCGGTGCTTGCTCAGGATGAGCTTGTAAGGATTCAAGCCAAGCAATAAAGGGCGTGATACCGATACCTGCACCGATCCATATTTGCTGGCTGCCACTATCGTGCTGCATATCAAAGCAGCCATACGGTCCTTCAATGGTGACTGCTCGGCCCACTTCTAATTCAGTCTGCAAACGCGTGGTGTAATCGCCCAACGCCTTAATTGCAAAGCGCACTTGACCATCACCGCGGCTGGCACTATTGACCGTAAAGGGGTGCGCACCTTCAAAGCGGTCAAAGGTTATAAAGGCAAACTGCCCCGGCTGATGCTGCCATTGTTTGGGTAACTGGCATGTCACTTCAAGCACATCACCAGGATGCTGTTTAACATTCACTACACGACCTTGATAACGGCGTGTATGACCAATACGGCCACTCAGTGCAATCAACGCACAATAAACACCCACCACTGTGACCACTGCCAGCAATAGACCCGCAGGCTGTAACCACCAATCTGCCGGTGCTAATACGACACCGTGAAACGCCAGAGCAATATAAACAACCGCTAAGGCTTTATGCGCATAACGCCAAATATGGTAAGGAAAGCGCTGCCATAAAGTCATCACCAACATAATGGCCAGAATCCAAACCGTCCATTCACCAATATCTTTAGCGGCACCGCGAAACATCTCTAAAAAAGTTTCAAGGCGCGGCTCTTTAATACCGCGCTCAAAAAACACTGTCAGTACATCTTTCGATAGCTTCAATAAATAGTGGCTGACAGCCAGTCCGATCGCCCAGATACCCGCCCACTTATGCAGTCGATACATTTTATCCAGCCCATGCAGTGGTTTTTCTAACCAACGCGGACGAACAGCCAACAGCATAATCAACGACATCAACACAAAAGAAGCCAGCCCTGTCACGTAAATCAACTGCTTACGCCACCACCAAATATCAGTGGGCGCAGTCTGCCCCTGCAGGGTGATCACCCACACTGCAACAATCACTAAAGCAACACTGTATAAAATCTTTTTCATAACCTTCGTCCTTTAACATCCTGTGCAGGAGCTTAATCTACGCGCCTTAACTGAACCTTAATCAAGACATCAGCCCATTCTCAACTACACTCAATAAGCACTTATCACTCAGCAAGGATGCTCAGTATGTTTCGCTTTAGATTACCTACCCTCGTATTAATCAGCACGCTCTTGATAACACCTTTTGCTATGGCCGATTGCCCGCCATGGACAACTGAGCAAGCCCAGCAAGAAATCAGCACTTTACGCCAGCGCATCGCCGATTGGGATCGCAGTTATCATCGCGACGCCACCTCCCCCATTGCCGATGAACTTTATGACCAAGCCCGCGAGCAACTGCAGACGTGGCAAGAGTGTTTTGTTAGTTCTCACACAGCAGAACCAGCAACCACAGCACTCAAGTCAGCGCGCGGTCAGCTTGATTTACCTTTTAGCCAAACGGGTTTAAGAAAGCTCAGTGAAAGTGCACTCAAACAATGGATGCAGCAGCGCAAGGATCTCTGGGTGCAACCTAAAGTGGATGGTGTTGCAGTCACGCTGGTGTATAGCGCTGGGCAACTGACGCAGATGCTCAGTCGCGGTAATGGCTTGGTCGGACAGAACTGGTTAGCCCATGCACAAGTAATTCAGGCCGTGCCTCAGCAACTGGCAACGCAATACACCACGGTCACCTTGCAAGGCGAGCTGTATCTGAAGCAGCCCCAGCATATTCAACAACAAGGCGGCGGTAGTGATGCGCGCAGCCAAGTCGCAGGCTTACTTAACCGCCGTGCGTTGAGCGCAGCAGAGGGTGAAAGCATCGGTGTATTTATCTGGGAATGGCCCGATGGTCCAGCCACTATGCTGGAGCGTTTACAGGAATTACAGGCGTGGGGCTTTAGCCACAGCAGCGCCTATAGCCAACCGGTCAAAACATTAAATGAAGCCAAACACTGGCGCGATCATTGGTATACATCAGAACTACCCTTTGCCAGTGACGGCGTAGTGATTAAACAAAGTCAGCGCAGTATCAATCACCCTCGCAGTGCCTACCCTCCCTTTTGGGCGGTGGCATTAAAGTATCCACTACAGCAAGCGCTCACCTCAGTCATCGATGTTACTTTTAATATTGGCCGCAGCGGTCGTATTACTCCGATCGCCCATCTAGCAGCGGTATCACTGGATAACAAAACCATTCGTAAAGTCAGCTTAGGCTCACTGAGCCGCTTACAAAAACTGGAGCTCAGCCAAGGTGATCATGTCGCGATCGCCTTATCTGGGCATGCCGTGCCACAACTTAAAGAAGTGCTCTGGCGCAGTCCGCAGCGGCAGACGATTGCGATACCGACTGCCGAAAATTATCACGCACTGAGCTGCTGGCAGGCTACAGTGCAATGCCAACAGCAATTTCTCGCCCGCCTCGCTTGGCTGGGTGAAAAAAAGACGTTGAATATGCGTGGAATTGGCGCACAAACTTGGCAAGCATTGATTGATGCACAGAAAGTCACTCGACTCACTGACTGGCTAGCACTGAGCGCAGAAGATCTAGCCCATATCCCCAGTTTTGCAAAAAAACGCAGTGAACAGACCGCACATGCTTTTGCTCAAGCCAAGCGCCAACCCTTTAAGCTGTGGTTAAAAGCGCTGGGCGCACCACCCAGTATCACACCAAAACCAGCAGATACTTGGCACATACTCGCCGATTTAACAGAACAAGACTGGCAACAGCAGCGTTATTTAAGTCGCAAAAAAGCACACAATGCTTATGCTTTTTTTCAGCACACTGAAGTACGCGCTGCGGCTTTAAACTTACAGCGTCATGCGATTGATGGCTTTTAATTGCACCCCAATCAGCAGGCAAAACAACCAGCGTGCTTATAAAAAAGACAAGTACCATACAAAAGGCCTATTGTAGTTATCGCTATCAATGTCCAAGATACGCCGGTTTAATTGAATTGCAGCTCAGAGCAGTTCAATCATTTGCGCTGATGCGCCCCTCATAAGAATAAGAAACATTAGCAAAGACAGATAATCCATGGTGTTACTGCACAGTAACGCTTGGCGCCTGTCTTTTTGTTTGAGGCATATATTAAAAGAGCAATAAAATGGCAAATGATGATTCTCAAAGTTACCGTGCCCTGCACCGCCCACAAAGCGAGTTTGCATCGCGTCAAGCGTACCTAGAACACGAACTTAGCATTATGTCACCACGCCGTTGGGGCATGAACTTACCCTTTCGTGATTACCGTTTTGAAATTGAAGACTGGGTGCCCGCTATGGCGGCCACGATCGGCAAAATTGTTATGGTGGCCGCGATTGTTGCTGCTTTTGCCGAACCATTAGGCCTACCCGCATCCTTTGTAATTGAAAACGCCCGTTATGAAATGCTCATCGCAGCCTTATTATTTGTGGTGTTGTTCTCAGGATTTTTGATTCCAACCGCTAACTTAGCCGGTACCCACGGGCCACTGATTCCATTGGTGCCGATCATTGTTGCTTCAGGTGGCCACCCGATGGCGCTGGGTATTATGATCGGGGTCTTAGGCTTTACCTTGGGTATTTTCAAAGGCGGAAGTTTACTGGCGAGGTTGACCAGTGATGGGGTCTGCGGGGGGTTATTGCTGTTTTTAGGCTTTATCGGTATGACCTCACAAATCAAATACCTCTATGCGTGGGCAGAAGGCTTTGATGCAGGCTATATCGCCTTTGTGGTGATTCTTGCCACTATTATTATGTATGCCTATTTAGAGCATATTGGTAAGCGTTGGCTGGCAATTCCATTGGGCGCCATACTGGCTGCGGGCCTAGCGTTTGCAATGGGTGCGCCGTTTGAGTTCACTACTGAGCCGGGTCTGCCACATATGAATCCTGCTTACTGGTGGGGTGAAGACACCGGCTGGAAACTCGGTCTGCCTGAGATGCATCACTTTATTGCTGCTGCTCCCTTTGCGGTACTGGCGATTGCGATGTGGTCACCGGACTTCTTAGGCCATCGTGCATTCCAACATCTAAACTATCCAAAAAACGCTAAGAAAGTCGTGATGAATATTGACGACACCATGATCGTAGCCGCAGCGCGTCAAGTTGTGGGTACAGCCTTAGGTGGTGCCAATATTGCTTCATCATGGGGTACCTATATCGTACCTGCAGCGATTGCTAAACGTCCCATTCCAGCCGGTGCTGTGTTAACCGGTTTGCTCTGTGTGGTTGCTGCAGTCTGGGGTTACCCAATGGACTTAGCGATTTGGCCACCGGTGCTCAGCGTTGCGCTGATTGTGGGTGTGTACTTGCCGCTACTTGAAGCCGGCATGCAAATGACCCGTGAAGGTAAAACGGCACAATCAGCTGCTATTGTGATCTTCTCATCTGCACTGGTGAACCCAGTATTTGGCTGGTCATTAACTGTATTGCTGGATAACCTAGGCATCATTGGCGATAAAGAACGCGGCCAGAGTATGACTCGTACCGACCGCTGGATTATCCCATCGATCGTCTTTATTCTGCTGTGTACCGTGATGGCAGGTGTCGGTATGTTCAAAGGAATTCCAGCACTATTGGAATCCTTCCGCGCACTGCATTAAGTCTGTCCTAAACGATTCAGCGCTCCACCCTGGCGGTGTGAGCGCTGAGAACGTTTTATGCACATCTATTAATACGCACGAAACTCGGCATGGCATGACTCGCAAGCATCTTCTACTGCTTGCACACGCTGAGCTAGAATACTTTGATTGAGTCGCGGATCAGTGGTACTGGCCACTAGACGCGCGGTCGTACCTTCTAATGCCCGTGCTAACTCTTGAAAACGCTCTTGCTCCTTCCACACATCGTCACGTGCTGAAGTTTTTTCGTCTTCCTGAATAGTCGGAAAATGCTGCCATGGTTCGTGCGCTAAAGCATTGAGTTGCGCTGCTTTCTCAATAAATAGCGGCTCATCATAGGCCAGGCGACCCCGTAGCATCCCACCCAAGTCTTCACTGACATTGAGCATTTCTTTAAAAATCACCTGACGTTTACCCAACGGCGAATCCGGATCCACACCACCACAGGCGGCTAAACTCATCGCCATTGCCAGCAATACACTACGTTTTAACACACACTCACCACTTTAATTAACATAAAATAATTGAACTCAAGCCCCACTTAACGCATAAACAAAAGACTCGCAGCAGCGCTGAAAACAAGCTAATTGCACGTCTGACACATTAAGCTGAGATCACAAACAAACTGACAATAACGCCCAAACCGACTGCCCACACTAGCGAGCGTAATAAGGCCCAGTCCGCGGCATAGCAAACAGTATACAACACGCGACTGACCACAAAAACCAGCGCCAATTGATCGATAACGCCTTGTTCGGCAACACCAATCAGATGAGCAATAATCACCGCTGCAGCAAAAGCTGGGGCGATTTCAAAGCCATTTTGTTGGGCATTATTCGCACGTTTAGCCATGCCCTGTGCATTGGCTAAAAAAGTACGCGGATCATGATTGTGCCGCGGGCTAAAACCGCCGGCACTGGCTTTCGCCACAACAGTGGAGGCATAAGGCAACAAAATCGCAACCAAGACGCACCAATATGCAATTGTCATAACGACTCCTACCGCACTGATTTTTTAGACAAGCACTGTACTTTAATACAAATCAAACACGATAAATGAAATTCTTCAATGCTTACCCCTTTGTCAAACGGCAAAGCCTCGCTATAATCACCCTGCGCTATGGCCAAGCCATGGTGACCAACAGATTCGAGGGGCGCTGCAGCAGAATTCTTCTGTCAGGCTCGAAACAGTTGCCCCAAGTTGTCTAGACAACTGCATATTTGCAAACGGCGCCCATTCGCTAATTACGAATGGAGAACTCATTTTATGAGCACTGTTGCTGATTTTACTGATTACAAAGTTGCGGATATGTCACTGGCTGATTGGGGCCGTCGTGAAATTATTATTGCTGAATCTGAGATGCCGGCCCTAATGGGTTTGCGTACTAAATATGCTGGCGAGCAGCCACTTAAAGGTGCAAAAATCCTCGGTTGCATCCATATGACCATCCAAACTGCAGTGTTGATTGAAACGCTGACAGAACTGGGCGCGGAAGTGCGCTGGTCCAGCTGTAATATTTTCTCAACTCAAGACCAAGCTGCTGCAGCGATTGCGGCGGCAGGTATTGCAGTATTCGCTTGGAAAGGCGAAACCGAAGAAGAATACGAGTGGTGCATCGAGCAAACCATCCTTAAAGATGGTCAGCCTTGGGATGCCAATATGATTCTGGATGACGGTGGTGACTTAACCGGTATTCTGCACGAGCGTTTCCCACAGGTCTTGGACAATGTCCACGGTGTAACTGAAGAAACCACCACGGGTGTTCACCGTCTGCTAGAAATGCTGCAAAAAGGCACACTGAAAGTCCCAGCGATCAACGTCAACGACTCAGTGACCAAAAGTAAAAACGACAACAAATACGGTTGCCGTCACAGCCTCAACGATGCAATCAAACGTGGTACCGATAACCTGTTATCCGGTAAGCAAGCGTTAGTGATTGGTTACGGTGATGTGGGTAAAGGTTCTGCACAGTCGCTGAACCAAGAAGGCATGATCGTTAAAGTATCGGAAGTTGACCCGATCTGCGCTATGCAAGCCTGCATGGACGGTTACGAGTTAGTCTCTCCGTATATCGACGGCGTGAATGATGGTTCTGAAGCCAGCATTGATAAAGCGTTACTAGGCAAAATCGACCTGATCGTTACCACCACTGGTAACGTCAATGTGTGTGATTCTAACATCCTCAAAGCTCTGAAAAAACGCGCTGTAGTGTGCAACATTGGTCACTTTGACAATGAAATCGACACTGCATTTATGCGCAAAAACTGGGCGTGGGAAGAAGTTAAACCACAGGTACACAAAATTCACCGCACCGGTGCTGGCGACTTTGATCCACGTAACGATGACTACCTGATTCTGTTATCAGAAGGTCGTTTAGTGAACTTGGGTAACGCAACAGGTCACCCAAGCCGCATTATGGATGGCTCATTTGCTAACCAAGTTTTGGCACAAATGCACTTATTTGAGCGTAAGTTTGCCCAATTAAATGCTGAGCAAAAAGCAGCCGCACTCACCGTTGAAGTGTTACCGAAAAAACTCGACGAAGAAGTGGCTCTAGAGATGGTCAAAGGTTTTGGCGGCGTCATGACCCGTATGACCGACGTGCAAGCTGACTATATCGGTGTTCCGGTGGATGGCCCTTACAAGCCAGAAACTTACCGCTACTAAGTTGCCAAAAAAGGGGTGGCATGGCTGCCCCTTTTGCATTTCGGCTGCCCATACACTTTGATATTTAGGGACGTGTTCTATGAGCAATCAACCTCATATTAGTTTTGAGTTTTTCCCCACTAAAACCGATGCTGGCCATGAGAAACTGCTAACCACGGCAGCAAAACTCGCCACCTATAATCCTGAGTTTTTCTCTTGCACCTACGGTGCCGGTGGTTCAACTCGCGACCGCACGTTAAACACTGTCTTACAGTTAGACGGCGACATTAAAGTACCTACCGCACCGCACTTATCATGCGTGGGCGATAGCAAAGAAGATTTACGCGAACTGCTCAATCTCTATAAAGATGCGGGCATTAAACGCATCGTTGCACTACGTGGTGACTTGCCATCCGGTATGGGTATGGCCAATGGTGAATTGCGCTACGCTAATGAACTGGTTGAGTTTATCCGCCACGAGACCGGCGACCACTTTTACATTGAAGTAGCAGCCTATCCAGAGATGCACCCACAAGCACGAGATTTTGAAGTTGACCTGCAAAATTTCGCTCGTAAAGTGCACGCTGGCTCAGACAGTGCCATCACCCAATATTTCTTTAATGCTGATTGTTACTTCTATTTTGTCGATAGAGTGCGTAAACTAGGTATTGATATCCCAATCGTGCCCGGCATTATGCCGATTACCAACTACAGTAAGTTGGCACGCTTTTCTGATTCTTGTGGTGCTGAGCTACCGCGCTGGATACGTAAACAACTCGAAGCGTACGGCGACGATTCAGCAAGCATCCAAGCCTTTGGTGCAGAAGTTATTACAAACATGTGCGAACGCCTACTTGAAGGTGGCGCTCCTGGTTTGCACTTCTACACACTTAACCAAGCTGAACCGAGTTTAGCTGTTTGGGATAATCTCCAGCTTAACCGCTGAAATCAGGCCCACGGGCCACTCTAGCGATATACCTCCATTCAGTTTGATGCCCAGCGCAGGACATCATTCGTGAATGGGGTGCATTCTTTTTATGCACTTGTATTGAGCATTTATAATGTTGCGCCCCAAAGTCGGCGGGTCGCCGACACACAGGAAGACTGCATGTCCTTTTCTGCCCTAGGTCTATCTCAGGCCCTAGTTAACGCCGTTGAAGCTGCCGGCTATACAACTCCATCGCCTGTGCAATTACTGGCGATTCCCCCGGCTTTGCAAGGCCGCGACCTGATGGTTGCTGCTCAAACCGGTACCGGTAAAACCGGTGGTTTTGCTCTACCTATTTTAGAGATCTTATTCCCGAACGGTAAGCCTGACCGCGCAAACCGTCATCGTCCGCGTCAGCCCCGTGTCTTGGTGTTAACTCCAACACGTGAGCTCGCTGCACAGGTACATGACAGTTTTAAACTCTATGCTCGTGACTTACCTTTTGTCAGCGCCTGCGTGTTTGGTGGTGTGGGTATGAACCCGCAAGCCAATGCTGTCGCCAAAGGTTTAGATGTTTTAGTGGCTTGCCCAGGTCGTTTATTAGACATGGTCAATCAAGGTAAAATCGACTTAAGTGGCGTCGAAATTTTAGTGTTGGATGAAGCCGACCGTATGTTGGATATGGGCTTTATTCATGATGTAAAGAAAGTCTTAGCCAAATTACCCAGCAAACGTCAAAACTTGCTGTTCTCAGCGACATTCTCTAATGACATTACAAGCTTAGCGGGTCGTTTACTGCACAACCCTGAACGCATTGAAGTCACGCCACCCAACACTACGGTCGAGCGCATTGAGCAACGTGTGTTCCGCATTCAGTCATCACTTAAGCGCGCACTGTTAGCGCACTTGATTACCATGGGTGCATGGGAGCAGGTGTTAGTGTTCACCCGCACCAAACACGGTGCTAACCGTTTAGCTGAATATCTGGATAAAAACGGCCTTGCGTCTGCTGCGATTCATGGTAACAAAAGCCAGAATGCGCGCACCAAGGCCTTAGCTGAATTTAAAGCCGGCAGTGTACGTATTCTAGTCGCTACCGATATTGCTGCACGTGGTTTGGATATTGACCAATTACCGCATGTGGTGAACTTTGAGCTGCCTAACGTTGAAGAAGACTATGTACACCGTATCGGTCGTACCGGTCGTGCGGGCCGTACGGGTCAAGCCATCTCGCTGGTAGCACCTGACGAAGAGCGCTTGCTGAAAGGCATTGAGCGCATGACTCGTCAGAATATCGAAGACGGCGACACCATGGGTTTTGACCCAAGCAGTGTTGTCATTGAGAAAGCTGAGCCGCGTGCGCCACGTCCAACTCGCGGTAGCGGTGCGGGTCGTAATGCTCCACGTACCGATCGAAAAGCCAGCACAGATAAACCCAGCAGTACTGATAAGCCACGTGGCCGTCGCACTGAGCGCACTGAGCGTCCAGAAGCACGTACCACTGAACGTACCGACAGCAGCAGTGCAGCTAAACCAGCACCACGCGCACGTAATCCACGCAACACGCGCAACAGCCGCCCAGCCGCAGCTGGCGCTTCGGAGTTACCCCCCAGTCGCGATCCAGAAGTCTTTCTAGATGACGCCATTGATAACTTCGGTAACAGCGTAGATTACGTCAGTCCGTATAAAAACAAAGGCAACAGCCGTCGCCCGAATAGCAACGCGCCAGCGGCCGGTGCACAGGCGCGTACTGCACGCCCTGCTCGTACAGGCGCAGCCGCTGCTACTGACAAGCGTCGCTCTGGGCCGAGTAAACCTCGCCCCAATACGCCACGCACTGACTCTCGTTATGCTGAACCTGCGGTCAATAAAGAAGCACGCCCTGCACCGCAGCCGCTGATTATTCGCAAAGGCGAGCGCTTACCAAGCCTTGAACAGCTTGAGCAATTAGAGTCGCGTACACGTAAAGAAAAACCAGCACTGCTGTCGTCACGTACAGATTAAATCTGCACGCACACCCAGCTGCTAAATCAAGCCTCCAATCGTTGAGAAATCAACTTTGGGGGCTTTTTTTAAGCCCAAAACATGCCAATTTTTCAGATGACAAACTTGACATATTTTGAGCATGCTTTATAAAAGCGCAGTTAATTGTCTGATATCACTGTGCCATATATGATTCAGCACCCTTAAGGAGTTCTCATGGAAACACCCACCGAACGTAGCGGAACCATTAACCCACCGGTTTTTTTTGGTTCCGCTATTCTTATTGCGGCACTGGTTTTATTTGCCAGTATCTTCCCGCAAGTTGCACAAGATTTTTTTGGAACGATGCAAGCTTGGATTATAGAGAACGTCAGTTGGTTCTATATTCTGGCCGTTGCTCTAATTCTCTTAAGTACACTGTTTTTAGCCTTTAGCCGCTATGGCGATATCAAACTCGGCCCTGACCACAGTACCCCTGATTACAGCAGCACCAGTTGGTTTGCCATGCTGTTCTCAGCAGGTATGGGTATTGGTTTGATGTTCTTTGGTGTGGCTGAGCCGGTGATGCACTTTATTGCACCACCCGTAGGCGACCCCAATACCATTGAAGCCGCTAAAGAAGCGATGAAGCTGACCTTCTTCCACTGGGGCTTGCATGCTTGGGCGATTTACGCAGTTGTTGCCTTGATTCTAGCGTTCTTCTCCTACCGTCACGGTCTACCACTAACGTTACGCTCGGCACTGTACCCATTAATTGGTGATCGTATTTATGGCCCCATTGGTCATGCTGTCGATATTTTCGCCATTATCAGTACGGTACTGGGTATTGCTACCTCTCTGGGTTATGGCGTTTTACAGATCAACAGTGGTTTTAACTACTTATTTGATCTGCCCATCGGCACCAATACTCAAGTTATCCTAATTATCAGTATCACTGCCTTAGCAACACTGTCAGTGGCCACAGGCTTGGATAAAGGTATTCGTCGTCTATCTGAGCTCAACCTGCTGTTAGCGGTGATCCTGTTAACCTTAGTTTTAGTACTTGGCCCAACAGCGCTACTGCTGAAAAGCTTTGTTGAAAATACCGGTGGTTACTTATCCGAAATCGTCAATAAAACCTTTAACCTCTATGCCTATAATCCAACCGATTGGCTGGGTGGTTGGACGTTATTGTATTGGGGTTGGTGGATCTCATGGTCGCCGTTTGTGGGTATGTTTATCGCCCGCGTTTCACGTGGCCGCACTATCCGTCAATTCCTCACAGGCGTCCTCTTGGTGCCAACCGGCTTTACCTTCCTATGGATGACGGTGTTCGGTAACACCTCTATTTATATGATTATGAAACAGGGGATGACCGAGCTGGCAGACACCGTCAATGCCGACGCCTCGTTAGCCCTGTTTGCCTTCTTAGAACACTTCCCCTTCTCCACCATCTTGTCGATGGTAGCCGTGTGTATGGTGGTGTTGTTCTTTGTCACTTCAGCCGACTCAGGCTCGTTAGTGATTGATATGCTGGCCTCCGGTGGTAAAACAGAAACACCACTGTGGCAGCGTGTGTTCTGGGCTTCATCAACGGGAGTTGTGGCAATTACCTTGCTACTGACCGGTGGTTTAAGTGCGTTACAAACCTTAACCATTGCCAGTGCGCTGCCCTTCTCCGCTATTTTGCTGGTCGCGATTTGGGGCTTGTTTAAAGCCCTGCATATTGACTCAACCAAACGCGTGTTGAGGCAGCAAAGTGCCACGCATTATTCGCGTCAAGAAAAGAAAACTGGTGGCTGGCAGCGCCGTTTACGTAGCATGGTGATGTTCCCACGCCGCTCGCACGTCAACCGCTTTATTGATGAAGTGGTCTTGCCTGGGTTTGAGGAAGTAGCAGACGAACTGCGTAAACAAGGCTACACCGTAGCGGTTGAAAGTCGCGACGATAAACGCTGTAAGCTTGAAGTGCAGCATAATGTTGAAGTGAACTTTGTCTACGAAGTCCGTCCTCGTGCCTATGTCAAACCTGACTTTATGGCGCAAGACGAAGACGAAGATGAGCGCGACCGCGAAGATCGCGAAGAGCGAAAATACTTCCGTGCTGAGGTTCACCTGCTCGAAGGTGGCCAAGATTACGACATCATGGGTTGGTCACGTGACGAAGTGATCGACGATATCCTTGATCAGTACGAGCAACATATGCATTTCTTGCATGTGGTTCGCGAATAACCAAGCCATAATTAAGGCGCTCTTGATGAGCGCCTTTTTTATTCTGCTACGTGTTTAATCCACTATCTGCTGTTCACAAACAACCTCTTCTCTAAGCTCGCGGCGCTCTATTGAGTCCCGTCACAGCACTTCAATGCTAGAATAGTGATTTTCACGACTCGGGCCTGATGCATGTCTAAACTCAATCCTCGCCAACAAGAAGCCGTCAATTACATCAGCGGTCCAATGCTGGTACTGGCCGGTGCAGGCTCAGGTAAGACCAGTGTGATCACCCGAAAAATCGCCTATTTAATTCAGCAATGCGGCATATCTGCACGCTATATTGTTGCGGTGACCTTTACCAATAAAGCCGCCCGTGAAATGAAAGAACGGGTGACCTCATTATTACGCGGCGCCGAAGGCCACGGTTTAACCGTCTCCACCTTCCATAACCTCGGTCTGAATATCATCCGTCGCGAGCATGCCCTACTGGGTTATAAGCCCGGCTTCTCGATCTTTGATGATTCTGATGTCAAAAGCTTGCTCACCGATATTATGCAAAAAGAATACGCCGGTGATGACGGTGCTGATGAAGTTAAAAATATTATCAGCCAGTGGAAGAATGACTTAGTCCTGCCCGAAGAAGCCTTAGAGCTGGCACGCGGCGGCAAAGAGCAAACCGCAGCGATCGTCTACAGCCATTACCAGCGCACACTCAAAGCCTACAACGCCGTGGATTTTGATGATTTGATCTTTCAGCCGGTAAAGCTGTTTCAAAACCATCCTGAAGTGCTGGAAAAATGGCGTAACCGTATTCGCTATATGCTGGTGGATGAGTATCAAGACACCAACACCAGCCAGTATTTACTGGTCAAACTGTTAGTTAAAGAACGCGCACAATTCACCGTAGTGGGTGACGATGACCAATCGATTTATGCCTGGCGCGGTGCTCGTCCAGAAAACCTGATGCAGCTCAAAGAAGATTTTCCGTCACTGAAAATAGTGATGCTGGAGCAAAACTACCGCTCCACCAGCCGCATTCTAAAATGCGCCAACACCCTGATCGCCAATAACCCGCACGAGTTTGTTAAAGAGCTGTGGAGTGAGATGGGTCACGGTGATGAAATCCGCGTGATTAAGTGCCGCAATGAAGATGCCGAAGCCGAGCGTATTGCCTTAGAAATCCTCACCGAACATATGCGCACCCAACGCCCGTATAGCGACTTTGCCATTTTATACCGCGGTAACTACCAAGCCAAAATCATGGAACTGAAGCTGCAGGTGCATAAAGTACCTTATCGTTTATCCGGCGGCACCAGCTTTTTTGGCCGTCAGGAAGTCAAAGACCTGATGTCGTACTTCCGTTTACTGGTCAATCCAGACGATGACAACGCTTTCTTACGAGTGATTAATGTACCTCGACGTGAAATTGGCTCGACTACTTTGGAAAAACTCAGCGGCTATGCCACCCAGCGTGAAGTTTCGATGTATGAAGCCTGTGCAGAAATGGGTCTTGGCGAGCATTTAGGCGCGCGTTTTACCGAACGTTTAGCGCGCTTTAAGCACTATATGGACAAACTGCGCCAGCGTTGCTTTACGGAAGATCCGATCGATGCGTTGAAAGAAATGATCGTTGATATTGATTATGAGAACTGGATTCGGCAAAACAGCTCCAGTGAAAAAGCCTGCGAATACCGTATGAGTAATGTGTGGTTTTTAATTGAGGCGTTAAAAAACACTTTAGAGCGTGATGACGAAGGCAAGATGACCATCGAGGAAGCCATCGCCAAACTGGTGTTGCGCGATATGCTCGAACGCCAAGAAGAAGATGAAGACGGTGCCGACGGCGTACAAATGATGACCTTGCATGCCTCCAAAGGTTTGGAGTTCCCCAGCGTTTATATTATGGGTATGGAAGAAGAAATTCTGCCGCACCGCTCCAGCATTGAAGCCGATACCATCGAAGAAGAACGGCGCTTGGCCTATGTCGGCATTACTCGTGCGCGGCGTAATCTGGCCTTTACTTTTGCCAGTAAACGCAAGCAATATGGTGAAACCATTGATTGCATACACAGTCGCTTTCTTGATGAACTCCCCAAAGAAGATCTGCAATGGGAAGGTCTTGAAGAGGCCCCTGTCGAAGTTAAAGCAGCTCGCGGCAACAATGCCTTAGCCGGTATTCGAGCCATGTTAAAAAAGTAATGTCAGTACCGTCTTTTATCTGCAATAAGGAATAGCGTTATTATCCGAGCCTCTGTAAAAAGCCCACTCAGCATGCAGCTGATTATTCTACTCGCCTCGCTCAGTGCCCTAGTGGCTGCGGCGATTGATATGTACTTGCCCGCCTTTCCTGTGGTCGCCACCAGTTTGGATATCACTGAAGGCCAAGTACAACAAACTCTGACTGTATTTATAATTGGTTTGGGTATTGGTCAGGGCTTATATGGACCTTTTTTAGATCGCTTTGGTCGACGGCCACCGCTGTTGATTGGTATTGCTTTATTTACTATAGGCTCACTGGCTGCAGCGCTGAGCACCAGTTTTGAAGGCTTGCTGTTTGCACGCTTTTTACAGGCGATTGGCGCAGCTGCAGGCTCAGTGGCTTCGCGTGCAGTGGTGACTGACACTTGTGATCCACAAAATTCTGCACGTATTTATTCAATGCTGATGCAGGTGATGATGATCGCCCCGATCACCGCACCGATGCTTGGTGGGCTGATTTTACTCTATGGCGATTGGTATCTGATTTTCTGGGTTCTGGCCTTATTTGGCGTGATCAGTGGCCTATTTACCATCCGTTTGTTGCCCGAAACCTTACCGGTGGAACGCCGTGTACCGCTATCGATGCGCAATATTGTGCGCAATTACGCGATACAAATCAGCAACCCCAGCTTCTTGTTTTACACCTTAGCCACCAGCTGCACCTTGGGCTGCTTGTTTATTTATATTAATAACTCGCCATTTATCTTTATTAATATGTTTGATCTAACACCGACTCAGTTCAGCTATATTTTTGCCGCTAACGCAATGCTGATGATTGGAATCAGTCAAATTAACTTACGTTTATTAAAACTGTACAGCATTGCTCGGGTTCTATTTATCGGTCTGGGCGGCTTTATTGTAATTGGTTTAGCGCTGCTGGCTTTAGTACAACTGGGCTGGGAAGCACTGTGGAGCTATAACATTCTGCTAGGTTTAGGTATGGCCATGCTCGGTCTCATTACCGGTAACCTCACCGCAATGACCATGGCACATACCCAACAACATGCCGGTATTGCCTCAGCGCTGATGGGCTTAATCCAGTTTTTACTGGCGGCAGCCATTGGTTTTATAGCCAGTATTGTTGCAGCACCTTCGCTGTATACCTTACCGGTGGCGCTGCTGGTGCTGGGCCTCGTTGCTATGGGTCTTTGTCTGATTGGTCGCCGTTTTGCACGGCAGCCAACGCCTGATCCTTAGTCTATTTCTATTCAACGCATGACACACTTACGGCAACTGGAGTGTACTCGCGGCGATTGTGTTGACGGACTGCCTTAAGAAGACATACATTGCAGAATCTTGAAGAATAACCTGATGAAGTGAAAACGGTACCTAGCAACAGTGCTTTCGTCGATATTCGTACTGGGCTAAAAAATAATCAATCCAGTACTCTTGCTCTGTTATTTATTCAAAACAAGGAACACCGTTATCACCCAGCCAACGACTAACAACCCTCTCAGCTTGCAACTGATTATACTACTTGCCTCACTCAGTGCTCTGTCGGCCGCAGCCGTTGATATGTACTTGCCCGCATTTCCAACGGTAGCCCTCAGTCTTGATATTACTGCAGGGCAAGTCCAACAAACGCTCACTGTTTTTCTGATCGGCTTAGGTGTTGGCCAAGGTTTATACGGCCCGCTATTAGATCGTTTTGGACGGCGCATACCGTTACTGATTGGCCTGAGCCTGTTCACTCTAGGCTCGTTAGCTGCAGCGCTGGCCAGCAGCTTTGAAGGTTTGTTAATAGCACGTTTTTTACAAGCTATTGGTGCAGCAGCGGGTGCCGTAGCCTCACGCGCGGTGGTGACTGACACCTGTGATACACACAGCTCAGCACGTATTTACTCGATGCTGATGCAAATGATGATGATCGCACCGATCACTGCGCCGCTGCTGGGCGGATTGATTTTGTTGTATGGTGAATGGCATTTGATTTTTTGGACATTAGCCTTCTTTGGTAGCGCCTGCTGGTTTTTTACCGCTCGTTTGCTTCCAGAAACCTTACCCCTTGAGCGACGCGTACCCTTGTCAATTGGTAGTATCGTACGCAACTATGCAATACAGCTGCGCAACCCCAGCTTCTTTTTTTATACCCTAGCATCGGGCTGCATATTTGGCTGTCTATTCCTCTATGTCACGAACTCACCCTTTATTTTCATTAGTATGTTTGGCCTAAGTCCCAACCAGTTCAGTTATATCTTTGCTAGCAACGCAATCGGTATGATTTTGATCGGCCAAATCAACTTACGTCTCTTAAAAAACTACAGTGCCGCACGGGTACTCTTTATCGGCGTAAGCTGCTTTATTGGTATAGGCATCATGCTATTAACCTTGGTGCAACTTGAGTGGATGGCGCTATGGAGTTACAGCTTACTGCTGGGTTTAAGTGTTGCTATGCTGGGTATGATTATCGGTAATTTAACAGCTCTAACCATGGCCCATACTCAGCAACATGCCGGCATTGCCTCAGCACTGATGGGTTTAATGCAGTTTTTACTGGCAGCAACCATTGGCTTTTTAGTCAGTCTTACAGCGCCTACGCTAAGTACCATTCCTATAGCGCTGATCGTATTTGGTTCTCTCGCACTGGGCCTATCCTTGATTGGTAGACATTTTTCACAGCAGCCTACGCCTGCCCCTTAATCAACTGATGCACAGGCTCTGAGTGTTGCACTTTAACCTGTAGAAAATGGCTATCAAGCGTGTTTTGACTGTATAACATCATCACTAACACAGTTAAAATGACGCAGGACGCTTATGACACTTGAAATTTTTCTTGTTTTGCTAATTACACTATCGGCTATGGCGCTGTTTATTAGCGAAAAGCTGCGTGTCGACGCCATCGCCATTCTAGTTTTGGTCAGTTTAACTCTGCTGGATCTGATCAGCCCCAGCGAAGCGCTCAGTGGTTTTAGTAATCCCGCAACCATCACTGTCGCCTCGATGTTTATACTGGCGACTGGCCTACAAAATAGTGGTGCCTTGGGCGGTATACAAAGACTACTGGGCTCAGCACGCTCGCCGCTGCAATTTATGCTAATGCTGTTTGGCTTAATCATCCTCATCGCACCCTTTGTGAATAACACTGCGGTGGTGGCGATTTTTATTCCCATTGTGATTGCTGCCAGTTTAAAAGTCGGTTTAGCCCCCTCGAAAACACTGATTCCGCTCTCCTATGTGGCACAAATGGCCGGCGTATTTACCCTAATCGGCTCTTCCACCAACCTGCTGGTCAACTCAGTGGCTAAAGATCTGGGGCATCCAGGCTTTAGTATGTTTGAGTTTTTACCTTTGGCAGCGATCTGCGCCGTCGCCGGTTGCTTGTATCTACTCACTTTTGGTCGCTGGTTATTACCCGATGTACGCAGTGCCGACTTGGAAAACCTCTATGAATTTGGCCACTATATTAGCGAATTGAAAGTCACTGCAGACTCAAAATTACTGGGCTCCACAGTCGAGCAAGCTCATCTCAGTAAGAACTACAACGTCTATGTGCTGGAGCTGCTGCGTGACGATGAAAAGTATTGGTCACCACGCTCACAAGAGTTACAAGAAGGCGATATTTTGCTGACTCGCGGTGTTTGGTCTGATCTTGAAACCCTTAAAGATGAGCAAAAACTGGAGTTCAATACACACACTGATTTCCAGCTCAAAGGTGCAAAACAGGACAAATCCGTCTTAGCAGAAGTGATGATCGCTCCGCAGTCCCGTGCGGCTGGACGCTTGCTGGCCGTATTGAATCGCAACTGGCGTTATAACGCCTCAGTCATGGGCGTGCAGCGCCGCGGGCAAGTGGTGCGCAATCAACTGAATAGTTTACGTCTGCGTATTGGTGATATTTTGCTGCTGGCGTTACCTGAAAAAGACTTAGCGGCGCTGCGCAAAGATAAAAGTATGATTGTGATCTCTCAACGTGAAGCCACCCAGGACTATGGTTGGCGCGCACCCTTTGCTGTCGCCACTATGGCTGCGGTGGTTGCTATGGCTGCGCTGGGTTGGTTACCCATTGCACTTGCTGCACTGACAGGTGCGGTTGCCATGACATTGGCCGGCTGTATTCATGCCGATGATGTTTATGAGAGTACCGACTGGTCGGTTGTTATCTTAATCGCTGGGATGTTACCGCTGGGGATTGCTATGAGCAGTAGCGGCGCAGCAGGATTTTTGGTGGATAACAGTATCGGTTTGGTCAGCCATTTGGGTCCGCATGTGGTGCTAGCTGTACTTTATTTGATGGCTCTGGCACTGGGTGAGCTGATGAGTAACTCAGCAGCGGCAGTGCTATTAACGCCGATAGGTTTTTCTACCGCGCTGCTGATGGAGGCTGACCCCACTCCTTTTCTGATTGCCATTACCTTCGCAGCCTCAACCAGCTTTCTAACACCTGTGGGTTATCAAACCAATATGATGGTCTATAGCGCGGGAGGCTATAAGTTCAGCGACTTTTTTAAGGTGGGTTTACCACTCAATATGATTTTCTGGGTCTTGGGTGTGATTTTTATTCCGATCTTTTGGCCGTTTTAAAAAAAGCACGAAAAAAGAGCACAACATTCTTGCTGGCACTCCACATGACTCGCTATATTATTAGCAAAATTGGTTATTATATTTTATATCCGCTTTCATTTTCACCTGAAAAGAACATCAAAAAAGGCTTTATTGATAGGGAATACAATATGAACAAGCCGGATTTAAAAACAGAAATACAACAAGCATGGAATGAATTCAATCAACTCATTATCAAGCTAACTCCAAAGTTTATTTACAACATTTACCAAAACAAACCATTATTTTGGCTGTTGGTAGTTATAGCAATATCTTTAGAGATTTTTATAGGTTTTTGGATTTACGGTAAATGGATTACACCACAAAGTGAGGTACTGAAATGATTCGTGTCGTTATATTTATATTTTTATTTATCATTTACCTAGTATTTAAACTTATAAAAAAAGGAGCTCAGAAAACTATTGATACAGGGAAAGATGCTTATGAATCAATCATAAACAGCAATAGTTTTGAAGAAGCATATCGTAATTTTTCAACCAATAAGTTTGCTCGAGTACGATTAGCTATACCTGAAGAAGTTATCGCTTTAATGGCTAAAGTATCAATCAGTGATGGCAAGGTCAGTGAGCTTGAAGTTGAATATATGAGCGATATGATTAAAGCCATTGCTGCTGCAATGCTAGCGTCAGGTATGAGTGAGCACGTTGTTGCGGGAATAAAAACTCAACTATTTGAATTAGCCAATCACGCTAAAAAAGATGCTAATCCCGTGTCTTATTATTGTGCAGAGTTATCTAAATCCAGCACAGAGATTAGAACAAGAGCTTTTATGCAAATCTTATCATTTGCCAGCCTGGATGGCCTCTCAAGCAAGACCTCAGCTTTACTCTATGATATTGGAGCATGTTTAAATTTTACAACAGAAGAACTCAATGATTTCATTAACAGCCTAACGGGTAAAAGAACTTCACAAAATAATTCTACGCAAAGCCCATATCAGATACTTGGCTGTAATGAAGCTGATGATTTCAGTGTAATAAAACAAGCCTATCGTCGCTTAGTTAAGCAGAATCACCCAGACTATATGCATAGCAAAGGTGTGGATGATAGCGAAATTCGTAAGGCTACTGAACGAATGCAGGACATCAATAATGCCTACGAAGAAATAAAAAAGAAAAGAAATATTTAGCTATTTTAAAACGTGGTGTGATTTACTTTTATACAAATCAAAAAACAAATCGCACCACTATCCATCTTATAAAATAATCACTTAGTATGCTAATTATTGTGAGCCCGCCTTAATCCACCAACTCAATCCCCAAGCCCTCCAGCAAGTACACCGCTTCATGTTTAGAAAACTTCGCACCTTTCACTTGGTTTTCTAAAATATTGATCGAGTACTGCGTAGCTTCAGCAAAATTCGCAGACTGTAAATTGGTGCGCATAAACAGGCTGTGGGTAAAATCGCTGTAGGTCATCACTGCATGGGAGAAATCGCCTTCGCGAAAGTCGACGTCATGCACTTTGCACTCATCGAGCACTAGCGCTTGCAAGGTCAGGCCAAAAAATGATGAGTCATTCAGGATGGATTGGCGAAAGCTGATTTCAAAATCTTTGTGATAGGCCGACCAATTCGCACGCGTCCAATCAACGCCGAGCACTTTGCACTCAACAAAATTGATCGCAAAAAACCGTGTAAAGGGCACGCGGCTTAAGCTCAATTGGCAACGCGTAAAGCTACAATTAATAAAATTACAGTTTTCAAAAGTGGCGCTGGTGAAAGTGCAATCAATAAAACTGCACTCTTCAAACTCAGTGCCGACACAGACTAAATCGGGCAGATCTACACTCTTAAATGACTCTTCAAAATACTGCTGCTGACTTTCTATGGTTTTCAAAACAACCTCAACTTAGATGCACTGCTCTACAGCGCATAAATTAAAACGGTAAGACACTGGCATCCCAATTCAATAGTGCACCACTGAGTTCGGGCTTCAGTGCATCGCGCACCTTTAACAGGCGCTGTGCCGTCTGCTCAGCTGTTTGTAGCTGACCCTCTGGCACGTTGCTTTGGAATGGCTCGGATAGCGGTGTATCGGTGGTACCTGGGTGCACAGCAACGATGCAGGCGCTGGGATTGAGCCGCGCTACCTCAAGACTTAGATTTTTCACCAGCATATTCAACGCGGCTTTACTCATGCGATAGCTGTACCAGCCGCCCAAACGGTTATCAGTGATACTGCCCACTTTAGCGCTGAGCACTAAGACTTTAACCTCGGCTGTGCGAGTTAAATAACGCAATAAAGCACGTAAATATTGCGCGGGAATAATCACATTCGTGTGTAGACGTTGTGCCAGTTGCTGGCTCTCGAGCTGGCGGATGGTTTTCTCTGGCATACCATTCGCATCATGCAAGACGCCATTGCAGATAAAAATCGTATCCGGCTGCTGCTCTAAGGCTTGCTCAATACAGTACTGACTGCTCTCTTCGCTTTGCAGTGCATCTTGATACCAAAACCCTACATTAGAGTCCGGTGCTGACTGACGACTGATCACACTGACCACAGCGCCATCAGCACTGCACTGTTGCGCGATGGCTTGGCCGATGCGACTGCTACCACCAATGATTAGAACCGATTGCGACATGCGTTTATCCTCGGTGGATCACTCGGTATACAGCGGCTATATCAACGTACCAAGAAATGCACTCAACATAGCTCGCCAAATCCGTACTGACAAACGATCAGGCAATAAAAAAGGCGACTGTTGAGAGTCGCCTTTTGAGTCACCCGCAAGATATCAATTACGCAGCAATACTGCCTTTGATTTTCTTCATGGCATTTTTTTCCAGCTGACGAATACGTTCAGCTGATACGCCATATTGAGCTGCAAGCTCATGCAGTGTCACTTTTTTATCGGATAACCAGCGCTGCTGCAAAATATCGCGGCTGCGCTCATCCAATTCACCCAGCGCTTCATGCAAGCTATTGCTGGCATTTTCAGTCTGATCAGAGGCTTCCAACTGTAAAGCTGGATCGTAACTGTGATCTTCTAAATAGTTGGCGGGTGATTGATAAGCACGCTCATCATCGTCACTGTCCGATGGGTCAAACGACATATCATGGCCGGTTAAGCGGCTTTCCATCTCGCGCACTTCACGTGCTTCCACACCTAAAGAATCAGCCACTGCAGTGACTTCATCATTGGTCAGCCACGCTAAACGCTTTTTATGACTGCGCAAATTAAAGAACAACTTACGCTGTGCTTTAGTGGTGGCCACTTTAACAATGCGCCAGTTACGTAACACATATTCGTGAATTTCAGCTTTAATCCAGTGCACGGCAAACGAGACTAAGCGCACACCCATTTCTGGGTTAAAACGCTTAACAGCTTTCATTAGGCCGACGTTACCTTCTTGGATTAAATCGCCTTGCGGTAGACCGTAGCCTGAATAACTGCGCGCGATATGCACCACAAAACGTAAGTGGGCCATTACCATTTGGCGGGCAGCATCTAAATCTTGGTGATAATACAGACGCTCACCTAAGTCACGCTCTTGCTCAACGGACAAGATCGGAATCGTATTGACTGAATGCACATAAGCCTGCAGGTTCGCACCTGGGCTGAGCATTTTAGAAATCTGTAATGCGGTCGTGGTGGTCATTAATATCCTCCAACGGGTGACAATATCTTAAATAATACTATTGTATATATGATAATCATTACGCCATAAAGTTCAATGCTATTGCGCTAAATATTCTGCGCAAACTCTGTCTCTATAAGGCTTTGCAGCTAACGCGGTGATAATTCCCGCAAGTGCCGTGCCACAGCTAACCAAGCACCGATGTAACCCAGTAATACTGCACCAAGTAATAATGAAAAGCCATCTTCGATTGGTACGCCCGATAAGCTGAACTCACTGCCGTACAATTGCGCCAGCTGCACCACCGACTCATTCAGCCATTCAAAGCCAAACGCCAGCAGTAACCACGCCAACACACCGCCGGCTAAACCATATAAAACGCCCATATATAAGAACGGCCGACGTACATAACCATCGGTGCCGCCGACCAGCTTAATCACTTCGATTTCAATGCGGCGATTTTCAATATGCAGTCGAATCGTATTACCCACCACCAACAATAGCGCGGCAATCAGCATCAGCGATAAAGCAAAAATAAAGTGTTCACCCATCTGCAAAATCGCAGCTAAGCGCTCAATCCACATCAAATCCAACTGGGCTTGATGTACCTTGGGCATATTTTTCAGCTCATCCAGCAGCGCCACCAGAGTGTCTTTATCAATCACTTCAGGGGTGACTAAAATACTGCCAGGCAAGGGGTTATCGGGTAAATCACGCAGCGCATCACCTAGGCCAGACTGCTCTTGGAACTCCGTCAGCGCCTGTTCACGGCTGATCCACTGCGCTTCAGCCACATGTGGGTGTTCGGCAATTTTATCGCGCAACACCTCACCGTAGGTATCGCCCGCATCCAGCTCTAGAAATAGAGAAATTTGTGCCGCACGCTGCCATGAGCCACCCAGTTGGCTGACGTTTTCCAGCAATAACGCCAAACCCATCGGCAAGCTTAATGCTACAGCCATCACCAAACAGGTAAAAAAACTACTCAAAGGTTGGCGGACTAAACGGCTGATGCTGTCGGTGCAACTGGCTCGATGGTTTTCGACCCAAGCACGAAATTGATGACGAAAACCGCGGGTATCCGACAGGCTATTGGCCACTTGATTCTTGTTGGTAGCGCCAACGCGCTCGCCAGGTTGATCAGGCGTTACTCGGGCAGAACACATTAAACAGCCTCTCCATCGCCAATTAAACGGCCACGCTGCAAGGTCAGCATGCGCTGACGCATACGCGCAATTAATGCCAAGTCATGACTGGCGATTAATACGGTGGTGCCGAGTTGATTAATATCTTCAAATACAGACATGATTTCTGCCGCTAAACGCGGGTCTAAGTTACCGGTTGGCTCATCGGCCAGCAATAAAGCCGGCTGATGCACAATCGCGCGCGCAATACCGACACGCTGCTGCTGGCCTGTGGATAAGTCCGACGGTGCTTGCAGAGCTTTATCTTTTAAACTGACGCGCTCCAGCGCTAAGCTGACGCGCTGGTTAATTTCTTCTTGCGGCAAGCCAAGAATCTGTAATGGCAGCGCCACATTGGCAAACACACTGCGATCAAACAGCAACTGGTGATTCTGAAACACTACGCCAATTTGGCGACGCAAAAACGGAATCTGTGAGTTAGTGATTTTGGATAAGTCTTGCCCAGCTAACAGCAGCTTGCCACTGGTCGGACGCTCCATCGCCAGCAGCAAACGCAGCATGGTACTTTTACCGGCACCCGAATGACCGGTGACAAATAAAAACTCGCCACGACGCACGCGAAAACTTAACTCATGCAAACCGACATGGCCATTGGGGTAGCGTTTTTCGACCTGCTCAAAGCGAATCATTCGGAATCCTTTTCCGCAAACAATGCCTCAACAAAATCATCAGCCACAAAATCACGTAAATCATCAATGCCTTCACCGACACCAATATAGCGCACGGGAATTTGAAAATGCTTAGCTAAGGCAAAAATAACCCCACCTTTGGCTGTGCCATCCAGCTTGGTTAAGGCTAAACCCGTCACAGGAATGGTTTCGTTAAAATGACGGGTTTGGTTAATGGCATTTTGTCCGGTACCGGCATCCAGCACTAATAACACTTCATGCGGTGCGCTCTCATCCAGACGGCCCATCACCCGCGCGACTTTGCGCAGCTCTTCCATCAAGTTGTCTTTAGTGTGCAAACGTCCTGCAGTGTCCGCAATTAACACATCCATACCGCGCGACTGTGCGGCTTGTACCGCATCAAAAATCACTGACGCAGAGTCGGCACCGGTGTGCTGGGCAATCACTGGAATTTTATTGCGCTCACCCCAGACTTGCAGTTGCTCAACTGCGGCTGCACGGAAGGTATCACCGGCCGCCAACATAACTTTTTTGCCTTCGTTTTGCAGGCGCTGTGCTAATTTACCAATGGTGGTGGTTTTACCTGCACCGTTGACGCCAACCACTAAAATCACATAAGGCTTGCTGCTTGCTGGCACCACCATCGGCTGCTCAACCGGACGCAGTAAATCAGCCATTTCCACTTGCAAGGCTTGGTACAACGCACCGCTATCAGCCAACTCTTTACGCGCCACACGGCGAGTTAAGTTATCCATAATTGCGGTGGTCGCTTCCATACCGACGTCGGCCGTCAGCAAGCGTGTTTCCAGCTCTTCCAGCAAATCGTCATCAATTTCTTTTTTGCCAAGGAACAAGCTGGCCATGCCTTCGCCCAGGCTGGAGCTGGTTTTAGCGAGACCTTGTTTGAGGCGTGCAAACCAACCGAGTTTATTGCCTTGGGGTTTACTTTGTCCGGCTAAGTTAGCGGCCAAGGCTGGCACATCAGCCTCTGCAGCAACTTCGACTTCAGGTTCTGGTTCAGGCTCGACTTCTGCCACCACAACAGGCGCAGGTTCTGGCTCTGCTACAGGAGCAGGCGCAACAACATCTCGTCCCGCGAATATATTAAAGCGTGACGGCTTAGGAGCAATAACCTGCTCAGGCTCATCTGCCTGCACCTGCACCTGCGGCTCAGCTATAGCTACTACTTCTGCCTCTACTTCTGCCTCAATCACTGCCGCCACAACCGGTTCAGTTATTTCTACTGGCAGTTCAGGCTCAACCACAGGCTCAATAATTTCTACCGGCAGTTCAGGCTCAACAACAGGCTCGGTCGCGGGTTCAGGTTCGATTTCTGGCTCTGGCTCTGGCTCTGGCTCTGGCTCTGGCGCAGAAATGATAACCGGCTCAAGTTCTTCAGGTACAAGCATAGTCGCCGGCTCTGCTTCAGGCTCTGGCGCAGGCGGCTCTATTTCTGCAACTGGCTCAGGCTCAGCAACTGGCGTAGGCTCAACAGCAGGTAGCTGCTCAGTTTTAGGCTGTGCTTTTTTGCGGCCAAACCATGAAAATAGACCTTTTTTTACAGGGGCTGCAGGTGCAGTATCATCCTGTTGGTCTGTCGATAATTCGGGATCAGCGTCAGGCGCTGGTTGTTTTGATTTTTTGTCGTCGCCGGAACCAAACATAGAATAGGCTTTCTCAGCAGTTCACCCCATCTGTATTGATTTACAGTAAATGCCACACAGATATGGTTGTTAATAAAATGGTTGCGTATCCTAGCACTTCTAGGCACTTGGTAGCTAAACTCAGAGCGCAGTTTAAAAGGTCAATATATGAAAATATACTTAGGTTACATCGCCCTATTTCTTTCCAGTACATTTATCACACCTGCAATCGCGCAAAGCGCAACCACCGAATTTAGTTTGGACAACGGACTTAAGGTGATCGTTCGCGAAGACCACCGTGCACCCGTTGCCGTCAGCCAACTTTGGTATAAAGTCGGCTCCAGCTACGAAACCCCAGGCAGCACCGGCTTAGCCCATGCCTTGGAACATATGATGTTCAAAGGTAGCAGCAAATTAGGCCCAGGTGAATCATCACGCATTTTACGTGAACTGGGTGCTGAAGAAAACGCCTTCACCAGTGACGATTACACGGCTTACTACCAAGTGCTGGCCAGTGACCGCTTAGAAATCGCCTTAGAAATGGAAGCTGATCGACTCGCCAGCCTGACCTTGCCGGAAGATGAGTTTATCCGTGAAATCGAGGTGATCAAGGAAGAGCGCCGTATGCGCACCGATGATCGTCCCAGCGGTTTAGCCTACGAGCGCTTTAAAGCCCTAGCCTACCCTGCCAGCGGCTACCATATTCCAACGATTGGCTGGATGCATGACCTGGATCGGATGACCATTGCTGATTTACGTGAATGGCATGAGCGCTGGTATGCACCCAATAACGCCACTTTAGTGATTGTCGGTGATGTACAGCCCGATGAGATCAAAACCTTAGTCACCCGCTACTTTGCCAAAATCCCCGCACGCCCTACTCCTGCAGCGAAGCAACCGCTGGAGCTGGATGAGCCGGGCGAACGCAGTATCACTTTATATCTCAAAACCCAATTACCCAGCGTGATGATGGGCTTTAATGTACCCAGCCTCGCCAGCAGCAAAAACGCCACCGAAGTGCATGCGCTGCGCTTAATTGGTGCTTTACTAGACGGTGGCAGCAGCAGTCGTATTCCCACACAACTGGTACGTGAGCAAGAGTTAGTGGCTGGAGCATCGGCTTGGTACAACGCTTTCTCACGGGGCGACAGCTTATTTATCTTATCTGCTACGCCCAATGTGCAAAAAGACAAAACCATCGCCGAGGTTGAAGCAGGCCTATGGCAGCAACTCAAGCAACTGCAAGATACACCGCCAACCGCCGCCGAATTAGCCCGTGTGCGTGCGCAAGTGGTGGCTGCAGAAGTGTATGCACAAGACTCGATCACCAGCCAAGCTACCCAAATTGGTCAGCTGGAAAGTGTCGGCCTCTCGTGGCGCATTCAAGACACTGACTTAGCAGCTTTAGAAGCGGTGACACCTGCAGATATTCAAGCAGCAGCGAAGACATTCTTTACTAAAACTCGACTGACCACCGGTTATGTTTACCCAGAGGAGGCACGTCCATGATGGCCCTGCGTATGCTTAGCACCAGCTTAATCAGTGCAGCGTTACTGATGAGTGTCGGTTGCAGCAACTTAGACAGCACCACCTCACTGCAATCGAGCAGCGCCGAACAGCGCATCAGCAGTTTAGCGGCATTATCCAAACACGATCCGGTGACGCGCACTCTGGATATTCAGGAATGGCACACCTCTGCTGGCACAAAAGTGCTGTTTATGGCTGCACCTGAATTACCTATGTTTGATTTGCGTTTAACCTTTGCCGCGGGCAGCAGTAAAGATCAGCACGCCTACGGTTTAGCTAATCTGACCAGCGCCATGCTGGATGAGGGCACCGGCGCACTCAATGCTGGGCAAATTGCCACACAGTTTGAAGACCTTGGTGCAGATTTTTCCAGTGGCTCCTACCGCGATATGGCAGTGATCAGTTTACGTAGTCTGAGTGACCCTAAACTCAGCGCACCGGCTTTAGAGTTGTTTAGCAAAATTGCTGCTCAACCCAGTTTCCCAGCCGACTCATTAGCGAGGATCAAAAATCAATTACTGGCAGGCTTTGAATACGAAAAACAAAACCCCGGTAAACTCGCTTCGTTAGCCCTATTTGAAAAACTCTACGGCGAACATCCATACGCCAAACCCAGCTCCGGAGATGCCAAATCTGTACCAGCACTGACTCGTCAGCAGTTACAAGACTTTCATCGCACCTACTACAACGCCAACAATGCGCAAATTGCTTTGGTCGGTGATTTAACCCTCGAGCAGGCTAAAACTATCAGTGAAAAAGTGTCCGCCGGTTTACCACGCGGCACCGCCGCAGCCATCACAGCTAAGCCTAAAGCTAATATAGCGTCTAAAACACATATTGAGTTTCCATCCACACAAACCCATATATTACTGGCACAACTGGCGGTTAAACGTGGCGATCCTGATTATCCAGCGCTGTTTTTAGGCAATCAGATTCTCGGTGGCGGTGGTTTTGGTACTCGCTTAATGGAAGAAGTGCGTGAAAAGCGTGGCCTGACCTACGGTATCTATTCCGGTTTAAGCCCTATGCAAGCCGCTGGGCCCTTTATGATTAATGTGCAAACCCGCGCACAACTCAGTGACGTCACTCTGCAGTTAGTGCAGGATTTATTGCGTGACTATATTGCCAATGGCCCAACTGAAACAGAACTGGCGAATGCTAAACGTGAAAGCCTCGGCAGCTTCCCACTCAGCGCCGCCAGTAACTCAGCGATTGTCGGTCAACTGGCAGCGATTGGTTTCTACGATATGCCACTGACGTGGATGAATGACTTTATGCAAGACCTGCAAAAGCTCAGCGTAAAAGATGTACACGCCGCCTTTCAGCGTCATCTCAATCCTGACCAATTAGTGATTGTCACTGCCGGCCCTACAGTTGAGCAACTGCCTTTACCCGAACCGGTTGAACGCTCAGAACAACCCACCGCTGTGGAGCGCCAACACTGATGGCTAAGAAACCTATTGCAGCCGCACCGGGCAGCAGCAAAGTGCGCATTATTGGCGGGCAATGGCGTTCACGTAAGTTAACGGTGATCGACGCACCGGGCTTACGTCCGACACCTGACCGCGTGCGCGAAACTCTATTTAACTGGTTAGCCTCCTATATCGGCGGCGCGCGGATATTGGATGCTTTTACTGGCAGCGGCGCGTTATTTTTAGAGGCAATGTCGCGGGGTGCAAGCTCAAGTTTAGCCTTAGATTTAAATGGCGATGCCATTCATAATCTGCGCGCTAATCTGGCGTTATTAGACTGTGATACAGCGGAAGCATTGCAGGTTGATGCGTTGAAATATCTAAGCGCCAGCGCTGAACAAGGTTTTGATATTGTTCTGCTCGATCCACCCTTTCACCAAGACCTGTTGTTAAAGACCTGCGAGCTATTAGAGGCGAATAACTGGTTGAATGAGCGCGCGTGGATTTACACTGAAAGTGAGCAAGCACCCTCAAGTTTAGGCGTACCAAACACCTGGCGTTTGCATCGCGAAAAACGCAGCGGCCAAGTACATTATGCGCTGTGGCAAAAGCTGGCTTAAGTTTTGCCTGCTGACTTAATCGGCGAAATCCAGTAACTTAGTGCGTTTGATACTGTCTTTGGGGTCATACGTGGAAGCCTTAAAAGGTAAGCTAGCACTGGGTGCTTTAAAACTGATTGCGTTATTACCGTGGCGCGGCGTGCAAGCCTTAGGCGGCGCTGCGGGGTGGTTGATGTGGAAAATACCCAACCGCTCGCGTGAAATCGCTCGTCTCAATATCAGCCACTGTTTTCCAGAGCTGAACACTGAAGAAGTGGATCAACTCACCGGTCGCAGCCTCAAGGGTATTGCTAAATCCTTTACTGAAAGCGCCTGCGCGTGGATTTGGCCGCCGGAAAAAACCTTGCAGTATGTACGTGAAGTCGAAGGCTTGGAAGTCCTGCAAGAAGCCTTGGCCAGCGGTAAAGGTATCGTCGGTATTACCAGCCACCTCGGTAACTGGGAAGTGCTCAATCACTTCTATTGCGCGCAATGTAAGCCGATTATTTTTTACCGCCCTCCCAAACTTAAAGCCTTGGATGACTTGCTGAAAACTCAGCGTGTACAGCAAGGTAACCGCGTGGCACCATCGACGCGTGAAGGCATTATTAGCGTGATTAAAGAAGTCCGCGCGGGTGGTTCAGTGGGCATTCCTGCTGACCCAGAACCGAGTCGCAGTTCAGGTATATTTGTGCCCTTTCTCGGCACCACGGCACTGACCAGTAAGTTTGTTGCGGGGATGCTCGGCGGCAAGCAAGATAAAGTCAGCGCAGTGTTTTTGCATGCGATTCGTCTTGAAGACGGCAGCGGTTTTAAAGTCATTTTAGAAGCCGCGCCAGATGAGATGTACAGCACTGATACCGAGATCGCGGTAGGCGCTATGAGTGATGTACTGGCCAGCTATGTACAGCGCTGGCCTGATCAGTATATGTGGACCATGAAACGCTTTAAGCAACGCCCCGAAGGCGAGAAACGCTGGTACTAAACTCTAGTAATAGACGCTGCATAAACAGATTTCTGTTAGCGCTCCAATCAAGCTTAGATTTCTATATTATTTAAGCTTGATTGAAAGCCCAGCCACTCAATTTAACCGCCATATCTAAGAGGTTAAACTGCGTCTAAAGCGCAGCAACGCCACTAAGAAAAACACCACGCCAATCGCCGTTAATGCCAACATTTCTGGCCAGACCAGAGCCATACCTGCATCCCTAAATAAAATCGCAGTGGAGAGGCTAACAAAGTGCGTGGTGGGCGACAGTTGCATCACCGACTGCAACCACACCGGCATACTATCCAATGGCGTCGTACCGCCCGATAACAACAGCATCGGCATCACCACCGGAATGGCCAACAGGCCAAACTGCGGAATCGAACGCGACAAAGTGGTTAAGAAAACCGCCAGCGACGTACTGGCAAATAGATACAATCCCGTGACGAATAAATACAACAGCATCGAACCGGATAAAGGCACACCCAAAGCTTTTTTCACAATCAGCTCCAGCGATAGCCACGTGCAAAACACCACCACCACTAAGCTCGTCCAAATTTTTGCCGACATAATCTCAAACGCAGTCAGTGGCAGCACCAATAAGTGCTCCAAAGTGCCATGCTCACGCTCACGTAATAAGGCCGTACCGGTGAGTAAAATCGCTAAAATAGTGACGTTGTTAATAATCTGAATAATGGCCAAAAACCAGCCACTTTGCATATTGCTGTTAAACAACGCACGTGTGGTCAGCTTAATCGGCGGCTCACTTGCCCCGCCACTGAGTTGCTGCAACTCTCGCTGAAAAATACGCCCCATATACGCCGCACCCATAAAGGCTTGGCTCATGGCAGTCGCATCCACATTCACCTGCAGTTCAGGTTGTTTTCCAGCCAACAAATCTGCTTGAAAGCCCACCGGTACATTGATCACAAAAGTATAGCGACCACTATCCAGCACGTCGTCAATCTGCGAGTACGCCAATATCACTGGGGTTTGAAACTCGGGCGAGCGTAATACTTCGGCTAATTGGCGAGACAAGCGACTGTCGTCTTCATCGACAATCGCCACACTGGCATTGTGCACACCCACCGATGAACCAGACGCCGGCATATAAATCGCCGCACTGAAGGCGTACAACATAAACAGCAGCAAGACTGAGTCATAACGCAGGCTGATCAGTTCTTTAATGCCTAAGCGGTAAATATGAGAGAGCTTATTCATCACTTAAACCTCCTGCTTTTTCAAAAGCATCAGGCTTAAGCCGGTAAAGGCTAAGAAAAAGCCCAGCAAAGCCAAACATTGCAGCCACAGATCACGCAAATTCAACGCTTTAGTAAAGGTGCCCACGGCAATATCAAGGAAGTATCCAGCGGGGAATAAAATCCCCATCAACGCTGCACCACCGTCGAGCGATGAACGTGGAGTGATCAAGCCGGAAAACTGAATAGTCGGCAACGTGGTTAAAATCATTGTGCCTAAAATCGCTGCGATTTGTGTTTTCGTCACCGTCGACACCAGTAAACCAAAACTGGTGGTGGCCAATACATAGAGCACTCCACCCACAGCCAAGGCAAAACCGCTACCTTTCAGCGGCACGCCAAATAGCCAAATATTAATCCCCACCAAGAGCGCCAAGTTAAGCAAACTCACCGCTAAATACGGCATTTGTTTACCGAGTAAAAACTCTAAACGGGTCAGTGGTGTGGCGTAGAAGTTAGTAATTGAGCCCAGCTCTTTTTCACGCACCACACCTAGGGCAGTCAACATAGCGGGGATAAAGACTAAAATCAGCGCCATCACCCCAGGACCAATGGCATTGACGCTGATCACATCTTGGTTATAGCGAAAACGGGTTTCTAAACGAGCCGGTTGGGCGAGTGCAGGTATCGCCGCACTGCCTTCATCACGTAAGCGCTGCAGACTTTCGTGGTGGACTGCTTCGATATAACCGCGACTGGTTTCCGCACGGAATGGCGAGCCACCATCCAACCACACCCCCACTTCAGGGTGGCGGCCGGCATGTAAATCACGACCAAAACCCGCAGGTATTTCAATGGCTAACTTAATATCTGCTCGCTGCAAACGTGCATGTAAATCTTGCAGATTAGTTAAAGGTTCACGCTCAGCAAAATAACGTGAGCCGCGAAACGCCTCCAAATAAGCGCGACTTTGTGCGGTATTGTCCTGATCAAGCGTAGCAAAGGCTAAGTCCTCCACATCTAAGGAAATACCAAAGCCCAAAATAATCATCATAAACACCGCACCCAACAGCGCAAACCAGAGACGCACGCGGTCACGCAGCAGCTCTTTGCTCTCACGCACAGCCAAAGCTCGGGTGCGCCGTAAACTAAAGCCGCGCGGTGGTGTGGAGGTTAACGCTTCGGTGGCTGTGCTGACGATCTCAGGTGCTTGATCGGTTAAACCTTGCGCCTCTTGCAAACAGGCGACAAAAGCATCTTCCAAGGTCTCACCGGAAAACTGCTGTTGCAGCTCAGCCGGAGTGCCCACGGCTAACACTTTCGCGGCATGCATCAGTGAAATACGATCACAACGCTCGGCTTCATTCATAAAGTGCGTGGAAAGAAAAATTGTTACGCCTTGTTCACGCGATAACTCAAACAGCAAACGCCAGAAATCATCCCGTGCAGCGGGGTCAACACCCGAGGTTGGCTCATCCAGAATCAATACTTCTGGCTCATGAATCACTGCCACCGCTAAGGATAAACGCTGGCGCAACCCCAAAGGTAAAGCGCCGGCTTGCTCATCGGTATAAGGGCCTAAATCAAAACGTTCAATCAGTGCTTGCGCCCGCTGCGCGCCAATATCTTTGGGAATATCAAATAAATGCGCATGCAGCTCAAGGTTTTGCTGCACGGTCAGCTCGCCATACAGTGAGAAGCTTTGCGACATAAAGCCCACACGCTTACGGGTGGCTAAGTCCTTGGCATCCACAGGTTTACCCAACAGCCACGCTTCACCTTCAGTGGCCGGCAACAAGCCTGTCAGCACCTTCATGGTAGTGGTTTTACCGCAACCGTTGGAGCCTAAAAAACCAAAAATCTCGCCGCGCTCAATTTCAAAACTGACTTTATGCACTGCGGTAAAATCACCAAAGCGCAAGGTCAGATCCGTGGCTTTAATCGCAACCTCATGACTCTCTGGCGCGAACGCTGTCATTGTCAGAGGTTCCACACCCGTTGCGCCATCCCCCTGATAATGAGTAAAGGCATCATCCAATTTACCGCTCGGCGTGACAGCGGCCAGCTCTTGCGTGGCACCTGAGGCAATTAACTTGCCACGATCCATCATCAAACAGTGCTCAAACTGCTCTGCTTCTTCCATATAGGCAGTGGCCACCAGCAAAGTCAGATGCGGACGGTCACTGCGCACTTGCTCAATCAAATCCCAAAAATGCCGACGTGATAAGGGATCCACACCGGTGGTCGGCTCATCCAGAATCAATAGATCCGGATCATGAATCAGCGCACAGCACAGGCCGAGCTTTTGTTTCATGCCGCCAGATAATTTACCGGCGGGGCGATCAATAAACTCGGTGAGATCGGTCGCCGCCAATAAGCTGGCCATGCGCCCTTCACGCTCAGCACGCGTTAAACCAAATAAAGTAGCAAAGAAACGAATATTTTCCGCAACGGATAAATCCGGATACAGGTTCTGCCCCAGCCCTTGCGGCATAAAGGCAATGCGTTGGTAGAGCGTAGAGCGATGACGGCGTTGGTCAATCGGGCCACCCAGCACATCCAACTCGCCGTTCTGCAGGATTTTCACTCCAGAAATCAAGCCCAATAGACTGGATTTACCTGCACCATCAGGGCCAATCAGGCCGCAACGACTGCCCACCGGTAAGCTAAAGCTCACATCATCTAATGCTGCTTGCTTGCCATAGCAGTGCGAAATATGAACGGCCTTAATTGCTTCTGTACTCATGCTGCTTTACCCGCTAACTCAATCCATTACCGCACCCGATTTGGATGCCATTTCAATCTGTAATCTGCGCGCTGCTGATCGCAACAGCACACAACACATCGGCAGAATTTATTGTAAGGATTCAGGCCAGTTTACATCGGCAGAGTTGCGCACATAAGCCGAGCCTGGCATACCGGGTTTAGCTTGCGGTACGGCAGCTGGATCAGTCAGGCGTAACTTAACGCGAAACACCAGTTTCTGGCGCTCATCGCGAGTTTCCACTTCTTTTGGGGTGAACTGCGCTTTGGCTGCAACAAAAGCCACTTCAGCGGGCAAAGGTTGCTCAGGTAAAGCATCTAAAACAATACGCGCTTGATCCTTGGCCGCTAAGCGTCCTGCCACTGCAGAAGGCAAATAGACATTCATATATTGGTCTGTCGGATCGATCAGCAAAAAGACACGGCCGCCTGCGCCCAACACTTCGCCTGGCTCAGCTAAACGTAATTGCACCACACCGTTCATCGGTGCGCGTAAACTGCTGTCATCAATCTCACTGGCCAGTTGCGCCACCATCGCTTCAGCTGAACCAATCGTCGCTTGCGCGGCTTGCACTTGAGCTTTAGATGCTTCTAAAGCTGCTGAAGCGGTATCAAAGCGCGCTTGCTGTTGATCAATCTGCTGACCGCTGGCATGGCCACGCGCATAGAGTTCACGAAATCGTTTTAAATCTTGCCCAGCTAAACGGCGTTCACTTTCACGTAAATGCACTGTGGCTTGCGCTGCAGCCACATTTTCCTGTGCACGCAATACTTCAGATTGCGCCTGTGTGCGTTGCGCTTCTAAGGTACGTGTATCAATACGGGCTAGTAATTGTCCAATAACGACGCTATCGCCTTCAGCCACCAGCACTTCAGCCAAGCGACCCGGATATTTAGTCGCAACCTGTACTTCCGTTGCTTCTAAACGGCCGTTGCCTTCATAAAGCCCTTCGGGCAGTCGATCTTGTAATGATTTCCAATAACCAAAACCACCCGCAGCAGCCAAAGCAACCAATAAAGGTACAAGAAATAAACGAGACGAACTTTTATGCGTAGACATGGGTGCTCCTAGCAAGAGAGAACACTGCAGTAATAGATGACACTGCAATGTATAAAGTCAAAATATCAATCGATGCTCAGTGTATTGCTCTAACATCTGCAGCACTCAAAACATTGGCCGATTGTACCTTGTGTCTAGAGGGCGTCTAGGCAAACCCTATAAACCTGTAGCTTTTAGGAGCATCTTGTCTGACAATATCGTTCTGACTTGCTTAATGCAGCGGTTTACAAAAATACTTGCATAAACATTTGAACTTTTTTTTAAAAAAACACTCATTAGCATGCTGACATGCAATGATATTATCAACACAGCCCATTGCAGTAAAAATGATGGCTTGGAACAACAGCACTGATGCTGTTAACAATGTGCTGGAGAGCAAAGTAACAATGAAACGTAAACCTGATTTAATGTGGATCTTAGTGGTTATCCTAAGCTTAGGCATGGTGACAACAGGTTACACACAAAGCCTTTGGGAACGCGGCGACTATCAAAGCGAAACCGACAATTTCCCAAGCGACACTATGCTAGTCCCGTATACCACTGCTGATCAGTAACCACTGCATGCAAAGGAATATCCCAAGGCGCTAGCGGTAAACGCTCAACACGCTGACATTCATGTGCTAAACCAATACGCTGCGGCGTCAGTACATGATCACACTGGTACAGCTCAGCAAAGCAACGATCATAAAAACCGCCACCCATTCCTAAACGCCCACCGTACTGATCAAACCCAACCAAGGGTAACAACACCACATCCAACGCCCACACCGCACGTTGATCGGCGGCACACCAGCGTGGCTGCAAAATACCAAAACGGTTCTTTTCCCATTGTTGAATCGGGCGCACACGCTGAAATACCATGCTTGTTTTTGGCCAAGCGGGCAAGACCGGTAAATACACAGATTTACCGCGACGCCACGCTTCACGCATTAACAGCTGCGGATCAATTTCACCGTCACTGGCGATATATAAAGCGATATGTTGCGCACGACGAAAGAGCGGATGCTGTGCTAACTGTCTAAACAATTGCAGTGCCGCTTGTGCTTGTTGACTCGGGGATAAAGTGCGCCGCTGTTGACGTAGCTGAGTACGTAACTGGGCTCGTGAGCGAGAGGTATTGACTTGCATTGTATAAAAAAAGTCTCCCCAGAAGTGCCGCTATCGACGTGACCCTTGAACCCGAAAGTTCAAGGTGGAGATTACGATAGACTTTTAGGCTTTCCGCAAGCGGACATGCACACCAGTCCAAAATTGTAATCCCCGGTGTGGTATGAATCGGCTCAGGGACATAGTCAACTGGCTAACACTCGAGGGAGTTGTCTCCAGTATACACAAATCTTTGAGTGCCTCAAGAGTCGATTACTCAGCGCTATTTAAACTCTGCTGCACACTCGTCAACAAGCCTTGTATCTGCTCAGCACTTTTATCATCCAGCGGTTGAGCATGCTGTGTACTGTGCAACTCATAGGTGATGTTCAGAGCAGCCATCACCGCAATACGTTCTGCGCCAACCACTTTTCCCGCACGCCGAATACCGCGCATTTTTTTATCGAGGTACTGAGCTGCACGCTCTAAATTTTCACTTTCTTGCTCAGGACAAGCAATATGATAGTCCTTATCCAAGATACGTACGGTGACTGTCTGGGATTGAGTCATAAGTCCTGCTCCAACGCTTTAAGCCGAGAAATCATAGCGACAATTTTTTGCTGCGCCATATCGTTTTGTTCGATTAATTGCCCACGCTCTTCACGCAGTGCTTGATTGTGCGTGCTAAGTTCAGTGTTACGTTGAATCAATTGCTCAACGGCCTGCACTAAGGCTTGTAAATCAGTATTTTTCACCCGCCCTCCAGTGTTCACCACGTCATATTACATACTTTGTATATATATCATTCTAACGCCCGTACGCCGCCGCGCACAGTGCTATACAGGCTATCGAAGAAATAAACTTAAGGTTGTAACCTGTATCCTACACATTTTCATTAAAGTGCTGAGTTTTGCAGGTTTTTATCATATAAACCTAGCGAATCAGTGAGCAAATATATCAGCGGCTGCAAAGATCAGTGTTTAGCGCCATACTCAACAACGCGATATACTTAGGCTCATCATATAAACGACTCTTAAAACCACGTAACAGTTCCATTATTTCGGATTTTACATGCCCCAAACTCAATCTGCTTACACCTCATTTGCCACCTTACTCAACACCAGTGGCCATGTTATTTCACCGGCTGAACTACAAGGTTTACTGCTCGGCCGTTGCTGTGCAGGCGCCGGTTTTACTGCTGAAGGCTGGCTCAAAGAAGCACAAGACTTATTTGACAGTGAAGTTCCCAGCAGCCTGCACGCTGCTCTGCTTGGCCTACAAGAAATGGTCAAAACTGAGCTGATCGCTGATAGCAGCGTCTCCCTGACATTATTACTACCCAGCGATGACGAATCACTGCAGTTGCGCACTGAAGCTTTAGGCCAATGGGCGCAAGGCTTTTTAAGTGGTTTTGGTAACAATATCGGTAACACTGAAATATCTAAAGACGTGCGCGAAATTCTCGAAGACTTAATTTCCGTTGCGCAAATTGAAGTCGATGAAGAAGAACACGAAGAAGGTGAAGTCGCCTATATGGAAGTCAACGAGTACCTACGCGTTGTACCATTATTTCTCTTTACCGAATGCGCCAACTACACGCCGCCGAGCACTGACGACGCCAAAGACGCAACACCCGCCGTACACTAAAACTTACAGGAGCCACACCGCATGAGCTCAATCAGCACCTCTGAATACGCACAACGCCGCCAACAACTGATGCAACGCATGACGCCCAACAGCATTGCAATTTTATCTGCAGCGGCCGTCAGCACCCGTAACAGCAGCGTTGAATACCCGTACCGACAAGACAGTGACTTTTTTTACTTGTCAGGTTTTTCCGAGCCCGAAGCGGTGTTGGTGCTGATTCCCAAGCGCGAGCATGGTGAATTTGTTTTATTTTGCCGTGAGCGTAATCCTGAACGCGAACTCTGGGACGGCTTACGTGCGGGTCAAGATGGCGCCATCGCCGACTATCAAGCCGATGATGCCTTCCCCATTAGCGATATTGATGACATTTTGCCCGGTCTAATTGAAGGCCGTGAGCGCGTGTATTACTCCATCGGCAATAATGCAGAATTTGATCAGCAAATGATGGACTGGCTCAACACCATTCGCAGCAAAGCACGTATGGGCGCACAGCCACCCAAAGAATTTGTCATGCTCGATCACTTACTGCACGATGCGCGCCTGCGTAAAAGCCCAGCAGAAATCGCCACTATGCAACAGGCCGCTGATATTTCATGTCGCGCCCATATCCGTGCGATGCAAGCCTCTAAAGCAGGTTTATATGAGTATCATCTAGAAGCTGAACTGGACTATGAATTCCGTAAAGGTGGCGCACGTTTGCCGGCGTATTCATCGATTGTCGCCAGTGGTAAAAACGCCTGTATTTTGCATTACACTGAAAATAATGCCCCGTTACGCGATGGCGATTTAGTGTTGATTGATGCGGGTTGTGAGATTGACTGTTATGCCAGCGACATCACTCGCACCTTCCCGGTCAATGGCCGCTTTAGTGCAGAACAAAAAATCATTTATGAGTTGGTTCTGAAAGCCAACCTTGACGCGATGAATTATATTTCACCAAAGCACCGTTGGAATGACGCCCACGATGCCACGGTGCGCGTAATTACCGCAGGCTTATTAGAGCTGGGTCTGCTACAAGGTGATCTAGAAACATTGATTGCCAATGATGCCTACCGTCCGTTTTATATGCACCGTGCTGGGCACTGGCTCGGTCTGGATGTGCATGATGTCGGCGAATATAAAGTCGATGGCCAATGGCGCGAGCTCGAAGCGGGCATGACCATGACCGTTGAGCCTGGTATTTATATTGCCGTCGACAATTTGGATGTACCTGAACAATGGCGCGGCATTGGTGTACGTATTGAAGATGATGTGGTGGTCACCGAAAACGGCTGCCATGTTCTGACTAATGCAGTCCCTAAGACAGTGGCAGACATTGAACGTTTAATGGCTGCCGCACAACAACCTGGAGCTTAGCCATGAGCCGAGTGCAGATCGCAATTATTGGTGGTGGTTTAGTCGGCGCCAGCTTGGCGTTAGCCTTACAAGCTGGCGCACGGGAACGGCAGTGGAAGATTGTTCTGATTGAACCCTATGCCCCCGGCGACAGCTACCAACCCAGCTATGACGCTCGCGGCTCGGCTTTATCCTATGGCAGCCAGCAAATCTATCAGCGCTTAGGTTTGTGGGATGCTATCGCACCTCATGCCGAAGCTATTACTGATATTCATATTTCTGACCGCGGTCGCTTTGCTGCAGCACGCCTGAACGCCAGCGAAGAAGGTGTACCCGCTTTGGGCTATGTGGTGGAAAACGCCTGGCTGGGCCACTGCCTCTGGGGCGCACTGGATAGTGATGTCGTCGAATGGCGCTGCCCTGCCCGTGTCGAAAAAATGCAGGCACTCAGTGATGGCTACCGCCTGGACCTCGACGATGGCAGTAGCTTAGATTGTGATTTAGCGATTTTAGCCGACGGTGGCCGCTCTGGCTTACGCGAACAACAAGGTATTCACGCGCAAAAAACCAGCTATGGACAGACGGCGCTGATTGCCAATATCAGCACAGCATTACCGCACCAAGGTATGGCGTTTGAACGCTTTACCGATGATGGTCCGATGGCGCTCTTACCCTTATCTGATAACCGCTGTGTATTGATTTGGACACGTGAACCCCAGGAAGCACAGCGTTTATATGAACTGCCTGATCAGCAGTTTCTGCAAGAGTTACAAAGCTGTTTTGGTTACCGCCTCGGCGCCATTGAACAGGTGGGCCAGCGTTATATGTACCCTTTAAGCCTGATCGAAAGCAGCGAACAAGTGCGCGCACATTTAGCCGTATTGGGTAATGCCGCGCACAGCCTGCACCCGGTTGCTGGCCAAGGTTACAATTTATCTTTGCGCGATAGTATGGCGCTGGCTGACTGCATATTAAGTGGCCCGCAGACACCCGGTGACCTAGCCACACTGCAACGTTTTCAAAAAAACCAGCAGCTTGATCAAGAACTGACCATTGGCTTTTCTGACCGTGTCACACGTTTATTTTCCAGCGGCCAACCCGCTCTCGCTGGTGGTCGCAACCTAGGTTTATTAGGGCTTGATTTACTGCCGCCGGCCAAACGTTGGTTTGCTCGTCAAGCCATGGGCATCGGCGTACGCAGTTCATCGGATCAGGTCTAGGCTATGACTGTGCTGACCCAAGGTCGCAACCGATTGTCTATGCACAGAACGGCATGCTCAACTGCCAACCTCAGATATCTACAGCGCAGCTTGCTGCCACTCCAGAGTAGGACCTTAATATGCACGCAGATTTAATCATCGTCGGCGCGGGAATGGTTGGTAGTACGCTCGCCTTAGCGCTCAAAGACAGTGGCCTTAATATCGTCTTAGTCGATCGCAGTCCATTAACCATCACGCCCTTTAGCCCAGAACAACCTTTTGAGCCGCGCGTCAGTGCCTTATCGATTGCCAGCCAGCGCATTTTACAACGCGTCAATGCTTGGCCTGCCATCAGCACACATCGTGCCAGTCCCTACCGTGATATGTACGTTTGGGATGGTTCAGGTACCGGCAAGATTCACTTTTCCGCCAGCAGCGTGCACGCCGATGTGCTGGGGCATATTGTTGAAAACCGTGTGACCCAAGATGCCTTGCTTGAGCAATTACACAACTCTGAGATCAGCTTATTACCAGACTCAAGCGTTGAACAACTGCGCCACAGCAGCGACGGCTGGTTAATGCAATTAGATGACGGTACTGAAATACGCAGCCCCTTAGTGATTGCCGCTGATGGTGCTAACTCCGCGATCCGCAGTCTGACCGGCTGTGCAACCCGTGAGTGGGATTATTTACACCACGCCATCGTTACCAGCGTGCGCTGTGAAAAACCTCACCAAGACACCGCTTGGCAACGTTTTACCGATGAAGGCCCACTCGCTCTACTGCCATTGCAGCACAGTGACGGCAAAAACTGGTGTTCGATTGTCTGGTCCATCCCTGAAGAACGCGCGAAACAACTGATGGCACTGGATGATGCAGCATTTTGTACAGCCCTAGGCCAAGCCTGTGAGCACCGTCTCGGGGCAATTGAGCACACTGACCAACGCTATAGCATTCCATTGCGCCAGCGCCACGCTAAGCGCTATGTGGAGCCGGGTTTAGCGCTGATTGGTGATGCTGCGCACAGTATTCACCCATTGGCAGGCCAAGGTGTCAATTTAGGTTTTTTAGATGCGGCAGTACTGGCCGAAGTGCTATTGCACGCTCATGCTCGCGGCGAAGATATTGCCAGTGAGCGTGTCCTCAGTCGCTTTGAGCGTCGGCGCATGCCAGAAAACTTAGCCATGATGGCCGCCATGGAGACCTTTCAGCATCTCTTTCAAGCCGATGCCTTAGCGCTGCGCTGGTTACGTAACAGTGGTTTACAGATGATTGATAATTTAGATCAGGCTAAAGCTATGTTTATCCGCCATGCGCTCGGTTTAGGTGCTGATTTACCTGACCTCGCTCAGCCTTAATCCTCTCTGGGTGCAGCGCGCGCAAACAACGCGCCTGCACCTATTTAGCACGCTGTGTCATAGCCGTTTATTCAGCGCATCTGTCCTCTAAAAATACAGTTTATTATAAATTTATGCGGATTTAGTTGATAAACTAAATGCAAGTAACTATCATTTACAAACTTTCACCCCAATCTGAGGTTGCCATGTCGATTCGTAAACCCATTCTTGCCGCACTCGCATTAAGCGTTATGGCTGGTCACATCCAAGCAGCTGACGAAATCGTTGTTTACTCTTCACGCATCGACGAGCTGATCAAACCTGTATTTGATAAGTACACCGAGCAAACCGGCGTCAAAATCAAATTTATTACCGATAAAGAAGCACCGCTGATGGCGCGTCTAAAAGCTGAAGGTGGCAACACACCAGCTGATATCCTGATTACTGTCGATGCTGGCAACCTCTGGCAAGCTGAGCAAATGGATATTTTGCAGCCGCTGAACTCAGACGTTATTAAAGCCAATATCCCTGCTCAATACCGCTCTAGCGGTGATAAGTGGACAGGTTTATCACTGCGCGCCCGTACCATTGCTTACTCAACCGAGCGTGTCACGCCAGAAGAGTTGAGCACCTATGAAGCACTCGCTGATAAAAACTGGAAAGGCCGCCTGTGCTTACGCACCAGTAAAAAAGTTTACAATCAGTCTCTGACCGCCACTTTGCTTGAAACTCATGGTGCAGAACAAACTGAGAAACTGGTTAAAGCGTGGGTCAATAACTTAGCCACCGATGTGTTCTCAGACGACACCGCACTGCTGGATGCAATCAATGCCGGACAATGTGATGTGGGTATCGTCAACAGCTACTACTTCGGCCGTTTACACAAACAAAACCCAGATCTAAAAGTAAAACTATTCTGGCCTAACCAAGATGACCGTGGTGTTCACGTCAACTTATCCGGTGCTGGTATCACTAAATATGCACCACACGCTGACGAAGCGCGCAAACTACTCGAGTGGATGACCACTGAAGAAGCACAAAGCATCTTTGCTGGCGTAAACCAAGAATTCCCTGCCAACCCAAGTGTTAAGCCCTCTGAAGAAGTTGCGGCTTGGGGCGAGTTTAAAGCTGACACCATTCCTGTTGAAGTCGCAGGTAAGCGTCAAGCTGAAGCGATCCGTTTAATGGACCGTGCCGACTGGCGTTAATCGCTGCATTTGCTTCACAACAGACCGCCTCTTAGGGCGGTTTGTTGTTTTAAGACCGCTTAACTTCTTCTAAAGAACTGACACCGCGCGTGGCCTCACTCAAGATGTCTTGCAAGGCAGCCACCTGCCCATCGGGGATAGTTAAATTCAAGGCCGCACCCTCTGCATCAAACTCTTCACTATTCACCACACCACCCGCCTCAGCAATCCGCACTTTAAAGATATCTAAATAGGTGTACGGACAATGTCCGGTCAAAACAGTCTGTGGCACTAAGATTTCACTACTGGCGGTCTGTAAGACTTGATTCGCACAACCGCCATAAGCTCGCGCTAAACCACCGGTGCCTAACTGAATACCGCCATACCAGCGCGTCACCACGATCAATATTTGATCAAAGTTCTGGTTTTCAATCGCCGCTAAAATAGGCCGCCCGGCGGTACCACTGGGCTCACCATCGTCATTAAAGCGGTATTGATCGCCACAGCGCCACGCCCAACAGTTATGCGAAACATTAGGCGTACTCAGCTGGGCAATCAACTCTGGCGCCTGTTCAGCATTAGCTAAAAAAACCGCCTGCGCTAGAAAACGGCTCTTACGAATCTCTTCTTGATAGCTGTGCGGTGCTTTGATTATTCGCATTGAGTGTGCCTTAACAACGGTAACTGTCTCTATGTGCTACGCATTTAAATAGCACCAGCCTAGGCTTATAAAAACCCTATGCCGCGCTACAGTCCAACTTAAATTACAGTAAAAACATCTTCGGCTGCTAAACGTGATTTCGGCAAAGACGCATTAAAATCAGTCTCTGCTCGATAACCCAAGGCAACCGCAGTAATGGCAGTTAAATCACGCTCATTTAAATCAAATTCAGCATCCAAAATGGCCTGATCAATACCTTCCAATGGCACTGCATCAATGTCCAGTAATCCGGCACCCAGCAAGAAACTGCCCATATTTAAATAGACTTGTTTTTCGAGCCAATGCGGCACGTCTTTCTTAGTAAATTTATGCTCATTTAAATAAGCCACACGAGTATTGTGCGCCGCCACTTTGATTTCAAGGTTGGCAACAAAACGGCCATCACGCTCCTCAGCCGCCAACACTTTTTGCAAATGCTCCTCATCAATCTGCGTACGTGCGCAAAATAGTACGACATGTGAAGCATTGAGAATTTTGCTTTGGTTATAGCTGTAATTGCCACCCGCGCCTTTAGCTAAACGCGCCTTACCCTCATCGGTACTGGTAACAATAAAGTGCCACGGCTGAATATTGGTACTAGAGGGGCTTAAGCGCAGCAAAGCAAATAATTGCTCAACTACAGCTTCGGGTAGTTTTTTTGTGGCATCAAAAGCCTTAGTTGCATAACGACGCTGTAACACTTCAGTGAGTTGCATAAAACACCTGATCTATTGATTATTTAAACTGTCGATTGATAGCCAAAAGTATTCACAACGCGACTCAATAACGACTCTCTCCAGCAAGGCGCGGGCTATCACACAGCTCATTAACCAACAGACTACAGGTATTTGATCTTCAGCTAAAGCCAGCCGCTGACGCAGTCAAATAACATCACCTTTCAATAAGACCAAGCCGCCTGATACGCCCGCCCCGCTCAGTTTAATCCGCCTGACAACAGATCAATCCACTCTGCTGGACAGGCTGCAGTCAGCATCCATCACGTATTATCTATATGTATATAACATTTAACGCACATATTAGGTCTCGGCTTTAAAGATTAGCCAACGTAATACAGCGAAGGCTTATTGATATGAAATCGCAAATTGTAGAAATCCCCGCAACAGATTGGCAACTTCCCGACACTGACACTCGCTGGATTCGTGCGCTTGAGCAAGGCAAAGTGCTGTACTTCCCTAATCTACCCTTCATCTTAGATGAGGATGAACAAGCTCTGCTAACGCCTGCCGTACTGGATGAAAAAGTACGTAATATCAGCTTAGCAAGCGATAATCAGCTCAAAGGTGCAGCCACTGATCAAGATACCCAAGTACTGCTCAGCACCATGCTGAAACGCTATCGCACGCAAGCAGAACAACTGGTGCATAGCCTGCTGCCAAAATACCAAGGTGCCTTACGCAAGGCTCCTACCAGCTACCGTCCAAAGACCGTTGAAGCGCGCAAACAATCATGGCGTGCGGATGATCGCCGTATGCATGTGGATGCTTTTCCATCGCGGCCCAATCGTGGTGAGCGTATTTTACGGGTCTTTAGTAATATTAATCCTGAAGGCGTACCGCGTGTTTGGCGTGTTGGTGAGCCGTTTGCCGATATGATTAAAACCATGCTGCCGCGCAGTAAACCTTATGTGCGCTGGCAAGCGAAAGCACTGCATACACTGGGTATTACCAAGTCGCTGCGCACAGAGTACGACCATCTGATGCTGCAACTGCATGACTCTATGAAAGCTGATATGCAGTACCAAAAAGAAGCCGAGCAAGTCAGTATGCCGTTTGCACCCGGCTCGGTTTGGGTGTGTTTTTCTGATCACGCCTTACATGGTGTCGAGTCAGGTCAATATATGATGGAACAAACCTTTCATATTGCCCCAGAAAACCAATACGATCCCAGCGTCAGCCCGCTTGCGCACTTAAGCAAAGTTCTGCAGCGCCAGTTGGTTTAAGCACGCTATGATTAAGGCAATACCCGCTGGCATACAGTGCAAGCGGGGCAGCTGTTAGCATAGTCTCGCGTAGGCGTTAGATTCGACGCCATTATTCATTCTATAAGGCGTTCATATGGCTCGTTTACAGGGTAAAGTTATTATCATCACCGGCGCAGCACAAGGTATGGGTGCCACCCATGCACGCCTGTGTATCGCAGCAGGCGCCAAAGTTGTGCTGACCGATATCAATGCGGAAAAAGGTCAAGCCCTCGCCAACGAGTTAGGTAGTAATGCTTTATTTATGCAGCATGATGTCACCAGCGAAGACGATTGGGCGCAAGTGATTGCAAAAACTGCAGCGCAATTTGGCACAGTTAATGTGCTGGTTAACAACGCGGGTATCACTCAATCAAAGTCGATTTTAGATACATCACTAGCGGACTACCGCCGCATTATTGAGATCAACCAAGTCTCGGTCTTTCTAGGTATGAAAGCAGTCATACCGTCGATGCAAGACAGCAAGCAAGGCTCGATTATCAATATTTCATCGATTAATGGCTTGGTCGGTGGGGCAATTGGTTATACCGATTCGAAATTTGCCGTACGCGGCATGACCAAAGCGGCGGCTTTAGAGTGCGCGCCTTACGGTATTCGCGTGAATTCAGTGCATCCAGGCGTGATTGCCACACCTATGATTATGCAAGGCGATACCAAAGCTGCAGTGGAAGCCTTTGCTAAAAACATTCCATTAAAACGTGTAGCACAACCAGAAGAAGTGAGCAGTATAGTGCTCTACTTAGCGTCTGATGATTCCAGCTATTCGACCGGTGCAGAGTTTATTGTTGATGGTGGTTTAACCGCACAATAAACGCGCAGTTTGAGTTCTGCACACTCAGAGTGTGCAGACTAACCTAGTGCTCAATGCTTATGTTTATGGCTTTGGCAATCACCCTCATGAGAGGATGTTTCGTCAGCTTGCAGTTCACCCTTTAGATACAGCAAGACTGCTGTTTCTGGATCAGTTTCTTTAGTAATCAAGCCTTTAATACCTTTGCGTGCAAGACGCCTAACCATGCCACTGCCCATCTCTGCAGTAATAAAGACATCAATATCATCGAGTGGATGAGGCTCATGTGCTGAACTCTCATGGAATGATTGCTCTTTAGGTAATTCAAGCAATTCTTTTTCAGTAATTGCGCCATCTTGCGTGGTAAATACCCAAAACTTACGGCAACGACCCGCATGTTCAGTGATAACTTTACGGTTTTGACTGGTGACTGCAATTTTCATAATGACCCCTGTATTCGTTATCTGCAGCGTACTTATTAACGTACAACCGCAGCAAACTTACTTAGGATATTAGTATAGTATATTATAACTTTCTGCGCTGCTCTATCAGGTAGGGCAAGTTGTCACCCCTCGCCCAACTTAAGCGCATGTTCGCGCACAGATGCCTGCAATTGCGCCAACATCGCGGCATCAATACCTCCCAGCTTAGGCAAGTCATTGAGCGGCACCCAAGATACTGCAAACTCGATGGGTGCCAGTCCTTCTGAGGAGTCGCATTCAAAATGTTGCCATAAATCAGGCGTTGCTTCATGGGTGTGCAAATGAAAAAACCACGCCACAATGCGTTCATCACGACCTATATCACTGAGATCACGCTCAAAACTACCGAGACACTTGACTAGTTTAAGCGCCGTTAAACCGGTTTCTTCCTGTGCTTCACGTAACGCCGCAGCAGCCGGTTGTTCGCCTATCTCAACAGTACCGCCAGGAATTTGCGGTTCTAAATAACGGCCATCTACATATTCCAGAATCAACAACTGATCCACACGAGTAATATAAGTGAAAACACGATGACGCATGCTGCTGCTCCCGTCAGTTTATCCAGCGCTGACCACCCAGCCAGCACAGCCGATCACTGCCAACCTTGACGCCAATGCTCGGTGTTTTTTAAGTCTTGCCAGTCAATGGCTTCTTCTCGATTAGAGATCACTGCTTCGAGTAAGCAATGAATCACATTACCCTCTTCATCCAACTTTAACTCAGTGACTAAAAAGTGTTTTTCTTTATTGACTGGGCGCACCGCTGTCCACTTACTGTGCAGCAGTTTTTTCGGATTGATTTGATGCACTTAAAACTCCTGATAATATTAAGTATCTTCTATGATCAATAGCCTACGCGATTAGCACTCAAATATGGCAAAGCTTATTCTATGGATTAAGATGAAATCCGTTGTTAGTTTTTGTTATTCTAAGCACCTATTTTAACTGCTTATACTGTGTAACATATTTTATAGAAGGTCAGTCCTGTGCGAGTTGTTCTTCCCACTACAGAAAGCCTTACCGTTGAGTTTAAAAGTGATCGCAACGGTTACCCTGATCGAGAGCTGATCGAGGCACTGACTTGCCTCGCTAATACCTCAGGCGGCGAGTTATGGCTGGGCGTAGAAGATGATGGCAAGGCCAGTGGTTTGCATCTTAAACACCAAAACACCACACATTTATTGGGGCTGATTGCCGAGCAAACTACGCCGCCTTTAGTGGTGTCAGTTCACCAGCACTGCATTGATTCAGTTCTGGTTGCGCAAATTATCGTACCGCGCTCGAACACGCTGATTGCCACATTTGAAGGTATGTATTTAAAACGCCGTATTAAAACCGACGGCACACCTGAATGCATTCACATTACGCCTGAAGACCAACCCTAGACAATCAACTTAGCCTGCGTTTAAAGCTAAATAATTAGACTATCCAAGCACGATTAAAGCTCGACACCTGCAGCTTCGATCGCTGCTAAGCGTGCTAGGCCAATACCCGAGATCGATTGCAACTGTGACAACTGAGAAATCGGCCGCAAAGCAATGATTGCATGCGCACGCTCACTGCCAATATGCGGCAAGCTTTGTAATTGCTGCAGTGTCGCTGTATTTAGATTAATCAGCGCAGATGTGTTTCTTGCTGGTGCTGGTGTTGAACGGTTTTGCACAGAGCTTTCGGTTGCAAAGTGCTGCAGCGGATTTTCCTCAGGCGTTGGTGCTATCTCTTGCTCCGCTATCTGCAAACGCAATCCAGCAAAGTCTGCAAACACCTGCACTAAAGCATCTTGCATGACCGTGCGCTCACCCAAGGCTAAAACCAATTCATCAGCGGCGAATAAACCTGCTACCGCCTCATCCTCAGTGGCAACACCCGCATACTGCCGAGCGAGTAACCCCATAATAACGCGCGGATCAGCGGCAGTTTGCCCTTCAGCTTGATTGCGTGCGTGTTCAAGTTGCTGCGCGATGATTGGCAACGCAGGCACGGCTGTGGGTAACAAAAGGGTATCGTCTGGATGCAGATGAATATACTGAATCAGTCGCAGCGCCGCCTCATCAGCCGTTAATCCAGCACCCCAGCCGACCAATATCAACTGCATGGCTGTTAATAACTCAGGCTGAGTCCACTCGCTGATTTCTGGCTGAAATAACAGCTGTGCCGTCTTAAAAGAACGCTTCAGCCGAGCATGACTGATACGCTGTTTAAGCACACCTAAGCCATAAGGGATCGACAACACTCGCTCCAATACCCAAGTCAGCAGCATGATGAGCAATTGCAGCACATACCTCAAAGCGTGCCAGGCCATTTGTACACTTTGGCTCAAACTGAACAGCAACATATAGATCAATTGAATATTGGCCGCTTTTTTACCGCGCAACTGCACACCGGCAATCTTGACTGAAGAGCGATTGGGTTTAACCCAGTTAAAGGTGCCCAATGAGTTACGTGTCGAAACGGTGACGCCACTTTTAGATAGATTCAGACGTGTTGGGCCACTGCCATAACGTCCCTGCAGTACAAAACGACCATTTTGCAGGGCGATACGTGTATTTTTAGCCACGCGACTCGATACGCGCAAGCCATGCTTGGTATTGGCCGTCACAGTTAAGCCAGCAACTTTCACCTGCTTACGCAGAGCAATCCCACCGGTGCGACTGACGCGCAGATGACGGCCACGGTGCTCAATACGCTTTTGCTTACCCAACTTATCTTTTTTACCAATATTTAAAAAGCCCATGCCAGCCTCCTGCCCACCTCTGCGCTCAATCTATCAATCCATTTAGAGGCTAAAATATAGTCTAAACAGCTATCTAGACTATCAGCCCACACAGCATATATCAGCGCTAGAACTCGCTAGCTGCGCACCTACAAAAACAGCGTATGCAATCGAAATCGCAATACGCTGTTATATGATGCCGCTAGCAATAAGGCGATGACTAGCCTAGTTGCAACTTAGCTACAGACTGTGGTTAGAAGAACCAATCTGCAGACACCTTAAAGGTACGTCCTGGCTCCCAGTTCGCATAGTGCTGACCGGCAACGGCTGTCGCAGTATTTTTAGTTTGTACCGTGCGCGCAGTGACATGATCGGCATAATGCTTATCAAACAGGTTTTCCACCACAAAGTTAACTTGGAAGCGATCCTGATCAGCCAAAGGTGACCAACCCACGCGTAGATTATGCACGCCATAGCCTGGCTTATCAGGACGGCCTACCGGCACATCGTTCAAACGTTTCACCGCAACCAAGGTGTAACCGGCATTCAATGCTGGCGTTAAAGTCCAGTTTGCATCCAAAACCAAACGATCACCGGTCGATACACCCACACGGGCTGACTCACCACTGGTATCCATCGGTTGACCATTCCAGTTGCGCACCACATTATGACTGTAGGCCATACTCAATAAAACATCATTTAGGCCCCAATGCCCTGCCAGCTCATAACCATGACTGCGTACAGCTCCCGGCGCATTACGAATATGATCCGTAACACCTTTCATACCTTCGCCTGGGACAATCTGATAGTCACGAATATGGGTGTTATACATCATAAAACTTAAACCTAAATGATCACCCGGCGTCAACACCGACATATCATGCCAGCGCACACCCAACTGACGCTGCTGCGCATATTCAGGTTTTAAATGACCATTTTTGCCAAGACGAAAATCGCTTGAATACTTTTGCAACCAGCCCGCCTGATTGAGCTTAGCACCCCGTGCTGACTCGCCGTAGCCTGCAAATAAGGTCAAATCAATATTGGACAACGGGTCCCACTCAAAAGTGGCGTTAGGCGAATACACTTCACCTTTACTGCCCACACCATTGGCATAGTTGGTATCGTAAAAATCACCACGCCCACCCACAGATAAGCGCACCGGCCCCCACTGCATGCGATTCTGAATAAACACACCATGATTTAAGGCGCGCTCATCGTAATGGCCCTGACTGTCCCAGCGGCTACCGCGATCATGGAAATGATCAAAGCCAGTCACCAAGGCATGCTGAATCGGCCCTAAAGCAAAGCGCCAAGTATTACGTACGCTGCCGCCGAGGCTGCGTGTTTCATAGGTTTCATCGCCCTGATCACGATACAACTCCAAGCGACTGACGTTGTGATACAAGCTCGTCTCTAGATCAATGAACGGCTGACTCGTCGGTTGATAGCGGTGATTGACCGTCACCGTATCGCGAAAGGCTTCTTGATCATCATCCGCTTGAATATCATTACCCGTTTGCCATGGCATATTGGCGCGCAAAGTACCGCCCGAGTTGGTATTACGCTCTGCAGCAATACGCAAACTATGGCCGTCTTGTTCCAACATACTGAGCTTAAATAAATAACTGCGGTTATCACCATCCGTGGACTCAATACGATGCCCCTTGCCGTCTTTTGACGTTCCACTGTCCAGCGTACGCACATAACCGAGCAAACCAGTGGAATCATTCAACAGGGTGTAGGCTGAGGCAATCCCGCCGTGCGTGCGGGTTTTATCTTCAAACTGCGCACCCAAGCGTGCACCACTGGTTTGCCCTGGACGTAATAAATCCTGCGCATCAACTGTTGCAAAACGCACACTACCACCCAGCGCACCCGGCCCGACATCAGCCGCCGCCGGCCCTGTATCCACAGAAATCTGCTTATATAAATACGGATCAACCTGCACACGCCCTTGGTGGTGAAAGGTATTAGCCCCTTGACGCGCGCCATCAATCTGAATATTTAAGTTCAAATCTTCGACACCACGCAACATGATTTTTTGCCCATTACGTGATCCTGAGCCCACTTGCACGCTGGGCTCAGTGACAAAAACATCACGTAAACCCTTTGCCATAGTTTTTTGTAAACGCTCAGCATCAACATGATGTGTATGAGGCGAATCTTCAAATACTTGCTGCTGAGCTTTAACTGTTTGCTCAGGCAATGTCAGCGAAGCCTGCTTAGCATCGTGGGAAAAAGCCAAAGGAGTCACAACTGCACAAGCAGTTGCAAGAAGGCTCAATGATAAAATACGCTGTTTTTTTAGCAGCAAGGGTGGCAGAGTATCCATTCAAAACATACCAATACGTTATAATATAACTCGATATATTACAGCGAATAAAAACCAAGATGCAAGAGGGGGGTTAATTGCAGAATATAATCGGCATGACAGAACCAAGCCTACTTGCTATATAGAAGTATAAAAATCGATCATTGAAGGCATACAGTACTGTATTAATATCAAACGATTTGGGAAAAGTTACTGCTATCTCAACGTATCGGCAGATGGCCAGTCTCAAGCAACTGATGCTGTATCAAACAGCAAAAAGACTATATCTACTGATACAAAAACGGCGCTGAATCGCTTCAGCGCCGTTTTAATACAAGCCGTATATCAAGAACTAGCTTGCTTTCTTTTTAGGTGTTTTGCTGCAGAACGACAAGTTCAAAAAGTGCTCAAGTGAATCATCTAAAATATCCAACCACGGCTCTGGCAACTCTGGCGCCAAAGTGTTGGTTAAGGTTGAGCGATAAGCCTTTTCTCTAAAGCCCATAATGTCGACTTGCTTATCTTTTTGCCATTCTTTAAAGATCTCACCCTGCTGCTCTACAGCAAACTCAGGGTAGTCAGTCACATTGGTTAAGTCGCGAATATACTGCGCTTGGAAGTCGATATCACCATCAACATCGGTGACTTTCGCATATTCAGCCAGCCACTTCTGCTCATCGGCTTGGCGTTCGGCCAACTCAGGCAACTGAATCTGGTCAAGAATCACATCACGTGCATACCACGCTTGTGCATCAAACATATTGAAGGTGAAATACTGATCCTGCATACCCAAATAAATCAACTGTGGGTTCTGCTGCCAGAAAATACCTTTATATAAATTCTCTGGATACAAACAGTTATGCGTTTGTAAACGCAACTCATCAGGTAAGAACGGGAAGTGGAATAAATAACCCGTACACATAATAATCGCATCAAAACGCTGACTGCTGCCATCAACAAAATGCACTACATCATCTTCAAAGCTTGCAATCAGCGGCACTTCTTTAATGCCTTCAGGCCAATCGTAACCCAGCGCCTGGCTGCGATAACTGATGGTTACTGACTTAGTACCGTACTTATAGCACTGAGTACCAATATCTTCAGCTGAGTAACTACCACCCACCAACAGAATATCTTTATCTTTAAACTCTAGCGCATCACGGAAGTCATGGGCATGCATCACACGACCTGGAAACTGCTCTAGACCTTCAAAGTACGGCATATTTGGCGTTGAGAAGTGACCTGTTGCAACAACAACATAATCAAACTCATTGGTTTCCTGCTCACCGCTTTTATGATTCATCACGGTAACAGTGAATTTCTGCGTCTCATCGTCAAAGGTCACCCAACGCACTGGGCACTCAAAACGAATGTACTTACGGATATCTTGCTGATCAATACGCCCCATAATATAGTCTTTAAGGACTTCACGTGGCGGATACGATGGAATGGGTTTGCCGAAGTGCTCTTCAAAAGAATAGTCCGCAAATTCTAAACATTCTTTTGGGCCATTCGACCATAAATAACGATACATACTGCCATGAACAGGTTCACCGTTGCGGTCTAAACCTGTGCGCCATGTATAGTTCCACATGCCGCCAATATCATTTTGTTTTTCATAGCAGACAATCTCTGGCAGGTCCTTAACCCCAGCTAGACGTGCTGCTTCAAATGCGCGCAATTGCGCCAAACCACTCGGACCTGCGCCTAAAATAGCGATTTTTTTCTGACTCAAAATACTCTCCCATAGATAACATTGGCTACTACTTTATATTAAATTGGCATATAAGTCCAACTAGTACATAATATAAATAAGATAAAAAACTTAATTAAATAGTAAAAAACATATATCCACAGAACAATAGAACTATATTAATTTGAATATTTTAAAACTAAAAAATACAAACAAACTCCAACAAACCATATACAAGAATATTAAATAACAAGCAGTAGAACGCCATACCACCCTGATATTCAGCACAAACAAGCCTGCTCTTCTATCTTCATGAAGAAAAGAACAGGCTTAATATAGGAAAGTTATTCAATCGCTGGTTTCAGGCGCCAGCTTATCTTGGGTTTTCAAATCGAAATCCGAAGCATCGTGACGTTCGCGTAGCTGCTCGCTAGGCTTGCCCGATGTGCGATTGACGATACGGCCACGCTGAACCGCTGGGCGCTGAAGGATGTCTTGAGCCCAACGACGCAGGTTGGTATAGCTCTCCACATCGAGGAACTCGCCCGCACCGTAAGACTCACCTAGCACTAAGTTGCCATACCAAGGCCAGGTGGCGATATCGGCAATCGAGTACTCGTTGCCACCTAAATAGCGATGCTTGGCCAGCTCTCGATCCAATACATCAAGTTGACGTTTCACCTCCATGGTGAAGCGATCAATCGGGTACTCAAACTTTTCTGGCGCGTAAGCATAGAAATGGCCAAAACCACCGCCTAAATAAGGCGCTGAACCTTGCAGCCAGAACAACCAATTTAAGACCTCGGTACGGGCGGCAACATCTTTAGGCAAAAAATGACCGAATTTATCCGCTAAATAGAGCAAGATCGCGCCACTTTCAAACACTCGACTGCCGCTATCAGCATCAAACAGCGCAGGAATTTTCGAGTTAGGGTTGATCTCAACAAAGCCCGATGAAAACTGCTCTCCTTCACCAATCTTGATCAGATGCGCATCGTATTCAGCGCCTGTTTCACCGAGTGCCAACAACTCTTCAAGCATAATGGTGACTTTCTGGCCATTGGGCGTGCCCAGCGAATAAAGCTGCAAAGGATGTTTTCCACGCGGCAAGATAGCCTCGTGCGTAGCGCCCGCAATGGGGCGATTAATACTGGCCCATGCGCCGCCACTCTCAGCATCCCAAGTCCAGACGCGTGGTGGTTGATATTGATTACTGTTCGACATAATCCCAATCTCCATTGATTTTTTATTTACGCAACAGACACGCTAACTTAAATTCTGCGTCTTAGCCAAGACACCCAGAACACTAATGCCATACTTTTGCGCCACATATTTAAACAAACGCAAACAAGTTTTTAAACGGCCTTAACAGACGAGCTCCCAATACAACACTAGAAGCGTACAGCTTGCGATATACTTCAGGATTAAGTGCACTATTGCGCTACACCTATTTATTTATGACTGCCCCGTATTTTGTAGGAATATCAGTTATGCACACGAGTCATACTCCGCGCTATCGTATTCAGACGCGCCTCGGCTTAGCTTGGTTTGTATTCTTATTTTTATTGTTTGTGTATTGGCTGCGCTTAGATTTTGCCCATCAAAGCCAACTGGCTGAAGCGCAAGAGCGCGCTGAGTTACGCGCCAGCCAAACCGCTCATGCCTTAAGCACACAAGTGAACACCCAACTGATGGGTATTCATTTTATGTTAGAGCACTTAGCTGAGCACTGGGTTGACCATGATGAAACTGTATTTCGCAAACTTATTGATCTTTCCCAAGATGGAATATTCAAAGGATCGCTGGATGTTATCTCTGTCACAGATACAGAGGGTAACGTTGTATTTAACAGCAACACACAACAGGGACAATTCTTAGACAATATTTCTATGGCTGATCGCAGCTATTTTCAGCAACTGACGCATCCAGATACAGAAGGCTTTTTAATTAGTGCGCCCGCACTTAATATGATGACTCAGCGCTGGACTGTGCAGTTTAGCCATCGCATGCTCGATAATGGGCAGTTTGCTGGAATTATTACAGCATCGGTGCCGGTCGAACACCTCGCAGAAGCTTTTAAGCAAGTTTTTCCTGCCAAAGAGGACGTTGTTCTGCTCACGCTCAATGACGGCCAATACCTTGCTCGTACTCATGCACTTAAAGCTTCACTGACTACAAAAGTACCTGCAGATCGTGATTTCATTCAGAACCCTGAGCAAATCAGTGGTAACTATAGCGTCGTAGCACCGATCGATGGAGTCGAGCGTATTTATGCTTGGCATCGTATTCACGGCTTCCCTGTCGTCCTCAGTCTAGGCTTAGGCAAAGATCAAGTCTTGGGGCCTGTGTCACGTTCAATCCAAGAAAGTAGACAACAAAACTTTATCGGTACCATTCTATTATTGCTGGCGGCCCTGTGGATTACGCGTTTAGTCTTCAACCAAGCCAAGCAGAACAGATCCATATTGCAAGCCAAAGAACGTTTAACAACACTACTCAATCAACTACCTTCAGGTGCTTTACTTGAGGATGAAAACAGCGTCATTGTTGCAGCCAATGCCAAGTTGTGTGCACTACTGAATATTGATCTCAAACCCAACAGTTTGGTGGGCTTACATCACGACCAATTTCTAACGATGTTGCAAGAAGAGCAGGCATCTTGGTTGCCGCTAGCCTCCATCACATTAGAACAAGGCCAGTTCACTGAAGAAATCTATAGTTCATCAGGTCACATACTCAAAGTCGATTGGGTGCCTATTCAACGTGATCACCGTTATTTAGGCCATGTGTGGTTTATTCAAGATATCAGCTCACGCAAACAAAAAGAGCAAGCGCTGCAGACACTGGCAACCACCGACCCGCTCACAGGATTGCACAATCGCCGTAGTTTTCTAGATACTCTGCAACAACAGCTGGAGCTCAGCCAGGTCGACTTGCCAGGCGCTTTACTGATGATTGATATTGATCACTTTAAAAAAGTAAACGATACCTACGGCCATCCCGTTGGCGACCGGGTGATACAGAACGTGACTCAAGCCATTCACGACACTGTGCGCAAAGATGATTTTAGCGGGCGTTTAGGTGGAGAAGAGTTTGCTGTATTGCTACCTCAAGTCACCTTGCAGCAAGCCTTGCAAGTGGCTGAGCATATTCGCCAAAACGTCGAGACAACCATAACCCCGCTGGAAACAGAAACAGTCCGCGTCACTGTGAGTATTGGCGTGACATCGATGTACGGAAAAGATAAAAACAGCATACAAATTGCCGCCGACCAAGCACTGTATACCGCTAAAAATTCTGGGCGTAATCGTGTGTGTCATAACGCTTGAACATTGTTCTAATGGAGTCACCAATGATCACAACCCCGTGTCACACTTTAGTGCTGGGCGGCATACGCTCTGGCAAAACTGCATTAGCAGAAGCACAAGCGGCAGCCCTGCCCCAGCCCGTGGTGTATGTGGCCACTGCGACTGCAGGTGATGATGAGATGGCCAATCGAATTAGCAGACACCAAGCCATTCGACCGCAGGCCTGGGGGCTGGTGGAAGAGCCGCTGAATCTGGCCAAGGTATTACGCGAACACGGGCAACTCAGTCCTGCACCCTGCTTGTTGATTGACTGCATGAGCTTATGGCTGAGTAATCTGTTGCATGTTGGTGGCGAACAGCTTGAGCTGCAGCGCGAGGCTTTTTTGCAGCAAATCGAGGCCTATCCCGGCCCGCTCGTGATTGTCAGTAACGAAACCGGACTGGGCACCATCGGTATGGATCCGCTGACACGCAAGTTCTGTGATGAGCTGGGCTGGCTGAATCAGGCATTGGCGCAACGCTGTCAGCGGGTGGTGATGGCAATCGCTGGGCTGCCACTGATATTAAAGGACTCAACAACCACTGCTGTTTAGCAACAGCTGCTTGCTGCTGACTGACATAGGTCACAGTCTCACAACCACGCTGCAAAACCATACTCCGACTCAGCGTAATCAGATACGCTTAGGCGCATTATGACCACCACCTATTTGTGCTAGGGAAATCCGCTGTTGTTATTCACTCCTTTTATTGTTTGCACACTTGCTCTGCTGTTGGATCGCCTGCTAGGTGAGCCACGCCGCTGGCATCCGCTGGTTGGTTTTGGTCGCATCGTTAATGCAGTGGAAAAAAAGTGGAACACTCAGCCAGATCGTCCTGCGCGGAGCCTGTTTGCAGGTTCTGGCGCATTACTGCTAGTGACACTGCCGATATTGGCGGTGGCAGTATGGATTTCTGTTGCACTGAGTGGACTGTGGTCGATAGTGGCTCAAGCCGTGGCACTCTGGCTGGCCATCTCACTGCGCGGACTGACGGAACACGGTCAAGCAGTCGCCAAGCCGCTGCAGCGCGGCGATCTTGAATGTGCTCAGTATCATGTCAGCCGTATTGTCAGCCGCCAAGCCAGCGCATTAGACGAACAAGGCGTCGCCGCCGCTGCCACTGAATCAATGCTGGAGAACGGCGCTGATGCAGTGTTTGCCAGCCTGTTCTGGTTGCTCATCGCTGGTATTCCCGGTGTGGTGCTGCACCGCATGGTCAACACTCTCGATGCCATGTGGGGTTATCGTAGCCCGCAGTTTCTGTATTTTGGCCGAGCCGCCGCGCGACTGGACGATATCTTAGGCTGGGTGCCCGCGCGCCTCACCGCACTCACCTACGCATTGCTCGGCAACCGCACAATAGCGCTGCAATGCTGGCGAACTCAAGCACCACACTGGGACAGCCCTAACGCAGGTCCAGTGATGGCAGCTGGCGCCGGCGCGTTAAATGTTCGCCTCGGGGGTCCATCGCCTTATCCAAGTGGCATTAAACAACGTCCGATTCTGGGTGGAACCCTACCGGCAAATGCTGCCAGCATTGAGGCGGCCATTGGCCTGGTGCGCCACGGCACTTGGCTGTGGTTGGCAGTTATCTTTGCAGTCACCGTATTTATTTATGTGATGGGGTTTTGACCATGCAACCCAAACATGGCGGACGCCTGAATGAAGCCGCTCAGCACTGGGGTATTCCCCGCGATCAGTGGTTAGATCTATCCACCGGTATCAACCCAGTCGGTTGGCCAGTGCCGCAGATACCTGCGCAGATCTGGCAAAGGCTTCCAGAGGAAGATGACGGACTCAGCGATATTATTCGGCACTGGTCCAGTGCTCCTGCCACTGCAGACTGCGAGCCTATTGCTGGTAGCCAAGCCGCGATTATGGCCTTACCGCGTTTGCGCCAGCCCTGCCGTGTCGGCATACCCGTCATCGGTTATCGTGAACATGAATACAGTTGGCGACAGGCCGGTCATGACATTGTGTCGATTACAGCCGCACACACAAGCCACGACGACGAGCGCTGGCTGGATCAGTTAGACGTGCTGGTGTGGATCAATCCCAATAACCCTACCGGCGAATTGATCCCGCCCACAACCTTGTTGCGCTGGCACCAACGCTTACAACAGCGCGGTGGCTGGTTGGTCGTGGATGAGGCATTTATGGATGCTACGCCAGAACTCAGCCTATGCGCCTACGCCGGACTGCCCGGCTTGATTATTTTGCGCTCGCTGGGAAAATTTTATGGTCTGGCAGGTATTCGCGCTGGCGCAGTTCTGACAGAGCCAAGCATCGTGCAATCTTTACGCCAACTGCTCGGCCCTTGGTCACTCAGCGGCCCCAGCCGTTACGTGATGGCGCAGGCACTGCTGGATACAACATGGCAAGAGCAAACCCGCATCAGGTTGCAGCGCGATACGCAGCGATTAGCGGCTATATTACAAGCAGCTGGGCTCAGTTTGCTGGGTGGCACAGTATTATTCCAGACCGTGAGAACTGATGCTCCAATAGAGCTGGCCGAGCAGTTGGCAGCACAGGGGATTCTGGTCAGAATCTTTGAGCAGCCAGGTATGTTGCGCTTTGGATTGGCTGCAGATGAACAACAATGGCAACGATTAGAGACGGCGTTACTGACACAGACCCGCGATTAGTCATTGACCGAGCAAGGGCACCTTGTTAGCCTTCGCCAGCGTTTTCAGGTGTTGTTATGGCCTTATTATTGTCATAACAGTGAAACGGGAAGCCGGTTAGATTCCGGCACTGCCCCCGCAACGGTAAGTGAGTGAACAGCGCAGATACATGCCACTGTGTATTAGTATCAGTAGGTTTAGGCTGATCGATCAACTCATAAGTCCGGAGACCGGCCTGTCAACACACCGAACGCTGCGGAGGGCAGTTGCGGTGGGAAAAACCTACCTTTCTTACGGGATTTCCCCACCTGTTTTATAATGCTCTAGTCTGATTTCTGGCCAGAAACCTCTTCCCCTGTAGCTCCTTTACAACTACCCATATAGATAAGTGTGGTGTATCGAACCTTAACTCTATCGCAGCGGGCCACACTGGCATGCTAACGATCCGTTACGACCTCTAATACACTGCGCAGACGGGAGTAAAAGCGTGAATTCTCAATGGCTAAGTATCAAGATTGCCCTAGGATTTCTGGTCGGAGTCATTGCGCACCCGCTGGTCGCCGATGAGCTGCAACGTTGTGCTATGGATGATGCTGGCCAAGAGCTGTGTCTAGCGGCTCCAGCCCAGCGCATCGCCACGTTATCACCTGGCGCGACGGAATTGACCTTCGCCGCTGGTGCCGGTGATCAGGTCGTGGCCGGTGTTAATCACAGTGACTACCCACCTACTGCTCTTAAACTACCTTTAGTGGGCAATCACACCCGCATTGATGTGGAAGCATTGCTGGCACTCAAGCCCGATCTGGTGGTGACTTGGGTCACAGGCAATCCACCGGCACAGATGGAATTGCTAGAAGAGCTGGGTCTGCCAATGTTTGCCATCGAACCGCGCACCTTCGAAGGCGTTTCTAGCGCGATTGAACGCCTCTCTACTTTGGCGGGCACAGAAACAGCAGGCTTTGCCGAAGCCGAACGTTTCCGCGCAGGTATGGCTGAAATTTCTGAGCAATACCGTCACGCTAAACCCATCTCCGTCTTCTATCAGGTCTGGGAAACACCCTTGATGACCATCAACAACGAACACTTGATCGGTAAAGTGCTGCAACTGTGCGGTGGTGTTAACGTGTTTGCTGATATGCCCCGTCTGGTGCCGCGAATCAGCCCTGAAGTTGTGCTCGAGGCTGATCCCGAAGTGATTCTGACTGGCAGTGTGGAAGGCGCCAGCGATCAACAACTGGATCACTGGAAAAAGTATCCAAGAATGAGCGCGGTGGCTAAAAATAATTTATTTTTTGTGCCCTCATCACCCATCTCACGCCCGACACCGAGACTGCTGGAAGCCAGTCGAGATATTTGTCAGAAACTGGATATTGCCCGTGCACGCTAATACTCTAGGTGAAAAATTGCAGGCGACACTCTGATGATTCGCTCCTTACTGGCGCTTAGCGTTATTGCTCTGCTGGCTGTGGCATTGGCTCTAGCGATCGGCAGTGTCACCATCTCACCTTCAGAACTCTGGGCGGTAATTCAAGATCAAGGCAGTGTGCTGCATCAAACCCTAGTATGGGATCTGCGCCTGCCACGCACCCTAGCCGCATTTGCTACCGGTGGTTTATTGGCTGTGGCAGGTGCCCTGATGCAAGTGCTGCTGCGTAATCCGCTGGCTGATCCCTATGTGCTGGGTTTATCCGGCGGTGCGGCTGTGGGTGCATTGTTAGCCATGCTAGGCGGTATGGGCGCGCTGATAATATCCGGCTCAGCTTTTGCAGGTGCCATGCTAGCCACGCTACTGGTATTTGGTCTGGCACACGGTACCGGCAGTTGGACGGCCTCGCGTCTGTTACTGACTGGCGTGGTGGTTGCCGCCGGTTGGGGCGCAGTGATTACCTTGATGCTGGCGCTGACACCCTCTTACAAACTGCCCGGCATGTTGTATTGGTTGATGGGCGATGTGTCCTACGCCCGCACACCCTGGCCAGCGCTGGTGGTACTGGCTTTAGCCGTGGTCGTGATTATGCCGCTCGCACGTAATTTAAATGTATTGGCGCGTGGTTCCATGCAGGCCGCTGCACTGGGTGTCTCGGTGCGCCCACTGGAATGGACCATTTACCTACTCGCCAGCCTGCTGACTGCAACGGCAGTGACAACAGCAGGCAGCATCGGCTTTGTCGGTCTAATCGTGCCGCACATGCTGCGACTGGTGCTGGGTAACGATCAGCGCATTATTTTGCCAGCCAGTGCGTTGGCCGGTGGCACCTTGTTGGTACTGGCCGATACGCTAGCGCGCACAGTGATTGCGCCGGAGCAGCTACCCGTTGGCGTGATTACCGCATTGCTCGGCGTGCCCACCTTTCTGTATTTACTGCACCGGAGCCGTTGATGAGCACACTGCATACCCGCGATCTGATCATCAACGTACCGAACCGCGCGGACGGCTTTGCGCTGAATATGAGTATTGAATCCGGCCAAGTCTGGGGTGTACTCGGTCCCAATGGGGCCGGCAAAACCACCTTGTTGCATACATTGGCAGGATTGCTGCCGGCGCGCAGCGGCCAAGTCATCTTGAACGACTCAGCGCTCACTGACTTAAAGCGCCGTGATATTGCCCGCCAGTTAGGCTTGGTATTTCAGGAACGCCAAGACAGTTTCCCAGCCACGGTATTGGAAACCGCGATGATCGGACGTCATCCGTGGTTATCGCCTTGGGAAAGTGAAAAAAACGAAGACCTGCAGCGGGCGCAACAAGCGTTAGCAGCAATGGATGTCGATCATCTCTCGGACCGCCTACTCAGTACCTTATCTGGCGGTGAACGTCAGCGTGTTGCGATTGCCACACTCATGACCCAAAACCCTGATATATGGTTGTTGGATGAGCCGACCAACCACTTGGATCTGCATCATCAGGTCAAAGTGATGAGCCTGCTGAAAGATCAAGCAGCCTTAAACAAGACCGTATTTATGTGCCTGCATGACCTCAACCTCGCGGCACGTTGGTGCAGCCATGTATTGCTGCTGTATACCAACGGTGATGCCTGCTGGGGACCGGCGAATGCAATGTTAAAACCCTCCGCACTTGAGCAGTTGTATAACCAGAAACTCATCACTGTAGAAGTCGATGGCGCACCGGTGTTTGTACCCGTGTGTTCCAGCTCATCTTCATAAAGATGGCAAAACTATGACCCTATCTTGCGCCAACACTGCTTGCCTTGTTGCCTAAGGCCAGCTGCTAATATTGAATAACCACTAGGAGAATACCTATGCGTGAACACGCAAAAGACCCCGCCCGCCACGCTCAGCGTATGGCCGCTAAACAGAAAGTTATGCAAGAGCGCATTGCCAATGCCAACAAAGAGCAAGGTATCCTGCTGGTCTTAACCGGTCCCGGCAAAGGTAAAAGCAGCTCCGGCTTTGGCATGGTGGCGCGCTCGCTGGGCCATGGCATGAAAGTCGGTATCGTGCAGTTTATTAAGGGTGCATTCAGTACCGGTGAGCAAGCCTTCTTTAGCAAGCTGCCCAATGTGGACTATAACGTGATGGGCCAAGGCTACACGTGGGATACTCAGGATCGTGAGCAAGATATCGCCTCAGCCAACGCTGCTTGGGAGATCGTTGTCGCCATGTTAAAAGACCCCAGCTATGATTTGATTTTGCTGGATGAGCTCAATATTGCTCTGAAGTACGAATACTTAGATCTAGACCGTGTGCTGGACGATTTACAGGCACGTCCAGCGATGCAGCACGTCGTAGTGACGGGTCGCTACGCGCCGCAGGAACTGATCGATATCGCTGACACTGTGACTGAAATGGGCGCGGTAAAACACGCGTTCAAAGATCAGGGCATCAAAGCGCAAAAAGGTATTGAGCTGTAAATGATCACACTGATGATTCAGGGCACCACCTCTGATGCGGGTAAAACGACCGTCGTCGCAGCACTCTGTCGTTGGCTGGCTCGACAGGGTGTTTCTGTTGCGCCGTTCAAACCGCAGAACATGGCGCTTAATAGCGCAGTCACCGTCGATGGTGGTGAGATCGGGCGTTCAACTGCCCTGCACGCTCTGGCCTGCGGCATTCAACCCCACAGCGATATGAATCCGCTGCTACTCAAACCGCAAAGCGACTGTGGTGCACAGGTGATTCTGCGCGGTCAGGTCTACGGCACTATGGATGCCTTGGATTATCACGCTTACAAAGCCGAAGCCATGCAGTCAGTAATGGCGGCGTGGCAGGCGCTGAGTGAGCGTTATGATGTGATCATTGCCGAAGGGGCTGGCAGTCCAGCGGAGATTAATCTACGCGCCAACGACATCGCCAATATGGGCTTTGCTGAAGCAGCCGACTGCCCTGTGTTATTGGTGGGTGATATCGAACGTGGTGGCGTATTTGCGCAACTGGTGGGTACTTTGGAGTTGATCTCCGAGAGCGAGCAAGCCCGTACCCAAGGCTTTATTATCAACCGTTTTCGCGGTGATATGGGCTTGCTGGAGCCGGGTCTGGATTGGCTCACTGAGCGCACTGGCAAACCAGTGATGGGCGTATTGCCCTATCTGCACGGCCTGATTATCGATTCTGAAGATAGCATCGGCCTCAGTGGTTCCAGTACTGCTGGCGCGCTGAATGTGATCGTGCCGGTCTTGCCGCGCATCACCAATCACAATGATTTTGATCCGTTACGCCTGCACCCCAGTGTCAATCTACAGTTTATCGGCCCAGATCAAGCCATTCCAGCAGCCGATCTGATTATTCTGCCCGGCAGTAAAAGCACCCGTGCCGATCTGGCTTGGCTGCAAGCACAAGGTTGGCCGCAAGCCATCGACAAACATCTGCGCTACGGTGGCAAAGTGTTGGGCATCTGCGCTGGCTTGCACATGCTCGGCGAACGAGTAGATGATCCAGACGGACTGGAGGGCGCAGCCGGCAGCAGCGATGGTCTTGGCCTCTTAGAAATCACCACCACTATGGTCGCCGACAAACAGCTACAAGAAGTGCACGGCACTCTGAATCTGTCTGCAGATAATTCTGCTTCGGGCGCAGTCTTTAGCGGTTATCAAATGCACAACAGCATCAGCCAAGGCGCGGCATTATTGCGACCGCTAACCTCTATTAATGGCAGCGACGAAGGCGTGATCAGCGTGGATAACCAAATCGCTGGCAGCAATATCCACGGCATCTTTGATCAGCCTGCCGCTTGCAATGCTTTGTTAGAATGGGCCGGTCTTACTGCGAGTGATGCAGCAGTCGACTATCAACAACACCGCCTTGAGCAACTTGATCGCCTCGCCGATCAGGTCGAGCAATACCTGGACACAGATTGGTTACGCAGCCTGCTCAAACTGGATGTCACCACGAGCAAACCGGAGACAAATCAACAACAATGACCGACCACAACCGCCCTTTCAGTGACGGCGAGCGCGCCGGTCTCTATCGCGCCATTTACGAGCGCCGCGATGTACGCTCACAGTTTCTACCCGATCCGATTCCAAGGCCCGTATTGGCGCGACTACTGAAAGCTGCGCACCATGCGCCATCAGTCGGTTTTATGCAGCCTTGGGATTTTATTCTGATCGACAGTCTTGAGGTGCGCCAGCAGGTGCTGGCCAGCTACGATGAAGAAAACGCCAAAGCAGCAGACAACTACAGCGGTGAGCGCCAAGACAGCTACCGCAGCCTGAAACTGCAAGGCATTGTCGAAAGCCCGCTCAATCTGTGCATCACCTGCGACCGCAGCCGTGGCGGCACCCATGTTTTGGGGCGCAATTCGATTGTCGAGATGGATCTGTTTAGCACCTGCCTGGCCGTACAAAACTTATGGCTAGCCGCCCGCGCCGAAGGCATTGGTGTGGGCTGGGTGAGCATTCTCGATCAAGACACGCTGGCAGGCATTCTCAATCTGCCCGATAACGTCTATCCACTGGCCTACTTATGCATCGGCTATGTCAGCGAATTTTTCGATCAGCCCGAGTTGCAAACTAAAGGTTGGCGCTCACGCTTACCGCTGGAGGAGTTGGTGCATAGTAATGGCTGGGGAGCGAAATTGAATGATGAAGAATTGCTGGAGCAGCTAAAAAAGTAAGCGCCAAGCGTCAGCAACTGACTATCGACAGCCATGACCTTCCATTATTTAATCATCTCTTACACGCTTCATTAACCCCTGATTAGAGGCGTTAATGAATACACATAAGCCGAGGAAACACTCGGTTTATAATGACTCTACCAGCCGCTGTAACAACTCAATAGCACGTTCTTGCCTGACTAAAGCAACGCCTTGCCCAGCCCACAATGAAAGATATTCTGCGTTATTATTTTTTGTAGCTTTAGCACGCATAGAGTGGGTCATAGCGTTTAATTGCGGATAAGGAGGCACGTTTTTATTATCAAAGCGTGCAAAGTCACCTATGTACTGATTCACCAAACCACGAGCTGGCTTACCGGAAAACAATCGGGTCAAACGCGTTTCAGCACTGCGTATATTATGACTCGCATCAAGCAGTGCTTGCTTGTAAGTCGGATGAATACCGCATTCATCCGTGGTTAAAAAAGCGGTACCCAGCTGAGCCACTTGTGCGCCTGCAGCTTGTATTGCTTTGATATCCTGTGCAGTCATGATGCCGCCAGCGGCAATCAGTGGAATGTCAGCACAAGAGCGTGTTTGGCTGATCAGCGTTAACAACCCTAAAGGATCAGTTTCGCTTTGAGCTAACCAACCGCCGCGATGTCCACCCGCCTCCATCCCTTGTAAACACACGGCATCTGCGCCAACCGCAGCCCATGCTTGTGCTTCTAATGGATGGTTGGCTGTACCAATCACGCGAGTGCCTAACTGCTGCAAACGCTGCACTTGCTCGGCGCTAATGATGCCAAAAGTAAAGCTGACCACAGCGACAGGGTTGTCATATAACACCTGCAGTTGTTCAGTAAAATTTTGCGCTGGCCGATCAGGTAACACCGCATCTATCTGATGCTCTCGATACAACTGCGTGAGCCAATCGGGCATGGGCGTATCAAAGGTACTGGTCTCATAATCTGATAGCACCATTAGATTGACCATGAAAGGACGATCGGTAAGCGCTTTGATAGCATTGATCTGACTTTTTATAGTCGCTGGAGCAGTCATTCCAGCACCTAATGAGCCCAGTCCACCAAAATTACTCACAGCGGCAATCAGTTCGGGCGTCGTTGCACCGCCCGCCATTGGCGCTTGCACGATAGGGTAGGTCATTCCAAGTTGGTCTAATAATGTCACAATGCTCACTTCCTATGATCTATCTTGGTGGCAAAAACAAAACCTTGAGGTGCACAGTGTTTTTGACTGGGTTTGTAAGATGTAGGCGAGCACTGAATAACAGTCGCGCAAAAACTTACACAAGATTGAATAGCAATCTATTGATGTGACAATAGTATGCCTAAAAGGCAGCTTAGAAAGTTTTAAAAGGATTGCCTTCGGAGAGCGTTAATATCAGATTATCTGCAAGTTGATAATTTTACCTTAAACTACATAAATTGATGCTTACCGCTTGAAAGCCGCGCTCTGCTTGTTTATAGATAGATTCATTAGTGACATTTAAGGTCATTTAAAATGGTCGCAGTCTCAATTTTCTGCATCATCCGTCACACTCTGGTCTCACTATATGTTACGTTAAGCCTATCAAAAATGACACTCACCCAGCTGCATGGTGCTCCAATTATCCACCACAAAACACCATGCCGCACGGGCCAAATCACAGAGAGCCAGCGTCGATATGCAGCATATACACAGTCCTGGAAGGCTAGCAAAAACTCTGGAGTCAGCCGACTCACATTTTCATCTGCTGCTAAAAATAGAGTCAATACTCGATGTTGATTTATCATTTCCTGCACCCAAAAATCTGGTCGAGATACTCCTGGAGTTGCTGCCACATTTAGAGCCATTGCACCTAGCAAGCCAGTGGCTAGATGTTATGCAATATACAGCCCAAACTAACGAGGCTAGGACATGGCCGCGCACAGCTAAAGCTGGGTCTGATAGAAACCCACTGTATCTTAATTTCACACGCTATCCGATTTGTGCATATCTATTGCAAGATGGTCATTTTAAAGCAGCACAACAAACTCTAGGTTTGAAACTTCTATTCCTAAACGCTTTGTTAAGGCGCAATTCTTCTGGTGGGCTTATTAGTCATGCCATTCAGCTACGTGTATCAACTCGGACGAATACAGATGATCTGCAGATACTTCTATCATTACCGGAATTTACGGGTGAGTTCTTTAACTACTATCAGCAGCTCAGGGACTCAGTACAGCTGTTAATAACTACTGAAAATCAGAGTCCATTATTGAGTAGTCTGCGTACCCTACTTGAACTAGCACCAGCTGCTAGACCAGCACAAAGTACAAAAAGTCGCGCACAATTCGAACCGGAAGTAGCAAAGCCAGTTTTAACGTCTGCTAGTGAAAACACACAAACACCGGCAAAAAATATTTCATCCCTGAAGCTTGATAGCGGCAACGCAGGCAGTGAGCCACCCGAATTTATTGATGTGTTCTCGGCTGTTTTATATGCGGATAACACTAATGATGAAAACGAATTAGATCTGATTTCACCTCAGCTACTAGATGAGTCAGCAGCAGATAGTCAGGCGCAAACATCTGAATACTGGCTGCGTAGGCATCACAGGCTTGTACCAACTGACTGGGGGCGCTTCACACGTATTGAGCGCAAGCATTTAGCACACTCAATAAAAACAGGCATGGCATCAGCTGATGCTAAACAAGCTCTGAGTGCGGCAATTCTTGGTTCCATGTATGTGACCGGCTTAAGCATCGAGTCTTTACTTTTAACGCAAGCAGGCCCAGATCAAACCTTCACAAACAGCGGCTCATATATCAGAGAGATACAGCTACCAGAGGGAGCTTTTAACCCCAGTCCGGAACAACTATCTGACCTTCAGCCAAAAGCCAGCAGAATCATACTGCAGCTACCTGAGCCAGTAAGGCAGTGGATATCGACTACATGTACTGGCGAAACAAAGCCGCTTGGGGAATTGCTTAACCTCCAGCAGGAAGAGGCAGTCCAGTTGATTAGATCGTTATTACATGAGATTCGTCAGGATGGATTATTCCAGCGTATCAGGCTAGAACGAATCCCAGCTGCACTGGCTCTTGAAACCACTTTGGCGTACCAAGATCCACTGGCCACGTATCTAGTTGCTGCAACCGCAAATCAGGCACCACCTAAGCTCTCGTACTACGCGGCGTACCCTGTAGAGATGATTCAACAAATATACTCTCAGGTAACACAGGAGATGCTGAACCCATGAGTCGTACAGGATACTACCCAGCAGAAACCACTTTTAACCGACTCATCCAACAGGCGGCAGCCCGAATCACCACTGCAATGGAAACGGATGATATTGCAGAACGCCATAATGCACTTACGGATTACACGCTCGCTTTGCTATTTTGCGCTACAGGGCATAGGCCAGTGGTAGATCCCATCCACTCAAAAAATCTTTTCGACTTGGATGCAGGCTGGTTGTTGATTTCAGACAAAGTGGTACACGAGGAGCGTAGCTGGCGTGTTGTCGCTCTGCCCGAAATTGCCTGCCAACAGATGCAGCACTATCTAGATTACTTACCACGACTTGCAGCTTGGTTAGACCAAAATCCAACTTATTATAAAACTCGTAATCAAGTACGCAGCCTTGTAGCTGGAGCTGATCCGATTCCATTATTTTTCTACTTGGATTTAACAAAAGGTGATCCAGTACAGTCGATTATACCGTCAAAAATGATTGAGCGATGGCGTGACTACTGGCAGCTCCCCATAAACTTTTTACGTCATACAACAGCAACAGAGTTGAGCTTGAGCACTTCGCAAGCCGCGCTTGCTCAAATCCAGCTTGGCCACTTTACTGGAAGCGATCACCCCTTTGGCTCGACTGCCAGCGAGTCAGCGCAAGCGGTACTGTCAGAAATACGTACACATGCTCAGGCCTACATGGAAAGGCTAGCCTGGAATGCAATACCATCGCCTGTCCGGCTCCCAAAAAACGCTACCTCGCTGAAGGTGTCACCCAACAACATCAGTTCTGTAGAGAAAAAAATACTGGGTTTTGCCCTGCGGCAAAAGCAACGCAGGCTGAAGTCCGGCCAAAACAAAGACATTATTCGAGCAGCTTTAGCCCAAGCTACAAATGAAGCTGAAAGGATTAGCACAACTGAGCAAATTCAAGATGCTGCTAAATATATCGCAGTACACGCACCCGTATCGCAAACCAACCGCTGCTTGAAGCTACTCTATAGGTTTATTTCACGAACCAGAGAAGGCAAGAAGCTGCTGAGAAATCAAGCGCAGCTTCGAGCTATTAACGTGGAAGCGTCGCCATTTGAGGCGGGTTCAATAACTGCTTATAAAAATGCTGAGTCACTACGCAAAAACTTCCTTGAGCATCTAAATAACTCATACGGCAAGCAGCCACCATGCCCTACACGCAGAACTGCTGAAGTAATAATTGCAGCCGCTCTTTTTGGCAGGTTTGGCAATACCACTTTTCTGCAAGCAATCCCGAAGGCTTTGTCTGCTGAGACTTATCAATACGCTGGGCAGTTATGCGTTGAAATACCATTATCAGAGAATAGTACTGAAGCAGTTTTCAGGTGGCATCCTGACGACATATGCCACGCTTTGATTCAAGGCTTTTTCAGAATTAAAAAAACCACAAGCACCACAAAGCAAACACTGCGTTCAATGATATCTGAAATGCTCATAGCAGCAGGAGCCGATAAGCCAGCCAATGTTTGGCAGTATCTAGCTGAGGTCGGTAAAAGCTTAGCCATATTTGAAGTGCCAGGACACGCATCCGATTTTCTAAGCGGCAAGCTGGTCAGCGTCTCTATTCCTCGACCACAATGGATTCGCTTACTCAGCGGCAAAGCATTGCAAACAAATACAACGCTATCAGATAAACAAACAATAAGACCGCCGGTTAGCGTGACCGGCTTCACAGCAACGAGCAGCCCCGAAAAAGATTCACGCGTATTTATGCGGCTGCTACGTCAGTTAATTAATCAGGCGGCCAGTACACCTTCGGCAGGAAATCAAAAACTTTCCACAACCAAGAAGCGCAAACTTGAGGAGCTAATAAAAGAGGATGTCATCCCAAAACAAAAATTGATGCCCCAGCTAGCTATGCTGCTGATGGCATGGGCTATTCACCTCTGTAAGTTTGGAACACGCTCTAAAAAAGATATTGCCTTCAGCACTGTAGATAAATATGTCTGCATGGTAGCCAGGGCCTTACTAAATACCATGACAAATATCGATTTCCTTTCTCTCGAAGCCGATGCGTACGAAAACTACTACCTTGAAATACTTGAGTCGCAACCGGAACACCGTAGAGAAGATGTTGCTGGCCGACTGTATGAGTTTCATTGTTTTTTATCCCAAGCTTACGCAGTTGAGGAGCCAGCTTGGAGCGAGATTTTCAGACTCTCAAACCTAGGAAGAAGCGAAGGGTTTGCTGATGCTAACTTCATAGCCGAGGATGAATACTTAGCCATTATTGAATCAGTGAAGCAAAGCAGCTTTTTATCAGACCGATTACGTGCTCAATACGTGGTACTGCTTATGCTTGGTTACAGATTTGGCTTGCGATTTGGCGAAGCGCATCGCCTACAGTACCGAGATGTTCAAAAGTATCAAGGTGAAATCAATATTGTCGTACGCAACAGTATTTACGGTGAGACTAAAAGCAGTGCTGGCCAACGAGTCGTGCCATTGCTAGAAACGCTAACTGAAACAGAAACTAGTGCTTTTACACAGCTGTTAGCATGGGCTGGAGTCCAGTGGCAAACTGACAAACAAGCGGCATTGATGGCTGAGGCTAGCAACTCGCGGGATTTAATAGAGCGCAACCAAACAATTGCGACACTGGGCCAATATATAAAGCTCAAAACTGGTGACAGTAATTTGCGCTTTCATCATCTTCGCCATAGCTGGGCCACACGGCTGTATGCATATCACTACTCACGGCAGTCTGAGAAAAAGCACCCGCTAGCAAGTAAAAACATACTGACTCAGTATTGGACTGATTTCATAGGCACCCACTACACGACATATCCGCTCTCCAGCATATCAACTGCACTTGGCCATCTGCACGAGAGCACCACACTGATAAGCTATGTCCATGCAATTGATGCATGCTTAAATTTTGAGGCAACGCATCAACAACCATCTGCAAAGGTATTTGCCTATGCGCTGCAAATCTCACATAACAACTCAAGACAGCGAATAAAGCGCCAGACCCTATTTAATCTAGACAGCTCGATTCCAACTGCAGATATTCCCCTGCAGGAGCGCCCAGAAGTTATCAACCAAAGTTGTTTGGATACAACCAAGCATACAATCCAGCCAGTAGATATTGAGCGCCTACTGATTCGCCTGCGCGAAACAAAGCAGGCAGTCGATCTTGTTGCTGATGAGCTCTTCATCGATACTAAAACGGCACATGAAATTATAGATTCAGCATCGCTTGCTGAGCAAGCTACAGGCTTTGAGTTTTATCAGGTTGAAATTTCTCATAATCATTTACTGACTATAGACGAAAGCGAGAGAGAGAAGCTGATTGAGCAGCTGTCGCAACAAGCAGCTTACACATTGCAAAATAATAATATAATTTTAGTTCTAGAGAATAAAACTCATTTAATTGAACAGCTGGGTGATTTAGATAAAACCAAGCTCAAGATCGCATTTTTAATTTGGCAGCGTACGCTAAAAAAACATGAAAATATTATCAATGATACAAAGTCACAAACAGCCCTTGAGAGCATACGGGAAAAGCTATTTCCAGAACTAGATTTAGAAGTAAAAGATATACCCAGTAGTTATTCAGGTGAAAAAAGTTTAGCTAGGAAGTTTTCTAGCAAAGAGGTTAAATTTATATCAACGAAGCAGCGTAATAACTTAATAAATAGCAAGCAAATGCTTACAAGGATATTTTTTATTTTATCAGTTTATTTTTACATGGTATGAAACAAGGGTGAACTGTAAATATTATTTGTTTGCCCGCCTTATTCATCTCGCTGGCCATTAAATAAACTATCCTCCTGTTTTAGGACAGCTCAGTGTGAGCAGAATAAGCAGCGAAGGCACTGATTTCTGCTTAGTAAAGGCATGAATCGTAGGGTATGGCTCGATCGTCTGGAGCGCTAGCTGGTAGATAAACGCTAGAGACTAGCTATTTACACAGTTTATTTTAGTCTAGCTTTCGAGAGGCGCGCACTTTAACGATAAGAGGTGCTCGTTTTTATGCTGAAAGCAACAATAAAGACATGTAAATCATAGGGTTATGTTTTTTGTGTTCAGGATAGTGCGCATGCCATTAGCAAGATAGACGGCATGCTTGAATTGCACCTGAAGGGTGGCTTGTTTTTATTGATAAAGGCTTTAGTATTCAGAGTCATACACTAATTAAAGCCATACCGGATCTAGCGGTAAAACGAGCATGCATACTAATAAGCTGTTAGGCGTCCTCCGTGCTAACCATATAAAGATATTCGAGTACACCATGATCTTTGTCGAACCTGTCACTCTCACTGCGCGCGGCTTAAGGCTCGTGCCGCTCGAACTCAATCATGAAGCCGGCCTGCGATCCGCCGCCGCGGATGGAGAGTTGTGGAACCTACGCATCACATCGGTGCCAGCCCCCGATGAGACACGCGGATACATTGATACTGCCCTGCAAGCCAGAGAGGAGGGCCATCGTATGGCATTCGCTGTTATCGAAGAGGCTAGCGGTGCGGTGCTTGGATCCACGAGCTACCACGATATTCTGCCTGCCGTAAAACGAGTGGAAATTGGCTACACTTGGTATGCAAAGCGTGTTCAGCGCACCCATGTCAATACCACCTGCAAGCTATTGCTCTTGACACACGCTTTCGACACGTTGGGCTGTAACGTGGTCGGCTGGCGAACCGACAACTTCAACTACGTCAGCCAGCGTGCGATCGAGCGTCTAGGCGCGAAGAAGGACGGTGTGATACGGGGCAACGTACTTCGCCGCGACGGCACCATTCGGGACACGGTGATGTACAGTCTGCACAAGGGCGAATGGCCTGAGGTTCGCGCACAACTCAATTATTTGTTAAGCCGGCCAGGCGTTCAATGAGGGAGATTATGCGCTTGGTTGGCAAAACGCCTAACAAGGCGCTCAAGACGGACGCAATAGACTCCGCGCCGGTTGCGCATGGCTTCGCCATTTTATGCACAACCGGTGCTCCGCTATTGCGCCGCTTAGCTTGGCGTTAGGTGCACTCATGTGCTGAGAGTACGAATGTGACAAGTTCCTTTAAGAAGAAAGTCTTAGACCCTGGAGCCCGCGTGAATCCATTTGTCGCGATGGCCGAAGCTGGGGTGACGCCAGAACAGATAAAGGCGTTCATTGTGGAGGTCTTAAAACCGTATTTCTCAAGCCTAGAACGTTTGGAGGACCTCGCTGTGGACGCACTTGCTCCACAAGCGATTAATTTGGTTCGGCTTAAAGAAAATTCTTGGGCGCTGCACGCATTCAACCATGTGCTGGAAATTTATCGGCATGCATCAGAACTTAATCCCCAAGCTTGCTACCAGCTTTGTGCCGAATCAGAACCTGCTATTGCAGAAAGTTTATCTGAGTATTGGAGTAGCCTATATTTTGAGGAGCCAAAGGATGATCTTGACCTACATGACTTCAAGTACGAAGTATTTCGAAATATTGGAGCTCTGATTGAGGCAAATGTTCAGCCTCTTCTCAGCGATGTTTTAGCTCAGATGCGCATCATTCGTGGAAAGAATCCACATTTTGATGACATCAAAAAATTGAAGCTCGGGAACATTGTGGATGAGTTATCCCGGACAGCGGGAGTTCCAGGTCTCTTCGCGCCGCCCCCTTGGGGTGTCAGGCTAAATCAATGGAGAAATATAGCGCAGCACCATAGATCCCGGGTTCAGGGTAAACGCATTATAGGTGTCTTTGGAGAACCCCCGAACGAATCAGAAGTTGTATTTTCTCGCGAAGAACTATTTTCGGTAGTAATCTGCCTATTCTCGGTGTTTCAAGCGCTCAGTATCGCTAGAACGCTGTTTTTCTTTGATCGCTGGGAAAACATCAAACCGCACCTTCGAGAAACGGAGGTTCGCTCAGATGTCCACATGATGACTTTTGTTTCTGGAGTTAGCACGCAGGGGTTTAGGGTCATTGAGTTATCGCAGAATGACTCTTCGGCAAGAGCAACTGTACTCGACCTTCACGAAACCACCCAACAGCGGCTCATTCATGCAAGCCAGCTTCTTATTCCCTTATGGCGAAGCTCAAAGGCGAGGTTGGTTGAACTACGATATATGACGAGTTCTAAAGAGCATAAAATGACCTTCTGCACTACGGGCGAAGCATGTCGACGCCTTGATGCTGAGGAAATCACCATTGAAGAGTATCTTGATCATGTGGCATTCAAGAAGGTGGACGATGGGAGTCCAGAATCAACAAACATCTAACCAGGCCAGGCCAGGCCAGGCACGGCGACGGCTTTTCCGTTGCGGCTTCGCCTCCACTACAAAACCGCGCGTGCTGGCGGCGTTATACAGCTAGGAGGGCGATGTGTATAAAGTAGAGCGAGCAATATTTCCCGTTGACTTAGATGATGTTCTTGATTTATATCGAGAATATATCGGCAGCACATTAGTTGATCTTGGGTTTCAAGGTAACGATGAAGAGTTTAAGTGCTTATCGGAAAATTATAGTTTCGATGAGTCTAAGATTTTTTTAGCAAGAATCAATGAAGCGCCTGTTGGCTGTGCGGCATTTCGAAAAGTGGACAATCACACCTGTGAAATGAAGCGGGTATATGTTCGTCCAGCCGCTCGTGGAAGTAAGTTGGGAGCGAAGCTGGTTGACATCATATTGGAAGAAGCAATAGAGAGTGGCTATAAAAAAATATGCCTTGATGTCTTACCTGAGTTCAAAGCAGCTTTGAATCTATATAAGTCATACGGATTCGTTAATCATCCCCCAGTGACGAATAATCCAGTTCCTGGTACTCAATTTCTCGGGCTTGATTTAGAGCTTTATAACAAGAAATTGCAGCGGACAAGCCGCTGAACGCGGCGTTAGATTACTTACCCTATGAATATCATCAAGCTTTTACTAGGCGCCGTATGTTTCATTGTTCTATGCGGTTCAGGCATAATGCTACTTGTGCTTTTTCTTGGGTTTCTTGAAGGACACGGGAACATTCGCGTCTTGCTTTCATTACTAATTACTAGCATCGTATTTTTTACTTCATCAATTTTTTTATATTATCTCTCTCGAAAAATACCAGAAACCGAACCGAGTGAGATATTTAAAAAATTCAAAATCAGAAAGCTAAAACTTCAACTAATTGTAATTGCACTTATCACGGCATTTATTGTAGCCATACCATTTTTTGTTGGAATCACTCATAACGCACGTATTGATGGCGCTATTATGTCCTTAATTTTCTTTGGGTTCTATATGCTTCTCGCTAAAAGGCTGTGGCGCTGTCCGGGGTGCGAAACGCAACTTCCGTTTATGAACGAACTTTACGACCGACAATCAATCAAGAGATGCCCAAGCTGCAAAATTCAACTACAGTAATCTAATCGGGTAGCCGAGGGTTTCTAGCCCTCAGCCCCCACAACACCCTGCATGCGGCTCCGCACAAGGCGTTTCACTAAGAGTGATGAAGCTTAATCCAACCATCGCGTAATTAGTACAGACCCTGAGACTTTAAGTAAGCATTTGATAACGCCTGATTAATTTCCAAGGTTTTAGAGCTAAGTCGCCAGGCCCAAGATGGACTTACCACCGGACGCTTACGAAGATTCGTAGGCAGGGCATTCTAAAGTCAAAACCGGCTAAATCGAGCGCATCACTCAAAAAAATCGCGTGACCAGTACAGACTCTCCTTTCGAGCGGTCTGCTTACTATTACAAATGAACAGGCTGTAAAGATAACGACCGTTTTCTGTACGTTTTGATTCATAGCTAAAAACAGTCTCAATTAGCTAGTTTTGTGTAAAGAATTTATGTAAATTTATCAACGTATAGTAAAGGTGCGTTTGTTGTGCATATAGGCTACGCAAGAGTTTCAACACAAGACCAAAATACAGATCTCCAGCTTGATGCGTTAAAGCAAGCAGGCTGTGAGCAGGTGTTTCATGAGAAAAAGACAGGTAGCACCCTTCAGCGGACAGAGCTAGATGCCTGTTTACGCGCTTTGCGTAAAGGTGACACCTTGATTGTTTGGAGATTAGACAGGCTTGGACGTTCGTTAAAGGACCTTGTGGAAATAGTTAATGGGCTTGAGGAAAGAGAAATAGGATTTAAGTCTCTAACTGAAAGCATAGATACAACCAGTGCTGGTGGCCGGTTGGTGTTTCACTTGTTTGGAGCTTTGGCCGAGTTTGAGCGCAATTTGATTTCGGATAGAACAAAGGCCGGGTTAGCAGCAGCAAGAGCTAGAGGGCGTAAAGGTGGTCGTAAGCCGAAGATGACAGCGGCAGACATAAAAAAAGCAGCAGCCATGTTAAAAGATCCATCAATCACTAAGACGGAAGTTGCTAAGCATTTCGGCGTATCACGAGTAACCCTGAACGCCTCACTAACAAGAGAGGGTTATCCAGAAAACCCTGCTCAACTACAAGGAAAGCCATGTCTTATTTAACGAAAATACTCACCAGATTTAGAGAGAAAGCCATATCAGAGCGCGATAAAGGAACAGACTTTGAGCGCCTATCGGTGATTTATTTTAAGAATGAGCCGTTTTACAAGGATCAGTACGAAGAAGTTTTAACTTACGGCGAATGGGCAGAAAAACAGGGCTTGTCTAAGAAAGACACCGGAATAGACTTGGTTGCTAAGACATTTACCGGCGAGTTTCACGCAATTCAGTGCAAAAACTATGCGCCCGAATACAAGATCGCTAAGTCTGACATCGACAGTTTCTTCACCGCTTCGGGTAAAACGATATTTAGCCATCGGATCATCGTCACCACTACTAACCAGTGGACACAGAATGCATCTGACTCGTTAGAAGACCAGAATCCTCCTGTTAGCACAATCAACCTGCAAGACCTTGAGAACAGCCTGATTGACTGGTCGCAGTTCGAGATTGAAGCGCCACTTGTATTCAAGGCTAAGAAAACGTTACGCGAGCATCAACAGAATGCTTTGAACGCTACCATTAAAGGGCTGGATGAGGCCGACCGTGGCAAGCTCATCATGGCATGTGGAACAGGTAAAACTTTCACATCCCTGAAGATTGCAGAAACGATGGCTGGTAAGGGTAAAACCGTACTTTTCCTTGTGCCTAGCCTTTCTCTGTTGTCACAGACATTAACTGAATGGACCCAAGAGAGTGAAACACCGCTGCACAGTTTTGCGGTGTGTTCAGATTCAGATGTGGGCAAGACGCGCAATCTTGATGATGACAGCATCCAAGCCACCGTCAGCGACTTGCAGTATCCGGCAACAACGAATCCAAAAAGCTTGGCGGGTGCATTTGCTGCTCGTCATGATGCCGAGCACATGAGTGTTATCTATGCCACATACCACTCTATTGCCGTTATACATGATGCTCAAAAACTCTACGGGTTGCCTGAAATAGACCTTATTGTTTGTGATGAGGCCCACCGAACGACCGGTGCTACATTTGATGGTGATGAAGAATCTGCTTTCGTGAGAGTTCACGATAATAGCTATATCGCTGCATCGAAACGACTCTACATGACAGCAACGCCACGTATTTATGGCGAGAAAGCGAAGGAAACGTCAGGTGTTGAATTGTTCTCAATGGACAATCATCAGCACTACGGCAAAGAACTGTACGTTATCAACTTTTCTGAAGCGGTGTCTCGTGGATTGCTAGTGGATTACAAAGTTGTTGTTCTTGCTGTTGAAGAAGGCCATATCAACCGTCGCATGCAAGAAA
>JAVETP010000007.1:0-89987 GCA_034006005.1 Pseudomonas sp.
TTTTATTTGTATTTTGAGGATTATACTGCATGTCGAAAGAAGACAGCTTCGAAATGGAAGGCACTGTCGTCGACACCCTGCCTAACACCATGTTCCGTGTGGAGTTAGAAAATGGGCACGTCGTTACCGCGCATATCTCCGGTAAAATGCGTAAAAACTACATTCGCATTTTAACAGGCGATAAAGTTCGTGTTGAGATTACACCTTATGATCTCAGCAAAGGCCGCATTACTTACCGCGCCCGCTGATTCGTAACACGCTGCGTTACAGACTGCAAAATACGGTACAAGCTTAATGTTTGTGCCGTTTTTTTGCTGCTTAAAAAATGTAAAACCACCAAAAACAAAAAGGGGTTGAGCCTCATACAGACTCAACCCCTTTTTTAATCTTGCAGTCAGCGCCCTCAACCCAAAGACTGATTGCGCACACTGCATACCCGTAGATCTTTAATCATGGCCAGCGCAAGGCACTGACCACCCAGCACGGACTTAGAACTTCATATCAACACGAGTCCACCACGTGCGCCCGACTTCATTGACGCGCGTTGGATCATCTGAATAACCAAAGCCCGCATTACCGGCCAGATTTAAATGCTCGCTGTAGTTTTTATCAAACAGGTTGTCGATACCCGCACTAACTTTCCAGTTCTTGCTTAAACGGTACGCACTGTTAATAGAGAACACACCAAAACCTGAGCTATCGCCAAAGTCTTTACCAACAACGTTACCACGACCTTCGTCAATACGATTTTGCGCAGCCACCACTCGCCATAAGGCTGCAGAACTGAAATCACCCTGCTCATAACTTAAGCCCAAGCGCGCTTCCAAAGGTGGAATTTGCGGCATGGCGCGACCATCAGAACTGTTCTTGCCATAAGCATAAGCCAGACTCATATCACCTTTGATATTAGACGAGAACTGATACGCAGCACCCAGTTCACCACCCATAATGCGTGCTTTAATATTATCCACTGTCGACATAGGCATCATTGCGCCCTGACGATAGCTGAACATAATATAGTCGCGCACCTGCCCCACATAACCCGAAGCCCAGGCTTCAATCGGTCCTTGGCTATACTGGATACCAAAATCCACTTGAGTGGTTTTTTCTGGGTCTGTAGTCGCGAACGCTGTGGGCTGGAAGCCAGTAGGCTTCATCCCCCCACCAATGGGTGTACTGGTGGCTGAAAACAACTCCCAATAGTCTGGGAAGCGCTGACTGTGGCCTAAGCCAATATAGGTCGTTGCAGGAATTGACTGCAAGTCATGCTCATAACGTACAAAACCACTGGGAAGAGTTTTACTGCGCTCTTTATCAGCAGTTGGATTAGGCTTACAGCCACCCATTCCTGTGCACAGTTGCGCACGCGTATCTGTTGCAGAAGAACGATCCAAACGTACACCTGTGATCAGGCGCTCGCCATCAGCCATATTCCAACTGAGCTCACTGAACACACCATATTGTTTAAATTCGGCGTCTTTAGCCCAGGACATACGCTTATAGCTATCGCCAGGGCCTTTGCGAGCACGGTGCTCGTTTTTTTGTGCATCAACACCCGCAATCACTTCCACCGCATCCCACTGCCAAGTACCACTGACACGCGTACCTAAAGTACGGCGATCAACAGCACTGGCCATAGGTTTACGCATAGGAATCATAGCTGCAGTCGGGTCAGGGTGACGCAGCTTATAGTTATCCATCACATGGTCAGCGTAGTTGTAATACACCTGCGCCTCTAAGGCTTTCCATGTTTCGGTTAAGTTGCTTTGTTTAAAACGCAAACCCAAGCTTTCGCGCTCAAACTGGGTACCGTCCATACCACGCCCGGCATAGCGCGACTCACCATCACCTGTGCCTGCTGTGAGCTCTAGTAATGTATCCGCGGTTGGTGTCCAGCCTAAAGCTAAATCGGTATTCCATTTACTCCAACGAGAAGGTACGCGATCACCGTTACCGTCATTGTAATCATGAGCTTTTGAACCATTGGCCATCAAGCGTACATAACCATCACGACTGCCCACTGCCGCATCAATACTGCGATCAAAACGGCGGTTAGAACCCACCAGCACACTGCCATTTAAGCGATAATCAGGCTCATCAAAGTTTTCGGGCTCACGCTCAAATAAAATAGTGGCCGCTGATGCACCTGGGCCCCACAGTACCGTTTGCGGGCCTTTAATCACCGTGAGCTTATCGTAGGTTTCAGGACTGATATAGGAGCTGGGCGAGTCCATACGACTGGGGCACGCACCGAGCATTTCACCACCATTGGTCAGCAGCTTGAGGCGTGACCCAAACATACCGCGAAACACCGGATCACTGTTGACACCACCACTGCGCAAGGCCGAGAAGCCCGGAATGGTTTTTAGATAATCCGCACCATCACTGGCTGGCACAGGCTGACGCGGAATACGCGGATCAGTCACGACTTTAATTGGCGACTGCTGCGCCACACCGGTAATCACCATCGGTGCTAGCTGTGCAGCTTCTTGCTGGTTCGCCGCATTGGCCTGCAGTGGCACACAGACCAGCATGCCTAGAAAAGCCGCATGGGCTACAGCTAAACGCCGAGCAAAAGGTTTCAGGGCAAAAGTCTCTTTAACAGTATGGGTACTCATCAATTCATCCAAATTCCATTTATTAACAGGTTCAGTATTCGCAAACATTCCCACAGTAGGAACGTGACAGACTGTCGCAGGCAAAATCACAAAACAATAAAAACCCAAAAAACTCTAAAAATAAGAATAAAAAACCTTAAAAATCATATTTAATACAAATAAAAACCATTTTTAAAACATTGCTTGCAATAAAAAACCTTAGCCTTTAACTTCAATCTCAACCACATGCCGTACAGCCAAGGTTAAGCCTCGGCCAACTGTTATTCAGTCTGCGCTGCGTCCATGTTGAATTGTATTACCGACGCTAAAGGATCAAGTTATGCCCATGTTGAGCAACCCAGCGACCAAATACCGTGCCTACCCTGTGTTAGATTTACCCGATCGCACCTGGCCGAATAAAACCATCACCCAAGCACCGATATGGTGCAGCTCGGATCTGCGCGACGGTAACCAATCCCTTATCGAGCCGATGAGCCCTGAGAAGAAATTACGCTTCTTTAAAACCTTAGTTGGGGTGGGCGTCAAAGAAATCGAAGTGGCCTTCCCATCTGCATCGCAAACTGACTTTGACTTTGTGCGCCTGCTGATTGAAGACGGACATATCCCTGCCGACACCACTATTCAGGTACTGACCCAAGCCCGTGAAGATTTGATCGCGCGCACTTTTGAATCACTAAAAGGCGCACCCAAAGCCATTGTGCATATGTACAACGCGGTCTCTCCGGCGTTTCGCCGTATTGTCTTTAACCAAGATAAAGACGGCGTGAAAGCCATTGCCGTACATGCCGCTGAGTTGTTTAAAAAATACGCTGCTCTGCAGCCAGAGACTCAATGGACCTTTGAATACTCGCCAGAAACCTTTAGTGCAGCCGAAACACCCTTTGCTGTGGAAGTGTGTAATGCGGTATTGGATGTGTGGCAGCCAACCGCCGATAACAAGGTGATTTTAAACTTACCTGCAACGGTTGAAGTAGCGATGCCCAATGTCTACGCCGATCAAATCGAATGGTTTGGCCGCCATATTAATCATCGTGAACATGTAATTATCAGCCTGCACACCCACAATGACCGCGGCACTGGCGTCGCAGCCAGCGAATTAGGTCTGTTAGCCGGCGCTGATCGCGTTGAAGGCTGCTTATTTGGTAATGGCGAACGCACCGGCAATGTGGACTTAGTCACCTTGGCGTTGAATATGTACACCCATGGTATTAACCCACAATTGGATTTCTCAGATATTGATGCGGTGCGCAAAGTGGTTGAAGAGTGCAACCAGTTACCGGTGCATCCACGCCACCCTTATGCAGGCGACTTGGTGCATACCGCATTCTCTGGCTCACACCAAGATGCCATCCGCAAAGGTTTCGCTCAGCGTGATGAGAATGGTATTTGGGAAGTGCCTTACTTACCCATTGACCCAGCTGATATTGGTCGCGACTACGAGGCTGTCATCCGCGTCAATAGCCAGTCGGGGAAAGGCGGCGTCACTTACTTGCTGGAACAAGAATACGGCATGCAATTACCGCGTCGTATGCAAATTGAATTCAGCCAGGTGATTAAAGCCGAAACTGATCGTTCCGGCCTGGAAGTTTCAGCCGCACAAATCTACACATTATTAGATAGGGAATACTTGCAAGCGGTCACGCCATACGCACTGCAGAAGCACCGCTTACAAGAAGAGGACGGTATCTGCACATTAACCACTGAAGTTTTAGCTGACGGCATGATGATTAGCTGGGATGGCTGCGGCACAGGCCCTCTGAAAGCCTTGGTCGACAGCTTACCCATGCCCGTGGAAATTATGGACTACAACGAGCACGCGATTGGCAGCGGCAGTGATGCTAAAGCGGCGGCCTATATTGAGCTGCGTTTACCCGGACAACGCCCTGTGTTTGGCGTTGGTGTCGATAGCAATATCACCACTGCCAGTATTCGCGCTTTATTTAGCGGCTTAAACCGTGCACTGGCCAACACTAAACATGCGCAGCAGTCGGTTTAATATGAAATAACAGGCAATAAAAAGCCCTTGTTCAGTTCACTGGACAAGGGCTTTTTTGATTCAGCGCGCTAGCAGTCAAAACTGCCAGCCAACACTTAAGCGACTACTTTAGCGGTAGCTGCTTTAACAATCGTTTCTAACTCACCACTTTCATGCATTTCAGTGATGATATCGCAACCACCGACTAACTCACCGTCAACCCACAGCTGTGGGAATGTTGGCCAGTTTGCGTAAGCAGGTAAATTGGCACGGATGTCTGGATTTTGCAAAATATCAACATAAGCAAACTTTTCACCACACGCCATTAACGCTTGAGTGGCGCGCTGTGAGAAACCACACTGTGGCGCATTTGGAGAACCTTTCATATACAACAAGACCGCATTATTTTCGATCTGTTCTTTAATCGTTTCGATGATATCCACAATCCACCTCGACAAGTACTGTAAGTCATTTAGCTCATAGATTAATGAGCACCTGAGGAGCATTCTAGCCTAAAACCCAGTGTAACGCTCTGCTTTAGATTAACTAAAATCAAGCTATTTACTTTATTTGCACAAATAGCTTAAGCGCTGGCTCTATTTGTCGAACGCAGGGCTATATCGGCGCCCTAACTCAGCAAAGGCTGGCAGTGTTTGCAAAGCACACCCATTACCTTATAAGATTCAGTCTCAATTGTATTACAGTCAGTCGGGTTATTCGTTGACACGACTGTCACGTTAAGCCCAGTGTCACTCAAGGATTATAACCATTGGCATCAGCGTATTTTTACTCACGCACCGCCTTTGCGCTCGATTGCAGCGCCAGTTTTTCACACTCTGGCACACTGTCTAATCAGCCTAGTGTTATCAACCAACAACCTAACTTGAGCGTATTGATTCAGTGGTCTAGCCGCAAGCAGATACAGGCTTGCATGCAAATAAGGCTTGATTGGAATTTTAATCTATCCGGTACCCTATCAGCATGGATAAACAAGGTCCTTTACTTAGCCTCACCGATTTAAGTTGCGGCTATCAGAATCAAATCATCGTCGACGATCTCAACCTGCATCTCAATAATGGTGATATCGGTTGTTTACTGGGCCCTTCTGGCTGCGGGAAAACCACCACGCTGCGTGCGATTGCTGGTTTTGAGCCGATTATGAAAGGCTCGATCACCCTCGCTGGTGAAGTCATTTCCCGCCCAAACTTTACCTTAGCGCCGGAAAAACGTCGCATTGGTATGGTCTTCCAAGACTACGCCCTGTTTCCGCATCTTAGCGTCGAAAACAACGTTGCTTTTGGCATCCGCAAAAACCCCAACGCTCAACGCATCACACAAGAGCTGCTGGAACTGGTGAAACTCGGTCCACTGAGTCAGCGCTATCCACATGAACTATCAGGCGGCCAACAACAACGGGTCGCTTTAGCCCGAGCACTGGCGCCTGAGCCACAACTGCTATTACTTGACGAGCCCTTCTCTAACCTCGACGGTGAATTACGTCGACGCTTAAGTAAAGAAGTGCGCGATATTCTTAAATACCGTGGCACCAGCGCAATTCTAGTCACTCATGACCAAGAAGAAGCCTTTGCCATGAGTGACAATATTGGTGTGTTTAATAAAGGCCGTCTTGAGCAATGGGATTCGCCATTTAATCTGTACCACGAACCACTCACACCCTTTGTTGCCAGCTTTGTCGGTCAGGGCTATTTTATTCGTGGACAGATGCTGACCAATGACAGCGTACAAACTGAACTGGGTGTGATTCGCGGTAATCGTGCTTACAACTGGCCGGCAGGCAGTACCGTCGATGTATTACTGCGCCCTGACGATATTATTGATTCACCCGAAAGCCCACTTAAAGCGGTGATCATTGGTAAAACCTTTTTAGGCGCAGCCACCCTATACCGTCTTGAGTTGCCCACCGGCAATCAGCTCGAAGCCATCTTTACCAGTCATATCGACCACTTCCTCGGTGAAAACGTCGGTATTGCCGTGGCTGCCGATCACTTGGTGGCATTTGCTACACCTGGGACTGTAGCTGCGCACAGTAGCTTGCAAATGCCGGGTGTGCGCCGCTACAGCGCCGCAGACTGATGGGCTACTGATACAAAAACAGGCCATACAGTCTTGACTGCTATGGCCTGTTTTGTTTTCCAAGAGACACGAGCAACTGAGTTCAACACCTATGCAGCCAGGCTCAAAAAAACAGCACACGTAACGCCGCCTAGTGCAAGGTTTATAGACACATCATGCAATATAGCCCATAGCCTCACACCCCTATACCACTTCTATACAACAGCTTCACATAAATAAGCCCTTACCAACATTCACTTATGTATGTATATTACTCAGTCGAATCAAAATGCACTGTATTCCCATCTGGATCAGTGCATAATTAAGCACCCCTGCACCCGTATTTGCGTGCGTTTATTGTGCAGTGCCAAAAGATGCTAATTAGGAATAATTTTATGACCCGCGCCTCATCAAGCACTATTGCTGCTTCTCTAACTCTGGCTGGTGCACTCTTACTCAGTGCCTGTGATAAGCCAAGCGAGCCTGCCAGTGAACAACAACGACCTGCTCCTAAAGTAGGCATTGTGACTTTATCTTCAGAGTCATTCACGCTGACCAGTCAGTTACCAGGTAGAACAGCAGCGTACCGCATTGCTGAAGTGCGACCCCAGGTCAATGGCATTATTCAAAAGCGCTTGTTTAAAGAAGGCAGCGATGTCAAAGCCAATGAGCAGCTCTACCAAATTGACCCTGCTTTATATCAAGCTAATTTAAAAAGTGCGCAAGCCAGTTTATTGGCTGCCCGTTCATTAGCAGATCGTTATAAAGTGCTGGTGGATGAGCGCGCGGTCAGCCGTCAACAATATGACGATGCCCACGCCAATCGTTTACAGGCTGAAGCTGTGCTGGAACGCGCTCAAATCGAGCAACGCTACACTCGCGTCTTAGCGCCGATTTCGGGTCGCATTGGCCGCTCCAGCGTCAGCGAAGGTGCATTGGTCAATAATGGCCAAGTACAAGAATTGGCTGTAATTCAACAGCTCGATCCGATTTATGTCGATGTGACTCAGTCAGCCAATGATCTATTGCGTTTACGTCGTGAACTGGCCAACGGTCAGTTAGAAAAAGCCGGTGACAACGCCGCACAAGTATCCCTTAAACTGCAAGACAGTAGCGCTTACTCACATATGGGCACATTAGAATTCTCTGAAGTTTCAGTGGATGCAGGTACTGGCTCGGTGACATTACGCGCAGTCTTCCCAAATCCTGATGGCGTGTTATTGCCCGGTATGTTTGTCCACGCCAACTTAGTCAGCGGTGTACAAAGCCAAGCGATTCTCGCTCCACAACAAGGTATTACACGTAACCCTAAAGGTCAGCCGACTGCCATGGTGGTGAATGCCGATAACACCGTTGAAGTGCGCACCTTAAAAGCTGAGCGCACTGTAGGTGATCGCTGGTTAGTCACTGAAGGCTTACAAGAGGGTGATCGCCTGATCACTGAAGGCATCCAGTTTGTACAGCCTGGCGTAAGCGTTGACCCTTACCCTGCAGGTAACGTGAAGTCATCAGAAAACAACACTGAAGACTCTGCTAACGCTGCTAGCCAAGCTCAATAAGGGATACTTTTCATGTCGAACTTTTTTATCGACCGCCCCATTTTTGCCTGGGTTTTAGCCCTAGTGATTATGCTGATTGGTGGTCTTTCAATTCTTAAATTGCCAGTCAATCAATACCCCAGTATTGCGCCGCCTTCTGTCGGCATTTCGGTCAGCTACCCAGGTGCTTCTGCGCAAACCGTGCAGGACACTGTGGTACAAGTGATCGAACAAAAAATGAATGGTATTGATGGCCTGCGTTATATTTCTTCACAAAGTAACTCTGATGGCAGCATGAGCATCAGCATTACTTTTGAGCAAGACGTTGATCCAGATATTGCTCAAGTTCAAGTGCAAAACAAGCTGCAATTGGCGACCCCACTGCTCCCTCAAGAGGTTCAGCAGCAAGGTATCCGTGTGACTAAGTCTGCCAGTAACTTCTTGATGGTCGTCGGAATTATCTCTGAAGACGGCAGCATGAGCCGTTATGACTTGGCGGACTACGTTGTTTCTAACGTCCAGGACCCCATTTCCCGTACCGCCGGTGTCGGTGACTTCCAGATTTTTGGTGCGCAATATGCAATGCGTATTTGGTTAGACCCGCTGAAACTGACTAACTTTGCCATGACTCCAGCCGATGTGGCTGCAGCTATTCGTGAACAAAACGTACAAGTTTCCTCCGGTCAACTGGGTGGTTTACCCGCTTCACCGAATCAGCAACTAACGGCTACTATTATTGGTAAAACACGTTTTGAGACACCTGAGCAATTTGGAAACATCTTGCTTAAAGTCAATCAAGACGGCTCGCAAGTGCGCTTAAAAGATATTGCACGTGTTGAGTTAGGTGGTGAAAACTACAGTATTAACGCTGAGTTCAACGGTAAAGCAGCCACAGGTATTGGTATTAAGCTAGCAACTGGAGCCAATGCTCTGGATACCGCTCGTGGTGTACGCGCTACTTTAGGTGAGCTTGAAGCCTTCTTCCCACCGGGCATGAAAATTGTTTATCCCTACGACACCACTCCGGTAATTTCAGCATCCATTGAAGGTGTGGTTTACACCTTGGCTGAAGCCATTGTTCTAGTGTTTTTAGTCATGTATCTGTTTATGCAGAACATAAGAGCAACCTTGATTCCTGCTTTAGCTGTACCTGTGGTTATTTTGGGTACTTTTGGTGTCTTGGCTGCCTTTGGTTACAGCATCAACACTCTGACCATGTTCGCTATGGTGCTCTCGATCGGCTTGCTGGTGGATGATGCCATTGTTGTAGTGGAAAACGTTGAACGAGTGATGTCCGAAGAAGGGCTATCACCACTGGAAGCTACACGTAAATCCATGGGGCAGATTCAAGGTGCCTTGGTCGGTATTGGTTTAGTGTTGTCTGCGGTATTTATTCCAATGGCCTTCTTTGAAGGTTCAACCGGTGCTATTTACCGCCAGTTCTCGGTGACTATTGTTTCGGCGATGGTGCTCTCAGTATTGGTAGCCTTAGTCTTTACCCCTGCCCTGTGTGTCACCATGCTTAAACCTATCCCTAAAGGTGGCAACTTAGAAAAGCGTGGTTTCTTTGGCTGGTTTAACCGCACCTTCCAAAGCGGTGTAAACAAGTATGAGCGTGGTGTTGCTGCGATGATTCGTCGTAAAACACCGAACCTGCTGATGTACCTGGTGATCGTTGTGATTATGGGTTGGATGTTTACTAAAATCCCAACCTCATTCTTACCCGAAGAAGACCAAGGTGTGCTCTTTGCTCAGGTACAAACGCCTGCTGGTTCAACTGCAGAACGTACCTATGAAGTGGTCAGCCAAATGCGTGACTACTTACTTGAAGAAGAGTCTGACACCGTACGCTCTGTGTTTGCAATTACCGGCTTTAACTTTGCTGGTCGTGGCCAAAACTCAGGTATGGCGTTTATCGGTCTAAAACCTTGGGACGAGCGTACCCTTGAGCATCAAAGTGTATTCTCCTTAGCACAACGTGCACAAATGAAGTTCTTCTCCTTCCGTGATGCGATGGTGTTTGCCTTTGCACCCCCTGCGGTAATGGAACTGGGTAATGCCAGCGGCTTTAATATGTACCTGCAAGACCGTGCAGGCGTCGGTCATGATGTCTTAAGCCAAGCCCGCGATCAGTTTGTAGAAATGGCCAACGCAGACCCTCGTTTAACCCAAGTGCGTGCCAACGGCTTACGTGATGAGCCGCAATATAAACTGATTATCGATGACGAAAAAGCCAGTTCCATGGGCCTGTCATTATCAGCCATCAACCAAACCATCTCCACGGCCTGGGGTAGTAGCTATGTGAATGACTTTATTGACCGCGGTCGCGTGAAAAAAGTCTTTATGCAAGCTGAAGCTGAAGCACGGATGAATCCAGAAGATCTGGAGAAGTGGTATGTGCGTAACAAGACAGGTGAAATGATTCCATTCAGTAGCTTTGCCAGTGGTGAGTGGACCTACGGCTCACCGAAACTGTCACGCTACAACGGTGTACCGGCTATGGAAATTCTGGGTAGTGCAGCGCCAGGCTTTAGTTCGGGTGATGCGATGTTTGCCGTGGAAGAGATTGCCAAGCAACTGCCCAATGGTGTGGGTATGGCATGGACAGGCTTATCCTATGAGGAACGTCTCTCCGGTGACCAAGCTCCCGCGCTGATTATTCTATCCTTGCTGGTGGTCTTCCTCTGTCTGGCCGCGATGTATGAAAGCTGGTCAGTCCCCTTCGCTATTCTATTGATTGTACCGCTGGGTATTTTAGGTGCCGTTTTGGCCACCTATGGCCGTGGTTTAGATAACGATGTGTACTTTAAGATCGGTCTCCTGACCACCATCGGCCTATCGGCACGTAACGCTATTTTGATTGTGGAGTTTGCAAAATCACTGCACGAAGGCGGCATGAGTCTCGCTGCTGCTGCGGTTGAAGCCAGCCGGATTCGTTTGCGCCCGATTATTATGACGTCACTGGCGTTTATCCTGGGTGTATTACCACTGGCGATCTCCACAGGTGCCGGTGCAGGTAGTAAGCATGCCATTGGTACCGGTGTGATCGGCGGGATGATCTCTGCGATGATTCTAGCGATCTTCTTTGTACCGATGTTTTACGTACTGGTCAGCTCGTTATTTAAATCTGCGACTGACAAACAGGAGGACGGACAATGAAACGTACCGCACTCGCCGCTGCACTTTTAGCGGCTCTGACGGGGTGTTCACTAGCACCCAATTATCAGCAGCCGACTGCGCCCGTTGCAGAGCAATGGGATGGCGCCAATCTAGAAAATAACCTAGCGGCACTGCCGCACTGGCGTGAATTTTTTCAAGATAAAACTCTGCAATCTTTGATCAGCACTGCCTTGGAAAACAACCGTGATTTGCGTATTGCCGCCCTGAATGTTGATGCGTTTCGTGCGCAATACCGTATTCAACGCAGCGCGCTGTACCCATCATTGGATGCGGGCGGCGGTGCTAATCGTCAACGTATCCCTGGCAATATGAATCCTGCTGGTAGTGACTCAACCATTAACAGTCAGTATTCAGCTAACCTGGGTACGACTGCTTGGGAGTTGGATTTCTTTGGCCGCTTAGGCAGCTTGCGTGACCAAGCGTTAGAAACTTACTTTGCTAGTGAACAAGCACAGCGCAGTACACAACTGAGCTTAGTAGCTAGCGTTGCCACTGCGTGGTTAAGCCTGCAGGCGGATCAAGAAACCTTAGCGCTGGTACGCGAGACCTTAGACACTTATGAAAACAGCTTAAGACTGGTTCAGCGCAGCTATGATGCCGGCGTTGCCACATCGCTTGAGTTACAACAAGCGCGTACTGCGACCCATAGCGCGCAAGTCAGTCTTGCACAGTTTGAACGCCAAAGTGTACAAAGCCGTAACGCTTTAAACCTATTACTAGGCGGTAAAGCTACGACAGATATCAGCCAAGCAGTACCTTTAAGCTACTTCAAGTTTGCTGAGTTACCTGTGGGTTTACCTGCAGAACTCTTGCAGCGCCGTCCTGATATTCTGCAAGCCGAGTACGAGCTGAAAGCCGCTAATGCCAGTATTGGTGCTGCACGTGCTGCGTTCTTCCCCAGTATCAGTCTCACAGCAACAGCGGGCAGCTTAAGTCCTGATTTATCAGGCTTATTTGATGGTGGCAGCGGTTCATGGTTGTTTATGCCAAAGATTAATCTGCCTATTTTCAATGCGGGGCGGTTACGCGCCAACTTGAATTACAGTGAAATCCAGAAAGATATCCATATTGCCCGTTACGAGAAATCCATTCAAACCGCTTTCCGAGAAGTGGCTGATGGCTTAATCGGGCGCACAACCTATAAGCAACAACTGGCTGCCAGCAATGAACTGGTTAAATCCAGTGCAGACTACTATCTGCTGGCAGACCGTCGCTACAGTGAAGGCATTGATAATCAGCTGACATTATTGGATGCTCAGCGCTTACTATTTGATGCAAAACAAAAACGCATCAGCACTCAGTTCGCGCAACTGGCCAGTGAAATCAATCTTTATAAAGCCCTCGGTGGCGGGTATACAGAGGAGCAGTTAGCAGAACAATAATTGTGCAACAATATAACTGTTTCAAATACAAAAACGGGCGATCTGTTAATTCAGTCGCCCGTTTTTTATGCAGCCAAAATATGTCTTGATGTAATACTGCCTGACTTTATAGCTTAATCTTTCAGCCGCTAAACAGAGCCACCCTCTTTACGCACCAGCAACATCGCCTCAACTTCATTGAGGGGTAAAGGTCGACTGAATAAATAGCCTTGGAATGACTTGCAGCCGTTTTCCAAAAGCCAATCCAGCTGTTGCTGTGTCTCAACACCCTCAGCCACCACACTGAGATCCAAGCTGTTGGCTAATGCCATAATCGTGCGCGCAATAGCAGCATGGCTTGGATCTTCAAAAATATCATCGACAAATGACTTATCAATTTTTAACTGATTCAAAGGCAACAGCTTTAAGTAACTGAGCGAAGAATAACCCGTACCAAAATCATCCAATGAGAACCTGATACCCAACTCACGCAAGGTCTCCATCTTCACAATGGTACTGTCTATATTGTCATGCAGCATGCTTTCAGTGAGCTCAAGCCGTAATCTATCGGCACGTGCGCCGGTACGCACCAGTACATGCTGTATCTGCTCAGCAAAATCAGCTTGATTAAACTGTCGAGCACTGACGTTGACCGCCATAGTCCAATGGCCGCGATCGGGATGCATACTCCACTGCACCAACTGCCGACAAGCCGTTTCTAAGATCCACGCTCCAATCGGAATAATCAGTCCACTTTGCTCAGCTAACGGAATAAACTCAACCGGTGAAATAGTGCCCTGCTCTGGGTGAAACCATCGAACTAACGCTTCAAAACCAAGTATCTTTTCCTGTGCGTTAACCACGGGCTGGTAAAATAATACCAGCTCGTCCTTTTCAAGGACTTTACGCAACTCTTGCATAATCAGTGCACGCTGATTGGTTTTATCCTGCAAAGCCGCCTCAAAAAAGCACACCTGATTACGGCCCGCTTCCTTTGCGCTGTAGAGTGCGATATCAGCCTGCTTGATTAACTCTTCAGAGTCGTCACTAAAGTCTTCAAAAAGCACCACGCCTAAGCTTGGCGTTACATTCAGCTGGTGCTCACCCAGTTGATAGGGTTTAGTCAATGCTGTACGAATTTTCTCACTGATATTTCGTGTATTGATGACCGCTAACTCTGAGTTCAGGCCCACCTGATCTAGAACAATGACAAACTCGTCACCACCGAGTCGAGCAACAGTATCAACTTTACGCACACAGTGAATCAGGCGCTGAGCAATTTTTCTAAGCAACTCATCTCCTAGCGCATGCCCTAGCGTATCGTTCACCTCTTTAAAGTGATCAAGATCCATCAGTAATACCGCGCCAAAACCTGGGTAGCGCTCTTTACTTTGAATGGTTTTGGTGAGTCTGTCATGCATCAAACGTCGATTAGGTAAGCCGGTCAAAGCATCGTGCAAAGCCATGCGTCGGGTCTCAGCTTCGGCTTCTTTTCTTAAGGTAATATCGGCACGAATGGCCACATATTGCTCAGGCTTACCATCTTTACCCATAAAGGGTACGATGGTGGATTGCACCCAATACAAGGAGCCATCTTTGGCTCTGTTACACACTTCGCCATTCCAAACCTCACCCAAGGTAATGGTGCCCCACAGATCCTTGAAAAACTCTTGCGGGTGATGACCTGAGTTAATCACTTTGTGCGTGCGGCCAATCAAATCCTCACGGGCGTACTGTGAAATGCTACAAAACTTATCATTCACTTGAATAATGACACCGCGCGAGTCCGTCACGGCCACGATCGCGTGGGCATCCAGCGCCATTTTCAACTCATTGATTTCTTTTTGGAATGCCTTTAAACGCAGTCGATTATTCTTATCGTCTTGAATGCCGGTAAAAATCGCCATAGCGATAAACGCATAGGCGGCCATACTGTAGGCATGCCCTAAAAACACAAACACGTCAGAACTGACAGATGACAAAAACACCAGCTCGCGCATTCCCAACATAAAACAAGCAACACCCAGCCATATCAGCCGCCGGCTTTTTCGTTTATGAGCTTGGAAGAACAGCACCGCAGTCAATACAAAACCTATTACACTGAAAGTGATCTCATAGCCCATTTTAAAAGGAATTGCCTCACCACTGTCAGTGTAAGTAGCAGGCCAATAATCGAGACCATAGGCTCTCGCCACGACCCACATAATCAATACCGCTACAATGCATATTAAATAGGCAACACCTGCGTTTACAGCATGATGGAAAGCAGTTCTCATTCAGACCCTTATTGATCAGTTAGACTGTAGCGTGCGTCATAGTATGTGGAATGACTTTAGGTTTAAGCCATTGTAACTGGACTGCTCGAACTGCAAAATAGCACGAGCAGTATAAGGTTATAAATCTAGTCCGCACGCTTAGGTGATAGCAGCTCAATTTTATAACCATCGGGATCTTCAACGAAGGCTAAGATACTTGAACCGTGCATCATTGGGCCGGGTTCGCGGGTAATTTTACCACCACGGGCACGAATATCCTCACAGGCTTTATAGACATCTTCAACTTCTAAAGCAATATGACCGTAACCATCACCGAGGTCATACTTTTCCACACCCCAGTTATGGGTCAATTCAATCACACTGTTGCTGGCCTCATCACCGTAACCGACAAAAGCCAAAGTAAATTCACCGTCTGGATAATCACGGCGACGCAACAGTTGCATGCCCAATACTTCAGTATAAAAAGCAATCGAAGCCTCTAGATCGCCAACACGCAGCATTGTATGTAAAAGTCTCATCAAGTTACCCTCTTTAACGTCAAACACACACTATCAATAAAAACCCTAGCACGCAGGCTAGGGTTTACTTTATATGGGAACATCACGGATTAATTTTATAGGATGGCTCTCACCGCGACAAAATTTATTGTGCAGCCTTTAATGTTGGCAGCGATGCATTTAGGCATTTTGCTTGGATATCTCTATGCATGGCTGCTCTACAATAAAGCGCTCAAAATCCTCAACGGTTAAAGGCTTAGAGAACAGATACCCTTGAATATAATCGCAAGACAGTGCTTTTAAAAACTCGAGCTGTTCTTGACTGTCCACACCTTCAGCCACTGTCTCAATATTTAAGCTGTGCGCTAAGGCGATGGTCGCACGTACAATATGCTTATCCGAGCCCTCGCCACCTATGCCAATAATAAAGCTGCGATCTATTTTTAACTGGTTGGCATCAATCGCCTTTAAATAACTCATCGACGAGTAACCGGTACCAAAGTCATCAATCGATAAGCTGATACCGGCTTTCTTAAACCGCTTGAGGTTATCCATCACCTTGTCTGAATTGGTCATCAAGGTTGTTTCTGTGATTTCAACAGAGAGCTGTTCTGCTGGAATGGAAAATTCTTTCATCATGCCCAGCAGGCGCTCAGCTAAAGAATCTCTGGCTAACTGAACTGCAGAAATATTCATAGAAATCTTACCGAACTTAACACCTCGTCGGTTCCATTCGGCCATCTGCTGAAATAGATTTTTCATCAGCCAAACGCCAACTTCTAAAATTTGACCCGTCTCCTCAGCTAGAGTGATAAATTCATCTGGTGAGACCCACTCACCATCAGCCATCTGCCAGCGCATCAGAGCTTCTGCGCCGTAAAAACAGCCGGTAGCAGTGTCAACCTGTGGCTGGTAACGCAAGCTCAAAGCCGTGTCAGAGTGCACCGCCACTTCAAGTTGCTGCTGTAGATATACACGTCGTCTAACCATTGCATCCATCGCCTCATCAAAGAAGCGGAAGGTGTTTTTACCAGCATGCTTAGCACGGTACATCGCCATATCGGCTTGACGTAACATATTGGGTGCATCTGAGGTTTTGCTATTACCAATGGCAACGCCAGCACTGCAGGTAATGTTAAACACCCCTTCGCCATAATAAAAAGACTTGGTAATCACCGTAACAACCTTGCTGGCAAAGCGGGTTAACTGCTCTTGGCTCTCTACATTCCTGACTAATATTGCAAATTCATCCCCACCCAAGCGCGCCAGCAAATAGTTTTCATCCATTAAGCTCTGCAAGTTCGATGTGGTATGAATTAACAGTGCATCACCTGCGGCATGACCCATGGTGTCATTGATATCTTTAAAGCGATCAAGGTTAATAAAGATAACCGCCATTTCCATAGGCTCAGAATGGGTAAAGACCTGGTGCAGGTGTCGCTCAAAATAGCGTCGATTGGGCAAACCTGTTAAAGAATCATGATCAGCAACATACAAGGCTTTTTGCTCAGCATTTTTACGCGCAGTGACATCCTCTTGCACGGCAATAAAATGCTCAATATTGTTTTTATCATCCAGAATAGGCGTAATCGTTTGCTCAACCACCAAAGTATGACCCAGCTTGTGCCGGTTAATAACCTCTCCTCTCCAGCTTTTGCCCGACAAGATGGTCGCCCATAGCACATTATAAAAATCTTTCTGCTGATAGCCCGAGTTCAATACTCTAGGATTTTTTCCATTGACCTCTTCAAAAGAGTAGCCCGTCAGCACCGTAAATGCTTTGTTAATCCAATGAATATCACCCTGTTTATTGGTAATAAAAATAGCATTCGCCGTACTTCTGATAGCGGTACTTAATAAATGAATATCACCCTGAGCTTGCCAGCGCTTTTCACGCAAAACAGCAATCACCAATGCCACAACAGCAGTAATTATTGAAATAACTAGCAGCAATAAGCGCATCATGCTCTCGTCATGCCGCCAAGCAGTCAGAGCCAACGCCTCATCAGACACCAACACCAAAATCAAAGGCAGCAAAGAGGTCGAGCGATAGCTGACCAAGTACTCATTTGCAGTAATAGATGTACGAAACTGACCCCAACTTTTCTCCTTAACTCGCGTTAAAATCGAATCGATATCAGGCTCAACAGCACCTGTCGCAAGTAGCTTTTCGCCATCGTAGCGATATAAGTGGATATAAGAAGCAAAAGAGTCAGTAATTGAAGTAAACAGATTATAAAAGTATTGCGGGTTGATGGAGGCCACTAATACCTGCACTAACTGACCTTCTGCATCGTGGACAGGTACACAAAAAGGAATATAGCGATGCGCCGATTGCGCGGCAAAAGGATCGCTGGGATAACGACCTTTACGCGGATTTTCAATCACAAACTCAGTCAAGGGTTCATTCTTAAGCACAGCAAGACAGGAGTAGCCACCTGCACTACCCTGACTGTTGGTAACAGACGCAATCACTAAACCATCCGTATCAAGCACATCAATGGCTCTAAGCTGTGGCAAGATACGCAATTGCTCACGCAGGATATTATTAATTTTCAAGCTGGGGCTGGGCTGAGATAAGCTCTCAGCCAAGGTTTGCATGGAGCTGTTGACTGACTGCACTGATCGTACAACAGTATCCTCGAGCGCATGCAGTAAGACCGCGTTGCTTGTATCCTGCTCAGCCAGGCTTCTTGCAACGCCTTGGCGCGCGGTATATTGCAACGCCGCCCAAAAACAGAGCAAAATAAGTAATGCTGTCAGAAAAACCCACTTTTGGCGAAAAGCAGCATTTTTTAATAAAGAAGCAAGATGAGTTAACACAGATAAAATAGGTTCCATACGATCAAAAAGTAATAAAACAACTACAACCCATTACATTACTATTAATATAACGACTCACAGTGGGTATTCTATATGAGACAACAGCATAGACTCGTTTTTATAATAAAAAACTGCATAAAACACCTGCGTCTGACCTTAGTATCCTTACTTTTAGGCAGTTTAGTATTTTCACAGCCTACTTTTGCTGTATCAGATCGAGAGCAAAATATTAAAGAATCGGGCAAGTTGCAGGTATGCATCTGGCCGGACTACTTTTCGATCTCCTATAAGAACAAAAAAACAGGCGTTTTAGAAGGCATCGATATCGATTTATCACAAGAATTTGCCAAGGACTTGGGTGTAGAGGTTGAATATATCCCAACACACTTCGGTATTTTTATGGATGACATACAACAAGAACGCTGCGATATCGCTATGTTTGGCGTCGGTATCACCGAGGAGCGCGCTATAAACATTGACTATAGCGAGCCTTATTTAAGTAGCAGCATGTACGGTGTCGCCAATAAAACCAACCCTGCTCTGGATAGCTGGGAAGCAATGGATCAGCCCGGCATAATAGTCTGCGTACAAAAAGGCACCTATATGGACGGGGTGATGCGCAATAGTTTAAAGCATGCTCAAGTTATGGCCGTGATCGAAAACAGCCAGCGCGAGATTGAAGTGCGCTCAGGACGTGCTGATGTTTTTATCGCAGACTACCCCTACGGCCAGAAAATGCTAAAAATGTATGACTGGGCAAAACTCTTGACGCCAAAGCAAGCGACAGAGCAAATTCAGTATGCTTACGCTATTAAAAAAGGCCAACCTGAGTGGCTCGAACGAATCAATACCTTTGTGCAGGCCATTAAAGTTGATGGCCGCCTTGAGCGTGCGGCACAAAAAAACAGCTTACTGCCGATTGCATTAACTCCACCCAAGCAATCTAAGGCCGCAGAGTAAGATCAAAGCATTGCATCAGATACAAGACTCATCTGATGCACCTTTAATGAAAAAAACCACCGCAAAGGGTGGTTTCTTCATTAAAGAGGATAGATCGAACTACCCTCTTCTCACAACAATGTCTTACAGCAGTTTGCGGCCTTTAGTGGCAGCAATACGTAAGCGCAGAGCGTTGAGCTTAATAAAGCCTGCCGCATCCGCTTGGTCGTATGCGCCAGCATCATCTTCAAAGGTGGCAATGGCTGCATCAAACAGTGAATCGTCTGACTTGCGGCCAATCAGTACGATATTACCTTTGTAGAGTTTGAGACGGACAACACCGTTGACGTTTTCTTGCGATGCATCAATCATCTTCTGCAACATCGCACGCTCAGGGCTCCACCAGTAGCCGTTGTAGATCAACTCAGCATACTTAGGCATCAAGCTGTCTTTCAGGTGCGCTACTTCACGGTCAAGGGTGATTGACTCAATCGCACGGTGTGCTTTAAGCATAATCGTGCCGCCTGGGGTTTCGTAGCAACCACGTGCTTTCATACCCACATAACGGTTTTCGACGATATCGACACGGCCAATACCATGCGCACTACCGATACGGTTCAGCTCAGCCAAAACCGTTGCTGGAGACATATCCACGCCATCAATAGCGACGATGTCACCTTGACGGTAAGTCAGCTCGAGGTACTGTGCGGTTTCAGACGCTTCTTCAAGCGACTTCGTCCAGCGCCACATATCTTCTTCGTGCTCAGCCCAGGTATCTTCCAACACACCGCCTTCGTAGGAGATGTGCAGTAAGTTGGCATCCATTGAGTAAGGAGATTTTTTATTACCGTGACGCTCGATTTCAATACCGTGTTTAGCGGCATAGTCCATCAGCTTTTCGCGAGACAGTAAGTCCCACTCACGCCAAGGTGCAATCACTTTAACGCCAGGCTTGAGTGCATAAGCACCCAGCTCAAAACGTACTTGGTCATTACCTTTACCGGTTGCACCGTGCGAAATCGCATCAGCGCCGGTTTCATTGGCAATTTCAATCAAACGCTTAGCGATTAAAGGACGCGCAATTGACGTACCGAGTAAGTACTCGCCTTCGTAAATTGTATTGGCGCGGAACATTGGGAAGACAAAGTCACGAACAAACTCTTCGCGCAGATCATCAATGTAGATTTCTTTAACACCGAGGGCTTGTGCTTTAGCACGCGCGGGCTCTACTTCTTCACCTTGACCTAAGTCAGCAGTAAAAGTAACAACTTCACAGTTGTAGGTATCTTGCAGCCACTTAAGAATGACCGAAGTGTCCAAGCCACCGGAATAGGCGAGAACCACCTTCTTGACGTCTGTCATGCCTTCAACTCCACGAAAATTATGCAATAAAGAGTCTATTCTACTGCCCGCAGACAATAATTTATAGTCTCAACATGGGCTGCAATAGAATATTCACTCTAGAAATGACATTGCCGGACCAAAACCACCTCTAACACAGTGCAGATATGGAGTTGTCCGGCAATCTCAGTCACTGAATCGGATCAAGAATGACTCAGTTGTTTTAAATTAAGCTTTTTTCATAAACTCAGATTTGAGCATAAACTTCTGCCCATCAACACGGCAATCCAAATCATGATCGCCATCAACAATTTTAATATTGGTCACACGGGTGCCCATTTTAATCACTGTTGAACTGCCTTTTACTTTCAGGTCTTTAATCAATACTACAGTGTCGCCATCAGCCAAAGGTGTGCCATGAGCGTCACGTACAACCTTTTCATCACTCTCTTCTTCAACACCCGAACCATCCATAGGCCACTCATGGCCGCAGGTTGCGCAAACATAGTTTTCGCGATCAGGGTAGGTGATTTCTTCTTTACAGGCTGGGCAAGGTGGAAATTCAGACATGCATTAACATCCTTCTAAACGGTTACGGGGTGCTAAGAATAACCAACCGAGCCAATTAAGGCCAATCAGCCACCCCGCAGGCACTCCAGAAGACTGATACCAGTCAAATAACCAACGCCTATTTAAGGCGCCGGTTATGTATATATCAGTGACGCTGGCGACGCACTTCGATGACATTGGGTAATTGCGAAATACGCCCGAGCAAGCGTCCTAACTCGTCTAGACCTGGCACTTCAACGGTTAAGTTAATCACCGCAATATTGTCTTCTTGAACCGCGCTGGTATTGAGCGCAACAATATTCATTTTCTCATTGAGCAGCACTTGCGAGACATCACTGAGTAAACCTGAACGATCATAAGCACGGATCAGCACATCCACTGGGTAGGTTTTCACCGGCTCAGTACCCCAACCCACTTGAATCATACGCTCGGGCTCACGACTACTGAGTTGCAAAGCCATCGCGCAATCTTGGCGGTGAATCGTCACCCCGCGCCCCATAGTGATATAGCCAACAATTGGCTCACCAGGCACCGGCTGGCAGCAACCGGCCATTTGCGTGAGTAAATTACCGACACCATGAATCCGTATTTCATCACGGCTGGGTAAGTGCTGAGTCGGCTTGCGCGGGATTAAATCCAGTTGCGGCACACTGCTGCGCTCGTGCGGCTCGAGCAACTGCTGCGCCAAGCCAACAGCATGGGCTAAGCGCACATCCCCAGCACCCAGCGCGGCAAACAAATCTTCGCTGGTTTTTAAATTACATTTTTCGGCCAAACGCTCATTATTCACTGGGCCAATGGCTAAACGCGCCATTTCGCGCTCGAGCATTTGCTTACCTGCTGCCACGTTTTGATCACGCGCTTGCAACTTAAACCAATGTACGACTTTGGCGCGGGCACGGGTGGTATTGATATAACCCAAATTGGTATTGAGCCAATCACGGCTCGGCGCACCGTTTTTACCAGTGATGACTTCAACTTGCTCACCGGTTTTTAAATTGTAGTTCAGCGGTACGATGCGGCCATTGACCTTGGCACCACGACAGTTATGACCAATTTCCGTATGCACACGGTAGGCAAAATCCAGTGGTGTAGATCCTTGTGGTAAATCAATTGCATGACCGTCTGGGGTAAACACATAGACGCGATCAGGCTCAATATCGACACGAATCTGATCACTTAAACCACCGATATCGCCCAGTTCTTCGTGCCACTCCAGCACCTGCCGCAGCCAAGCAATCTTCTCCTCATAATGATCCGACTGCCCGCCGACATCCGTGCCTTTATAGCGCCAGTGCGCGCAGACACCCAACTCTGCTTCTTCATGCATAGCTTGGGTGCGAATTTGCACCTCTAAGACTTTGCCTTCTGGGCCAAACACCGCGGTATGCAGTGAGCGATAACCGTTTTCTTTAGGGTTGGCAATATAGTCGTCAAACTCTTGAGCAATATGCCGCCAGCGCGTGTGCACAATACCCAGAGCAGTATAACAATCACGCACGTGCGGTACTAAAATACGCACCGCGCGCACATCATAAATCTCGCTAAACTGCAGGCCTTTTTTCTGCATTTTGCGCCAGATCGAATAGATATGTTTCACTCGACCACTGACATCCGCATCAACCTGCGCGTCCTTCAGTTCATCTCGTAATTGCTGTACCACCTGACGAATAAACTGCTCGCGATCGATGCGGCGCTCATGCAGTAAGCCGGCAATATGCATATATTGATCAGGTTCAAGGTAGCGAAAGGATAAATCCTCCAACTCCCACTTAATATGGCCAATACCTAAGCGATGCGCTAGCGGTGCATAAATATCAAAGACTTCACGCGCGACACGATAACGCTTGTCTTCCGAGGCATTTTTTACTGCACGAATGGCACAGGTACGCTCGGCCAACTTAATCAAAGCAACCCGAACATCATCCACCATCGCCACCAGCATGCGGCGCAGATTTTCGACTTGAGCTTGCGAGTTCAGCACCACGCTTTGTCGTGGATTGAGACTGGCGCTGATGGCTGCCATACGCAGCACACCATCAATCAGCTTACTGACCACAGCGCCAAATAAATCTTCAATATCACTTAACGGCGCTTTTCCTTCTCGCACCGTGCGGTACAAAATCGCCGCGACCAGAGTTTCTTGGTCCAGTTTTAAGTCAACTAAGATTTGCGCGATTTCCAAACCGATTTGCAGACTGGAGGTACCTTCGACCCAGATATTGTGCGCAGCTTTGGCTTTCAGCTCTGCATCACGTGCAAACTCGCCCGCCTTTAATAAACCTTCGGCATCAAGCAACGGATCAACTGCAACAATCTGTGCAACCCAACTGTGCAAATCAATACTGCCATCTTGGCTAATCGGCTGCTCTGTTCTGACCTGTACCATGACCAATCCTTCGAGTCTACGACTCAACTCATCACATTAACGATGAAAATAAAACACTTACTTTCTTACAAATAACGCCATGGCTTCGGCGTGCCCTGTTTGGGCAAACATATCCAATATACCGGCTTTGTGTAAGCGATAACCGCGCGCCGTCAGCAATGCAGCGTCACGCGCTAAGGTGGCAGGATTACAGGATACATATAAAATACGCGGTACTTTGAGTTTAGCTAAACGCTCAACCACAACCTGCGCACCTTCGCGGGGCGGATCGAGTAAGGCAGCTGAAAAACCCTTTTTCGCCCACTCTTTTTCATGCAAAGGCTGGGTCAAATCACTATTAAAAAACTGTACATTGCTCAGTTGATGCGCTGCCGCATTAGCCCGAGCACGGGTTAACATCGACTCAACCCCTTCCACAGCAACCACCTGTTCAACTTTCTGCGCCAGCGGTAAAGCAAAATTACCTAAACCACAAAACAGATCCAGTACACGCTCACCCGCCTGCGGCTCCAACCAGTCCAGCGCTTGTGCAATCATCGCCTCATTCATTTGCGCATTCACCTGCACAAAATCACCGGGCTGATAAGCAATTTCTAAAGCAAACTGCGGCAATTTATAGCTCAGTGTCTGCCCCGTTTGATCCGGCTGTGGCTCACCGATACCTTGCAACCACAACTGCACCTGATGCTCAGCACAGTAATCGCGTAACTTTTGTAAATCATCCTCATGCAGCGCTTGCGTATGGCGCAGCAATAACGCGTTATTCAAACCACTGAATAATTCAATATGCCCCAAGGCTTGCGGCTGTTGAAAGCTATTGAGCAAAGCTGATAAACCAGCAAACACCGGCTGCAAGTCGGCCACTAAAATCACACAGGCTTGGACTTCAACAATATCGTTGCTGGCTAAACCACGAAAGCCCACCTCAACATGTTTCTGTTTCAGGTCATAACGCACCGATATACGGGTACGACGACGGTAAGCAAAAGCAGGACCCACTAGAGGCTCAGCCCACTCTTTGGGCATCACGCCTTCACGGGTCAGCTGCTCGACTAAGTTGGCATGCTTGAGCTCAATTTGCTGTGCATGACTGACATGTTGCAAGGTGCAACCTCCGCATTGTCCCGCCCACTCACATTTAGGAGTGATACGATCGGCACTGGCTGTTTGCACATCAACAGTTAATGCTTCCACTACTTTACTGCGCGCCGCTAAGACTTGCGCTTGCACTTGCTCGCCCGGTAACGCACCGCTGACAAACCAGGTGCGGCCATCTAAAAAGGCAATACCACGGCCATCATGGGATAAACGCTCAATCTGCAGCACTTGCTTTTTACCGATCTGCATGGTGCTGCGTGCCGCGCCTGCGGTTTGAAAGCGTAAGGTTTTTGGGGCTTTAGGACGACTCATACGGACTCCGGTGCATAAATACCGCTGGATAAATAACGATCACCGCGATCACAGACAATAGCGACCAATACGGCGTTTTCAACGGTTTTTGAAACCCGCAGCATAGCAGCCACAGAGCCTCCTGAAGAGACACCACAGAAGATACCTTCTTCACGGGCTAAACGGCGCATGCACTCTTCCGCTTCGTATTGCCCCATATCAATGATCTGGTCCACGCGACTGGCATCAAAAATACTCGGCAAATACGCCTCAGGCCAACGGCGAATGCCTGGAATCGTCGCGCCTTCAGTCGGCTGCAAACCGACAATCTGCACATTAGGGTTCTGCTCTTTTAAATAGCGTGACACTCCCATAATGGTGCCTGTCGTGCCCATTGAGCTGATAAAGTGCGTCACCTGCCCTTGAGTTTGTTGCCAAATCTCAGGTCCGGTGCTGTTGTAGTGCGCAATCGGATTGTCTTGATTGGAAAACTGATCGAGCACAATACCCTTGCCTTGCGCTTGCATCTCTAAAGCTAAATCGCGCGCCGCTTCCATCGACTCGACTAGAATCAACTCAGCACCATAGGCCGTCATCGCGGCTTTGCGCTCAGCGGTTGAGTTATCTGGCATAATCAACAGCATACGGTAGCCCTTGATGGCCGCGGCCATCGCTAAGGCAATACCGGTATTACCTGAAGTAGCCTCAATTAAGGCATCGCCCGGCTTAATCCGTCCGCTCTGCTCAGCGCGCTCAATCATCGACAGCGCTGGACGGTCTTTGACCGAGCCGGCTGGATTATTACCTTCGAGTTTGACCAACAGTGTATTGCTGGTCTCTCCGCCGAGGCGTTGTAAGCGAATTAATGGTGTATTGCCGATGCAGTCGGCCAGTGTGGGATAGTGAACGGTCATAATAAGCAGCGACATCAAAATTAAAAGAAGCCTATGATAGCGCCAAATGCAGAGAGTCCATAACCCACGAAAGCATCAACTTATAACCTTGGACTATAAGGCGTGATTATTTTATGAGTTATTTGCTTGAGTTGTTCGGAGAATCACAGCGTGTTAACTAACCTTGGAATTAAAGGCCGCGTCCTCTTACTGACGCTACTCCCCTCAAGTATTTTCGCAGCCGTATTCGGCAGCTGGTTCAGTCATTCGCAGATTAATAATTTGCAAGACCAACTGATGCGCCGTGGCGAACTGATTTTAAATCAGCTGTCTCTGATCTCTTACGAACCTATACTCGCAGGTGATTACGAAAAACTCGCACAGATCGCACAAGACACCATTAACCTCAGCGATATACGCTCGGTGCACATTACAGATCTAGGTGGTAATGTTTTAGTTCATGCTGGCCCCTCCATTCCTGAACACACACATATACAACCTCTGCAACTGACCGTGCTCTCCAAAGACACCAGTTCGCAGCTCACGCTCCCCGTATGCATTCGACCTGATCTACCAGTTGAACCCTCCGAATTGCATAGCCCTGCAAAAGAACCTATCGGCTGGATTAGCTTAGAAATGTCGCACCACGCCACCTTGCTTGAGGGTTATCGCAGTGCGTTTTTTAACAGCCTATTTATTATTATTGGCTTGCTGATTACCGCCATGCTGTCGCTGCGTCTGAGTCACACCATCAATACGCCGTTAAAAAACATTAAAAAAGGCGTCGCTCGGATTCGTGACGGACACCTGAGTACACGTCTCGACTCGCCTGGCTGCCAAGAACTGGATGAATTAGTCGATAGCGTGAATCTAATGGCGCAATCGCTACAACAAGCGCAAGAAGAATTGCAAAGCAATATTGACCAAGCCTTAGATGATGCCAGCCATAATCTTGAAACCATTGAAATTCAAAACATTGAACTGGATTTAGCACGTAAAGAAGCCATTGAAGCCAGCCGCATTAAGTCAGAATTTTTAGCCAATATGAGCCATGAGATTCGCACGCCGCTGAATGGCATTATCGGTTTTACTCAGCTATTGAAAAAAAGCGACCTAACCATTCGCCAAGAGGATTACCTCAATACCATTATTAATTCTTCAGAAAACTTACTGAATATTATTAATGAAGTGCTGGATTTCTCCAAGATCGAAGCCGGCAAATTAGTCATGGATCATGTGCCGTTTTATCTGCGAGACTTAATTCAAGACACCCTGACATTACTAGCACCCAGCGCGCATCAAAAACAATTGGAGCTGATCAATTTAGTCTATCGTGATATCCCGCGCACATTGATTGGTGACGCCCAGCGCATTCAGCAGATTCTGACCAACTTAATTGGTAACGCAATCAAGTTTACCCATAGCGGCAGCGTGGTGGTGCGCACCATGCTCGATGATGAAAGCGATGAATTTGCTCTGCTACGCGTCAGTATTCAAGACACCGGCATTGGTATGCATAACACAGAACACTGCACCTTGTTTCAGCCCTTTAACCAAGCCGATCACTCAGTCACTCGACAGGCCGGTGGAACCGGGTTGGGTTTAACCATTTCCAAACGCTTGGTTGAGCATATGGGTGGTGAAATTGGTGTGAATAGCACGCCTGGAGAAGGCTCAGAGTTTTGGTTCACTGTGCGCCTGGCCAAAGCCTATAACAACGATTTAATTGATACAGATAATAAGCGCTTAGGGTATCGCATTATTCTGCACGAACCGCACCCACTGGCCCAACAAGCTGTTGCTCATCAACTTGAGGATATCGGACTCGAAATTCATTACGCCAGCAGTTTGGAGGATGTTGTCGAGCAAGTCCGTGTGGCTGCATCTGGGACAACACCCTACCAACTGGCCGTGCTGGGCATCAATACACAATTGCATCCGCTGCACAGAGTCAAGCACACTTTAAACACACTACAGCAATTGCAGTGCAAAACTTTAGTGCTATCCAATACCAATGATATCTCTATTTTTCAAAACAACATCGGCCAACCTTTTTGCGAGCAAATGCTCAGCAAACCAACCTGTCATCGCCGCTTACAACATGCCATCAATGATTTATTAGCCATTCAAAATACGCCGTTACAGTCATCTACCCCTGCACCGAATCAGCTCGTATTACATGCGCTGTGTGTGGATGATAATCCTGCTAATTTATTACTGATCAAAACCTTACTCAGCGATATGGGCGCACAAGTCAGCGTGGCTGATAATGGCAGCACAGCGCTGACTCTATTTAAACAAGGCCACTTTGATATTGTCTTTATGGATATCCAAATGCCAGTGATGAGCGGTCAGCAATGCACCGAGGCCATACGCCTTTGGGAACAGCAGCAACACAGCCATGCCACGCCCATTCTTGCTGTGACTGCACATGCCTTACCTGAGGAAACTCATTTATTTATGCAATCAGGCATCAATGACTGCATTAACAAACCCATTAGTGAGAAATCTTTAATACAGGCGATTGCTAAGTGGACTGGTATTTTTATCGCTAACCAAAACCAGCTTGAGCTGCCTGCAGACAACTTAACCCAACATCAACAGCTGCCGGTCATTGATTTACAGGAAGGCCGTATTTTATCCAACGGTAAAGAATCCCTTGCCCATGAATTACTCAACTTGCTGGTTGAATCATTACCCAGCGATCGCCTGTATTTACAGCAAGCGCGTGATAAAAACGACCGCAATGCTCTACTCGAGCGCATTCACCGCTTACACGGTGCAACACAATACTGCGGCGTGCCACAGTTGCGTGCTATCTGCAAAACCTGCGAAGTACTAATCAAAAGTAATGCCGCGCAGATTGAGCCCGCGCTCGACGAACTGGATGCAGCCATCGAGCGCCTACTCTCTCAATTGGCCAGTGATACCAGCGCTCAGGCCTAACCACTGAGCTTAAAGTGTTCATTCAGGCTGTTCAGCACGTAACTCAGGTAGTCGCCATACAATCGGTGTTTGTCCAGTGCGTTGTAAAAACTTATTGCTCTGACTAAAGTGCCCATTGCCTAAAAAGCCGCGGTAAGCCGACAAGGGCGATGGATGCACTGACTCCAACACTAAGTGTTTACTGGCATCAATCGCACTCGCCTTGGTCCGTGCATGCGCACCCCAGAGCATAAATACAACATGTGCTTGCTGCTGATTCACGCATTCAATCACTCGATCAGTAAAACGCTGCCAACCGGCTTTAGCATGAGCACCTGCCTGCGCCTGCTCAACGGTGAGCGTGGTATTGAGCAATAACACCCCCTGCTCCGCCCAGCTTTGTAAGCAGCCATGCTTAGGGATGGAGATATTTAAATCGCGCTGCAACTCTTTATAAATATTGAGTAAGGACGGCGGTATCGCCACACCCTCAGGTACTGAAAAGCTTAAGCCATGCGCCTGACCGATGCCGTGATAAGGGTCTTGACCTAAAATCACCACTTTAACCTGTGGTAGTGGGGTTAAATTTAACGCATTAAAAATCAGCGGGCCCGGTGGGAAAATCACCTTACCCTGCTGTTTTTCCTCACGTAAAAAATCAGCCAATTGCTGCATATACGGCTGTTCAAATTCCGTTGCGAGCGCTGCCTTCCAGCTGGCTTCAAGTTTAATACGGTCATAAGGACCTGCTTGTCCACTTTTGTTATCTTTTGGCATCTTGAATCATACCTGTATCAACATAAAATTTAGAAAACCCAACACTTTACTGGCGAGCGAGGCGCTGATAATTGATCGGCATCTCTTGGCTGCTGCGGTAGGGATTAATATCTAAACCACCACGGCGCACATAACGTGCCGATACAGTTAAAAACTCAGGGTTGAGACAGCGCTGTAAATCAAGAAAGATCCGCTCCACACATTGCTCATGGAAATCTTCATGCTGGCGAAAGCTCACTAAATAGGTCAATAAGCTGGCGTGATCCAAGGCTGCGCCACGGTAATGCACATGCACCGTACCCCAATCCGGCTGACTGGTGACCGGACAGTTGGATTTAAGTAAATGACTGTACAGTTGTTCTTCGACCTGCTCAGTCCCACAGACTAATAACTCAACCGTTGGCTGCTGATAACTGCTGATTTGCACATCCAAATCATCGACACAGATGCCCTGCGGTAACTGCAAACCTTCAGCTGTCACTTGATCTAAGGTTTTGATCTCCACCTGTACAGGTGCTTGTGCCACTGCAGATAAGTCAGCCTCAAGCAGAGCCTGCACCTGCGCAAAGCTAGCATAAATACTTTGATTTAAAGAGTTGAGATAGAGCTTAAAGGATTTGGATTCAATGATATTGGGCGAATCAGCCGGTACAGTAAACTGCCCAATCGCCACCACAGGTTTGCCTGACGGCAGCAACCAGGACAGCTCATAGCAGTTCCAGATATCTACACCCACATAGGGCAAGTTATCAGCGCTAAAACCCAGCTCGCGCCACTTGGTCGCGCGCGCAATACCAAATAATAAACTGGCATCGTATTGACTGATATAGGCACTGCTTTTGCCTAAAGGTGAATCCTGTGCGGGATGATGCGTCATGGCTGCGGCTCCGTGAGAGAACAAAGAGCCGCATTGTAAAGAAACTGCATAATAGCGCCAGTGTTGACGCTTATATGCCGTTAGTCGTCTTTACGATTCATACCATATTTACGCATTTTTTCCACCAGAGTGGTGCGACGAATATTCAAGCGTTCCGCAGCTCGCGCTACCACGCCATCTTCAGCAGTCAGTGCTTGCTGAATTAAATCTTGCTCTAACTCAGCCAGATACTCACGTAGATCCAGCCCTTCTGAAGGTAGCTGTGCAGTCGTGGCAGCTGAGGCTGGAATATCTTCGGTAATAGCTAACAAAGCGGCGCGCTCAGTTAAATCATCACGCATCTCTTGAATACCATCATCTTCTTCAATGTAGCGAAATTTCTTCGGCAGCTCACTGACTCCTATGACACCCTGCGGATACATAATCGACATGCGTTCAACCAGGTTGGCTAGCTCACGCACATTACCCGGCCACTCGTGCTGACATAATGAAGCGATGGCAGCCTCATTAAAACGCACTGAGCCGCGTTTTTCTTCTTCCATGCGTGCAACCAGCTCATTAATCAGCAAGGAAATATCGTCAGGACGCTCACGTAAGGGCGGCATATCAATGGGGAATACATTCAGACGATAAAACAAATCCTCACGAAAATCGCCCGTCTCAATCATGTCTTCTAAGTTTTTATGGGTCGCAGCAACAATACGTACATCAGCGGTTAAGGACTTATTACTACCAATGCGTTCAAAAATACGTTCTTGCAACACGCGCAGCAATTTAACCTGCATGGTCAGCGGCATATCGCCCACTTCATCTAAGAACAGCGTACCGCCTTTAGCCAACTCAAAACGCCCGGCACGGGCACTGATGGCACCGGTAAATGCGCCTTTCTCATGACCAAACAATTCACTTTCCAGCAGCTCTGCCGGAATAGCACCACAGTTAATCGGCACAAAGGGCCCATCGCGGCGCTTAGAGTTGTAATGCAAATTACGCGCAACCACTTCCTTACCTGTGCCCGACTCACCCAAAATCAGCACATTGGCCTCAGTGTCAGCGACTTGCTGCATCATATGCCGCAAGCTTTGCATGCAACCACTGCCGCCGACTAAGCTGCGAAACGCCTTAGACGCACCCTGGGTACCACGCTCTGCGGCTTGATTAAAAATCTCTCGGTGGACTTGCGCCCGATGCAAAATACCCAGTAATTTACTGTAGCTGGGCGGCATCTCTAAACGGGTTAAAATCAATGGCTCTAGCGCAGCTGGCACACTGACGGGCTGCTGATCATCGAGTAGAACAATAGGTAAAAACTCATCCCATTTCGTCAGTTCTTTAATTAAAGCGCTGAGTTCTTTCGGTTCTGTGATGCCGCCGATCAGTACACATAACACATTGCGACTGGAGTCCAACTCGGCCACAGCATCACGCCAGTTCTCAGCCTGACAAGCTAGATAGCCCTCGTTTAAAAATGTCAGGATACTGGCGAATTCTTTACTCTGCTCCACCTGATTATGGATCAGCAGGATTTTCGTTTCTCGTGACATAAAGGCTACCCAGACTCTAAAACAAAGGGCACCAATTAAAATGGCAATGGCTTGCCACTCATAATTAGTAATGATTGCCTATTAGAGTCAAAAAACCGTCCACTGTCAATTTCATGACGGCACTTGCTTGGACAGCGCCAGCAAACAGGCATAAAAAAGCCCTAAGAACAGTGCTCTCAGGGCTTCTTGATCGTACTAAAATCAGCCAAACATTTGGTAAATTTTAGCACTTTTTTTTGACTGATTAATTTGCAATAGTTCATCAGCAATGCGCTGTTGCTCGGCCTGACAGGCACCGACCAACTCACGATATAAATCTAACAACTCTTGCATACGATCACGCAATTCATCCGTTTGCTGATGCGGGTCGGCCATGGCACGTTCAACAGCATCGCGACACTGTAAATCCAGCTCACCCACAGCTTGCCAATTGTGCTGCACTAATGCATCACGCAATGCCGTACTGGTATTTTGCAGTTGTTCAACAGTGTTTGTGCTCATCCTACCCACCTCTTAATCAACCCAACTTATGCCGCAATCGCATCCCAACCACTTTTAACTTCGCGCAGCAGCTCAGAGACTTCTTCAATAATCGCTGGGTCGTTTTTAAGATTGGCTTCCATCAAACGTGTGGTCATATACTCGTACAAGCTATCAAGGTTAGTCGCTAACTCGCCACCTTTTTCCACATCAAGGCCTTGACGTAAACCACCAACAATCGCGATTGCTTTACCAATCAATTCACCCTTAAGAGCGATTTGATCACGCTGCATAGCACCACGTGCTTGCGCTAATCGCGTCAAACCACCTTCGATCAACATTTGAATCAAACGGTGTGGATCAGCACTGATAGCTTGTGCTTGAGTGTTAACTGATTGGTACTGTCGCATTGCGGTCATTGCGTTCATAAGTTCGTGCTCCATAAGCGTTTCTACTACTACCTATATCGTCAACGACCGCAGGTTCTTTAGCTTTATTTTAATTTAATTCTTTTGGCTCATTGGCGGGATCAATTTCTGACCAACCTTCGCGCAACTGTAAAATGATACCTTGCACTTCTTCTAAGCTGTGCGGATTATTATCCACAGCTACGCTGGCTAAGCGGCGAGTCATATAGTCATACAAGCCATCCAAGTTTTCAGCTAACTCACCGCCTAAACTTTTATCCAGGCTGTCTTGTAACAAACCTAAAATCGTTAATGTCGTGCCAACCGCTTCACCGCGCTGCGCAACATTGTTTTCTTGTTGGGCAATCAGTGCCTTGGAAATGCACTCTAAAGCACCATCGAGCAATAACTCTACCGCTTGGTAGGGAGTTAAATCTTGACCAGCAACTACAGAGTTGTACGTTTGAATTGATTTGCTCATGTACTTTTATCCTTATTAACCAATTTTGGTCAGAGTTATCATTGATTGGACTTGCGCTTTAAATAACAAACTGCGCATATCCATTACATTTTCAGCTATACGCAGCGCTTCTTCCGATGACCAATGGCAATTATCCTACCACTAAGCTCAGCGCATCTTATCAAACAAATTCAACTGACTGATCTTCACAAAGCTCTGCTGCGCAGCTTCCAGCACCACACTTTGAAAAGCCAGTTTCGATAAAGCCTCTGGGTAATCCACTTCACGTAAATCAGCTTGTACGCCTTTATTGACGATAGCAATATCTTCATTATGAGCTAAAGTGGTTTCAATCACATTCATCCGCGCACCAATCTCACCACGGGTACTATCAATACTCACCATAGCGTGATCAATATTGGTCAATGCGGCGGCGACTGCACTGCGCGTATCAAGACGCCCTTCAGGGCTGTCAGTATTGTCTTCAAGAGCGACACGTAATTGTTGAATCGTATCCAATACGCCTTGTTTTTCACGACCTGGAATGGACTCAATAGTGACGCTTTCACCCCCGGTAGGCACGCCTTCAAACTGCAGGGTCATACCACGAAAGTTCAGGGTATCTGGGAGCTCATCATTGTTATCCAAGCGACCCGTTTGCAGCGCTGTAGCGCCTGTAGCATAAGGGCTAGCGAATATTTCATAATCTTTTGCGTCACCTGGCGGCGTGGCGGCTGGATCACCAAAGCGCACTTCTACACCTTCTGCTGGAAACCCAGGATTACCCGAATAGCTCAGCTCATCTTGTATCAAAGGCTTGGACACCGCTAAAGTCGAGTTAGCAGTGGGTGCGGTTAAAGTACTGTCTAAGCGCGCGGCGTTAGTGATATTTTCAAAGACCTGTTTACCGTTATCACCAATGGCTATATTCAAGGAGCTGCCGATTTGTAAATTGCGCTGACCTTCATCACCTTTATAGTCGTAGCTGCCATCAGCTGCTCGCTCAAAGGGCTGGGTTTTACCCTGGAAGCCAGAAAACATATATTCGCCGCGAGCATTACGGGTGTTCATTAAACCTAACAGTTCATCTTCCCGCTCTTGCAATTCTGCGGCTAGCGCTTGGCGGTCATTTTGACTTAAAGAGCCATTACCCGCTTCGCCGGCGATTTCACGTACGCGCTGCATAATATTATTGATAGAGTTAAGCGTCGACTCTTCTTGCATCAAGCTATTATTGGCCGCACCTAAGTTGCCTTTATATTGGCTGAGCATATTTTCCTGCTGCTCTAACTGCATCAAGCGTACCGAAGCAACAGGGTCATCTGCAGGCGTTAAAATACGATTACCTGAGCTGATTTGTTGCTGAGTACGCATCGCATCAGCATAGTTACGCTGCAGCCCCTGTATACCGTTATTAAATGCTTGTAGGCTAGAAATACGCATGGCCTGACTCCTAATCGCTTCGGCTGCTTAACTGTGCAGCCCAAGCTTTTTTATCTAAGTGTATTCAGTAATGTATCGAACAATGAGCGCGCAACTTGAATCACTTGTGCCGACGCATTGTAATATTGCTCAAACTGAATCAAATTGGCCGCCTCTTCATCTAAGTTCACCGCGGAGAGTGAATTGCGACTATCCGTGGCTTGTTTTAAGATCGCACCTGTGGCGATATCATCACGTCTAGCCTGAGCAGTTAACGTGCCAACCCGCTCGACCATATCGCCATAGCCATCACCAAAGCTCATACCTGTGCTGGTACCGGTGATATTAGCGTCCACACCCACAACTTGTTTATTTTGCAGATCCGCCAATTTTAAGGCGTTGCGGTTATCTGATACGCCGTTTTTATTAAAATCAACGGTAAACTTATCACCGTCTTGTGGGCGGCCACTGATACTTTGGCTGACGGTAAAGCTTTGCTGTACGCCACCCACATTTACGTCAATGCTGTACTTGAGCTGATTGTTTTGTCCTGGGGTGATACCGCCCGGTACAGTTTGACCCTCAGCAGTCAGCATGGTGATGTTTACACCGGCAGGGTATGGCGTCTCAAGAACCATTGATCCCGAGGCTTCATTGTAACGTATGCCAAGCGTACCAATAGCTTCAAGGGCCTCAATACTCAGTTGCTCATTGCCTGGGTTGGTGAGATCAACAACACCCTCCAGCGTGGGCTGAGTGATAGCGCCATTACCCTTATTCTGTAAATCAGCGCTACTTTTAAAGGGCGCAGCAAAACCTAATTGTTCAGCCTGAGTGAGTTCAGCAGAAATACCTGCAGCACCACGACGAGTCGGCTCTAAAACAAAACTATCACCGTCCGCTGGCGTACCTGTTATTTTTACGCTAAAGCCTTGGTTGCGGCCGGCACTGTCAAGAAAACTGTACTCACCGCTGCCTGCTCCTGGAACAACTGTCATAGTTGCACCGTCACTTAGGCGACGTGCAGTAGGCACTCCGCCATCAAAATCCAGCTGGTAATCACTGGTCGTCAGTAGTTTCGTGTTAGTAATATCCATTGAGCCACTGGCATTGCTGACATTATCGGCCATCGGACGCACACGTAGAGCAGCTATTTTGGGATCGTTAATATCAGTAAATAAATTCGTACCCACCTGCCCTTTCAGGTCTAAACCTTGACCCAACTGGCTGTTGACTTCATCACTGATACTTAGAGCTAAACGACCTAATGCATTGATCGAGGGCTCTAACACCTCACCGCGATAACGCAGCAAGCCCCCCACAGCACCACCGCTGATGCTATCGCTGATATTTTGTCGCGAACCACCGCTGACAAATTCAACTTCAAAGGTGCTTGGATCACCACGACCTGGAACCGCCTGCAATTGATTGACCGTATGACCCACCACTAATGGCTGACCGCTCGCCACAAATACGTTAAAGCTATTGTCGTCTTGCTCCACCACACTCACACCAATATAGGTGGACAGTTGGCGCACGGCTTCATCGCGTGCATCTAATAAATCATTGGGCTTAGCACCGCCAGTAACCGCACTAGCAATAGCGTCATTTAAACCGCCAATGGTTTGTGCCAAGTTATTAATTTGCTCGGTACTGCTGACCAACTCTTTATTAATTGAGTTGTTTTGCGCGTTAATGTTCTCGTATATATTATTAAAACGACGCGCTAAACCCTCAGCCTCAGCCAATACCAATTGGCGCGCAGGGATATTAGACGGGTCTTCGGCCGCGGTTTGTGTGGCGGAGAAAAATGCTTGTAGAGATGGATTGATACCCGTGGCAGTACCGGCCAGCAAACCATCCAGCTGCTCAACTTGGCTTTTATACGCCTGCACATCGCTACTCAGCGATGTGGTGGAACGCAGCTGTGCGGTTAAAAACTCATTATAGCTGCGGCGTACATCCGTGATGCTGGTACCCGAGCCAATATAACCAGCACCGGTAAACTGCGGCGTACGTGTTGCCTGCACGGTATCTTGGCGCGTATAGCCGGGTGTTTTAACATTAGTAATATTGTGCCCGGTCACTGCTAAATTAGTTTTAGCAGCATGTAATCCAGACATACCAATATTTAATAAATCAGCCATAATTCACCTCAAGCCCGTATGCTAGTACGCGGCGCAGCAGTACTTGCAACCTGCTGATAGCTTTGCATTTTTTGCGCAATTTGGGAAATTTTACGCGCGTATTGTGGATCAGTTGCATAGCCTGCTTGCTGCAATTCACTGACAAAACGATCAGGATTGGCCGTGGCTTGCAAGGCTTTGCCATACCGGCCATTGCTCTGCAGAAAATCAACATAATCATTAAAGCTCTGCTCGAACGATCCGTAACTACGAAAATCCGCCTTCTCTTTAACTTTAACGCCTTGCACATACTCAGATGTGGTGACATTGGCTGAAGCACCGCCCCAGCCATGCGCTTTAATACCAAATAAGTTATGACTGCTGTCGCCGCCTTTATTTTGAATAATTGATTGACCCCAGCCAGTTTCTAAGGCCGCTTGCGCCACTAAATAACGTGGATCAACACCCAGTTTTTTCGCTGCTTGCTCCGCCATCGGCATCATAGTGGCAACAAACTCTGCAGGCGAAGCAAACTTTTTCCGGTTTAAATCCTCTGCACTTGCCGTTTGCCCAGCTACTTCAATCGGATTATCACGCGGCGCTGCATAACTGCGTGCCGCCTGCCAATCTTGGCGAATGTCTTTCGACTGCTGGGCTAAACCTGTACGTAGCGTATCTTGTGCCGCTGCACCAATGCCCGCTAAATCACGACCTGCAGCGGTCATTGGCAAGGCTAAACGGCGTAGATTCAACAGAGCGGTATCATCACGTTGCGAGTTAAAGCCCATTTTCACATTAGGCTCGACTGCTTGTGTCGATGGCGCTGCAGCCGGTGCAACAGCTTCTTGAGTAAATGGATTAGTAGTGGCGGGCTTGGGCGCTTGCGACAGCTGACGTGTCAACACATCGGCCATACCCATACCTTTACCTTGCGATAAGGTCACCGACAACTGTTGGTCATACATATCGCGGTAAGTTTTGCTTTCATTGGTGTTCATAAAGTTATCATCAGCCAGCACATCACCCGCCGCACGCATCGCTTTCATCATTTCAGCGAGAAACAATGATTCAAATTCTTGCGCGACTTTACGAATATTGGCTTCACTGTCACGCCCTTCACCCACTTTAAGTTGGTGTAGACGGTTTAAGTCAGTATAAGCGCCACTATCGGCGACTCTGGTGCTGTGCAAGTTCATAACTTTATCCTCAAATCACAATCAGGTCAGCTTGTAACGCGCCTGCTTGTTTTAGCGCTTCAAGAATCGCCATCAAGTCCGACGGTGACGCACCCACTTGATTCACTGCACGAACGATTTCATCCAGTGTGGTACCTGGGCCAAACTTAAACATCGGCTTGGCTTCTTGTGTTGCATTGACTCTAGAGCGGGGCACAACGGCGGTTTGACCTTGTGAAAAAGCATCTGGCTGGCTGACAATCGGATCTTCAGTGATCACTACGGTTAAACTGCCGTGAGTCACTGCTGCCGGTTGTACGCGTACGTTCTGACCAATCACAATGGTGCCAGTACGTGCATTAATAATCACTTTAGCCACTGCTTGCCCTGCTTCAATTTCTATATTCTCGATAATCGATAAGTAATCAACACGCTGAGTGGGATCAGACGGCGCAGAGACACGAACCGAACCAGCATCTATTGCTTGTGCAACTCTTGGGCCAAGCATGTCGTTTAATGCATCTACAATATTTTTTGCCGTCGTAAAGTCAGGTCTATTCAGGTTGAGCGTCAGATATTCATCTTGATTAAAACCGCTGGGTACGGCACGTTCCACCGTTGCACCAGAGGGAATACGTCCTGCTGACGGAACATTGACGGTAATACGCGAACCATCGGCGCCACCGGCGTCAAAACCACCGACCACTAAGTTCCCTTGCGCAATCGCATAGACATTGCCGTCGATACCTTTGAGCGGCGTCATCAGCAAGCTACCACCGCGTAAGCTTTTAGCGTTACCAATCGAGGACACGGTGATATCAATGGTCTGACCTGGGCGTGCAAAGGGCGGTAAATCAGCATGAATGGAGACTGCAGCGACGTTTTTCAGTTGTACGTTGCCACCGGGCGGCACTTTAATACCAAACTGCGCCAGCATATTGTTAAAGGTTTGCACGGTAAAAGGCGTTTGTGTGGTTTGGTCACCACTGCCATTCAGGCCGACCACCAAGCCATAACCGATCAACTGGTTGGAGCGCACACCTTGGATACTGGCTAAATCTTTTAAGCGTTCCGCTTGCGCCATACCGCTTAACAGCAGCGTTACAAGGCAGGCAATCCAATATTTACGCATAGTCTGTCCTACCTTTAGAATGGGAATAATGGGCTAAGAAAGAAACGATCCAACCAACCCGGTTTACTGGCATTAGCAAAGGCACCCGTACCTGAGTAAGTGATACGTGCATCAGCAATGCGTGTTGAATCAACAACATTGTCTGTACTTATATCGTCCGCGCGGACGATTCCTGAAATGCGCACCAGCTCATCACCGGTATTGAGGGTCAACCACTTCTCACCGCGCACCGCGAGAACACCATTGGGATAGACCTCGGCAATGGTCACAGTGATCGAGCCTGACAAGCTATTGCTTTGCCCTGTCTGCCCAGAACCTTGAGTCGAGCGCTGCGCACCATAACTGGTGTCCAAACTCATTTTACTATTGCTCATACCCAGCGCACTTAAACCAGCAATAGGATTGGTTGGCGTCACGGCCATACCCATAATACTCGGCACCCCAATATTGACGTTACTGTCTTTTTCAATCTGTGAGTTAGCATTTTTACTGGCTTGCGTGCGCTCATTTAGGCTAATGGTAATGATATCGCCAACACGAAATGCCTTGCGATCAGTAAAGTAATTGGTATCAAAATCAGCCTGATAAATCGCACCATTGTTTTGTGTGGCAGGCAGCGGCGTGCGCGGTAAAACTGGCGCATAGTAAGGATCGTTGGGCTTAGGTTGTATCGGCATACAACCGACCATCAGCACCGCTGTAACCAGACTGACCATCATTAATGAACCTTTCATCGCACTACCCCGACCTAAATGTATTAAAGCTGCTGCGTGATAAAGGACAGCATCTGATCCGCTGTCGAAATCACTTTGGAGTTCATTTCATAAGCGCGCTGAGTGGTGATCATATTCACCAACTCTTCAACCACACTGACGTTGGAATTCTCCAAGGTATTTTGCAGCACTGTACCCAAACCATTTAAGCCCGGCGTACCATCTTGTGGTGCACCACTGGCGGCGGTTTCTAAAAACAGGTTATTACCAATAGCTTCTAAACCGGCAGGGTTTACAAAGTCAGTGATCTGAATATTACCGACAATCTGCGCCTGTGGATTACCTGCAGTCGTCACTGTCGCGGTACCGTCTTCACCGACGGTAAAAGTACGCACTTCTGGCGGCAACATAATGGCCGGCTCAAGGGCAAAGCCATTGGAGGTGACCACTTGGCCGTCAGAACTCAGATGAAAACTACCGTCACGGGTATAAGACACGTTGCCATCGGGCATTAACACCTGAAAAAAGCCGCGACCATTAATCGCCATATCCAAGGGCTGCTCAGTGGTTTGCAAACTACCGGCGGTAAATATTTTTTGTGTACCGACAATGCGCACACCGGTACCGAGCTGCAAACCGCTGGGCAGCTCGCTGTCTTGGCTCGATTGTCCGCCTGGTTGGCGACGAATTTGATAGAGCAAGTCTTCAAACTCAGCACGGTCACGTTTAAAACCTGTGGTGGACACGTTGGCTAAGTTATTCGAAATGGTGGTGAGGTTCATATCCTGTGCGGATAAACCTGTTTTAGCGACCCAAAGTGCTGGAAGCATAGTGATTCTCCTCGAGCGCCGTATTTATGACGCTGCAATACCAAATGTGCTTATGACTAACTAAGCTGCATAATCCGTGCCACTGCTGATGAGTTGTCCTCAGCAGTGCGCATCATCTTCACATGCAGCTCAAATTGGCGTGATAACGACAGCATCGCGGTCATTTCCTCGACCGCATTGACGTTACTGGCTTCAGTAAAACCTGAGATCACCCGAGCATTGGCATCTGCTTCAAAAGGCTGACCATCGCGGCCACGCACCAGACCATCCACGCCTTTTTCTAGATCTCGCGGATCCGGTAAAACCAGTTTCAAACGATCCACTTCAGCCATCACGCTGGGTGCTTCACCTAAAGCGCGAATACTGATGGTACCGTCTTGACCAATTTCGACTTTTTGCTCTGGCGGTACAGCAATCGGACCGGCATTACCCAAGACCGGCAACCCCGAGGCGGTACGCAGCATGCCCATCGCATCAATCTGCAAACTGCCAGTACGTACATAGGCTTCACTGCCATCAGCCGCTTGCACGGCTAGCCAGGAATCGCCCATGGCGGCAACATCAAGGTCGCGGCCGGTTTCTTGTAATGAACCCGAAGTAAAGTCAGTGCCAGGGCGCTCACTCAACGCATAAGCACGCGCTGGCAAACCCTCACCAAATACCGGCATCGAGCGGGCTTGTTCAAAGTCACGTTTAAAGCCGCTAGTCGACACGTTAGCCAAGTTGTTGGCATGCGCTTGTAGAGCTTTTGTATTGTGGCTTGCGCCAGTCATGGAGATATAAAGCATCTTGTCCATGGTAAATCCTCCGCGGTGGGCAATTGACGCCCGTTGCTATATATAAGGATTAATGCAAAGACTGTGCCATCTGAAATCAAAGTGCTACGCCCATCGTCAAACTCTAGGCATAAAAAAAGCGGCAAGAGCTTGCCGCTTTTAAAAGAATCTACATCTGTAATGCGCCCTGTACTTTAGGCTGCGCAGTCGCTGTGTCAGCTTAGAGCTGCATCGCAACAATACCTGCAACAATACAGGCCACACCAATCATACCTTGCTTACCTAGACGTGAGTTAAACAGCAGGCGGTCCAACAGCACCGTACCCAACACACCTAAACCACCCCAGACTGAATACGCCACACCCAGCGGGATATAACGCACCACAAAGCTTAATAAAACAAAGGCACTGATAATAGCCAGCAACCCTGCTACACCCCAAACGACTTTCTGAAAGCCTCTTGAGCGCTTAACGCAATAACAAGCTAATAAGTCCAATGACACTGAACCAATCAATAAGGATACGGGGAGAATCATAGCGCCACCTCACCTAAGTGACCAGCACGCACTGGCTGTGCTTGCTGACGCGCAGCGACCACAACAGGCTTCACTGCAACCTTGGCGACAACTGGATCGTCTTCTTCTACTTCAGCAGGTTGACCCTTATCAAAGGTCACCAGCAATAAGCCGACCAGCATCAAGCCAATGGCAAACATCTCACCAATACTTAAATACTCACCAAACAAGACCACGCCCGCGATACCAATTAAGAATAAACCCAAGCCTTCCCAAATTGCATAGGACACGGCCAACGGAATATGCACAACCGCACGCGAAAACGCATAAAACGAAAATGAAATCATCAGCGCCATCAATAGATAGCCAAACACTGGTGAACTGGTTGAGGCGTATTTCATACCGACTGTACTGATAACTTCAGCGATCACGGCTAATGCCAACATAACCCAGTAATACATTTGAAACCCCTTGAGGGAATCTCTGAAAAAGCACTTAAACCTTGAACTCTTTTGGTTTAATAACAGTAGCTTTTTTAGAGCGTCCATAACTTCTAGATACAACGATTCGCTTAAGCTTTATTCAGCTCAAGTGACTCTTTATTCAAACTGATTAAGATATGAGATTGCCTGAGAAGAAAACCAGCTACAGACCGCCGCGCCAGCGTTTCTCAAAGAGATGGAGCATCAAGAAGGGGGTGGAACTTAACAACGACAAGCTAGACATTGAACCACTTTTGGGTGACTTCGATGCACGTAGTCTAGCACAAAAGCGCTAGGCCACCTAATTTAACGCTTGTTTTTTATAAATCAGCGGCCCTATACAGGCCGCTAATTCGCTTAGAAATTACGCTTATAGAAGATATCCAATGAGTTGGCTAAACCGCTGGCCGCCTCTAAATAGGTGCGCTTACTCAGCTCATAACGCAGCGCTAAGGTGCTGGCTGGCTCAAACACACCCACGCCATAACGCAGACTGATACGCTCACTGATACGACCACTGGCCACCACACTGGAGGTCGCACCACTGCCTTCGCTGTCGAGCAAAAAGTCTTTAACGCCAAAGGTTTCTGCCAGTTTATTGGTAATAGGTGCCGTACCCATCAAGCCCAATGCCAAAGCCGCTTGCGCCATGACATTACCGTCATCGCCATCACCCTGCAGCGGACGTCCTAGCAGCAACCAAGACAAGGCCTGCTCTTGACTCATTGCCGGATTTGAGAAAATCTCACTGCTGGGCTGCAGCGCAGAACCGCTTAAACGCAAACCTGCCGTGACATCACCGGTCACGCGCACGGCTTCAATATCCAAGAACGGCTGACTCAATGGCCCGGCAAACAACAAACGTGCACGGCGCAACTCTAAACGTTGCCCATAGGCACGGTAACGACCATTGAGTAACTCCAACATGCCGCGACCGGCCATATTATCGCCGATGCGCAGCTCACCGCGTAAATCCGCATTTAAACCAAAACCGGTAAACTGCAAACGCTCAGACCCCACATTAACAGTGACATCCATCGCCACCTGCAAACCCGCTTCTGGCTTAGCATCACCAATCACGCGCGCATCCGAAGACACATACACGGCTTGCTCTGGCAATTGTGGAATCGTAATTAAACCACTGGGCACAGCGACATTACCGCTGACAAATAAGCGCTGATCTTTTAAGCTAATCTGTAAATCCGGCGCGATCTCAATATTGGCATAGGGCTCAACTTGCAAAGGTAACTGCTGGCCTTTAATGCCAATATCCACCAACAATTGATTGGCCCACTGCACTCGCCCCTCAATCGTACCTTTACCCTTCTCACCACTGTTCCAGCCACCCTTGAGTTGCAGTTGCTCACCTTGAATATCAGCACGTAACTGCAACTGCTCAAAAGGCACCGGTAAATCACCACCGCTTAACTGCGCATCACGTACTTGCACAAAGCCACTGACATTCGGCGCTAATAAATGCCCCGCCAAGGTGCCACGCCCTTCGAGCACACCGCGCACGGTTTGCACTTGCGCGATAAAGGGACGCAACGCTGATAAATCAACATTTTCAATTAAGAAGTGTCCGGTCAGTTTTTTCTGCTCAAGACGCGGATCAATATTGGCCACAACTTGCAAAGTTCCGCTGTCTGCGCCTTTCAGCTCCAGCTTGGACTGAATCGAGCGCTCGGTTAAATCGCTATTGAGCTTTAAGGTTTGCCAAGCAAAGGTCTGCCATTGCTCATTTTCTTTAACGCGCAACTGGCCTTTGCCTGCATTGAGCTGAATTTTACCCTGCGGACCTTTGGCCAGTAACTCAACCTTAAAATCACCATTGAGCTGCCCACGAATCTCTGCATCATTGGGCAACCACGGCTGTAACGTCGCTAAAGGGAAATTCAGCAAGTGATAATCAATTTTAGTCTCAGGCAATAAACGCTGCTCACCGGCACATAAACTGGATGCGCCAGCCTTTAAACAATGCGCCGCCAAGGTCAGCTGACCATTTTCACGATAAGTGACAGCGGTTGGTTTTTCTAAGGCCCATTTTTGCTCATGACTGTTTAATACAAATTGCTGGATCTGCCCCAGCCAATCACCTTCTTTTACCGCGCCGCTGAGCTTAATCTTTGTATCCAGTAAAGGACCAGTGAGCGACAACTGCCCACTGTGCGCATCCATAGTGCCCTGCCCGTCAACATGCAAAGCACCGACTTCAGTTTCGCCCGTCCAAATGCGCTCTGCATCAAGCGTCAAGTGCACGCGCTGTCCGGCCAATAACTCGCCCTTAAGATCGAGCTGTCCAACACGCTGCCCATCGTAGGCAATACCGCGACCTTGCAACTGCAACTGCCCTTGCGGCTCGGCCAAACTGCCGGTGAGCTGAATATCACCACTGGCTTTACCGGCCAGACCCGGCCAGAGCTGCACTAAACGCGGCAAATCAATTTGGATATCACCCTTTAAAGCCTGATCCAGCTGCGCGGTAGCCTGAATACTGTTATCACCTAAACGTAGATCCGCCTGACTGAGCAACCACTCTGGCTCCTGCTTAGGCTGCTGCGCGCCCTTTAACACCACAGCTAATTGCGTCGCTGAACCGCGTAACTTGCCTTTTAAATCAACAGTGGCATCCACCTGCAGCTGGTCATCACGCAGTGCACCTTGACTGTGAATCAAACCCGCCAACTCACCGGGCAGTTCTGCAACCCAGTAGGCCGGATTAAGCTGACTGACATTAATATCTGCCAACCAATCCACACCGTCAGCAAAACCCACCTGCGCCGTACCCAGCAAACGCCCTTGCCCTGCTTCCACCAGCAGTTCTTGCAATTGCACTTGCTGCAGATCACCCATAAAAGACGTGGCTACAGTAAAAGCACCGGCAGGACCGGTTAAATCACCATTGATCTTGCCCTGATAATCACCAGCGCTATAACTGACTTGGCCATCTAGGGTTTGTAGCTGTACTGGAATATCCTCTTGCGCCAGCACGCTGTACCAAGGAAACTGCTGCCATTGCAGTTGTGCATCGGCTGTTAATTCTTGCTGCCAATCCAGCGCACCTTGCACTGCGACAAAAGCTTTTTCGCTGGCAGTTAAACGTAAACTACTCAGCTGTGCGCCCGTGGCTTTCACCAATGCCGCTAACTTAAGCTTGATCTGCTCCGGGGTATTGGGCAGCGCACCACGGCCATCCACTTGATAGCCTTTGTGTAAATCACCGTGCACATCCAGCACGATATCCGCCAGCGTCAAGCTATCTGGCAGATCTGGCGTGGCTTTAAAGTTGGCGACTTTGAGTGAGAGCTGCGCCGGTAACTGAGCGTCCAGCGCCTGCAACTGCCCTTTTAGCGTTGCCGCCAGATAACCCGTAGTGGCTACATCTAAGGTCAATGACTGCAAACTGCCGCTCAGTTGCGCTTGCACATCCAAGGCCGGCGCATCAGGAATCGGCACATGCGCGGTTAACTGCAACTGCACCGGCCAACCCTTAGAGGGTGTGATTTTGCCCTTGGCTTGCACGCGGTATTCTTGATACTGCAGGCCCAGCGCCGAGATATGAATACCATCAGCCAACCAGCGTGCACGCAAACCGGCATCGGCTAACAGCGACTCGCCATTGAGAATAAACTCACCCACCTGCAAGCGCTCAATCTCAATACTGACCGGCAACTGCAATTCAGGTAATTCAATCCCTTGCGAGGGTTCTGTGGAGGGCTCTGATTCCGGCAGATTCAACTCGATACGTGCCGCAGTCAAAGTATCTAAACACACCGCACTGCGCAGCAAACACATGGGTCTAAATTGCATCTGTACATCAGTCACACGCACCGACAGATCATCTTGCTGCCAATGCAGCTGCTCAGCCTGCCAATCCGTCAGCACCGCGCCATTAAAGTTCTCAACCGTTAAACCAGGGACTTGATCCAGCAACCACCGACTGCCCGATTGCGTGGCCAGCAGACTAAAAGTCACACCCAGCACCAGCAACACCAGCGTTAAGAGACTCAGCACCACCCAGACACTGATGCGTTTAATACTCATAGCTCTGGTCCCATAGAAAAGTGCACACGCCAGCCTTTGTCTTCATCAAAAGCACGAGCTAAATCCAAACGAATCGGCCCCACCGGCGAGACCCAACGTATACCCACACCGGCACCGGTCTTCATTTTATCGCTCAAGGAGTTAAAAGCATTCCCCTGATCAACAAAGGTCGCCAAACGCCAGCTCTCAGCAATGCGGTATTGATACTCAACACTGCCGGCAAACATATAACGGCCCCCTGCGCGATTACCCTGCTTATCGCGCGGTGACAGTGTTTCATAATCATAACCACGCACACTTTGGTCACCACCGGCAAAAAAGCGCAGTGATGGCGGGACTTTTTTATAGTTATTGGTACCAATCGCACCAATCTGCACTCGGCCTAATAAACGGTGGTCATGCGCCAGCGTAATCAAACCGCGCGCCAGTGCTGAAACATGCACTACATCCGCATCAGCTAAGAGATCTTGTTTAGCGCCACGCACATCCCACTGCAAACGGTGCCCGCGCGTCGGGTCAATCGGCGAATCACTGCGCAACACCGAGTAACCAATACCCGGCATTAAGAAACTGCGGCGGCCATCGCGCGCGCCACTGCCAAAGTTATACTGCTCTTGCTCCCAGCGCAGCGACACTACACGCAACCAGTCACTGGGCAAACGCGCATGCCACTGCACACCAAGATTCATCAAGCGGCTGTCGGCATCCACCAGTTCTTGACGCTGATAACCTGTGGTAAAGCGCACATAGTCGGTCAAGGGTTTGGCGGCGATAGGAATTTGATACCAACTGGAGACGTTTTGCCTGGGCTTAGATATTTCACTATCAAAACCCAGTTTATGCCCACGCGCATTGACCCGATGGCGCTCCCAACCAAAACGCCCACGCGGCCCCACGTCAGTGGAAAAGCCCAAACCCAAACTTAAGGTACGCGGCTTAATCGCTTCCAACTTAATATTGACAGGAATATCTAACGGACCTTCTGCAGTCCCCACCGCATCCACACGCACATCGGCAAAGTAACCGGTGGATTGCAAGTTTTGCGTCAGCTTGGCCACCTGCGCCGAGTTATAGGGTGCGCCCGCTTTAAAAGGTAATAATTGTTCTAAGAGCGCTTGATTGATTTTTGCATTCTCAGAAAACTGCACTTCACCAAAGCGATAGCGCGGGCCACTATCAAAAACCAAATTGATATCGGCTGCGCCCACTTGCGGGTCAATCAGCAAATCATGCTCAGTAAAATGCGCGGCAAAAAAACCAAAACGCAGCGCATTATTTTGCAGCAGGCTTTTTACATCGTCATAAGCACTGTGATCTAAGCGCGCGCCAACTTCCAGACGCTTATCGTCAGGAATGGCAAAGGCTGGCAACTCAGCCGCTTCACCCTGCACTTGAATATTCACTGTCCGCAAACGCACCGGATCACCACGCTCAACCAGCACTTGCATCACCGGCGGAACATCATCAGTCAGGCGTAAGACCGTTTTAGTTTGGTAGTAACCCAGCGCCTCGCTGGCCGCGCGCGTCTGCTTTAACACCGTACGCTTCACCGCATTCAGGGTTTTTTCATCACCTTTGACCATCTGACCAATATAGGCTTCTATATTCTTCTTCAGTGCGGCATTTTTGGGTGTGACCTGAACATCTAAGCGCTCGGCGGCATGCACAGCAACAGGAACCAGCAACAACAGCAGTACCACAGGAAGAATCGATACAATACGTTTAATTTCAGCGCTCATAAAAACCCAGTGAGTGGCCTACAGTACATTCTGCCGCCTATATTGCTACATCTAGTCACATATTACCGAACTATTACTGACTCTATTACGCCCACCTTTTTTAGCCGCATACAGCGCCTGATCAGCATGCTTCAACACTTGAGCAATACTCGCTTGACCACAGGGCCAACTGGCCACGCCCAACGAAATAGTGATGGGCACACCTATGCGCGAACAAATCGTGCTTTCGATGCGTTTACGAAAACGCTCAGCTGCCTTACTCGCCTGTTGTGTGTCGGCACTGGGCAACAAGATCATAAACTCTTCACCGCCCACACGGCAGACCAGATCATGGGCACGGGATGAGCCTTGCATCTGTTGAGCAACAAACTTCAGTACCTCATCACCGGCAGCATGGCCAAACTGATCATTGATGCGTTTAAAGTAATCAATATCACCCATAATCACCGAAAACGGCAGCTGATCCTTCTCCCATTCATCCAGCGCGACTTGCATACCGCGGCGATTAAGCAACCCAGTCAATGGATCGGTAATAGTCTCCATGCTCAGCTTACCGAGTTTTTTATTCAAACCATCCAAGCCGCGTAACATCGCACGTTTCAGCTGCGCCGCCTCAAAATACCAGACAGACACCTTAGAGATTTGCGCAGTGGCATTCGAGGAATCGAGATCTTCAGCACTGCGTGCCAACTGCCACAAAGGCTTAGAGATCCAACGGGACACCACCCACACCAAAAACAAGATCAAAATAAAAAATGGAAAACTAAACCGCGCCACTGCTAACGCCTTGCCCTCCATTCCCGCCAAGGTGGCGCTTAAAGAGCGCTGCGTCACCACACCCCAATCCGCTGCAGATACCGGCGCATAACCCGCTAACATCTCAATATTTCGCGCATTAATCACTTGCTGACTGCCGTATTCCTTAGCAATCACACGTTCAACCGCTGGATTACCGACAATCACCTCTCCCACTCGCTGAGGATCTTGGTGATAAATTAAGCGACCCTCTTCATCCACCACATAAATATATGATTGATCAGTGTGGTAATGCCTACCCAATAAGGCATACAGCACGCTTTTCTCATCTAAATAAATAGAGCCACCAACAAAGCCTTGGTACTCACCCTGCGCACCAAATATCGGGTGAGTTATAAACACCACTAACCTATGAGTCACCGACTGATAGGGCTTACTGATCAGCGGTCGGCGTTCTTGCAAGGCTTGGGCGGCACCATCATTGAGCAACTTCTTCCCTAAAAAATGCTGAAGCGGATGAGTAATAGACAAAGCGGTGCCTTCATCATTAGAAATCAATACCGAATTAAAACTATTGGTCTGCTCTTTTAAACGCGTCGCAATCCGCTCAAGCCTCTGCGTATCACTTTGGATATCAGCAATTTCATGCGCAGCAAAAGCCAGCTGCTGCTGCGCTGCGTTTAAAAAATGATTGACACTGTCTGCAGTCTTGGAGGCATAGGCTTGGTTGGCTTCAAGCGTCTGATCAATTAACAAGATGCGTTGAATCTGATGACTGGTATAAAAGGTATTGGCTAAAATCAGCAGCGCGGTAGAAACGCTCAGTAGCAAAATCAATTGCCGCAAATTTAATTTACGCATTAAAAGCGAGTTTCCATGATAGTTATGCTGTACTTAAGGGCCTGGTAAGCCGGTACTTTAAAGCAAAGCCACTCACAGTCCCACTCAATTGGCTCGATACTGACTCTAAATGCATTGGATTGGCATGACGAGGCTATACAATCACGACGTCCAGCGCACCTTTCCAAGGGCTGTCATGGTCTTCTTGACTTTGACTCGACACATCCGTGTGAGACATAGCAACCTCCGTGTTGCCGTATTATTCGGGTTTGTCGCGCGCTCTGGATTCAGTGTAGATGCTGAAATAAAAAGTGCCAGATAACACATACCGTAAAAACATTGAGCCTAAACGTCATTATTCTGGCAAGTTTAATCTTCGTATTCCCACTGACCTGCACGAAAAAATTGCAATTGCTGCTCAAGCGTCAGGTAAAAGTATGAATACCCTTGCACAAGAAGCGTTACTGCAAATTGTTCAATAATCGTCACTGGCAAATATACGAGAACATTCCTGCTTGCATACAATCTATCAAACGCACACACTTATGATAGAAAGCATACAGCTAGATGCCGAGGTGAACTATGCAAAGCATGACATTAGAACAATTACGCGCCACCACCAGCGCTGGTGGTATCAAAGGCATTACGCTCAAAGGCCAGGACAACGGGTTTTATATTCAGATCGACACCCGCAGCGGTCAAGAAGCGTACTTATCAAAAGCACGCAGCTCTGAGGTGCGCAGCTTTGGAAACCCATCTACCGCCCTTAACGTTTTGCGTGATATTGGCATCCTAATCGTTCAGATCGACGCAACTCACTGGAACCCTAATCAAAAAGACATGTCTCGCAGCAGGGAAAGTCGGGGTAATGCAATGCGCGTCGCCCACGAAGCAGCGGCATACAACGAGTGATAACCATATGAACTAACGTTTATTACACAACAGCTCAAGCGTATGACAAGCATCCATTATGGATTCAAAAGAATCATGCTGACCTAAAAGAACGCCATCGTTAGTCATCGCAGCATAGTCTTTCTCCAGAGCAAGTCTTGCATGGCCCACCGGTACAATTTTTAGCTTTCCATGGATGGCATCTAAATAGTTAACAGCATCACCAGCAAGGTCTTTTTCTAAAAAAAATATCGATTTATGTTGAGCGACCGCCTGCGCAACAGCCTTATCTTGCGCTGCAGTTATGAACTTGCTTTTCGCGATTGCCGCCAAATCAAACCAATGCCGCGCATAACGCTCACCTCGTAATTTACCTTGTATGCAATAGACATGCGCAGCTGTGGCTTTCTCCCAAAAAGTACGATTCACACTCATTACTAAAGGTGCCGCAACCGGGAAATCTAGTTCTGGAATATACGAAGCCATATCACAGACAACACCTTGGGTTTGATGAGGCTCTCCCGTAGCTCGACCACCAAACTCTAATCTCACTACGGGAGCTATATAGCCTGTGCCTGATGTTAACGCAGGGTACTTGAGCAATAACGTATCACCACTAGGTGTTAGCTCTAGTGACGCATGCATGTTTTCATTTTGCATCGCGCGCTCTAAAATGGGCTGAATATCCTGAGTGATCCACTCTTTCAGCGCAACGTTAATATCTTTAACCCACTTTTTTGCTTGGCTGCGATTGCTGGGCAATTCACCGTGCTCGCTCGTTCTACCTGGAATCAGTCTGCATATATTACAGGTCAGGTCGATATCCTCTGAGAACCGATCAATTAATTTATAAGCTTTTGATAAAGAAGTACCACCCTTAAAAGTTAAATCTGCTCCGGCTGACGATTCAAACAGTGCTTTAAGAGTCCAAACGACCCAAAGATCTTTTTCTAGCAGATGAACAGGCCGACCTGATTGAGCGCTAGCGTACTGAAGCGCTTCTTGCTGCTCGTTGCTAGAAAGTGAGAAGTAAGACTCAGACACTCATTGCCTCCTGCGCGACCGCTTTAGCCATCCAGCTGGGTAAACACGCCCTAGAGCTAACAAGCTGCAACCACTGGTCGCCAGGAATCACTCGTCGAGCTTTTTTCACAGCAGATCCGGCATGCTCTTCACCCACCCACTGCAGTGCTCGCGCTGCTTCTCCGGCACTGAGCAACCAAGAAGGTGCATGTTTTAGCAAAATTTCAGAGCGGCCTAATGTGAGCGTGCGGGTTCTACCAGAGGTTAAATACACCTCGCGCACAGGTACTTGCTGGGTCAAACCCAGATGGTTTGCAGCACTCGCACCGTGGGGCTTGATCGTTTCCCCACTGAGCTGCGCATACGACTCAACCACTTTCACAGCCGCAGGTGCGCGCGTACCAAAACGGCCGTGCACAGGCGCTGTGTAGAGTCCGCGTGCAACACGTATTAACTTTTCGCACTTAACCAGCCGACTTAGCGCTTGGTCAACAGCTGCACGACTGCCCAGATGCAAAAAAAGCTTAGGCGCAACAACGCTGCCCGCAGGTAACGAAGATAAGTATTCAATAATAACTTCATGTAAAGGTTTCATAATCGCCCCTCTTGTCAGAAATAAGTATAAGGTTTCTGACAAGAAAAATATAGTTATAGGCAATGCTTGGCAACACAACTGCTTCTAAAACAAGAGCCCTGAAATTTTAGGTTTAAATGGTAGTGCTGATTTTTATGGCTCTACACCACAAGAATTAAAAACTGAGTTTAAAAACTCATTAACGGTTTTCCTAGAAGTGTGCCGTGAAAAAAACATTGAGCCTAAACGCCATTATTCTGGCAAGTTTAATCTTCGTATTCCCACTGACCTGCACGAAAAAATTGCAATTGCTGCTAAAGCGTCAGGTAAAAGTATGAATACCCTTGCACAAGAAGCGTTACTGCAAATTGTTCAATAATCGTCACTGGCTTACATACGGAAACATTCCTGCTTGCATACAGGCTATCAAGCGCACACACTTATGATAGAAACCATACAGCTAGATGCCGAGGTGAACTATGCAAAGCATGACATTAGAACAATTACGCGCCACCACCAGCGCTGGTGGTATCAAAGGCATTACGCTTAAAGGCCAAGACAACGGGTTCTATATTCAGATCGACACCCGCAGCGGTAAAGGAGCGTACTTATCAAAAGCACGAAGCTCTGAGGTGCGCAGCTTTGGAAACCCATCTACCGCCCTTAACGTTTTGCGCGATATTGGCATCCTAATCGTTCAGATCGACGCAACTCACTGGAACCCCAATCAAAAAGACATGTCTCGCAGCAGAGAAAGTCGGGGTAGTGCAATGCGCGTCGCCCACGAAGCGGCGGCATACAACGAGTGGTTAGCCGGTGAAATTCAAGCATCACTTGACGATTCTCGACCGAACGTGAGCGATGAAGATGCGATGAATGACATGGATATTGAAATTGCGTCTCTGACCAAAATGCAACAGGCATGACAGGCATGACAAGCACGCCTTACAGTATTGAGTGGCGGGCAATGGCTCTCGATGACCTGCGCGCCATTGTGCGCTACATCAGCAAAGAAAACCCAGTTCGAGCAAAGAGCTTTGCACACGAGTTACGTAACAAAACTAAGCTCCTCGCAACCAACCCTGAACTCGGCAAGCGTGGACGACCAGGGCTGCCAGAATGGTTGCGTGAACTGATAGTGCATCCTAATTACATTGTGTTTTATCGCGTTCTGACAGATGCTCAAATTGTAGAAATTGTACGAGTGAAGCATGCAGCGCAACAAACGCCTTAAGCGACTCTGCTGTTAAACAGATGACAAAATCTTGGGTATGTCGCTCCATCTCATTACGCATACCGGTGACAGGTATTCATGCTTCATCGACCTTGGCATTCCAAATCAAACGAGCACATCCCACCCACTAAAGCAGATGAATGCCGACGTAGTGACGATGAGCTGCTAGGATCATCGCGACAATCGCATTAAACAGCAGCGATTGTCGCCATAAAACAGCATCAACTTATCTCTTGGTAGGCGTTATTTTATTGACCAGCAAACCACAATTTAAATATACTTTCTTAATATACTCAATAATAACAATTACTTAAAATTATTTTTTAAAAATAACTGTCAAGCTATTTGATACCTTATTCTTTCCTATTTCATAATCAGGATTTATTGTAACTAGATTATGTGCTGCGATTCCAGCAGCAGTAGCAAAGCCCGCAACCTGAGTTATGCCAGTTGGTATAGCCATACCTGCTAATACCGCGCTTCTGTACTCTGTATAGACACGACACCTTAGATTTTGTTTCTCTATAGCAGCTTCAATTCTTCTTACCGCAATAGAAACATCTTTAACACCAATCAATGTAAAAGAGCCTTTTTTAGAAATAATCTCATTAAGCTTGACTTCTGTTAGCTCTCTCGCTGTTAAAGTCATAATATCCAATAACATTTCGGACATATATTAAACCTCACTATAAATATATCGTAAAATTAAAAACCAGTACCTTTATGAAAACCTAGCCACATCGAATTCTTATTAGCAAAAAAACAGCCAGAAAAAGATGAAATATGTTGCTGTAATCTCAACCTAATAGAACCATTTTAAACTATTTATTTTTCATAGGGCAGTTTCTAGCATCGTGATTTCTACCTTGGCAAATACTGCATCTTCGCGCAGCGGGACAAGTTTGAGCGTTATGACCAGATTTACCACATATAGAACAACGCGAAACATTAGGGCAATTTCTGAGAGTATGGTTTCCCGCACCACAAGCACTACATGACATGGTTTAATTTCCTTTAAATAACCCTGAGGGAATAACAGTCTTCTAGCAATGTATATTTTAGAATAAATTTCAGCTTTTATCTGTTGCTTTTGCTACTACAGCCGCACCTATTGCACTAGCAACTGTAATTAACCCATACTTCAGAACCTCACCCGTTCCGCTAGCTATACTTTCCGTACACTCTGGACATAATTCATCATCATAAATAGCTCCTGATTTCGCATAACCAGTACAACCAGGGCTCCTACAGATAAGAATTTTTTCGTGACACTCTGGGCACTCACAAACATCGCGTCGAACCAAATTCCCCTCAACAACAACAGGTTTTACTGTGGATATGCAAAACGGACATATACCTACGTGTTTAATTGCCATAGTAAATTTCCTTATTAAGACTGCCGTTCTTTTTTCAGTTCTTTTTTCTTTTGCTCAAGCACCATAATTTCAGCTTTTCGCTTAAGTATTTCGGCATCAACTTTTAACTCTTGCGGTGTTTTATTTTTGCTACCTAATGGGCGCGCCATATTTTACTCCAGATTAACAATAAATAAAATATTAATATACCATAAAAAACAGTATCAATAGGGCAATATTAAAATCCTAATCAAACACTGATTTTCGACTACCTCCTAATGAGATATAGCGTCAGTTTTCCGATGGAAGCCCATTAAATAACACTGAACTTCTAAGCCAGAAATGTAGTAATACACCCATAAAAAAACCTATAGACATGGCTAATTTAGTTTTTCAGACAGAGTTAAGTCAGCGCTAAAATAGCGGCAAAACCTTTTACAAGTGAATCCGAGAGCCTGAACTTATACAATAAGTGCCACGCAGCAGAGCGAAAGCTCATGCCACGCTACAACCGCCAACTCTTTGGCACTGTGCAAACTAGGCAAGAGTAATAACTAAGTTAGCGAAAAAAGCTGAAGCGGTCGCTGTGTACTATTAGCCAGTTACCTAGCCCTGCAAAAGCGTCAATTTTTTATATTCTGACTTTTCACCCATTTTTATTAAAGCTTTGCACCCCCTGCCCGATAACCTAGGCAATCAGCAACATCGGCTTCGACATCAAACACAAGCGCGGCGAAAATCTTTTTCAAAAAAACACTAAAGCTCCACGCAACCGCGCCGATATAGAAATTAGAACAACATTGTGGATGCTTGACCAACTTGGCACATTAAGTGCTTTAAACCTCAAGCAAACAATATTTCAGTAAAATTGGAGAATTACCCATGGCTTTAACAGTAAATACTAACGTTGCTTCCTTGAACGCACAGCGCACCTTGGGTGGTTCTACCAGTGCACTGTCCACTTCTCTTGAGCGTCTCGCTTCAGGCTCAAAAATCAACAGCGCAAAAGATGACGCTGCCGGCCTGCAAATTTCTAACCGCCTGACCAGCCAAATCAACGGTCTGTCAGTTGCAGTAAAGAACGCCAGTAACGGCGTGTCGATTGCACAGACGGCTGAAGGTGCGATGAAAGAATCCACCAACATCATGCAGCGTATGCGTGACCTGTCACTGCAATCTGCAAACGGTTCAAACAGTGATTCAGAGCGTACTGCACTGCAGCAAGAGTTCAACTCGCTGTCAGGTGAGCTGACGCGTATTGCAGAAACCACCACCTTTGGTGGTCAAAAACTGCTGAACGGCGATATGGGCAATACCAGCTTCCAGATTGGCGCCAGCGCTAACGAAACTGTGTCATTTGGTTTAAGTGATGTGAGCGCGGGCGCACTGCGTGGCTCGCATAGTAGTGCGACTGTAGCAGGTGAAGCGGCTGCAGGTCTTGAAACGAAGATTGTTGGCAATCAAATTGCTCAGGCTGGAACTAGTGCTGCTCTAGCTTTTACAGCACCAACTGGTGACGAAACCCTAACAATTAATGGGACTGATATATCAGTTGGTTCTACAGATACAGCAAAGACACTTGCAGAAAAAATCAATACAACTAGTAACGAGCATGGCTATACAGTTACGGTTAATGCAGATAGTGAGCTTACTTTTAGCAACGCCACTAAAGATATTGAACTAGCTGACTTTACTGTGGGAGATTCAGGCCTGGCGGCTCCAGCAGACAGCACCAACTTCGCCAAAGCTGGTTCAGCAGACGCTGATACTACTGTTATTTCTGCCGGCAACTTCACCGTCAACGGAAAAACTGTTGAGGTTGGCGCAAACGATAGCTTAGATACAATTTTAGGTGCTATTAAAACAAAAACAGATGAAAACGTCAGCGGTACCATTGAAAATGGCCGTATCACTCTGACCTCAAAAGACGGTTCTGATATTAAGCTCGCTGACGTCGATGGCGGCGCGTTAAAACAACTGGGTTTAAGCTCAGGTAACACCGCAGCAACACTGAAAGAAAACACATCAGTGATCATGAACGGTACTGAAGTGAAGCTGGCTAAAGGCAGCGATATGGAGTCCATCGTGACTGCAATTAACACTGCAAGTACGGGTGTAAGCGCAAGCAAGAATGAAGATGGTACGCTGAGCCTGTTCTCACAAAACGACTTCACTGTTGCAGACGGCTCAGCAGGCACAGGCTTAGCGGCACTGGGCTTAGAGGCAGGTAAAACTGCTGCGGTGAGCCAAGAATCATCTGTGGCCAACCTTGACATCACCACTGAAGCAGGCGCGCAACAAGCGATTCAAGTGCTAGACGGTGCTATGCAGCAAATTGATAGCGAGCGTGCCAAGCTCGGTGCGGTACAAAACCGCTTTGAGTCCACTATCAGTAACTTGCAAAACGTTGCTGAGAACACGTCAGCTTCACGCGGTCGTATTATGGACACTGACTACGCAGCTGAGTCGGCTAACCTGGCGAAAAACCAGATTATGCAACAGGCCGGTACTGCGATGTTAGCCCAGGCCAACCAGTTGCCACAGGCGGTTCTTAGCCTGTTAGGCTAAGGTCAGTCAGTTGTGACCCAACGGGGGAAGGGATAACCCTTCCCCCGTTTTTCTATTTGGAGGACTATCCATGGATATGGGATCGCTGAACAGCAGAGCTGGGCTGGATGCATTAGCTAGCACAGCCAAACCCAATGACACACCCGCAGCAACCAGCGCCACGTTGGTGACCGAGTTGCGCACAAATACCAGCATGGCCGAACCGGAGCGTGAGCAAGTGCTCGCCGCGGTGGCGGATATGCAAGATTATGTCCAGTCGGCACAATACAATCTGCAGTTTCAACTGCACGATGACAGCAGCCGCATGGTGGTTAAAGTCACCGAAATCGCCACGGGCGAGGTGATTCGGCAGATCCCTTCCGAAGAAGCCTTGCGCCTCGCGGAAAATCTGTCAGAGATTCGTAGTGTACTCTTTAGCGGTAAAGCATAAACGCGTACACTGCAGTTAAGGATGTTATACAGCGATAAGGGAATAAGTGTCGTTGGATACGCGCGAACTGGCATACAAACTGCTTAGCTACTGCGCATCTTCATTTTCGACTAGCGACGCGTCAACAAAGGGTCGCAGAGGGTAAGGTTATGGCAATTAACGGAATTGGTTCAGGCATGGACATCAGCGGCATGGTCAAGGCGTTATCGAATGCAGAAAGTGCACCGAAAACCGCGCAACTTGATCGGCTGGAAAAAACCACCACCAATAAAGTCTCAGCGCTGGGACAGTTCAAAAGTGCCTTGTCGACCTTCCAAACTGCGCTCGGCAAACTCAACGATCCATCCCTATTTGAAAAACGCAGCGCCACATCGAGCTCTGCCGATACAGTCAGCATTAAAGCCGACTCCAGCGCAACCGCTGGCAAATACAATGTGCAAGTGATGAACTTGGCGCAAAGCAGTAAAGTCGCTCTGGCCAGTACAGCCAATGCCAGCGACAGTTTAGGCAGCGGCACCCTGACCATTAACGTCGGTGAAGAAGCACTGGATATTGATCTCACCGATGCCAGCCTCAGTGATGTGCGCGATGCGATTAATGCCGCCGGTAAAGACAGCGGCCTCAGCGCCAGCATTATCAGCGATCCCAAAGGTGGCGGCTCACGCTTAGTGCTCAGCTCAAACACCTCTGGCGCGGGCAATGATATTAGCGTCACCGTATCGGACGATGCGTCTGCTGACTTGAAAAAGCTCGCCTTTACCCCACCGGTAGAAGGCTCGGAAGCAACGCCAGCCGATGATGCAGCGCGCGTAATCAGCTACTCCAAAGATGCCAACTTTGCCATTGACGGCATTAACATGAGCAGCGCCAGCAACACCATTGACGATGCCATCGAAGGCGTCACTCTGACGCTCAACAAAGCACAGTCCGCTGAAGCATTAGAGAAACTGGAAACAGTCAACCTAGGTGTCAGCGAAGACAAAGGCGGCGTGCGTAAAGCTGTTACTGATTTTGTTGATGCTTATAACACTATGTTTGACAGCGTCAACAGCCTGACGGGTGTGACTGCAGTTGGCGGTGATGATAAAAAACCAGTGGTCGGCGCTTTAGTCGGTGACTCCTCGGTGCGTTCATTTATGAGTGCCATGCGCAGTGAATTGACTTCACCGAGTAACGCCGAAGGCATTCGTATGCTTTCAGATATGGGGATCACCACCCAGCGCGACGGTAAATTGGCGGTCGACACAGGCAAGATGAATAGCGCGGTTGATAATAATTTTGATCAGGTGAAGGATTTCTTTACCGGTGATAAAGGCTTAATGGCGCGCATGGAAAGCAAGGTCAAGCCTTACACTGACAGCGATGGTTTATTGGCGGGCCGTACTAAATCACTGAACAACACGCTATCCAGTGTGGATGCAGAGCGCGAAACATTAGCCGCACGTATCACTAAGCTGGAAGCGCGTTTATTTACCCAGTTTAACGCCATGGACTCGCTGGTCTCGCAACTCAACAGCACCAGCTCCTTCCTCACCTCGCAGCTGGATAATCTGCCAGGCGTGGTGAAGCAGAACAAATAATAGTAATCCCCGTTGATCACTCAGACTCAACGGGGTTCATTCGCTATAGCGCGCTCTTGCCATGTGTTTCATATGCCGCTCTCCCCTGCTAATCCCGCTTAAGACTTACCCTTCACGCCTGAGTGTTTTAGACTGGTCGCATCCAGACTTAAACAAAGGCTCTTATGAAACTCATATCTTTTAATATCAACGGCTTACGCGCCCGTCCTCACCAACTGGCGGAGCTGATCAACATCCATCAACCGGATGTGATTGGCCTGCAAGAAATCAAAGTCGATGATTCACAATTCCCCGAACAAATGGTGCGTGACTTAGGCTACGAGGTCTATTACCACGGGCAAAAAGGCCACTATGGTGTGGCGTTGTTATCGCGTTTACCAGCCCTGGAAATCCACAAAGGCTTCCCCAGCGACGAGGAAGACGCCCAGCGCCGCTTTATTTGGGGTGTATTTGCGGACAGCAAAGGTAATCCCATCACAGTCATGAACGGCTACTTCCCGCAAGGCGAAAATATTAAGCACGAAACTAAGTTTCCGGGCAAAGAGAAGTTCTATGCTGATTTGCAGAACTTACTGGAAACACGCTTTAGCGCGGAAGATGCTTTGGTGGTGATGGGCGATATTAATATCTCACCTGAAGACAGTGATATCGGCATTGGCGAGAAAAACGCTAAGCGCTGGTTACAAACCGGCAAGTGTAGCTTTCAACCACAGGAACGTGAGTGGCTGCAAAAGCTCAAGGACTGGGGCTTAGAGGATAGTTTTCGCGTGTTGCATCCGACCGTAGATGACCGCTTTAGCTGGTTTGACTACCGCAGCCGTGGCTTTGAAGACACGCCCAAGCGTGGCCTGCGTATCGACGTGATTATGACAACCCCCGTACTGCGCTCGCGCTTGCTCAACGCCGGTATTGATTACGAACTGCGCGCCATGGAAAAACCCTCAGACCACGCCCCGATTTGGTTGGAATTGCAGGATTAAGGCATAAAAACACATGGACATATGGCAGTCGTGTAAGTCACGTGCATAAGCGCTTTTGTAAGAGCTGGTCATACCTGCGACAGCACTTGCAGACAATAAAACACCTGAACCATTTGCACATTATGATGCAGAGAGCGCGTGGGCATAAATGCCCACCCTACGGGTTCGTAGATGGTTTGCATGGCCGATATTTACACATGCGATGACCGGTTTGGGTATGCGCATCGTTCTTGTGGATTTATGCGTATTTGTTGGAGATGTGTACCGCGTGGGCATAAATGCCCACCCTACGGGTTCGTAGATGATTTGCATGACCGAGATTTATGCATGCCATGACCGGTTTGGGTATGCGCAATATTCTTGTGGATATATGCGTATTTGTTGGGGATGTGTACCGCGTGGGCATAAATGCCCACCCTACGGGTTCGTAGATGGTTTGCATGGCCGAGATTTACACATGCGATGACCGGTTTGGGCATAGGTTTGCAAAAATCGTAGGGCGGGCACTTGTGCCCGCCATGACCTACATCCGACTCTTGCTATATCTTGGCTAAATGGCCGATGACGATATCCATCAACTCATTGGTGATTTCGTCTTGGCGCACGTTGCTGAGGTCTTGTTTAACCGTATCCAACTGCTCGTCCACAGATTGCTCGGCCTGCTGCATTAAAGCGAGGCGTGTGGCGTTCTCTGTGACCATGGCTTCGGCTGAGGCGCGGAACACGCTGGCAAACACATGGTTGCGGATCAAAGACGCCAGCAGCGCTTCGGCATCCATGCTGTAGTCCGGCAATGAGCGTGACTCCCAGCGTTGCTGGGGCTGCAATAAGGTTTTAGCTAAGGGCAACAAAGGGCGCGTCACCGACTCTTGATAGCCATGCTCAGCACGCTGAGTAAACACCAAAGTCACAGCAAGATGCGCTAAAGGCTGGCCACGGCCCATGCGCTCAATACGGGTAACGATATCACCGGCTAAGCGCCCCACTCCATCGGCGGAAGCCGGCGGCAGTAATACCACATCTGGAGTCAGCTCTTGCTCCAATAAAGCATTACTCATGCGTGAGCCAATACAGAGAATATACTGCTTGGCCATCGGCTCGCTTTTGTTATAGGCCGTGACGGTATCAGCCAGCAGTTCATTATAGTTACCGCACAAACCATGGTCCGAACCAAACACCACCAGCAAGCGCGTATTGGGTTTGACTGATTCAGTCAGCAAACTCACGCCGCCGGTGCGATAGACAAAGGCCGCTAGCCCTTGCAACAGGGTTTGATGATAGGACTCGATTGATTGCGCCGCTTGCTCGTAAGGCGCGGCATTAATCGCTGATAGGGTTTTCATCGTATGCACGATGCCGCGAATACTGGTCAGCGTGTCATTTTTACGCGTGAGATGCTCTAGAGTTTGTGCCATTTAAGCCCTCACTCCCCTGCACCTTGAGCGGATACAACAAAGTCACGTAAGGCATCGCGTGCTGAGGTGATCATCAACTCGCGGTCCTCATCTTCTAGGTTTTTGTTATCAGCAATACGTTGCTCAATCACCGCCAGATTTTGCTGTGCCGCATCACGCACTAAACGCATGGCTGCGCTAATCTGCTGCTCGCTAAAGGCATCAAACATCCCTTCCATCGCCGCAACCAATACAGCAAGTTGCTCAACTGCTGGCATCGGATCGCGCTCGGCTTGACGTAAGGCTGTACGCACCGCGCTACCACGGGCTAAACGAGCGCGGGTGGCATCATCCAGACGTGTACCAAAGCGAGCAAAGTCTTCTAACTCTTCAAACTGCGACAAAGTCACGCGCAAGTTACCCGACACCGCGCGTAAAGTACGGTTCTGCGCTTTACTACCGACGCGTGAAACGGATAAACCTAAATCCACCGCAGGGAATTGGTTTTTACGCACCAACTGCGGTGACAGATAAATCTGTCCATCGGTAATGGAAATCAGGTTGGTGGGAATATAGGCGGAGAGGTTTCCAGCTTGGGTTTCTACTACCGGCAACGCGGTAATCGAACCGCCACCGATATCAGGGCCAAACTGTCCAGAACGCTCGAGCAGGCGTGCATGCACGTAGAAAATATCACCCGGAAAAGCTTCACGACCCGGTGGACGGCGCAGCAATAATGACAGTTCTCGATAAGAGCGCGCGTGGTGGGTCATATCATCAAAGATAATCAACACATCTTTACCTTGCGCGGAGAAATACTCAGCCATGGTCATCGCCGCATAAGGCGCGATATAGGCCAACCCCGGCGCTTCTTCATCACCAGCACTCATGACTATACTGCGCGAGAGCATATTGCCGTCAGTCAGCGCACGAATCACCCGCGCCACGGCATCACCACGCTGGCCAATCGCACAATAGATGCACAACACATCAGTACGCGCCTGATTGAGCATGGTATCAATGGCGATGGAGGTTTTACCGGTTTGGCGGTCACCAATAATCAGCTCACGCTGACCCAGCCCCACTGGAATCGCCGCATCAATGGCTTTAAGCCCTGTGGCCAACGGTCTAAAGATCGGCGTGCGATTGAGAATGCTCGGTGCTTCAGCTTCAATCGGATGCTCAGCCACCGCCGCAATCGGGCCTAAGGTATCGCGCGGACGGCCCATCGCATCAACCACCCGTCCTAACAGCGCAGGCCCCACCGGCACGCTAACCACTTTACGGGTGCGATAGACGGTTTCACCCTGACGCACTTGCTCCGATGGCCCGAGCAAGATTACGCCTAAACGACCGGGCTCCAAGTCAAGCACAATGCCTTGCACGCCGCTAGCAAACACCAGCAACTCATCGGCCAAAGCACGGGCTAAACCTGAGACAATCGCTACACCGTCACCGACTTCAGTCACGGTACCTGTTTCGATTAATACCGGTGTCGGCGCAGGGCTATTGACCATCCCTTCAACCCAAGCATCAAAATTGTGCTCAGATTGCTGCGGTGTCATGTTATCAAGCGCACTCATATCATTTCCCTTAGCGGCTATCGCTGGTTAAGCGCGCAGATACAGCGCTGGATGCATGCTGAATCAGCAATTCTGCCAACTCATCCATATAGCTGTCCGTGGTCCATGCCACTTGCGCACCACCGACTTGCATCACCAAGCCCGGTGACTGCTGTGCATCGGTGACAAACGTCAGTTTCACCTCTGGCAACCAACGCTGCACTTCAGTGTGCAACAGTGCTTGTGTGTCAGCTGATAGCGCATCACGCGTAGTGACCTCAGCCTGCTGACTGCCTGCCGATGCCTGCACTAATTCAGCGGCCATCGGCTGCAATTGCTTACCGATATGACGCACAATAGCGTCTTCGATCTTTTCATCGGCCAAGTCTTGCAGCGCTTTGCGGGTCAATTGCAATAATGCCTCTGAGCCGGTTTGCTCTAAGCGTTTATTAAAAATTTCACGCTCATGCTCAAGGTGTTTGCGCCAATCCTTTTGCTCTTGCTGCAGTTTGCTGCGCGCATCAGACAATAAGCCAGCACGCTGATCCTCAGTCTCCTCTAAGGCTTTTTCCAGCAAGGCGTCATGATCAGAGACCAATTGTGCACGCTGCTTTATATACTGATTCTCTGCCGCTTTAGCTTCTTTTTTTGCTTGATCAGCATCGCTCATACGCTTCGCAATAGCGGCTTCACGGGCATCAATACCATCCAAAATCGGACGGTAGAGAAAACGCTTGAGCAGCCACAACAACAGCAAAAAGTTAGCAATTTGTGCCAGTACTGTTACCCAATCAATCGACATAAGCCTTAAGCTCCTGCTGCCACCTGCATGGCATCCCAGAATGGGTTAGCAAAGATAAGAATCATCGCCACCACAAAGCAGTAAATAGCGGTGGATTCAATCATCGCCAAACTCACAAACAGCGTACGTGAAAGTGTCGGTGCCGCATCCGGTTGCTGAGCAATCGCAGCAATAGCTGCAGCGGCTGCACGGCCTTCACCCAACGCAGGGCCGAGTGAGCCAATTGCAATGGTAAAACCTGCGGTAAAAATCGAGATGGCCGCAATAAGCGCAAGATCGGTCATAGTTATTTATCCTTTTCAGACTTATTTTCAGAGGGGTCTGCCATAGCAGATGAAATATATACAGTGGCTAAAATAGCAAAGATATAGGCTTGGATTAGGCCGGTTAACAAGCCCAACATATCCATTAACACGGGGAAAAAGAACGGTGCGATACTTAACAAAATCGCTGCAATCACTGCACCACTCATCACGTTGCCGTATAAACGAATGGCCAGCGAAATACCCCGAGAAAACTCACCGATAATATTAAACGGCAACATAATAATCGAGGGTTCAATAAAGGTACGCAGATATTGACGGACACCGCCATTCACAATCCCGAATAACGGAATCGCCACCAGCACCGAGATGGTTAACGCCACTGTGGTCGAGAGCGAAGAGGTCGGCGTATCAAAGCCTGGGATCACTGTGAGCAAATTTGATAAAGCGATAAACAGAAATAAGGTACCGGCAAAATACAGCACATGGCGTGCGCCGCTACGGGTCACTTCTTCAATCTGCCCTTGGATCAAAGTCACAATCAACTCTAAGGCACTGCGCCAGCGTCCAGGAGCAGTATCAGCACGCATATTACGCGTGACCAACACTGAGATACCGACCAGTAAGGCCATGACAATCCAGGTATTGACAATGGTGGCGTTGACGCCCCAACTGCCGATGTTAAAAACAATATTCTGATCAGGTGTGAGCTGCATTTATACGCCCTCCTGTTCTGCGGCTGCTGTCTTGGGTTTAATCTCTGCACGTATCACAGTCACGACTCGCACAATGATATAAGCGATCATATAACCGGCCAAGGCCCAGAGCGTACCGTTGAGTGCGGTTAAGCCAAAACCCACAGCCAGCAATAGCACCAAGCGCACAAAAAAGCTCAGCACCAGTAAACGTCCGGGATGCGGCGAGACTAAGGCACGCTGCATACCCCAATTGAGGCCCCAAAAAAACAGCACACTCATCGGCACGCCAATGGCGAAACCTAGCAGCACGGCACTGGTATCTATATTAATCACTCAAACTCTCCATTTGCACGCTCGTGCGCGCAGCATAGCGCTTACTGATCACGTATTTTATCAATCCAGCTCCACGCCACCATAGCACCGACCACCACACCGCCGAGTATTAAGGCAATGGGCCAAGAAAAGCTTTGCGGGGCCACACGATTTAACCACACGCCTAAAAAAGCACCGCCCACCGTAGGAATCGCAATCGACCAGCCAATCACTCCAAACACACCCAGTCCATTTAGCGGGCTGTATTTGGGCTCATTGCGCGCCTTTTGCATACGTTCAGAACGGCGGCGAATGGCATTGGCGGTTTTATCTTTATCCGTCATGTCTGCGGTTTCCTTAAATCACTAAAGCGTCGCACAATCCCTGCCTCAAGCTTAGATAAGGCGGTCCGTGCTACACGTTCATCTTCATCCACTTCCATAAAAGTGGCTTGAATGGTGTCATTTAAAGTGACCAAATCTTCACCTTGCACACCACGGCGCACAGCAATATCAATCTGATGGCCGTGTTTGACTAAGATGCCTTGATCAATACCAAAAAACAGCTCTTGATCATCAGCATCGGTAATCACCAACACCGACGGCGGTAAAGCCGTGACAAAATCGGTGTGATTGGGCAGCATGGCAAAAGCACCATTTTCTGCTTCAGCAAAGACTTTTTTTGCCTCGCAACTAAAGAGTAAGCGCGTGGGCAAACGCAGACTCACTTGCATCAGCTGGGTCTGACTCATACCGGCGCCTTATGTTTAGGCAAGGCACCGATCATGTAGTAGTCCATTTCATCATCGTCAAACTCGGTTTGCTGCAAGATATACTCGCAACCGGCCAAGGTATCTTCGACGGAAACACGCTGACCGGCATCGCCACTAAAGGATTCTGCCGAGAAGAAGGGCTGGGTTAAAAAGCGCTCCAGACGACGTGCGCGAGCCACTACAGCGCGGTCAGCTGTGGATAATTCTTCCAAACCCAGCATGGCAATAATATCGCGCAACTCTTCATATTCAGCCAAAGTACGGCGCACGGCACGGGCAATATCATAATGACGCTGCCCCACCACTGCAGGGGTGAGCATCACTGAAGTCGAACCCAAGGGGTCAACCGCGGGATATAAACCTTCACTGGCACGTTTACGCGAGAGCACTACAGAAGCCGATAAGTGCGAGAAAATATGCGCCGCAGCTGGGTCAGTAAAGTCATCCGCAGGTACATACACCGCTTGAATCGAGGTGATAGCGCCTTTACGGGTTGAAGTAATACGCTCTTGTAAGGAGGCCAACTCAGTCGCCAGCGTCGGCTGATAACCCACGCGCGATGGCATGCGCCCTAACAGGCCGGACACTTCAGAACCGGCTTGCACAAAGCGGAACACATTATCAATCAATAAGAGCACGTCTTGCTGTAAATCATCGCGGAAATACTCAGCCATGGTCAGCGCGGTTTTACCCACCAAAAAACGTACGCCGGGCGCTTCGTTCATCTGACCAAACAGCATCACAGTGTTATCACGCACACCGGCGTCGCCCATTTCACGATACAGCTCTTCGGCTTCACGCGAGCGCTCACCAATCCCACAGAATAGGCTCACGCCTTTGTAATGCTGGGCGGTGTTGTTAATCAATTCAGTAATCAGAACGGTTTTACCCACCCCAGCACCACCAAACAGCCCTGTTTTACCACCGCGCTCAATCGGCGAGAGTAAATCAATGGCTTTAATACCGGTTTCCAGAATGGCGCTATGGACAACGCGCTCTTCTAATGGTGGTGGTGGCTGGTGGATGGAGCGCCGTGCCGCGGCTGTAGGTTCAGGTTTACCATCAATGGCTTGGCCAAACACATTAAGCATGCGGCCCAATACAGCTTCGCCGACCGGCACTTGAATCGGTGCTCCAGTGGCACGCACAGGCATACCTAAGCCCATACCGCGCACCGGTGCTAAAGCGATACAGCGCACGGTGCCATTATCCAATAGCGAAGCCACTTCTAAGGCCAAGTCGCCCGCGTAAAGCAGGTCTTGAATGCGCGGTATCTGGTCAGTAAAAAACACATCGACCACACCACCACGAATCTTGGTCACCCGCCCTTCGGCTACGCCATCCTGAGTGGATGTAACAGCAGGCGGGTTAGCAGTATCTTGAGGTTCAACGGGCCCTAACGAACGGGTTGACTCTGACATGTACTCTAACCCCTTATCCATATCACTCAGAATGTCTATAAGTGCGTACTGGCTACGACCGTGACTTATTCAAAGTCTTCAGCGGTTTGCACGCGTACATCGTTCCACTCAATGGCTCGGCTGCGCCAGTGCTCTTCAATGGACTGGGCAAAGTCAGCACGCACTAATTTGGCACGCGCTTCACACCAGTCTTTTGAGTCATGACGCATCACAATACCTTCAGGCGTACCTTGACGGTATTGACTGCAGGCACTGTTGAGTAATGCTTTTAATTCATCTAACGTGGTCTCGCCTTGTTGCAATGTGGGTACCACAGCTAAACCCATTTTGGCAGCCAAGGCATTACGGCGCTCACAACTCCAAAACTTCTGCTCGGTGCGGTCGTAAACATCAAACACCACAAACCAATCCGGCAAGTTATCGTAATCCAGTGAGTGACGCGCTGCGCACCACTCGCCAAATAAAATCACATCGCTGGTTAAGTTATCACATAAGGCATAACGGTGTTGAGCCAACCACGAGGTTAAGCGCGAGAACTGGCCGGCATAAGGCTCTAAAAGATACTGACCACGGTTTTGCGCGCGTAGTTCGCCATTTTCACGCATAGAGATACCCAGATTAGCACCATCAAGTTTCTCTTCAATGCGTAACGGCTGGGCTAATATTGCCTCAACTTCAGCTTCATTAAGAACTTTATCATCACGTGGCATGCCCTCACCCAACCAATCAATATGCGGGGTGTGGGGAAAACGAAAAAAATCTGACATCTATTTACTCTCTGGGCATAGCAGGGGCTGGAACGTGCCGCTGCCTTGGAAACTTATTTTTATAAAAGCGCTGCGCATCGGCAGCACACAAAAATTTAACTTTAATACCGTGCTCAGCTAAGGCCGGCCACCAATCAATCCACTTACAGTCTGCAGCTTGCAAAATAGTCGGTTTATCAGGGTGTGCATTAGCCACCGCCGGAAAAACACGGTCCGGCGGATCAAACTCATGCTGTAAGGCTTGATCGGGAAACTCAGCATAAATATCAATATCGGTTAAAGTCACACTGACCATTTCAACCTGTGCTGGATTACCCATATTACGCAATAACCACTTTAAAAACACATCACCGACGCCGCGTGGCGGGTTAATGCGAGTTTTGTTTTGGTACTCATTTAATATAATAAACCCATCATCAATCACTACAACGCCATCGCTCTGTATCGCCTGCAAACGCTCAATACAGCTGGCAACACACTCAATCGACATATCATCATGCTGCTGATTTGCCACCAGTAACACATTGGTATCAATCACGACTTTAAGCATGCTCAGCATCTGCCTTAATCTGCTCGCGTTTACGTTGCACTGCAGCCATGGCTCGGGCAGCAATATCGGTCATTTCATCACCAAACAGATTATCCGGCCAATGGGCAATTTCACCGTAGGTGTCTACATCCAAGGATTCAATCTGCGCTTCAGTGCCCGCACGACTGCAAAAATACAAGGCTACATCCTTATGACTGATCACTCCTTCAGCGATACGTCTTTGTAACCTATTTAGAAAGTGTTCGGAGTGACTCTCGACAATGATTTGTACATTACGCGGTTGTCCGGCTTCTTGCGCCTGAGTTGCGGCAATCAATAGATCGGCTAAACCGGCTTGCACATGCGAGTGCAGATGGATTTCAGGCTGCTCTAACCATACGGTTGAATGGGGCTGGGCATAAAACACCTGGGTAATCACTGGTAATAACTGCGAGATACCAAAGCCTAAATCAGCCAGATTCACCTCACAGGCCTCAGCATGATTTTTCAGCAGCACTTGGTACTGATCAGCACTGCCGGGCGCTAAACGGATATTAAAATCACTAGCCACACCCATCTGTCGCAGCCAATACGCGATACCTTGCTCAAAGATCTGCTCTGGCTGACCTGCGGCAAACTGCAATCTACGTTGCTCGGCATTGGCGGCTAAAATGGCTGCTACCACGGACTCACCGGAACGACCGACATCAGTCGGTGATTCGCCCGTCCAAGCATACTGGCGCTGAGGCGCAGCACGTAAGGCAGCCAGCGCATTAATATCAGCTAAGACACTTTCCGTCTGCTGCGCTAATGCACTAATAAATTGCGCATCCAGCTGCTCAGCTACAGGCAACTGATAAAAGCGCTCAGGGCTGACCGCATCTTTGAGCGCAATACTGTAACTCTGCGCTTGCGGCTGCAGAATCTGCACCTGCAACTCAGCACCTTGGGCACTGTGATAACTGACGCTCAACTGCTCTTGCTGGTTGTGATAGGCGCTATAGCTGATGGATTGCACTTCTGGCTGCTGCGCTTGATCAGCGATGACACTGACCTGTAAACGCAACTGATCCACGACGATCTCAGCCTGCTGGCCAACATTGCTCAGCAGCAAAGGTTTTGCCAGTTGCCACTGCAACTCAAAGGCCAGCGGCTCAGTCAGCTGACCTTGGTGTAAATTCTGTGCAAAGGAGCCTAAATCAACCAGGCTTTGCGCATCACCAAAATCAAGTGGCTGTGCTGCAGTGGACTTGGCACTTTGCTTAAGCGCCAGCAAGAGCTGACCTAGGCTGCTTTTGCCGACACTGTTCTCACCAAAAAAAACCGTTAAGGGTGCAAGTTTAATCGCACCAGTGTCCTGCCAAGCTTTAAAATTCTGAATCCGCCATGATGACAACATCAGTGCAATCTCCTTAACAGTGGGCTAATAACTGCGTGCTAACCTGCTCAATCACAACAGCATCGCTGCTGCCCAACCAAAGGCTAAGAGTGGCAAGTTATAGTGAATAAACGTGGGTACTACCGTATCCCAAATATGACTGTGCTGCCCGTCCATATTCAAACCCGAGGTTGGCCCAAGGGTTGAATCTGAAGCGGGTGAACCGGCATCACCCAATGCACCTGCCGTGCCGACCAAGCTGACAATCGCTAATGGACTGAAGCCCAACTGCAACGCTAACGGTACAAAAATCGCCGCGATAATCGGCACAGTGGAAAACGATGAGCCAATACCCATAGTGACCAGTAAACCCACCAGCAGCATTAAGATTGCGCCTGTGGCTTTGCTATCACCAATGATACCTACCGATGAATCGACCAAGGTTTGAATTTGTCCGGTTTCACGCATGACTTCAGCAAAACCGGATGCGGCAATCATAATAAAGCCAATCATGGCCATCATTTTCATGCCTTCGGTAAACAAATCATCCGAGTCTTTCCAACGCACCACACCGGATACGGAAAACACTACAAAACCGACCAGCGCACCCATAATCATTGAATCCAGCCACAGTTGCACGACAAAAGCGGCAATCACGGCAGCTCCAGCGGCTAATAAGCTTTTTGGACTGTAGGTGTGAGTCGGGCTGGCATTGGCCGTTTCTTCGGGCAATTGATAGACACGCTTTTTGCGGTAGCTGAATAAAATTGCCACCAGCAAACCAAATAGCATACCGGCCGCAGGAATCATCATCGCCTGCATCACATTGATACCGGTGATATCCACGCCACCTTTTTCAACGTTGGCCAACAGCACTTCTTTCAGGAAAATCCCGCCAAAGCCCACCGGTAAAAACATATAGGGGGTAATCAAACCAAAGGTCAGCACACAAGCGACTAAACGGCGATCCAGTTGCAAGCGACTCATCACATAAAGTAACGGCGGCACCAGCAATGGAATAAAGGCGATATGGATCGGCAGAATATTTTGCGAAGAAATCGCCGCGACCAAGAGCACCATAATCAGCATCCACTTGACCACTTCCGTGCCCTTACCTTCTTGCTGACCGACCATGGCTAAAATCTTACCGGCTAAGGCATGCGCCACACCGGACTTACTAATCGCCACGGCAAACGCACCGAGTAAAGCATAGGACAACGCCACCGTTGCACCGCCACCCAGACCTTTATGAAAGGCCGCTAAGGTGCTTTGCATACCTAAACCACCGAGCAAACCACCAGCCACCGCGCCGATAATCAAGGACACCACCACATGCACGCGTAGCAAACTCAGCACTAGCATCAACGCTACTGCAACAATCACCGCATTCATTGCAACCCCCAAACACTGTAAAATTCATTGGATACGCTAGGCTGCGCACCGTTATCAGCCGCGCAGTTTACACAGCTCAAACTAAAAATGAACCGTGAATCAGCGCCGAAGCCAAGGAATGCAAACTTACGCAAAACTCTAAGTATTGGGTTTTGCCTCTTTTCGCCAAGCAGCCTGTTAATATGCGCCACTGTATTTCTAGGCTGCGGTATCTATTTCTCATAGCATGAATCGTTTATAGCGGGCAGCAATGGCATTGAAGTTTAAGGCGGGCAAGATGAAAATGGTGGTATTAACCGGGCCTGAATCATCAGGTAAAAGCACGCTGAGCAAAGCTTTAGCCGAACGCTTTAATGCGCCGTTAGTCAGTGAGTATGTGCGCGAGTTTATTGAGCAAGAACAACGCGACACCTGTTATGCGGATATCAGCACCATTGCCCAGCAACAATTGCAACGCGAGCTGGATGCCCGAGCACAACGCCCAGCACTGTTGTTACTGGATACGCATTTACTCAGTAATAAACTGTGGAGCGAGGTTTTGTTTAAGCAGAGTCCGGCATGGATTGAAACAGCGCTGCAAGAACAACACTACGATTTAATTGCCTTACTCAGCCCCGATGATATGCCGTGGCAAGCGGATAATCAGCGTTGTCAGCCTGATTTATCTGAGCGCCAGCACTTTCACCAACAACTGGCAGACTGGCTCGAAAGCCATCAGCAACAGGTACTCTATGTAAACGGCAGCTGGCAAACACGTTATCAACAGTTAGAATCAGCGATAGAAAAACTATTGCAGGGCAACCCAGAAGCGGATGCCGCCACTCCATTGACCGCACAGAGCACGCAACCATGACCAGCACACACGCCCACGACCCATTGCACGGCATCACTTTAGCCGTGATTCTCAATCGCTTAGTTGAACATTATGGCTGGGAAGAATTGGCCGAGCAGATACCGGTCAATTGTTTTAAAACCGATCCATCAGAGAAGTCTTCACTGAAGTTTTTACGCAAAACCGAATGGGCGCGCAGCAAGGTTGAAGCGCTATATATCAGAACATTTGCCTAGTATCGCGCCAGCAATGCTGTGCAGTAAAACACTACACAGCATCACCGTGTCGAACTTAGCTGTGTTCAGCCACAATATGCGTACCGGCCTGTCCTGACAATAAAGCTAATGCCTCAGACAAACGACCAATCGCACTAAAGCCACCGGATGCAGCAAAGCTGCACGCCGCATTGATTTTTGGACCCATGGAGCCTGCCGGCAAGTTCAACGCATCACTTTCAGCAATGGTTAAAGTCTGCAATGCTTTGGCTTCAGGAGTACCAAAATCTTGATACACCGCTTCAACATCCGTGAGCAACAACAGTGCATCGGCACCGAGTTGCTTGGCTAGGAAGGCACTGGACAGATCTTTATCAATCACTGCTTCAATGCCTTGCAAATTATTATAGCTATCACGCACTACAGGAATACCACCACCACCGTTACAGATCACTACTGCACCTTGCTCAACCAACAGCTGCAGTACATTGAGATCTGGAATATCTAAGGGTTTAGGTGAAGCCACCACACGGCGCCATTTATCACCGTCTTGGGCAATATTCCAACCTGACTTAGCCGCGCGCTCCTCGGCTTCTGCTTGAGTGTAAACGGGGCCAATATACTTAGTCGGCTTGGCAAACGCTGGGTCATTAAGATCAACGACAACTTGAGTGAGTAATGTCACGATGGGGCACGTGTGCTTTAGCGCATTCTCCATCTCTTGCTCAATCAAATAACCAATCATCCCCGCGGTTTGCGCACCCAACACATCCAGTGGATAGCTATCACCTGGCGTATACGCATCATTTTGCAACGCCAACAAACCCACTTGCGGGCCATTACCATGGGTAATCACCAGCTGATGACCTGCTCGAACAATCTCTGCTAAAGCACGCGCTGCCACTTTGACATTTTCGCGCTGTACTTGCGCGGTCAACGGCTGACCACGCTGTAATAAGGCATTGCCGCCTAATGCTGCTACAACCAACATATCTTTTATCCTAAAGTTGCCACCAATACGGCTTTAATGGTGTGCATACGGTTTTCTGCTTGATCAAACACAATGGACGCTGAGCTTTCAAATACTTCGTCCGTCACTTCCATTGCATCAATACCAAAATTTTCCTGAATTTCTTTACCCATCGTAGTGTCAGTGTTGTGAAACGCTGGTAAACAGTGCATAAACTTCACACGTGGATTGCCTGTTTTTGCCATCATTGCAGCATTCACTTGGTACGGCATCAACAACTCAATGCGCTCAGCCCATTTCTCTTGTGGCTCACCCATCGACACCCAGACATCGGTATAGACAAAGTCCACACCTTTTACAGCCACATCAATGTCATCGGTAATAGTAATGCGCGCACCGGTTTTCTGAGCGATAGCCTGCGCATAATCTTGAATATCTTGATCAGGCTGGCACTCTTTGGGTGCGCAGAGACGCACATCCATACCCATTTGCGCACCGCCCACCAGCAAGCTATTGCCCATATTGTTGGCGGTATCACCGACAAACACATAAGCAATGTCATGCAATGGCTTGTCGCAGTGCTCTTGCATGGTCAGAAAGTCGGCCAAAATTTGCGTTGGGTGAGAATCGTCAGTTAAGCCATTGTAAACCGGCACACCGGAATATTCAGCCAGCTCATTGACAATTTCCTGACCAAAACCGCGGTACTCAATCGCATCATAAACACGACCCAATACACGCGCGGTATCTTTGACCGACTCTTTGTGACCGATATGGTTACCCGCTGGACCTAAGTAGGTCACACGGGCACCTTGGTCCATCGCTGCGACTTCAAAACCGATACGGGTACGCGTGGAGTCTTTTTCAAAAATCAACGCAATATTTTTACCTTGCAGGCTGGGCTGCTCAGTTCCTGCGTACTTTGCTGCTTTAAGATCGGCAGATAACTTCAGTAAAAATCCGATTTCTTGAGGCGTGTAATCGCGCAACGTTAACAAGTTACGATTTTTAAGATTGAAAGGCATGCATCTGCTCCTTGGTTAGCAGCTGGGTAAAAGGTTGCAGCAAAAAACACATATTAAACAGGGTCACGTACCGTAGGACAGCTCATACAACGACCGCCTCCACGCCCACGACCCAACTCTGCTCCGGGGACCATCAACACTTCAATACCGGCTGCCGCTAATGCTGCATTGGTATCTTCGTTACGATCATAACCCATCACTACACCCGGGCTGAGCGCCAGCACATTGTTGCCATCATTCCATTGTTCGCGCTCGCGATCAGCTGGACGATCACCACCTGTTGCCACGACTTCAAGTGCAGCAAAGCCTAAAGCTTCAGCCACTACATCAAATAGATGACGCGGGTCATAAGTCAAAATATGTGAACGACCGCTATTATCTGGGCGCAGATCATAGCAAATCATTTGATCTGCGACCTCAGTAAATGCAGTCACAATATTATCACCACAAAAAGTGAAGACGGTATCCAAGTGCATGGCCGCTCGCGATTTGGGCATTTGACAGGCAATCACTCGGTCAACATCACCTTGAGCAAACAGCGCACGCGCCAATTGCCCCACTGCTTGCGGAGAACTGCGCTCGCCCATCCCCACTAATACCGTACGATTACCAATTGGCATGATATCACCACCCTCTAAGGTAGCTGAGCCAAAGTGTTGCAATGGATCACCCCACAGGACTTGAGCTTTACCAGCAAATTTCGGGTGGAATTTATAAATGCCGGCACTGAGTAATGTTTCTGGCTGACGCGCAGCCCAATACATCGGATTGAGCGTCACACCACTGTATAACCAAGCGCTGCTGTCACGGGCAAATAAGAAGTTGGGTAAAGGCGGCAAGATCAAACCATCGTGCCCCAAATGATGGCCCAATAAGCTGACTGGATTAAAGGGCAAGTCAGCACTATCCAAACCACCTAGCAAATACTCAGCCAGCTGCACACCAGACAGCTCATCCAACCAAGCACGCAAGTCAGACACCATCCCAACGCCCACTTCATTCCAGGTAATACGCTGATCGAGTATCCAAGTGCGCGCTTCGCGTATTTCTAGCGTTTGCGCTAATAAATCATGGACATCCAAAACTTCAACGCCACGCTCACGCATCAGACCGACAAAAATATCGTGATCTTTCTGCGCCTGCTTGACCCATAACACATCATCAAATAACAACGCATGACAGTTAGACGGCGTTAAGCGACGATGCGCCAGCCCGGGGCGACAGACAATGACCTGACGTAAGGTTCCCGTTTCAGAGTGCACACCTAACGTTAATTCAGACATTATTCATTCCTTAACAAAAAAACATACACATTGAGTCGATTACAGCATCAGTTACCAGAAGTTGATTGAAACCTTAAAAAGATAAGCTGTAGGCAACATCATAAAGACGGCCCTAATTTGTATTGAGGCACCACACCCAGAGATTCAGAGAAAAATAGCGGTAATATCGCTCTTCAGTAAAAAAGCTCTGTATCATTTGCCAGACTCAGCGATCCAAAGAGATGCAATCGCTGTCTAATTAACTGTACTAGAGTGCCGCAACTGTAGTATTGATACAGTATATAAACTTTTACAGTGGGATAAATCATGCTAAAAAATAAAAATGCTGTAGTAACAGGCTCTTCTTCAGGAATAGGTTTAGCCATAGCCCGTGGTTTAGCTGAGCAAGGCGCCAATGTAATGATTAACGGCCTCGGTAGTGCAGAAGATAATGAGGCCGTAAGAAAATCAATCGAAGATGATTTTGGTACCAAGGTGCTCTTTTCCCCAGCCAATATGCTTAAATCAGAGCAAATTGTCGCGATGATCGCACAGGCCGAAGAAGCTTTTGGCTCTGTCGATATTCTAGTGAACAACGCTGGTATCCAGTTTGTCTCGCCGATCGAGGATTTCCCTGAGGATAAGTGGGATGCGATCATCGCAATTAACCTAACATCAGCTTTCCATACCATTAAAGCTGTTATCCCTGGCATGAAAAAACGCGGATGGGGTCGTATTATCAATACAGCTTCGGCGCACGCTTTAGTCGCCTCACCTTATAAGTCGGCCTATGTTGCTGCCAAGCATGGCATTGCTGGTTTGACGAAAACTGTTGGCTTAGAGCTGGCTGAGTTTGGCACCACAGTGAACTCTATTGCTCCGGGTTATGTTTGGACTCCGCTAGTAGAACAGCAAGTGGCTGATACAGCCAAAGCCCGCGGTATTACCGAAGAACAAGTTATCCAAGATGTATTGCTCAAAGCACAACCCACGAAAAAGTTTGTCACTGTGGATCAAGTTGCTGCTGTTGCTGTATTTCTGTGTAGCGATCATGCGGCATCAATTACCGGCTCTACACTGCCTGTTGACGGCGGCTGGACTGCGCAGTAATAGATTTTAACTCTCAGTTTTTGAGTACAAACCAATACTCTTTAGCTCACTTATAAGTATAACTACAAAGGATCACAACTCGATGAGTAAAAAATCGATCAACCTTGCATTGCAAGGTGGCGGCTCGCATGGAGCCTTCACCTGGGGAGTACTTGACTACCTCATGGAAGACGGCCGCGTCAATGTTCAGGGTATTTCAGGTACGAGCGCAGGCGCAATGAACGCTGTTGTGTTTACTCAAGGTTTTATGGAGGGTGGCCCTGAGGGCGCACGTGAGGCGCTTAAGAATTTTTGGTGTAAGATCTCAAATTTAGCCATGTTTAGCCCTTTTAAGCGCAGCCCCCTGGGTGTTTTGACAGGCAACTGGGATATTAGCGGCTCGCCAGCGTACGCCATGATGGACTTTATGAGTCGAGTGGCATCGCCTTATGAGACCAACCCGTTCCAGTTCAACCCACTGCGTGAATTGGTTGAAACTACAATTGATTTTGAAAAAATCAGAACCTGCAACGATATAGAATTATTTATTGCCGCCACTAACGTGCGCTCAGGCAAAATTAAGGTATTCGAAGGCAAAGAACTGACCGCAGATATGATTTTAGCCTCTGCGTGTTTGCCGACCATTTATCAAGCGGTTGAAGTGGATGGTATACCGTATTGGGATGGCGGCTTTAGTGGTAACCCACCACTGTTTCCTTTGTTCCAAACAACAGAGTCTCAGGATATCGTTATTGTTCAAGTGAACCCCATTGAACGCCTTGAAGTGCCAAAAACCGCAAAAGAGATACAGAACCGCATCAATGAAATCTCCTTCAACTCGTCCTTACTCAGAGAACTGCGCAGCATTGAGTTCGTGCACCGCCTACTTGAAGAAAACAAACTCGATGCAGATCACTATGCAAATATTTTAGTGCACCGTATCGAAGCTACAGAAAAAATAAACCCACTGTCAGCGTCCAGTAAAATGAACTCTGAGTGGTCGTTTTTAACCCACTTGCGTGATATTGGTCGCGAGGCTGCAAAGAAATTTCTTGATGAGCACTATGACAATATAGGAGTGGAATCCTCACTCGATTTAGAGCATGAGATTCATTGGTCGTGAATCCGACATAACCTGTCTTAACTCTAGAAGAGCCCAGTACGACTGAGTCAACCGACTGCAGTAGGTACTGGGCAATATGTACTCCGCGCTATAACTCACACCGCAAAGTTACCCCCCCCCTTATTTATCTTTTTTTACCTCAGGTGCCGAGGCTAACTGCTCCTGTTTCTTAGCTTGCGCTTTTTGGCGTCTCTTGGACTTCTGCACTGGCTTTTTCACAGCCTTTTTAATCGGTGCTGTCGCTTCTTCAGCTTGAGCTTGCTCTGGCAGCTTATCCGTAGAGGCTTTAGCAGCAGGCTTGTCCTGATCAGCTTTTGCTAACGCCTGCTGTTGACTCGCAGCTTGAGGCTTTACTGATTCTGTAGTCTTTTCTACAGGCACTTGAACAGCAGTTGTTTTGTCCTTCTGCGCAGCCACAGTAGCTTTCGGTGTCGGTGCTACTGCTGGCTGTACCGGTTTCTTCACAGCAGCTTTAACGGGTGCTGCCTTTACTTCAGCGTGCTCTACCAACTCATCGTCCGCGCCTTTAACTGGATCAGACGTGGCCTGATCGGCTTTTGGCGAGACGGCCTGAGCTGTAGACACTGGTAATTCCTGCTGTTGAGCCTCTTGTTTTTTTGCTGGTTCTGACGGCTTTTCTATAGATGCTTGAGCAGTAACTATTTTTTCCTTGTCCGCTGCTACAGCTTTAGGCGCTACCGCTGGTTTTGCTACTTTTTTAGCAGCCGCTTTTACTGTCTTAGGCTTAACTGACTTCGCGGCCTTTTTCTCAACGGCCTTCACTGGAGTGACTGTTTCCTTAACTGGAGCCACAGGCTCTGTCTTATCTACAGCAACTGATGAAGCAGATAACTTGGGCTGAACAAAAGCAGGTATGGGCTGCTCGAACAGCTGATGCAATTGGCGCCATAATTCACCGACAGCTCCTTCAGCGGTCAAGAGCTCAGGCACCATCTCCATCACTGTCTCGAGTAATACTTTGCGTTGTTCATGATCAACCAGCAGTTGCGGTAACGTTGCTAAACTTTCTACAGGAAGGGCAAAAACCAATAACCCTTGCTGGTCGATAATCTGGCGAATATTGCCGAAATCCATGTCGAATCCCTTCATGAGACTGCGACTTTTCTCAGCCATCTGCTGCACACGACCTTTACTGAACTTACCACTCTCATGACCCAGTAATAGCAAAATTCTCGACAATGCTTCCAGCCCACCACCCTGCGTTAAGGAGTCGCGCAAGTGTTCAGTGACGTTGTGATCTTCTAACTGACTCTCACTCTGCTGAGTATCAGGTTTTTGCATGCCCGTTAAAGTCGCGAGAGCACCGTACACAGTATGGAATTTCATCTCTTGCGAAGCGTCACGCACATCGCGAAAAACGTTCAACTGCGTCTCAACTAAATTAGAAAAATTCTCTTGCCAAGCTAACAGTGGGTTATCAAGAGACACCGGCTGGCGATTAGCACGTACTACAGGTGCGCTACCCGCCAACCCGCTAAAGATTGGATTCAAGCTGCTGTGAAAATACTGCTGCATGCGAAATGGGTGCACCTTGCGTATCATTTCAGCGCAGTGTTCATTCATTGCTGGAATCAACCAAGGACGTACAAACGACTCATACAGTGTACTGTTGACCTGTGAGACTTGGTTGACCATGGCAAACTCACGTTCATCATCGCGCTCGCGCTCACTATTGTCATCACTCAAAATATCAGTGATCTGCCGACGCTCGAAATAGACTTCATAGCTTGGCTCGGACTCATCTGTAACAGGCACATCTTCAATAATCATTTCGTAAAGTCCGGGTGCCAATAGCCCGATGGCTTCGCTCGCATCCAGCAGCTCTCGGTGCTCGCGACGCGCTACAGCGCCAGACACAAAAATACCTAAATGACCCACGCTGGCATGCTTCAGGTAAACAATAGTACGACCCGCTTTACGCAGTGCAAGATCACTGGGGTAAATATCAGCGATCCAGTTTAACGCCTGTTGCGGAGGTGTAATGTCATCGCCATAAGAGCAAAAGACCACCACAGGGGCCTCAATTTTCTTCAGATCGACCTCACTGCTCTGCGCTCCTAAGCCACCTGTTAGACGATTACCGATGAAAAGATCATCAACAATCATCTCAATTTCCTCTCTATTGAGCAGCGTTGGACTGCCCCACCAGCGCTCAAAATCTAGAAACCGCGGAACTTCGCTATCGATATTGCTAAACAGGTTGTAATACTTATTCCAATACGTATTGGCTGGATTTAAGGCTTCAAAATTACTCACCAGCCAAGCACCATCAAAACGGCCATTACCTAAATCGCTCGCTAATCGAGTCATCCAAGCACCGCCAAGCAAGCCACCTGAGTAGCGCATCGGGTTATGCCCTTCTTCACCCGACCAGTACGACAGTGGCGCACCGTTAATGATCACTAACCCTGGCAACTCGGGTCGCGCTGCTGCCAGCCCCATCAGTGCCCAACCGGCCTGACAGTTGCCCATCACAATCGGCTTAGCTGCATTGGGGTGACGCTGAATCACTTCCTCAAGAAAACGAGCCTGTGCCGCACCCACGTCGTGTAACGTTTGACCTGACTCAGGCGCATGACTAAAAGCGATAAAATAAGTTGGGTGCCCTGCTCGCAGACTTTCGCCAACCGCTGAATCTTGCTTAAAACCACCAATGCCGGCGCCATGCCCACCGCGCGGATCAATCACAATAACGGGAGCACGCTCACTATCATTTGGCTGATCAGTTGCAGGAGTAACTTTTAATAATGAATAGTTGACTGGACGAGGCAAATCACGCCCATCAATCAGCGTTTCATAGGGAAACTTCAGCAGTAATGGATAGTCTGCTGCCTCATGGGCCAACGTATTATCACCACGCTGACGCAGTGCATCCAAATACAGCACGCTACGCTGGCAAAAGTCGACCCAATATTCTAAACATTCAGCGGGACTCGGTTGACGCAGATGCCCTGCACTCATCGGAGCAAGCATGGTTTTATAACGCGGTTCAGAGGCTGTAAGGAGATTATCAAATTGCAAACGGTGCAACTGACCCAAGTGTTTAAGTAGCGCTTGGAAAGAAGAAAAGCGCTCCTCCACCTGTGTGAAAAAACTTTTATCGCTCATATATGTCTCCTACATGCTGGGATCTTTTATCTCTACCTTGCCCGTCAATGAATTGAAAATCATCATGACGACTCACTTTTATAGCGTGATCAGGCAAGTTAAAGAAAAATCTTTGTGCAGTGCACAAAAAACAGTTGCAAATAATCTTTTTGCAGTGCAACATAATAGCATGACTGAGCATCTGATGGCTCAAATACATTAAGCCGAAACCGGCAATACACTGATTAGGAAATTAAAAACATGTCTTTATTTAACTCAGAAAAAATCCAAAGCGCACAGAAAGCACAACTTGAAATGCTGCAACAAATCAGCAGCCGTGTTTTTGAAAGCGTTGAGCAACTGACTCAACTGCAACTTAAATCACTGCGTGCAGCAAGCGGTGAGCAGTTTGAAAGCTTACAGTCTATGTTGACTGTTACTGATCCTAAGGATCTAGCTAGCTTGCAGACAGCTTTACCACAGCCTGCAGCACAAGCTGAGCGTTTGATGGAATTCAATCGTGAAGTATACGAGCTGATCTCAAGCACCCAAGCAGACATTGCTAAGATTGCTGAAAGTCAGGTTGAAGCAACCACTCAGCAAACTCAAGAACTGATCGAAACACTCAGCAAAAACGCACCAGCGGGTGCTGAGCCTGCTGTTGCCATGTTCAAAACTGCTTTAGAAACTGTTGGAAGTACCTACGAAAGCGTTCAGAAAGCTGCTAAACAAGCATCTGAAATGGCTGAAGAAGGCATTGCCGCTGCCGCATCTGCTGCAGGTAAAGCAACTGCCACAGCAACTGCAGCAACTGAAGCTCCTAAAGCTGCAGCGAAGAAGTAAGATCTCTTCTGCGAGATGTTGAAAATCTCGCTCAACAGATTCGATCGATAAAAAGGGAGTAGCGCTTAGCGCTACTCCCTTTTTTAATTCAACAGTCACTCTATCAAGCAACTGATAGTAATATAGCTCGCAGAAATTACGTCACCACAACGACTCATAATAAGCAGTCCTCTAGATAACCGTCTAAATCTAAACCCCGCACAGCTACACTGCAGGCACTATCAGTATTTAAAGTTACTCCTGCTCACCATCTTTTTTAGCATCAGCCCCCTCTGACTTACGTGAAGAAGTTGCACCAAACAGACCAAACAAGCTCTGTGTGCTCTGATAAAGTTTCTTCGACTGCTCCATATAATCGCTCATCAAATCGCTCGTCACTGGAGTCTTCTTACGCATAAACTCACTCCAAGCTTGCGATGACTGCACACTCGCTTTTGTCTGCAGGTCCACCACAGTTTGAATACTTTGCTCTAAGTAGCTACCGAGCACACCTTGCAGCGGACCATAAAAACGAATAATACCTTTGAGCATATGGCTAGAGAAAATCGGCTCACCATCATTCTCCGCCTCCTGAATAATTTGCAAAAGGATGCTTCGCGTTAGGTCTTCGCCACTCTTGGCATCAACAACTTGAAAAGGAACGTCATCGATGACTAGCTGGCGAATATCATTGACATTCACATGGGTGCTAGTATGAGTGTCATACATGCGACGGTTCGCATACTTCTTGATTAAACGTGGCTGGGAATAATTGTTGTCTGACATGGGTAAAAAATCTCACAGATAGCATGCATAAGCACACCATCTTACTCTATTGGCGCATCGGCCGTCCCGCACAGCCTGCAAGCAATAACCCACACACATAAATCAAAGACATTGACAACTTTTAATCAATAGATCAAGTCCCACTAAAGAGACTACATCTCTGACTTAAATATCTAGCCATTTTAAAGTATATGAGTGATGCTAAATTACAATAAACGTAATGGAGGATGATTTATGAGCAATGTAAAACGTATCGCACTCGTCACAGGTGGCATGGGTGGCATCGGAACAGCTATTAGTCGACGCATGCATGATGATGGTTTTACCGTTGTAGTTGGATGCAGCACGGGGTCATCACGTAAAGATGCTTGGCTCGCCCAGCAGTCTGAGGAAGGTTATACATTCCACGTTTTAGAGTGTGATGTTGCAGACTGGGAATCCACATCTAAAGCATTCGAAACGTTACAGAGTGAGATCGGTGCAATTGACGTACTAGTCAATAACGCTGGTATTACTCGTGACGGCACGTTTCGTAGGATGACACCTGAAAACTGGAACGCGGTAATCAACACCAACCTCAACAGTTTATTTAACACCAGCAAACAAGTTGTTGAAGGCATGCTGAGCAAAAATTGGGGTCGGATTATTAACATCTCCTCAATTAATGGCCAGCGCGGTCAGTTTGGCCAAGTCAACTATTCTGCAGCCAAAGCAGGTGTGCATGGCTTCAGCATGGCACTCGCACGCGAACTCAGCGGCAAAGGCGTGACAGTCAATACAGTATCACCGGGCTATATCGCAACCGAGATGACTGCGGTGATTCGTCCTGACATTTTGGAGGGAATGATTGCTACAATTCCCGTTGGCCGCTTAGGACTACCAGAAGAAATTGCCTCTATGATCGCTTGGTTAGCATCCGATGAAGCTGCTTTTTCCACTGGTGCTGACTTCACCGTTAACGGCGGCATGAACATGCAGTAATAAGGTCTACCCTTATTCACTTCACGCTCTATTGTTACCACTGTTGCTAACGCTAACAAAGTAAACATTCGCAGCCCTGTCCTAGGGCTGCACTTCAGGTGCCCCTCATAGCGGTTAAAGAGAGCTTAGGAAACTATTCTTACGCGCCATCAAAAAACCGCTAGAGACAATCGAGTGATTCCTACACGGAAAATCTTAAAAGCTTGATATAAATCATTCATATTTTAAAAGTATAATTAATAATAACACCACGCAAACAGGCGTGTGCCACCTTAATACACTCGAGGATTTTGCATACTTATGGACATTAACCAACACTCTTTATCCACCTACTGGTCAGGTCAGACACCCTTTGTCGCGAACCTGTGCTTGCAACAGCTACGTCATGGGGTAGTGCAACACGACTGGTTCAAAGATTGCGACCACAGCGAGTGGTTCAATGTGCCAAGCGAATCACTTGAGCAACTGCAAACTGAGTTCAACCAAGAATGGATGAAGCTCGGCCAGAAAATGTTAAGCCAACAAGATTTCAGCTTCGAAGACAAACGCTTTTCCAGCGAAAATTGGAATAACCCTGTATTTGGCTCGCTCGCAACCTTCTATCTGCTCAATTCAAGCTTCCTACTGAAACTGCTGGCTTTACTGCCTATTGACGATAAGAAATCCAAGGAACGCTTATACTATCTAGCCGAGCAAATGATTGCCGCCTATGCGCCGAGCAACTTCCTGCTGAGCAACCCTGACGCTCTCAAGCGTGCATTTGAAACTCAGGGAATCAGCGTCGTTAGTGGAATGTTGCACTTAGCCAGCGACCTGCAAGAAGGCAAATTACGTCAGAGTGACAAAGACCACTTTGAAGTCGGCGTCAGTTTAGCAATCACACCAGGTTCCGTTGTATTCGAGAACGAACTGTTCCAATTAATACAGTACACACCGACTGGCAAAACTCAGTACAAAAAACCGTTACTGATCGTACCGCCAGCAATCAACAAGTACTATATTCTTGATCTGCAACCCGAAAACTCTCTAGTACGCCACCTTGTCGAGCAAGGTCACTCAGTATTTTTAATTTCTTGGCGCAACTTTGGCCAGCAACACGTTCATGTGACCTGGGATCGGATCGTTCAGGATGGTGTTATTAGCGCCCTGCGGGCGACTCGAGCTATTAGCGGTGAGCGTCAGATTAACACCATGGGATTCTGCATCGGTGGCACCCTACTCACTTGTGCCCTAGCGGTTCTAGCAGCGCGTGGCGATCGTGATATAGCCAGCGTAAGCCTATTCGCCACCTTCCTTGACTACTCAGATACAGGCCCAATCAACATATTTGTCGATGAAAAATTCCTTGCCGAAAAAGAACGCACCATCGGCGGCCAAGGTGGTAAATTTGGTTTGTTCACGGGTGAGGATATGGGCAACACGTTCTCCCTCTTGCGACCTAACGAGCTGTGGTGGAATTACAACGTCGACAAGTACCTAAAAGGTGAAAAGCCTAGAGCCTTTGATCTGCTATTTTGGAATAACGACAGCACCAATATGCCAGGCCCAATGTATTGCTGGTATATACGCCATACGTACCTGCAAAACGATTTAAAATCCGGTGAACTGGAGCTATGTGGAGTAAAAGTGGACCTCACCACTATCGAAGCTCCAGCCTACATTCTTGGCACCCAGGATGACCATATTGTCCCTTGGCGTAGCGCCTATGCGAGTACTGCCATACTCAGCGGACCGAAACGCTTTATTCTTGGCGCCTCAGGACATATCGCTGGTGTTGTTAACCCACCTGCTAAAAAGAGACGTAATTACTGGGTCAATGAGACCCTATCAGAATCACCTGACACTTGGCTCAAATCAGCCAAAGAACATTCAGGTAGCTGGTGGACCGACTGGTTTGCTTGGCTGGACAAACACAGCGGTGAAAAAGGTCCTGCCGTAACTGATATGGGCAGCGCGGAATATCCACCGATAGAAGCAGCACCAGGCCGTTACGTTCTGGAAAAATCAAAACCTTAAAGCAAGACTCTATTGAGATGCTACTACCGCCTCCAGTAACACTTCTTGAAGTGCCGCTGGAGGCGGTAACTCCATCTAAAAATATCGCAAACAACCTCAGCAAACCACCACTACAGCCAAGATCAAAACTGGAATGCCAACAGTTTTATAGACCCTCAACTGTCCCCACTACTTTAAATATAGCTTTACTCTGTTCACCCTATACCTGTATAAAGCGCAATAATATAACATTACAGGTATGTATTTATAATGCGCCGCTTCAAAAAACTAGGACTATGTGGGTTATTGCTGTGTCATTCCGGTTGGGTACTTGCTAATACAACGACTGATCTAGGGGCGGTTGTGATTAGTGCTACAGCGACTGAACGCGCCTTAAGCGATGCGCCAGCTAGCGTCAGTGTTATTACACAAAACGAGCTACAAAAACGTCCCATACAGGATTTAAAAGACGCTCTGCGTGGCGTTAAAAGTGTTCAGTTCAGTGGCGTAGGAATGTCGCGCCGCGGGATCAGCTTACGCGGCATGCCCAGTGAACATACCCTTGTGCTGATCGATGGTAAGCGTATTAACCCTTCAGCGGGCGCAATTGCACACTCTGACTTTGATTTAAATTGGATTCCCTTAGCCACGATTGAACGCATTGAGGTGGTACGCGGCCCCATGTCGTCGCTGTACGGTTCAGAAGCTTTAGGTGGGATTGTCAATATCATCACTAAAGCACCCAGCGAAGACTGGACCGGCACAGTCCGCCTCGCAGGGCAACGTCCAGAACAACGCGGTGGGCAGCAACATCAGGTCAATGGGTTTGTCAGTGGCGCGCTCATTCCTGACCGGCTGAGCCTATCCTTAACCGGAGAAGTACAGCGCCAGCAAGAAACCCCTTTCAGCAAAGATAAGCGCTTATCTGATTTAGAAGGCAATGATAACCATCATCTAGGCATGGCGCTGCGCTGGCAATTAGACTCGACACAAGACTTAACCTTGGACTACAGCCAAGGCCGCGAAGAACGCTGGCGCAATACAATAACGGCAGGCAAAGTCATTTCAGAATATGAATCGACAGATGTCTTAAAGCGTCAACAAATGTCCTTAACTCATGATAAAGACTGGGAATGGGGGCACACTCAAGTTCGAGGCTATCGTAATCAATTGCAACGCGAGAACCATCGTACTGCTGGGCAAAAACCTAACGATCCACAAAAAATTATCGGCAGCGTCGTTGATGGGCAAGTCACCTTTGATCCTTTTTATCAGCATCGTTTAGCCATAGGTAGCGAATGGCGTAAAGAAGAATTAGAAGATCGTTCGGTGAATAGCCATGGCCAAGATCAAGCCATCCACAGAGCTGTATTTCTACAAGATGAGTGGCAACTGGCACAAGACTGGTCGCTAACCTTGGGCAGCCGCTTTGACCAGCATGAGGCCTTTGGTTGGGAACATAGCCCACGCGCTTACCTTATGTATCAATTTAACCCTGACTGGCAAATGCGCATCGGAGCCGGCCGTGGCTATAAAGCACCGTCATTAAAACAACTGTCGGCCTCTTATAACAGTATCGGCGGAGGTGGGCGTTTTACGATTTATGGCAACCCCGACCTACAGCCAGAGACCAATACCAGCTATGAGTGGGGCGTCGAATACCAGCAAGACGATTTTACCTTCGGTACAACCCTCTTTGAAAACCAGCTCAATGATTTGATTCATACGCGCTGCATTGCTAACTGTGGTCAACGCGGACGCGAACAACGCACCTATGAAAACATTGATCAAGCACGGATTCGCGGACTGGAGTTAGAGATGAACTGGGCCTTTCACTCCGACTGGCAATGGCATAGCAACTATACCTATTTGGATGCCAAGAATAGAACAGGCAAACACCGTTTAAGCGATCGCTCACGGCATCTTTTGAATAACACCCTGCAATGGCAACTGACCGAGCAACTCAATAATCAGTTACGCCATGAATATATCGGTAGCCAGCTCACCGGCAGTCTTGATCAGCAATATGCGTTACCTGCCTATCATTTACTGCATTGGGATATGAACTATCAGCTGTCAAAAAATACCAGCGTGCAAGCAGGTATTAGTAATTTATCCAATAAGCGCTTAAGCAACAGCAATGAACAGTTCGATTATACCGAGCCAGGACGCAGCTATCATCTCAGCATACAGGTGGGTTTCTAATGCGCTATTGGTTAGTAATTGCCCTGTCTTTACTCAGCGGTCTGACCTATGCCACGCCCAAGGTCACCATTGTGGCCAGTGCTTTTGTGCTGGAGCATAAGTTCGAGCAGTTGCGGCCTATAGCAACGGCTCAAGATGTACAGTTGGAGGTGCTTCGCCCTGAAAGCCATACGCAAAAAAACTTGGCATTACAGCAGCTTAATAGCAGTGATTTAGTCATCCTAGACACTCCACGACCTAATGATTTAGAGCGGGTAACCGAGTTTCTAACAGACATTAATTGGCAGCGCCAACAACCTTGGATACAGGTTGGTGGTGGCCGCCCGCAATATGATGGTATCCCTAAAGAACTGGCTCAATTCTGGCTGGATTACTATGCTTATGGCGGCGCAGAGAATATGCAGCAACTGTTTGACAGCCTCGTTAAACACAGTAAAAACCAGCCGATATTAGCCTTACCTGAGGCAAAAAAAACACCACTGCAAGGCATTTATCATCCCCAAGCTGAGAAGTTTTTTACTGAGTTAGAGGATTACATTGCATGGGCTGAGCAACGGCATACAGCACCCCGAGCACTGGTGGCTTTTGCTATTAATGAGCAGCAAATCAGCGATATGCAAACCTCTGCCATCGATGAGCTGATTCAGCGTAGCGAAGCACAGGGACTGTTACCTGTTGTCTTTTGGTTTGATAGTGAACAAGCGACCGTTTTAACCGACTTTTTTGCTAAGCATAAACCCAGCGTTATTATCAATATGCAGCATATGCAAAATGGCAATACTCGCTTGCAGGAATTCGCAGAGCTTAATATTCCTGTGCTACAAACGCTAACCTACCGTGATGGTAATGAGCAGCAATGGCTGCAAGCCGATCAAGGTATACCGGCTCGTACAGTTGCGCCTTTTTTAAGCGTGACAGAAAGTTGGGGGCTCAGTGACCCGATGGTGATTGCTGCCGTAGAAGAGGGTCGCGTGACTTTAATGGCCGCGCAGATTGACAGCGTGCTGCACAAGGTCAATCAGCTGATTAAGCTGCAACAATTGCCCAACAGCGATAAAAAAATCGCACTGCTATTCTGGAACCACCCCATGGGTGAGAAAAACATTGCCGCATCGCATTTAAACGTTCCGCGCAGCCTAGTAGAAATCACGCAAGCTTTATCCCAAGCCGGATATACCGTGACAGCACAGGGTGAAACGGATTTTATCGACATTGCACAACAGCTTTTAAGCGGTGTTTATCACCCGGAAACTTTGCCTGACTTGTACAACCGAGGTTTGGCGAAAACCCTACCACTCGCAGACTACCAGCAATATTTAACCACCCTGCCCGAAGACGAACAGCGTGCGTTAGTCGATCGCTGGGGTCCCACCGAAAAGCACTGGGCATTGCATTCGATTGATGGTCAATTACAGTTTGTATTTCCAGCGATTGATCTTGGGCATTTAACGCTATTGCCGCAACCCTCCCGAGCCGGCGATCCAGAGGCGTTCTATCATGATACAAAAGTCCCGCCTGATCATATCTACCTTGCGGCATACCGCTATCTAAATCAGCAGTCTATAAATGCCATTATTCACTTAGGTACACATGGCACACAAGAATGGTTACCCGGTAAAGATCGAGGGCTCTCAGTGACTGATTATCCCTTTTTAACCGTGGGCGATATCCCAGTATTTTACCCTTATATTCAGGATAATATTGGCGAGGCCATCCAAGCTAAACGCCGCGGTCGCGCGGTGACTATCAGCCATCAAACCCCACCCTT
>JAVETP010000210.1:0-2991 GCA_034006005.1 Pseudomonas sp.
AAATCTATGTTGGCAATGTCAGTAGCTTAAAACTCGTTAAAACCAAGATGGCCAAATCAGTGCTAGACGCTGGCTGGGGCCAATTAAAAACAATGCTGGAATATAAGTGCGATCACGCAGGCATTGTTTTTAAGGAAGTTAACGAGGCATACACCACCCAAACCTGTAGCAGTTGTGGCGCTTTGCCCGACAGCAGGCCGAAAGGTATCGCAGGGCTTGGAATAAGAGAATGGACGTGCAGTGCGTGCGGTGTCACGCACTGCGACCGCGATGTCAATGCGGCAAAGAACATTCTCGCGGTCGGGCATGGCCGTCTAGCAGTAGGAATCACCGTATCTTTAGGACGGTGAGGATGTCAAAAAAAAGCCTGTTAACTTGGGCTCTGGCGCCAAATTCTTTGAAGACGGGATAAGCTCAAAATTCATATGTAGAGCTGAGTATTTTGCTTCCCGCACGCAGATCAAAGCATGCTTTAATGGTCAAGCACTCGTTCGCCCAAACGCCTTCGGCGCTGAGGTTTGGACATATAACCAAAGGATTAAAAAATGAACACAATAAGAACTCTTGCGATCGCTTTGATTATTGCTGGCACTCTGGGTTTGGCTTATGGCGGGTTTAGTTACACAAAAGATACGACTGTGGTTAAGTTGGGTTCTGTTGAACTGACTGCAAAGGAAAAAGAAACAGTCAATATTCCTATGTGGCTCGGTATTGCGGCAATCTTTGCCGGTGGTTTATTGCTTGTGACTGGAAGCAGAAAATAGTACGAGCGATGCATTAGATGACAACAAAGAAGCGAAGCATACGGCCTTGGTTATTCTTTGGCCTATTAACTGTGCTGGTCGTTGTTCTTGCTATTCGTGATGACCTGCGGCAAAGCGCAGTTCAAAGCAGCGAAAACGCAGTGCGTTATGTCGTCTTCGATCTACTGGGCTGGTCGCCGAGAGAAATTTATACTTGGCGTTTACGTCTTGCAGGACTGTTAGACAGTCCACTGGGTCAGCAATGGAGCGGGGCGGTTGAGCATGCCGGTGAGAAACCTATGCGCGTTGGCAATCGCTACCGGACCTCTAACGCCTTTACAGATGATCAGATTGAAGCGCACGTCTATCAAATGTCGCTTGAGCGGGGAGAAACGCTGCTGTGGCAACTCTCTCGTTTGGATAGCTCCGACGATCAGTTGTATGCCAGTTTGGAGTGGCATAAAAGTGTTGGGCAAGATTGGTCAACCGTTGCGCAGTTGAACGCAGATGGTGCGATCAGTCGTCGAATTATTTCCCAATCGGGCGATTACCGCGTTGTCTTGCAACCTGAGTTATTCGCTAAAGTGCAGTATTCGTTGGCTATTGCCACTGGCGGCTCATTACCGTTTCCCGTAGAAGGCGCAGCGCAGCGTGATATAGGTAGCCGCTTCGGTGTCGCTCGCGATGGCGGTGCTCGGCAGCATCACGGTGTGGATATCTTTGCTAAAAAGGGTACGCCAGTCACAGCGGTCGTTACTGGCCGTGTACGAACCGGTACCGGTGGCATTGGCGGCAATCATGTGTGGCTGTCGGGTGGCATGTTGGGAGTCGGTGGTACGCGCTATTACTACGCCCATTTAGATTCATTTGCGATTGCATCCGGCGACACAGTTAAACAAGGCGATGTGCTTGGATACGTTGGTAATACGGGTAACGCGAGAACCACGCCACCTCATCTGCATTTTGGGATTTACTCCGGTGGCCCTGTTGATCCGGCGCCGTTTCTAAAGCCTGAGCCTATGATTGAGTTTCGGCCAGAACTCAGATAATAGCCACACTCTCGATGCTAAGTACTCAAAACGCAGCAGTTTTAGCAGGCATAACTTTGACTTGGGTGCATCATGGGTGATACACCCAACAGGTTATGTGTTATTGCACTGGCAATCACCCGCTCAAAATGGAGATGAGATGGAAATTTTGTTGATCGGCTTGCTGATGATCACCGGGCTCATATTCGGCGTACTGGGTAGTTATCTCTTTCGAGTGCCTCGCGTTGTGGGCTATATACTCGCAGGCATATTGTTTGCCCCTGATTTTTTAGGTGGTTCTTTAGGTGTTGATACGACTGAATGGACACGGCCGATCGTTGCCGTCACGCTGGGGATCATTGCTTACCTGATTGGCGGTGCTGTAACAGTTTCGCAGCTACGTCAGCTCGGCTGGACCATTGTTACGGCAACCATAGGTAAGGTCACAGGTAGTTTTGTGGCTGTATTAGTCGGTTTTTCGCTGTTAGGTGTGGCGGTGGCGGATGTGCCCAACGTGACGTTGGCGTTGTTGCTAGCAGCTATTGCCACAACCACCGCTCCAGCTGCCATTGTTGCAATCATTCACCAGTACAGAGCCCGTGGCCCATTAACGACTGCACTGTTGGGTATGGTTGCGCTTGATGATGTGCTGGCGCTGGTGATTTTCTCGCTGGTATTGGCTGCAATGGAAAGCACAGGCTTTGGTGCTGCAGTTCCAGCTGTTATATGGGAAATTGTCGCGGCAATTGGATTGGGGGTGGCGGGTGGTTATGTCATAGAACGTGCCGCACGCCATTTGCCTGATCAAGAGCTGAAACTGGTGGCATTACTCGGTGGCATTATTTTGCTGACCGGATTGGCCGAAGCCTGGGACTTCTCCCCGCTACTTGCAGCGATGGCGCTGGGTTTCTCGGCACGCTTGTTTGCTGGAGCTCACTCAGAGCCCTTATTTCGACCGCTTGAGCAGCTTCAGGAAGTGGTATTCGTACTGTTCTTTACCCTGGCTGGCTTGCACTTTTCTCCTGCAGTTGTGATCAGTCATGCGGGTTTGATCGTACTGTACTTCTTGTTACGGGCGGGCGGACAGATCGTGGGTGCAATGGTCGGCGCGCGACTGGCTGGCGCACCACGGGTGATTAGCCATAATGTGGGTTTAGTGATGTTACCGCAGGGCGGTGTGGCTATCGGTATGGCGTTGATGCTGACCAGCGTACCGAGCT
>JAVETP010000211.1:0-2989 GCA_034006005.1 Pseudomonas sp.
CGTACGTGTTAAACAAATTAAAAATCGTCTGGAAAAAGTGCGCAATCAGCGTCAACTTGCACGTCGCAGTCGTCAGCGTGCAGAAATACCAGGCGTGTCCTTAGTCGGTTATACCAATACCGGCAAATCAACGCTGTTTAATTTACTGACTGAGTCGAAAGTTTTTGCTGCTGATCAGTTGTTTGCCACTTTAGACCCTACTGTGCGACGTGTCGAAATACCTAAGTTAGGTGCAGTGACACTGGCAGATACGGTGGGTTTTATTCGCCATCTACCGCATAAACTCGTTGAAGCCTTTCGCGCTACCTTAGAAGAGTCGGCTAATGCTGATCTTTTGCTGCACGTGATTGATGCGCAATCGCCTGAGCGTGATGAGCAAATCAAGCAAGTGCATAAGGTATTGCAAGAAATTGATGCTGATAATGTGCAGGTGCTTGAGGTCTACAACAAAATCGACTTGCTCGATCATGTCGATCCACATATTCAGCGTGATGAACAGGGTAAGCCTGTGCGCGTGTGGTTGTCGGCTCAAGAACAGCAAGGTATTGAGTTATTACAGCAAGCAATTGCAGAACTATTGGAAGACGAAATATATATTGCTACAGTGCGTCTTTCGCAGCAGCACAGCCGTTTACGTGGCAAACTGTTTGACTTGAACGCTGTCCAGCAGGAAACCCATACTGAGGATGGCGCTAGTGTATTAACACTGCGTGTAGCAAAAATGGAACTTGATCAACTGTTAAGCCATGAAGGGCTCAGTGCTGATGAGTTCTTTGCACAGTATACTCACCACTGATTACGCTCAACTGACTAGCTGATGCTGCATTTGGCATGATCATTAAATATAATATAGTGCACTTTTAATGTGCATTTTGCCTTTCAAATAGATGGAGAACACTATGGCCTGGAATGAGCCGGGTGGTAACTCAAATAATCAGGACCCTTGGGGTGACCGCAATAAGCGCGGCGGCCAGAAACAAGGACCACCTGATCTTGATGAAGCCCTCCGTAAACTGCAGGATAATCTAAACAGCTTATTTGGCGGAAAGAAAAAACCTGGATCTAAAGGTTCCGGTGGTGGTTTCGGCCTGATGGCTCTTGTCTTCGCGGCATTGGCTGCGATGTGGGTCTATACAGCAGTTTACTCGCTTGATGAGCAAGAACAGGCCGTGATCTTACGTTTGGGTAAATACCACGAAACAGTGGGCCCAGGTTTGAATATGTACTTTCCACCCATGGATCGTAAATACGAGCAGAATGTCACTCGTGAACGTGCTTATACGCGCCAAGGCCCAATGCTGACTGAAGATGAAAATATCATCGAAGTGCCATTGACTGTGCAGTATAAAATCAACAATTTGCAAGACTATGTGCTGAACGTTGATGCACCTGAGTTGAGTTTGCAGCACGCCACTGAAAGTGCCTTGCGCCACGTTGTCGGTTCAACCGCGATGGACCAAGTACTGACTGAAGGTCGTGAAGTTTTAGCTGTTGAAGTCAAAGAGCGTCTTCAGCGTTTCTTAGACACTTACCGTACCGGTATCACCGTGACCCAGGTGAACGTGCAGAATGCGCAAGCACCACGTGAAGTACAAGAGTCCTTTGATGATGTGATTCGTGCGCGTGAAGATGAGCAGCGTGAGAAGAACCAAGCTGAAACCTATGCTAATGGTGTGATTCCAGAAGCACGTGGTCAGGCGCAACGTCTGCGCGAAGAAGCCAACGGTTATCGTGATGAAACTGTATCGCGTGCTGAGGGTGAGGCGGACCGCTTTACTAAGCTAGTGACCGAATACCGTAAAGCGCCTGAGGTGACTCGTCAGCGTTTGTATTTAGAAACCATGCAAGAAGTGTTCAGCAACACCAGCAAAGTATTGTTGACCGGTGATCAAGGTCAAAACAGCATGCTGTATTTACCGCTGGATAAAATGCTTGAAGGGCGCACTACGACATCACTGAAATCGTCAGACTCTGCCGAGGGTGTAAATCCTGTAGAAAACAGTGTCCGTGTAGGTAGCGATGCGCTGACTCGTGACTTGCGCGCCAGAGGTAGCCGTTAATGAGTAATAAATCGACATTTGTTTTAATCATCGCTGCAGTGTTGGGCTTAGTTGCTTGGAATAGTTTTTATATTGTTCAGCAAACAGAGCGGGCAGTACTGTTGCAATTCGGTAAGGTCGCGCAAGCGAATGTGCAGCCGGGTCTGCATGTGAAAATACCTTACGTTAACCAAGTACGTACCTTTGATGCGCGCTTATTGACCCTTGATGCACCGACTCAGCGTTTTCTAACGCTGGAGAAGAAAGCAGTGATGGTGGATGCGTTTGCGAAGTGGCGTGTAGCTGATGCTGATCGTTACTACACCGCAACCTCAGGTATTAAACAGGTTGCTGATGAGCGTTTAGCACGTCGTTTAGAAGCGGGTCTACGTGACCAGTTTGGTAAACGTACTTTGCATGAAGTGGTCAGTGGTCAACGTGATGAGTTAATGGCAGATATCACCACATCTCTAGATCGCATGGCGCGTAAAGAGTTGGGTATTGAAGTGATTGATGTGCGTGTTAAAGCCATTGATTTGCCTAAAGAAGTGAATCTGAGTGTGTTTGAGCGTATGAGTTCAGAGCGTGCTCGTGAAGCTCGCGAGCACCGCGCTAAGGGTAAAGAACTGGCTGAAGGTATTCGTGCAGACGCTGATCGTCAACGCCGTGTTCTACTGGCTGAAGCCTACCGCGAAGCTGAAGAGATTCGAGGTGAAGGTGATGCAAAAGCGACAGCGATTTATGCTAAAGCCTACGGTGCAGATCAAGAGTTCTATGCGTTTTACCGTAGTTTAATGGCCTATCGTGAAAGCTTTGCTGATAAAAGCGATATTATGGTGTTGTCACCTGATAACGATTTTTTCAAGTATATGGAACAAACAAAGCCTTAAGCTTATAGAGTTTGCACGCGTTATCACTAGGCTAGCGCGTGCTGCTTAAGCTCGATCAAT
>JAVETP010000212.1:0-2981 GCA_034006005.1 Pseudomonas sp.
CTTACTTATTCTTCTCGACAAGAATAATCTGTCGACTATTAAACGAATTGAGTAAGCGGTGGTTGTGGGTACTAAATAGAAGCTGTGCCTTGTTTGGGTTGGTTTCTGGACTAATAAACAGGTCAACAAAAGCTTCTACGATATCAGGGTGCAGGAACGCATCTATTTCATCAATTACTGCTATGCCACCACTCTTAACAGAAAGTGCGTCCATGATATTGTCCAGGATTACAATCATGCGCTTAGTGCCAGAAGACTCCTGATCTATAAGAGTTGTAAATTCTTCATTCAGGAATTTATGGTTTATACCATAAACTGTGCGCTTATTTGCTCCCGGTATTGGCAACTCCGTCTCGTGTTTGAAGAAGTCGTTGAAACCAATATCGTAAGTAGATAAGGTTTGCTTAACCTTCTCTCGAGTCTGGTTGCTCGTATGCTCTGAAAGCCTATGCAAGCTTCTTTGTACTAGTCGGTCAAATATAGGTGCTGAGTCTTCGGAGTTTCCTTTGACCCATAGGTTGTATGTAAAGACATTCTTTTCCCAGTAATCATATATCAATTTTGCCAGGTCACTCGGTGCCTCCTTCTGCATAGCAGAGGCAATCATGCTGGCATTCCTGCGCAGTTCTGTTGGGCTCGATATACCAATTTCTTTATCGGCTAGTACATAAGCATCTTTACTGACGTCCCACTTGCGTGATGCTAGGGTCTTTGAAGTGACTCTCTCTTTGGTTTTACTAAATTCCTTAAGATCCTCTTTGATGATCTTCTTGTCGTCAAGAACAAACGAGTATTCAAACACACGATTTCCAACGGTGAACTTAGAAGATATCTCTGACGGCTTTTTGTAGTGAGAAATATGTGGCTCAAATGGTATGTACGACTTAGGATTGTTATCGTATGAGTCACTAATCAAATACGCTAAAAAAGCTATACCCTGAAGCAGTTTAGTCTTTCCAGAAGCGTTGGGACCAATAACTGACTCGATAAGTGATATGCGGCCGGCTATATCTCCCTTGTCAATAAACGTATTTGCCTCAGGAGCATTTCCGTCAACGCCAAAGTTAATAGTAGCGCCTTCTTCGCCAACGGAGTAGAAGTTCTTCACACTGTAGTTGATTATCATAATACTTACATTGTATAGAATTGGGTACTGTAAGTCAATAGTGTCTGGTTATTTTGCGAGGTTTGGGCTTACGCATTGACATTTCAAACTTTTTCGATATAATGGGTGATAACCTGGTCCGGTGGGGACCGGGGGTATAAGGTCTCGTAAAATGAGAAAAACGCCCGGCAGGCGTTTCCTCGTAAAGAATTGAAGTACCCTTTACTTTTCTCATTTTACCATAAAGCCCTAACACAATCCTAAAGCGTCAAATGAGGGAATACGACATTAAAGGATAAAAACAAACAGTGGCAACTTACATTATTCGTAAGGATACCAAAGGCGAATACTACTGGGTTCTACGCTCCGACGAGAACTACAAAACAGTAGCAATGAGCAGCGAGTCGTATGATTCGAAGCAGGGTGCCAAGCAATCAATCGCTTGGACTCAGGTTAATGGTCCGACCACCAGTATCACAGACGATACTGGTGAGTAATAGCTCGGTCGGGCCTTCGGGCCCGACCACACCACGTACTTTAAATACTTAGCTGCACAGCAATAGTTCTCATTCTCGCAGCCGCAAACACTATTAGTGTAAGAGAGTGCCGGATCCGGCGGAAAGGAGAGTTGCCTATGTTAGAGCTCATCGTCACATTGGTGACATTTTTTGGCTTTTTCGTTAGTCCAATCGACCAAGTACAACTATTGCTGGCCTGCGGCTAAGTATTTAAACCTACAATTTCCCACCCGAAATATCAAAGAATTTATTGAAGAAGCTCTGGAGCTTATCTAGCACGGTTTCGCGCTTCTTGCCGCGCTCGTTCGTGGCGGTGAACATCGACATGTGCGGCAGTATACCGTCCATTGCCGTGCCGGTCGATCGCACGCCACCACTCTTGAAAGCTTCTTCTACGAACTTGTAGGTTTCGTCACGGTTCAAGTTTTCGTCAGCAATAATTTGGTTGAGTTCTTCTAGCTTCTTAGCGTCCACAAACTTGTGCCAGTCGTCATCAACATTGTCACCAACGTTGAGGCCGGTGATGAACTGGTTGATCAGTTCCTTCTTGTTACGCAGTTCAACACTTGAGTCGATAGCCTTATTAATATCAACCAGTAGCTCTTTGTCTTCTTGGTTGCCAGCGTGGTACTTGCGGATTAACTCTAGGATGTAATCGATATTTATCTCAACTTGCTTGATGAGCTCCATCTCGAATACAACGTCATCATTGATGTTTTCTTTTTCGCTGTCATCGCCTTTGCGGAACTCGTTATAAAGGTCGATGTACATGCTGTGATAATCTTGCACATCACGAGGTGTTAGGATTTCGTTGCCAGCAAACTCGTCAAAGGTTGTCAGGATGTTTCGGACCTTCAAGATGCCACCGTATAGTTTGATGAATTCTTTTTGCACAGACTCGCCAATGATTTGCTCGCCCACGGGGAAGCGCTCCAATAGCTCATTTACTAGTTCAGCGTAGCCACGGACCGGCTTACCTTCGTTGTCGTAGCCATTGTAGTACTCGCCGTATGATTTCAGCAGTACGATGCCGCTGGCTTCACGATCACCAAACAAGGCGAGGGCGTCATTCGTGGCCTTTTCAAGGTTACGGAAGCTGACGATGTTGCCAAATGTCTTAATGCTGTTCAGGATGCGGTTAGTGCGGCTGTACGCCTGCAGTAGGCCGTGATAGCGCAAGTTTTTGTCCACCCACAGAGTGTTAAGGGTCGTGGCATCAAAACCGGTCAGGAACATATTGACCACAATCAGCAGGTCAATCTCGCGGTTTTTCATTCGCAAAGACACGTCCTTGTAGTAGCTTTGGAACTTGTCGCTGCTCGTGTCGTAGCTCGTACCAAACATCGCATTATAGTCTT
>JAVETP010000213.1:0-2979 GCA_034006005.1 Pseudomonas sp.
CCTTGCCGCACGTAAAATGAAATTCGGTATATCCGAAGGTATGGTCTTAGCTGCAGGCCCTGGCGGTGAAGAAATCCACCTGCTCAGCCCTGATGCAGGTGCACGCCCCGGTCAAAGGGTGATGTAATCAATTATTTCTACACACGGCTAAGCGCAATGTTTAGCCGTGTGTAGAAAATACAAACGGGACACTGCTTTAGCCTATTTAAGGCTTAGCCAGCGCGTAAATAATTTCACTGACAATTTTACGTTTCTCTTGCGTAAGACTCATAAACACTTCAAATGCTTCTCGCTCTTGCGGTGTCATTTTGACATCCCAGCGTTTGCGATGCTGTTGTATTGAATCAGCTAACTTCTCACCAAAACGCAACCAATGCGGATCGACTCTCAGCCATTCTGCCAATACCTGCAAACGGTCTTGAGCCGGAACAACCTCGCCATTTATCCAGCGTCTCACAGCCTGCACCGAGACAGGGTTACCCCAATAACGTTGGTTAAATTCCCGTTCCAGCACGACCGGACGAAATTCATATCCAGCAGCCAAAACTGACTCTTTTAAACGTTCACTAAATTTAATGGCTTCATTCATGCAACAGGAAGTTAGATGAAGAAACCACATTAAAAACAACAAGGATTACTTTAAAAAACAACCAAAGTTACCTTTCTGCTAAACTTGCTATTTTTCAATCAGGACGAATGAACTGCAATGAAGCCAACCATCCAGCAGAATCCCTTTCGCACAGACATTAATGGTCTGCGTGCCTACGCTGTTATAGCCGTTTTACTTTTTCACTTCCAAATACCTGGATTCAGCGCTGGATTTCTCGGGGTTGATATATTCTTTGTAATTTCTGGCTTTCTTATGACAACAATAATTGTCAGGGGGCTGGAAAAAGAAAACTTTTCAATCTGGAAATTCTATATGGCTCGAGTACGTCGCATCGTACCGGCCTTAATGGTTTTGATAGCAACGCTGTTGGTTCTTGGTTGGTTTTTCTTACCTACGCCTGATTACCAAGCGCTCGGCTCACAGTCTGCGTATGCATCGGCATTTATTTCGAACATCTACTTCTGGCGCTCTTCTGGTTATTTTGATGCGGCGGCACATGAAAAATGGCTACTGCACACTTGGACACTGGGCGTCGAGGCGCAGTTTTATCTACTGCTGCCCGTATTGTTAACTATTTTATGGAAAATAAAACCCGTAGCTAAAACCTTGTTTTGGGGATTGGTGTTTGCCTTATTTGCGTCATTAGCGCTTAGCGTTGTAGCGTCGAACTGGAAGCCCGTGGCAGCGTTTTACTTATTGCCAACTCGGGGCTGGGAGTTTATTGCTGGCGGCTTAGTATTTTTTGCTGGGCGTGATGTCAAAGCGCTGAAAAAATATTCTAAGGCACTGCTGTGGTCTGGTTTTTCTCTCTTATTACTCGCTTTTATCTTAATTGACAGCAGCTACACGTGGCCGTCAGCTTGGGCATTGCTACCTGTGCTGGCCACTGCGCTGATTATGTTAGCCCAGCGCTCACAATCAATACTGACCGCACACCCCATTGCACAGTGGCTGGGTGACCGTTCCTACTCGCTATACTTGTGGCATTGGCCGATTGTGGTGGGCTTGTATTTTGCTAGTTTGCATACCGATTGGCTGTGGATCACAGCGGGTTTGGCATTAAGCCTGTTGCTGGGTGATTTATCTTACCGCCTGATAGAAACACCAACTCGGGTGTATTTCTCTAAGGCGTCATCGGGTAAAGAAATCTTTGTGCTAGGCGCGGTAGTGATGCTGGTTGGCGTGAGTGCAGTTAGTGCGCGGTTGTTTGTGTTTGAAAGGCGGCTAGCGTCTGAGGTCGAGTTGGCGGCTAATGAGTCAAAGAATTTTTATGCAAATCAAAACGAATGTATTTCTATTAGTGACTCCACAAACAAACCAATAGATTGTTATTCTAATGACTTAGAGTTAGGCGCTATTTCTATTGGGGATAGCCATGCAAGCGCAACATTTACTGCTTTAGCTGTAGCAGCAGAGCAATCAAACTCTAATGCCATGCACTGGGCAAAAAGTGCATGTCCAACATTAAAGGGCGCTGAGTTTCAAAACAGGGCTACAGGTTGCTATGCGTTTAATGAGCTAGCCTTTTCAAGATTAAATAGCGAGTTTAAAAAATCACCTGTTGTTTTAGTGAATCGTCTTACCCGAGCATTAATTGGTGGTAATGAAGATGCTATATCCGCTCAGGGTGTGCCGCATATTTATTTTGAAGAAAAAACAGACGATGGTTTCAGCCAAACATATCAAGATCAGTTTAAAGCATCTCTAATAAAAACTAGCTGCATTCTTTCTCAAGACCATCCAGTTTATTTGGTTCGCCCTATCCCCGAAATGATTGTTAACGTCCCAAATACTATTGCACGCAATATAATATTTGGCCGTGGTAATGACGACATAAAAATCACCCTAGAGGAATACCACGAACGACATGCTTTTGTCTGGCAAGCCCAAGACCTAGCCGCGGAGCAATGTGGCGTAAAAATCTTAAACCCACTCCCCTACTTATGTGATGACCAGTACTGCTACGGCTCAAAAAATGGCCGTCCGCTCTATTACGATGACGATCACCTGAGTGAGTACGGTAATAAATTTTTAGTGCCAATGTTTGAGCAGGTGTTTACTGATCAGCAATTAACACCCAGCCAATAAGCATCCAGCAGCACTCGCGACAGCAGCTGCACAGCAGATTAAGGTCAGCTTTTGACGCATCAAGATAAGGGCATGCTAAAGTAGCTTCTTTTTGCACTCCTGAGCCATGACTACACAGGGGCTCAGGAGCTCTGACGTTGACTTAGAGACTCTTATGTTTAAACACTTACTGACATCGCTCTATATAGCGCTGAGCCTACTCTGCACGCTGTCATTCAACGCCCAAGCAAAACAAGTCCCGGACAGTTACCAATTCCCGTTGCATAATGCATTTGAAGCCT
>JAVETP010000214.1:0-2953 GCA_034006005.1 Pseudomonas sp.
TCCAGATCAAGATCCGCCCACTCTGGTGAAGCTACGCCAAAACGTGCAGCCCAGCGAAAAAAATCTTTGAGTCGTTTTCCAAAGTAATCAGCATGCTTCGATGTCATGACCTTGTGATCTAGCATCTGCACGCACAACTCTGTCATCTCTTCACTGTCTTGTGCAATAAGATCAACTTCATACAAGAGCTCACGAAATACCGGCGACAAACTGCTGAAATAAGTCGATAGAGACTTCAGCGCATAAGGATTTATTTTCTTACGATTTTTAGATTTACCTGTGGCGGTCAGATCAGCAATCCAGTAACCCAGCAGCATCATGCTGGAGCTAACTTTATTTTGATATGTATCACAAATGGATCTGAGCTTTTGAGCATATTGACGAGCCTTCGCAGGTGTATAGTCTTGCAATCCTGTAGCGATATCTCTTGACAGCTCCTTGGCTTGCCCTTGCAATGAAAGCTTGCCAGTGCTTCTATCGCGCACGTTAGGCAGAGTGCTATTTGGCCATTCAGTGATTTCTGTTGCGTTAGTTGGGAGATCCAATGCTCTGCCGTTTAGTAAGCGTTCGTGGTCTCGCAAAGATGAGCTTGTCGGTGGCGCTCGCTCGCTCAATGCGGCAGCAACAATGCCGGGCAGTTGAACCAGATTGGACTGGTTGATGATATCGCACAACCAGCTCAGCAACTCCTCCATTGTTGGCGCACAACTTGTTGAATTGTCTTTAGAATAGATTTCCAGTAACACTTTAAACTCGTTGATCTGAGCTGGCTGTAATGTTTCGACTGTTTTTCTTTTATGCACACCATGAGCGAGCAAACTCATGGTTTTATAGCTCAACTCATGACGCTGAACCGCTACAGAAAAGTCCTCAGGATCTAAAATCTCACTGTATTCCAAAAAGTAGTGGCGCTTATTCTGTAGCAGGCGAAAATTCTGTCCCGCCATTACATCAAGCAGTAGTTGCTTATAGCCAAGACGCTTTTCAATCGCCATGAGCAGTGCGCCAATACATAAGGCACGAGGCATAGATAAGCCTGTTTTCAATGTATTTTTTCGAGTTTCGTCAGCCCATGATTCAAGCTGTCTATAAAGCTCAAGTGCATTTGTAATGCGCGGTGTTATGTGTGTACGCTCGTCACGGAGTTCAACAAAACGCTTACTCAGCAACTGACGTTTCGCCAATCCTGAAGATGCTTCATTTGAAGCAGTATTGTTACTCGCAGTAATGTCAGGTTGCTGTTCGTTTTCTTTTACGACTGTACTGCTAGCTTCAAAGCGCTTCAACGTTTTTACAAGTATGTTAAAGCGTATAGCTGCCTGTGGGTGCGGCAAACGGTTTTCTCGCAATAGCATTCGATTGCTTAAAAGCAGCAACTCATTATCGCTGATATCCTGAATGCTCCGAGTATTCAAGAACAGCTGAATATCGGCATAGGCTTCTCGTATTGCTTTTTTAAGTCTTAACCATCTATAGCGTGCACGGTCTTTTTGGCCAAACAATTTTGGCTCTATGTAGCTGGTTTTTTCTGCAGGCAAACAAAGCAGTGGCGGTAATTCTTTAAGGTCTCGAGGAATCGCAAATGGCAGTTCACCGTAGGCATGATCAATAGCGCTTTGATAACGTCTGACATCAGCTTCCCAGCAACGTGCAGAGTAATCGCTGTATGTTGCAGCACCGCGCTCTCCGTGCCCCATGAAACCATCAATAACTTCAGGGTCAACACCTTCTTTAAGGAGGCGCTGCGAATAGCGATGTCGAAAGAGGTTAGCCGGTAGCATCCATTCAAATAGCGCACATTCAAGCTGGGCTGCATCTGCCATTGAGTGCCAGCGTAGGTTGTCGTCCAGTAAAAAAAAGAATGGTAAAGAGGCTTCACATCCATCAACTAGTTTGGATATCTGCAATGCCAAGTCTTCTCGGTGGGTGGCCACCTGTAGGCTTAGTTTTTTCAAGAAATCTAAATAGTAAAAGAGCAGTGCCATGATTTTTTCAGGTAGTGGCACCAGCCGACCGTTATGCAAACCTTCATCGTTTTTATCATTGATAAACACGCAGCGATGCTGGAAAGAAAAGTGCTGAAATGATTCAAATGGATCGCGTAATGGGCGAGCGCCAGTCGCACCATACAGAGCCATCACAACATACTGTGTTAGTGCATTATGATACTGAATCAGTCCTTTACCTGAAGCCTGCTCGAGATTCGTATTGCAGCGTGTGATTTCCTCATGCAGTACTGACTCAAGCGGTGTCAGCATGCTACCTATCATGTAAGTGCTGTCTGGCTCACCAGGAGATGACTCTATAACAGGTAGCTGCAACCCTTTTTCAATCGCCTTAATATCCCAACTTGCATAACTGCAAGCGCCCGGCAGAGCGCTATTGCTGTGTGATGTTAATAAGCGCGCAAAATTAAACTCGCCCGCTGCATCAAACAATCGTTGCGGCTGGTAGTTAGCAAGCTTGGCGCTCGTTAATCGAGGAAAGCGTTCTCTGGCTTGCTCGTTAAACCAGGTGTCTAGTTTTTGTTGTGATACCGCTTGCCAAAGCGTACCTATAATTTGAGGGGCCTCGACTGTAATGCTCGCGGCAGCTCGTAAAATATCTTGAATAGGCTGCGGTACTAGGACTGTTAAATCATCTCGAAATGCATGAACCTGTTGTCGTGTAGTTTCATTAGGTTTCCATGCGCTGCGTCGCCGCGGAGATGTACGTTTAAGAACATCAAAATCATTACTAAAACTCCATTCGTCTGTCAACTTACTCTCAATAGTCAGCCGCTCAACCATCACCAATGACCTAGATAGATGCATCGCCAGCCACACTAGAGCAGCGCCTGTTCGATCTACCACATCAATTGAGCGTAATTGCTTGTTGAGCCACTCTTCTAATGCTTGCGATTCGGCCGGTAGTACGCGATCCCAAGACCACGGCAAATAGTGAGATAACTCCA
>JAVETP010000215.1:0-2938 GCA_034006005.1 Pseudomonas sp.
CAAACTTGGCACGCCACTTGTAGAAGGTTGCGTTGCTCATGCCATGCTTACGGCACAACTCTGGAACAAGTATGCCGTTTTCAGCTTGCTTTAAGACTGAGAGGATTTGGCTGTCGGTAAATCGTGACTTTTGACCGCTGCGCGTTACTGCGCTGCATGCAGAATCTCCTTGCGTATATGTAGAGGCAAAGCAAAGACTTTAGTCGTCAGTTATGCTTATTCTGCTGAAACTTTTGAAGAGTTGTTACAAGCGTCAAAGCGCGATACTGATGTGAGTACTGCATTAGATGCTATTTTCTTACAGATAGATGATGAGGGTTTTGTGTCTGCGCGTATCGCCATTGCAGTCTTAAAAGAAAGACTCACATGGGATTACCGCCTGAGCTAGTCAGGGCCTCCAGCCTGCTAAGCATGCTTAGCAGGCTGGAGGGCTAGGTTTGATTGGTATAAAGAAGCAAGCGGAACCCCAAGTGTTGCTGGTTTTTCTTGGTTGAAAGAAGCTTTTGGGAAAGAATAAATGAGCAATGAATTGACAGAAGTTAGCGACCCCTCTAAAGGCCAGTTTTTAATCTACCAGGCCGAGGATGGTGAGCTAAAGATTGATGTGCGCTTCGAGGAGGGTTCGGTTTGGCTGACTCAGCAGCAAGTGGCTCAACTGTTCCAAACGTCTGTGCCCAACGTAAATATGCACATCAGCAATATATACGAAGAGGAAGAGCTGACACCTGAAGCAACTATTAAGAAATTCTTAACAGTTCGAACTGAAGGCAAGCGTGAGGTTAAACGTCTACTCGACTACTACAGCCTCGACATGATTATTTCCGTTGGCTACCGTGTTAAAAGCCGCGTCGCTACACGCTTTCGTATCTGGGCCACTCAGCAGTTATCCGAGTTCATCAAGAAAGGTTTTTTGTTGGATGACGAGCGCTTAAAGAATCCTGATCAACCGTTCGATTACTTTGAAGAGCTTGAGCGGCGTATACAGGATATACGTACTTCTGAAAGCAGGTTCTACCGCAAGATCACTGATGTTTACGCGCTGAGTATTGATTACGATCCAACACAGGAGATAAGCATCAATTTCTTCAAGACAGTGCAAAATAAAATGCACTGGGCTATCACTGGTCAGACTGCAGCAGAGATTATCCATAGCACGCGCTAGTGCAGAAAAGCCTAATATGGGCCTCACTACTTACCGTGGCGCTAAGGTGCGTAAGCAGGATGTCAGTACCGCCAAAAACTATTTGAATGAAGATGAGTTGGCTGCGCTGAATAACTTGGTTGAGCAGTATTTGATTTTTGCTCAAGGCCAGGCAATGCGTCGTGTACCTATGACTATGCAAGATTGGCTTAAGAAGCTGGATGGCTTTTTGATGATTAATGATCGGGATGTTTTTAACCATGCAGGGAAAATATCCCATGAAATCGCTAGGCAATTAGCCGAAGCCGAATACAGTAAGTTTCATACTCAGCGGCAAACGCAGGAAGCTCAGGCTTTAAGTGATTTTGATAAGGTCGTTCAGCAAATCGAAACCTCCAGCGCAAATGTAGACCATGACAATGACGACTGCTAAAAAGAACCGTATTCAAACTGCGTAACAACATGCTGCGCAGGCCGTGTGTCGTGAGCTGGTGATGCTGTATTGGGAGATTGGTCAAGATATTTTACAGCGCCAAACTGAGCAAGGCTGGGGCACTAAAGTGATCAAGCGTTTACCTGTACTTAGATGAAAGGGTTTTCTCGTGCCAATCTGATGTACATGCGTGCTTTTGCTGAAGCATAGCCAGATTAAGCAATTGTCCAACAGCCTGCTGGACAATTACCTTGGTGCATAATTTAGAGTTACATACCAGCCTGCCTAGTATCTAGAAAATAGGTAAGCGTCCGGCAAGCCCATCTTGAGCCTGACGGCCTAGCCGCTAAGATAGTTGCCGCTAGACCGGCCAAGGTAATTGTCGCTTAATACAGGACATAGTTGCTGCAGATTAATTAATGCTTGGGTAGCTATACCCATATGGATTAGTGCTTCTGCTGCTGTAGTTGCTGAAAATGTAGTGGCATAGTGGTAAAGTAATAAGAGCTGCGTAAGTCCTACGTTTTTAACGTGGCTACAGTTTTAAGGGAAGTCCAAAGCCTTTTTAATAACTAGGGATTTGGAATTGATCATGGCAGAAATAATGACTAAGGCTGAAATACATGACTTCGGTATTGAGGTGGTGTTTGGTTATCTGCAGCGTGAGGGGTATGAGATCGTAGGGGTTAACGCCGACTTATCTATGAACCCTCAAATCGTTGCAAAGAAAGAAGGGCAGCTACAGTTTATAGTTGTTCGGACTGACTGCTATCCCGCAAAGGGCATCCTAGATGCTTCAAGCAAGGCACTATGTATTAAGCATGCTTTAGGGGCTGATGCAGTTTGCTATTTTGCTAGCGTGGGTATTGCTAATGCGTCAGGTGCAGATGATGCTGAAATGTCTCTGCCGGTAAAAGGCGCTGGTTTCCATATCTCATTTAGTGGTTTAGAGCGTTTTAGCTGATGCCAGTCTCAATGCAATAGCGCACTGAAGCAAATCCCGCAAGATGCGTAAGGCTGGTAGCGGCTTCATTATCATAACGATGTGCGCTTTGCAATTTCACCAATAAGCTTCGTGCGAACATTGCTCTCCCAGTAATAAAGTTGAGTCTGTCACGACATTAGCGGCGGGTAGATTGAGGGTGAAAGCTGTCTAGCAGGATTCCCTGTCTAGTCCAGTGTCTAGTCTGGGGAAAAATAAACGACAGGCATTAAAAAAGGCTTACGCCAATATGACGTAAGCCTTTGATTTTACTAGGGTAATTTGGTCGGGACGGAAAGATTCGAACTTTCGACCCCTAGCACCCCATGCTAGTGCGCTACCAGGCTGCGCTACGCCCCGACGGTGTTTTCATGCTGAGCTT
>JAVETP010000216.1:0-2934 GCA_034006005.1 Pseudomonas sp.
GCCAGCTATATGCTGTCATCACGGGCTATGGCACCGGTATCACAAGCCGCTTCATTGCTCACGCAGTATTATCAAGCCGCTACGTCATTAACTTCACTTGAAGACATGATGAAGAATGAGCAAGAGCGCCCAGCAGGTAAGAGATTTATCAGCCGTGCGCAGATTCGTGGCGATATCGAGTTTAAAAATGTGTCCTTTAGCTATCCCAATGAAGAGCGTAGCGCATTAAATAATGTGTCGTTTAGCATTAAAGCGGGGGAGTCGGTGGCTATTTTAGGACGAGTGGGCTCAGGTAAAAGCACCATTGAAAAACTGATTCTGGGCTTATATAAGCCTACCCAAGGCCAAGTCTTAATTGATGGCGTTCATATTGAGCAGATTGATCCAGCTGAGCTGCGTCGCAATATCAGCTACATCCCGCAAGAGCCGCAGTTACTCAGCGGTAATGTATATGAAAATATCACTTTAGGCTTGTCGCATCCCAGTAATCATAGCGTATTAAAAGCAGTTGAGTTTGCTGGTTTAGCCCCCTTAGTTGGTAGCCATGCGGATGGTTTAGGTATGCCGGTGGGTGAAAACGGTAGCCGCTTATCCGGTGGCCAGCGTCAAGCCATTGCTGCGGCGCGTGCTTTTGTACGTGAGGGATCAATTATGCTGCTTGATGAGCCGTCCAGTGCTATGGATAGCAGTCTTGAGCAGCACCTATGCCAATCCATTAACACTCTCAGTACTGATAAAACCCTCCTGTTGATCACTCATAAAACCAGCTTGCTGAGTTTGGTTGAACGATTGATTGTGTTGGATGGCGGACAGTTGCTTGCCGACGGTACTAAAGACGATGTGCTGCAGGCGTTAGCTGCAGGTACTTTGCAGAAGGTGAGCGCATGAGCAGTTTAGAGCCGACACCGAAAAGTACTGAACAGCGCGCCTTTGAACAGTTGCAAGGCCTCACTGAAGTGAATCGCCGTGGCCTTAAGTTTATTGATCGCATCTTTAAGCCGTTGTTCTCAGCTTTCCATAATAAAGCTGGGCATTGGGAAGCGGATGCGCAATTTGCCTTGAAACAGCAGCAAGTGCTAAAGGCACGTGGCCTGCTGTATTGCATTGCTCTGATTTTTATCAGTTTGATGGTCTGGGCAGGTTTTGCAACTGTGGATGAAGTTACGCGTGGTGAAGGGAAGGTAATTCCTTCACGCCAGTTGCAGGTGATTCAGTCGGTCGATGGTGGTGTGGTTGAAGAGCTGTTTGTACAAGAAGGTGCTCAGGTGCAAGAAGGTGATGTGTTGGTGCGCATTGACCCAACGCGTTTTGTGGCTAACTTTCAAGAAAATAGCGTGCGTGTTTTTGCTTTACGCGCCAAGGTTGAGCGCCTTAGAGCCTTAATTAATGAGCATACTTACACTCCTGATATGGCAGCTGACTTAACTGCACAACAGTTGCAAGTGTTAGCTCGCGAGCAAAGCTACTACACCAGTGCTCTCAGTGAATTACAACAACGTTTGACCATTGCCCGCGATCAGTTGAGTCAGCGCCAACAAGAGTTGAGTGAGACCCAAGCGCGTGTCGGTGCTGCGCAGCAAGCTTTTAATATGTCTAACCAAGAGCTGCAAGTGACCAAGCCCCTCTTGCGGTCGGGCGCTGTATCTGAAGTTGAGATTTTGCGTTTACAGCGTGATACGGCTGGCGCTCGTGGTGAGCTCAATCAAGCGGCTGCGCGCGCACGTCAAATACAAGCCAGCATTCAAGAAGCGCAAGGACGTATTCAAGAAGTACAGCTGACAGCACGCAACCAGTGGCAGTCTGAGTTGAGTGAAGCATCGTCTTCGTTGAGCAGTATTGAGAAAAGTGTGGATGGCTTGGCTGACCGCGTTAAATACTCAGAAATACGCTCACCGGTAAATGGCACGGTGCAGCGTGTATTTTTTAATACCCTTGGCGGTGTTGTTCAGCCTGGTAATGCTGTTTTAGAAATTGTCCCAGAAGGCAGCGAATTGGTGATTGAGGGCAAAATTGCCCCATCAGATATCGCCTTTTTACGACCGGGTTTGCCCGTTACTATTAAGTTTCACGCCTATGACTACGCCATTTACGGCGGTATGTCGGCCACCTTGCAGCACATCAGTGCTGACACTATTACTGATGAGCGCGATAACACCTATTACTTGGTGCGTGCAGTTGCGCATGACCCTGAATTTGCAAAAAATCTTTCAATTATTCCCGGAATGACCACGCAAGTAGATGTGCTCACTGGGAAGAAAACTATTTTGTCGTACTTACTAAAACCTTTATTACGCGCGAAAGCGAATGCTTTAACTGAGCGCTAAACATTATTTTTTAGCTGGCCAGCGAATATTATTTGCTGCAGTCGGTTGCTACTCAAGATGAGGTTGTTATGGATAATTTAATCACGGTTGTTTCCCTTCAAGGAAAAGCTTGGGCTGTTGCACCGGATGGCTCTCGTCGAGAACTACAAGTGGGCGATCGCGTCGCTGCAGATGAAATGGTGGTGACGGCTGCAGGTGCGCAAATTGATCTACAATTTGTGAACAATCAAGTGCTGAGCTTAGTAGGTGAGCAAGAAGTGTCGGTTGACGCGCTACCTATTGCCAATATAGGTGCGCTAAGCCAAACCCTCGTGCCTATTAATACTCCAACACAACCCGTCGCTAGCACTCAAAGCAGCAGTGCGATTACTGAGGGACATGGTTTTGTGCAGTTGGTGCGCATCGCTGAAATTATTGAGTCCGATGGTTTTACACCGCTGACTGTTGCGCGTATTCAAGAAATCATTAAACCTTTGGGTATGGTATTACCCGAGCGTGATTTTGAGAGCGACCGATGGAGAGAGTATATCGGGCGTCACGAAGACCACACTGCCCGTGAGTTAAAACTGACGATAACGCTCGAAGGTGCAGGTCCGGATGGTGTTTATAG
>JAVETP010000217.1:0-2922 GCA_034006005.1 Pseudomonas sp.
CTGCCCTTCAAGTTCACTGCCTGCTGGCCAAGACGCTGATAAGTCTTTCTCGAGACGTAAGCGTGCATGGCCTGTCTCTGTACCCTGTAAATCCAAAACCTGCGCATCATGAAAACCAAAGTAGGTGCCGGTCAGTGAATTAAGTGCTTTAAACAAACTTTCTTTCAGTGAAAAAGCCAAGGTTAAGCGTTTGGCTTGTTGCTCTGGGTCTAAATGACTGTAGGCGGCGTATTCTTCAGCAGTCAAAATAGTGCTGGCTAAACGCTGTGCTCGTTCAATAGGTATAGGTTTTTCCAGATCCAGTCCAAAGCCTTGCCAATGCTTTAGATCACCGACAATAGCTGCGCACATGTGATGGCTGTGAGTCATGGAACCGCAGCTGTGTTGTGGCCATAACGGAATACGACTCTGAGCTTGTTGTGTCGGCAGACTGGCGTGTCCCGTTTGCTTACGTAAAGCTTCACGTGCACATAAGCGAGCTGCTAAAAATTCCGCTTGGCGCTTTACGACGGCCTGCGGTGCGCTGATCTGATAGTGAGTGAAGAGCGCAGGGCTGAGTGCTTGCTGATTAAAGCAGGCTGAGAGCAAGGTGCAGCCCGGCAATGCAGTGGGGAAGGGCCAGTGTTGCTGTAAGTCAGTTAAAAACCCTGCATTAAGGGCGGTATCGGTCATGCAATTGTCCTGTTGTGGCACTGTTTTATAAATAAACAGTTATAACACTGGAATAAAATCAGCGTTGCAGTTATAAGTAGCGGAATATTTTAGGCTTATTTGCACTGACTGCCGAGGCATTGTATGAAATTACAGCAATTGCGTTATATCTGGGAAGTATCAAGAAACGGTCTGAATGTTTCTGCTACAGCACAAGCACTTTATACATCACAGCCGGGTATAAGCAAACAAATCCGTTTGTTGGAAGATGAGTTGGGTGTGGAAATTTTTGCCCGTAGTGGCAAGCACTTAACCCGTATCACTGCAGCCGGTGAGCGTATTATTCAGACCGCAGGTGAAATTCTGCGCAAGTGTGAAAATATTAAGCAAATTGGCCAAGAGTTCTCCAACGAGCGGGTGGGTACATTATCGATTGCCACCACACACACTCAAGCGCGTTATGCCTTGCCAGCGGTGATTAGCAGCTTTATGCAGGAGTACCCTGATGTTGCGCTGCATATGCACCAAGGTACACCGACACAAATTGCCGAGATGGCCGCAGATGGCACGGTTGATTTTGCCATTGCCACCGAGGGTATGGAGCAGTTTGGCGATTTAATTATGATGCCCTGCTACCGCTGGAATCGTTGTGTGGTGGTACCTAAAGACCATCCATTGGCAACAGTGTCAAAACTGACACTTGAGGCGTTAGCTGAGTTTCCAATCGTGACCTATGTGTTTGGCTTTACTGGACGTTCCAAGCTTGATGAAGCCTTTAACCAGCTGGGTTTAGAGCCCAAGGTCATCTTTACCGCAGCTGATGCTGACGTGATTAAAACTTATGTGCGCTTAGGTCTAGGTGTCGGCATTGTTGCTGATATGGCTGTGGATGAGTTGCAAGATCAAGACTTGGTAGCTTTAGATGCTAGCCATTTGTTTGAGTCCAGTGTGACCAAGATTGGTTTTCGTCGAGGCACTTTCTTACGCGGCTTTATGAGTGACTTTATTGAACGTTTTGCCCCTCATTTGGACCGTGAAACGCAAACCAAGGTGATTCAGGCACGCAGCAAAGATGAAGTGGAAGCGCTGTTTGAAAATATTGAATTACCGGTTTACTAAGGCGGTTGCGGCAGGCGGTATTGTGGATTGCTTAAAATATGTGTTTGTCCGCTAGAACGCGACTATTGGCCGAGGTTTGCCGTATAATCTCGGCAGTTTTACTACTCTATTTTTAAGGATCACTATGACTGATTACCGCGAAACGCTGCATGATAATTACGGACAGTTTTTCAAAATCGAAAAAATGTTGCATGAAGTGCGTACTGAGCATCAACATTTAGTCATTTTTGAAAGTGCACGCATGGGTCGTGTGATGGCCTTGGATGGTGCAATTCAAACCACCGAAGCTGATGAGTTTATTTATCACGAGATGCTCACTCATGTGCCGATTCTAGCCCATGGTACCGCACGTAATATTCTGATTATCGGCGGTGGTGATGGCGGAATGTTGCGTGAAGTGTGCCGTCACGCCAGTGTTGATCGCGTCACCATGGTGGAAATTGACCAAGCTGTAGTGGATATGTGTAAAGAGTATTTACCCAATCACTCCAATGGCGCATACGATGATCCACGTGTGAACCTGGTGATTGATGATGGCATGCGCTTTATTGCCAACTGCACTGAAAAATTTGATGTGATTATCAGTGACTGCCCGGACCCAACCGGTCCTGCTGAAGTGCTGTTCTCTGAAGGATTTTATCAGGCCTGTCATCGTTGCTTAACCGACGATGGTATTTTAGTCGCGCAAAATGGCACGCCGTTTTTACAAATTGAAGAAGTAAAAACCACAGCTAAAAATATTCAAGGTTTATTCGCTGACTGGCATTTTTATCATGCCGCGGTACCGACCTATATTGGTGGCAGCATGACTTTTGCTTGGGCTGCTAAAAACCGTGAGACGCGTCAACTGCCACTGGAGGTTTTACGTCAACGTTTTGCCGCCAGCGGTATTGTCACACGTTACTACAATGCGGATATCCATCAGGCTGCGTTTGCTTTGCCGCAGTATGTCTTGCAGGCGATTGGTAAGCCCAGCAACGACTAAGCACTCGATAGACCAAAAGCCTCACTTTTAACACTAAAGTGGGGCTTTTTTATGCGTGTGTTTTGTGGGCTTTTTTAATAACTAGCAGAACTGACTATAAAGTTGTGTTGAGTCTATTTGGGCATGCTATCTTGCCTGTTGCGTGAAATGTCTTGCGACAGTTTTAT
>JAVETP010000218.1:0-2921 GCA_034006005.1 Pseudomonas sp.
TGTCGGTTTTGATATTAATAAAGCTCGCTTGGCTGAATTGAGCAAGGGCCACGACAGTACGTTGGAAGTGGATGATCAGGAGCTGGCAGAGGCCAAGCATTTGTCTTACAGCAGCTCACTCGATGACTTAAAGGCATGCAATGTTTTCATCGTTACCGTGCCAACGCCTATTAATGAACACAAACAGCCTGACCTTACGCCTCTGATTAAAGCCAGTGAAACCATTGGTAAAGTGCTCAAGCAAGGGGACATTGTTATTTATGAATCCACTGTTTATCCCGGCGCAACCGAGGAAGACTGTGTACCTGTGCTGGAACGGGTCTCAGGCTTAACCTTTAACAAAGATTTCTTCTGTGGTTACAGCCCAGAGCGTATTAACCCCGGCGACAAAGAACACCGGGTTACTACCATTCTGAAAGTAACCTCTGGTTCTACACCAGAAGTAGCAGAAACAGTTGATCAGCTGTATCGCTCGATCATTACCGCCGGTACACACAAAGCCAGTTCCATTAAAGTGGCGGAAGCCGCTAAGGTGATTGAAAACACTCAGCGTGATGTGAACATCGGCCTGATCAATGAATTGGCACTTATTTTCAACAAGCTGGGTATCGATACCGAAGAAGTGCTGAAAGCTGCGGGCACTAAATGGAATTTCTTACCTTTCCGCCCTGGCTTGGTGGGGGGGCATTGTATTGGCGTAGACCCTTATTACCTTACCCATAAGGCCCAATCGGTTGGTTATCACCCCGAAATTATTCTGGCAGGCCGTCGCTTGAATGATGGTATGGGTGCCTATGTTGCCAGCCAGCTGGTGAAGGCGATGCTGAAAAAGCGCATTCACGTTGAAGGTTCGCGTGTGCTGGTGTTGGGCTTAACCTTTAAAGAAAATTGCCCCGATCTGCGCAATACCAAGGTGGTGGATATTATTGCCGAACTGCAAGACTACGGTGTTAACGTCGATTGTTACGACCCCTGGATTAATGCCACAGAAGCCCAGCATGAATACGGTATTACACCGGTTTCTGAGCCTGTTGCAGGTGCTTATGACGCTATTGTGTTGGCCGTTGCTCATAACGAGTTCGCAGCCATGGGTGCTGAAAAAATCCGTGCATTGGGCAAGCAGGCGCATGTGTTGTACGACCTTAAGTATGTGCTGCCAACTTCAGCAGCTGATTTACGTCTGTAACACTTTTGCGTTTGTAACACTAAGGGAGCGTATTAATACAATGACTGTTTACAGTGAATTACTGAAAACATTGCCAACCCAGCCTAAAGTTTGGCTGGTTACGGGCGTTGCTGGTTTTATTGGTTCTAATTTATTAGAGCATTTATTGAAGCTGAATCAGACGGTGGTTGGGTTAGATAACTTCGCTACCGGTCATCAGCATAATCTGGATGAAGTAAAGGGCTTGGTGACCGCTGAGCAATGGTCTGGTTTTACCTTTATTGAAGGTGATATCCGCAATCTCGATGATTGTCACAAGGCATGTGCAGGGGTGGACTACGTTCTGCATCAGGCGGCATTAGGCTCTGTGCCACGCTCCATTAATGATCCAATTACCACTAACGCCACGAATATCAGCGGCTTTTTGAATATGCTGGTTGCGGCCCGAGATGCTGGTGTAAAAAGCTTTACTTACGCAGCCAGTAGCTCGACTTATGGTGACCACCCAGCATTGCCGAAAGTTGAAGAAAACATCGGTAAACCATTGTCGCCGTATGCGGTAACCAAGTATGTAAACGAGCTGTATGCCGATGTGTTTGCCAAAACTTATGGCTTTAAAACCATAGGTTTACGGTATTTTAATGTGTTTGGTAAACGACAAGACCCGAACGGCGCTTACGCGGCGGTTATTCCCAAATGGGCAGCCTCTATGCTGTTGGGTGATGATGTTTTTATTAATGGTGATGGTGAAACCAGCCGTGATTTCTGCTTCATAGAAAATGCCGTACAGGCTAACTTGTTAGCGGCAACGGCAGCTGAAGATGCCAAAAACGAAGTGTACAACGTCGCCGTGGGCGACCGCACTACGTTGAATGATTTGTACCGCGCATTACAGGCCGCTTTGGCCCAGAACGGTAAACCCTATGAGAAAGCTGCGGTTTATCGCGATTTCCGTACTGGCGATGTTCGTCATTCACAGGCGGATATTGGTAAAGCAGCCAGTAAATTAGGTTACGCGCCGGAATACCGCATTATGGAAGGTATTGCCAAAGCCATGCCTTGGTATATAGAGAATGTGGACTAAGCAACAGTGAAAAAGCGCTTTTTGATGATTGCTGGTTATCCCGATTCACTGCTGAATTTTCGTGGCCCGCTTCTGAATGCACTGTTAGCAGCTGGGCTGGATGTTCATGTGGCAGCCCCCGATTTGCCAGCAAACAGCGAAGTAAGACAACGCTTGGAAGCTTTGGGCGTTCAGGTGTACGAAGTACCCCTTAACCGTACTGGAATGAACCCCGCTTCCGATTTGGTTTCATTATTCAACCTTTGGCGGTTAATGCGGCGCTTAAAACCCGATTTTTCTTTAACTTACACAATTAAGCCGGTTATTTATGGAAATGTAGCCGCTTGGTTAGCTGGAGTGCCGCATCGTTTTGCGCTGATTACAGGGTTGGGTTATGCCTTTCAGGGGGAGGATGGTCAGCGTTCTTGGCTAAAGCGTATTGTACAAAATCTGTACGGGTTTGCGCTTGCTAAGGTGACAAAGGTTTTCTTTCAAAACCCGGATGATGAAGCCTTGTTCTATGATCTGGGTATTCTGGATTCGTCCAATCCCAAAGCCGTTGTTGTGAATGGTTCCGGTATTGATGTTGATAGTTTCACTGTTGCTCATTTTCCTGAAACGACCCAGTTCCTGCTTATTGCAAGGTTGTTGGGTGATAAAGGTGTGCGGGAATATGTGCAGGCTGCAGCGACA
>JAVETP010000219.1:0-2896 GCA_034006005.1 Pseudomonas sp.
GGATTACAGCCCTAGAAGAAGCTGAACTGGTTTTAGTTGACGCAAGTTAACCTAGCACTACCCCACTATTTTTTGTAACAAACATTGGAGTTTATAAAATGAGTAAGCAGTTTTTAGAAGCGTTAAAAAAGCGTCGTAGTCAGTATGCCTTGGGTAAAGAGCTACCCCTAGCAGAGCAAGAAGTTACTGAAATTATTAAAGAGGCAATTCGCCAATCGCCTTCAGCATTTAATTCACAAAGTTCACGCGCAGTTATTTTACATGGCGCACAGCATGAAAAGTTTTGGGATATCGTTAAAAACGAACTTCAAAAAATTGTACCAGCTGAAGATTTTGCTCCAACAGAAGCTAAAGTTAACAGCTTTGCAGCGGGCGCAGGTACAGTTTTATTTTATGAAGACCAAGATGTTGTAAAAGGCTTACAAGAAAACTTTGCACTTTATGCCGATAACTTCCCAATTTGGTCAGAGCATTCAACAGGTATTGCACAACTAGCGGTTTGGACTGCCTTATCTGAAGCCAACATAGGTGCCAGCCTACAGCACTATAATCCATTACCTGATGCAGCCGTAGCAGCTGAGTGGAATATTCCTGCAAGCTGGAAACTACGCGCCCAAATGCCTTTTGGTTCACACCAAGGTGAGTTTTCAGAAAAAGAATTTATGGCGGATGAAGATCGCTTTATCGTCCTATAAGGGTTTTTTCTAAGCATTTTCTATCAGCACTTAAAGTGATTCTTTTTAATAGCAGGTAAATTAGCTTAATAGGCTGGTTTACCTGTTTTTTTTGTTATGGACAAACTATGTTGCACACGTGCGGGGGCACGATCATCCAGCAACTGCCGATCCAAGCTCTCAATCACACCGCTGCGATTGTAATCCCCCCTCAAAAGAGGCTGTCGCAAATCACTTAACAGCTCATGACGAAATAGTTGCTCGGCGACTTCGATGACGGGACGACTCGATGGCGCTCATCCGGGTAGCTGCGATCATTTTCTGTGTTCGGCAAGATACACTCTGACATTTCAACCAATGAACCCATAAAAAACAGTAAAGACTCAGCGCCACAGCGCGAGCCAGGTTGTAGGCCAGGACATGCAAGGCAAACTCGCGTTTGACACCAGTCAAACCTCGGCGCCGAAAACGAGACAACCCCTGTTGTTGACGTAGCGCTGAAAACACAGGTTCAACCATGGCCTTTCGCTGTCGAAATACTGCCTGAGCGCCCGGATGAGTCATGATTTCTTGCAGTACTAGGCGTGCCTCATCTTCTGGGTAACGCTTAATTCGACGCCCCCGAACCGAGCGAGTGCAGGCGCGCCGAAGTGGACAGGTTGCACAGGTGTCGCAAGCATAGACCCACTGCTCACGCGTGCGTGCTGATGCCTGCGTATGGCTGATACGCTGAAGGTGTTGTCCTGCCGGACAACAGTAGACATCTTGCTCTGCATCGTAGATAAATTGGTTCTTATGATAGAGACGATTGGCTTTACTGGTAATAGTACTGGGCTTGGGTGGGCAAAGCAGGCTGACATCACGAGCCAGCGTTGCCTCAATGACCTCATCATTAAAGTAGCCAGTATCCAGCAGAATCTCGCGCTCAGCCACAGATGCTACACGTTCGCTCTGATCGAGCAACTCACCCATCACGCGGGTCTCGCTCGTGGGGTCTAAGGCGTGTGCCACGATGATTCGGGCCTCATTGGCTAGGACGGAGGGCGTATAAGCCGGCGCAAAACCGCGTCCACGTTTCTGTTTCTGGATGGCCGCCTCAGGCTCTGTCGGACTGACACGAACTGTGTCGAGCCGTTTACCACTGCGTCGGCGTGCCGCCACTCTCGCGTCAAAATGCTGTTCACAATCCAATGCTTTGTCCAGCTGCCGCTGGGTCTCGCCTTGTTGTTCCGGAGACGCCTGTTGAAGGCGTGCTTGGGCTTCACTGACTCGAGCACGCACTGCATCCTCCTTGAGGAGACGGTAGTGAGAACAAGCCGCTTCGATCACGGTTCCATCACCCGCTAGACGGGCAGTTGATGTTGCCGTCCTAGTCAGAACGGTGCGGGTCAGTGCTTCGAAAAAATCCTGTGCCATGATCTGCTCATGCAGACAGATGAAGCGTCCAATATTAGCGTGATCTGGAGCAATACCACCGGTTACCCACATGCACCCCAGGTCAACACGTGCCAGCCGCTCCAGCGCACGCAACGATGAGATTCCTTGCATGATCCCATAGAGAATCAGACCCATCATCGCCCGTGGTGCATAAGGTGCACGGCCTGTCGAAGCGTAGCGTTCTTCAAAGGGAGTCCAATCCTGAGCGTCAAGTATGTCAGCCACGACAAAAGGAACCACAATGCCTGCTTGGCGCAGGTGATCCTCAAGTGGCGTCATGCCCAAGAAAATGGCCTTAGCGTCCCCCTGCCTGAAACGCCGTCCTGACGAGATTGCCGTCACTCGGTGGGGCGGAGGTGATGAGGCTGGCGACTCCTGAAAAAGCGTAAATTGCCTGTCATCAGGCGTGGGGATGCATGCTGTCGACACGGTAAGCTCTCAGATGGAAATGTGATCCATTTTACAGCATTACCCCTTTCGCGACAGCCTCTAAGCGATGGGGATGGCTGTCGCTAGGTGTTATTACTTAGGCCAGTAATAACTATCAGGCTGTTCGCGGGCACCAAAGATGGCTTGGCCAATCCGTACAATAGTTGCACCTTCAGCGATAGCGATTTCAAAGTCACCCGACATGCCCATGGACAGCTCAGTCAGTTGCATGCCTTCTGGAGCATTGGCTTGTAAGCTGTCGCGCAGTTCACGTAGTTGCACAAAGCAGCCACGCACGGCTTCTGTGTCTTCTGAGTTCATGGCCAGAGTCATTAAGCCGCGTACGCGTAAACGTT
>JAVETP010000054.1:0-19464 GCA_034006005.1 Pseudomonas sp.
GCTGGTCCATACCGTACATCAGGCTGAGCGTTGGAATGGCAAAAAGCCCACCGCCGATGCCGAGTAAACCGCCAAATACACCCAGCACGCCACCAATAACAATATTGATTAAAAATTCAATCACGTCGACAGCGCCTTTTTCAAGTCGCGCATCCGTTGCGCAGATAAGTAGTGTGGAGTTACATAGGGTTCTATAGCAGACGACAGCCATGGAGGTGTTATCTGATACAGGGCTAGGGTGTGTTTGTTTTGCAGGTGGCATCATGCCAAACTGCTTGGCGTTTTGTATATCTGCTTTATTTTAATAGGACGTTAACTTTTGATTAACGCTAGGGGCATGTAATGATACATTTTGATCTGGCTGATTTGCGCTTATTTATCAATATTGCCGAAACCCCAAGCATGACTCAAGGTGCACGCAAATCCTTTATGTCGACTGCGGCGGCCAGTAATCGGATTAAAAAGCTGGAAGCGCAAGTGGGCACTCCTTTGTTGTATCGCGACTCACAAGGCGTTGAGCTGACGTCAGCCGGTAGTATTTTGCTTAAGCATGCGCGAATTATGTTGCGCCAAGTGCAGTATCTACAAAACGAACTCTCTGAGTTCAGTGATCAACAAGTGGGGCATATTCGTATTTTTGCCAATACCACTGCAGTCACAGATTTTTTACCGGAGACGTTGGCGGTGCTGATGGTGCAGCATCCACAGCTGACGATTGATTTGCAAGAACGAGCCAACCTTGAGGTGTTGCGTGGTGTAGCCGAAGGTGCCAGCGATATTGGTATCACCGCAGGCCCGATTAAAGCTAAAGGCCTTGAAGTGATTCATTTCAGTACGGATCGTTTAGTACTGACCATCAATAGCGCGCATCCCTTGGCACATAAGCAGTCGATTCGTTTAGAAGAGACGTTGGATTATCCGCATATTTGCTTGCAAGAAGGCTCAAGTTTATTGCGTTTTTTAAAGAACCAAGTCGATAGCTTGCAGCGCGATATTAATGTGCGCATTCAGGTGTTTGGCTTTGAGTCGATGTGTCGAATGATTGAGGCGGGCGTGGGCATCGGTATTTTGCCTGAGTCCTCCGCTTTGCGGCATCAGCAGACTATGGACCTTAAGATCATTCAATTGGATGAGCCGTGGGCATTGCGTGAGCGCAGTATTGTGGTGCGTGATTCGCAAGCCTTGCCTGAGTATGTGAAAACCTTAATTAAGTTATTGGTTAAAGAGCCATTGCAACAGGCCGTACAATAGAAGGCTAAATCGATTGAAGCCGCTGAGTGTGCACAAGGGGAAAGTATGAGATCGGCAAAACCACGCTGGCGCAATTTACTCTGGCTGGCGCTATTTTTTATAATTTTGCTGTGGCCGCTGCAGCGCTTGGTTGAAAGCTACTATTTAGAAGGCTTGCAGCGAAAAAATGGGCAAACACTGGACTTATTTGTTGCTAACCTGACTGGCACTTTAAAGCGCTATGAAGTGCTGCCGCATATTTTAGGGCGCTTGCCGGATGTGCAGCAGGCACTGTTAATACCTACGGACGCCAATGCATTGCGCACTGCAGATGAACTGTTGGAGCGTATTCAGCAGCAAACCGGTGCCGATGTTATTTATCTTATGGATACTCAAGGTCTCACCTTAGCCGCTTCGAATTGGCATGATGAACGGAGTTTTTCGGGTAATAATTTTGCTTTTCGCCCGTATTTCCGTGATGCCTTACAGAGTGGTACAGGGGAGTTTTTTGGTTTAGGTAATATTTCCTTTAAGCGTGGTTATTACTTTGGCAGCCCAGTCTACGCACAAGGGCAGGTGATAGGCGTGATTGTGGTTAAGGTGGATTTAGATTTCACTGAAACCCTCTGGGGGCAAACACCAGAGCAATTACTGGTCACCGATAAAAATGGCGTGGTGATTCTGACCTCGCAAGCCGATTGGCGCTTTACTGCAACGCGTGAGCTGAGCGCAGAAGAACAACTGAGTGTGGCGGAAAATCAGCCCTATACATCGATTACCCCAGCGCGAATTAACCTCAAAGCGCAGGATTGGCTCACTTATGATCAATACTTAGATGATATCGGTTGGCATGTCAGCATTTTAGCGCCTCAACGCTTAATCAATGAACCCGTGCGTACGGCGATGGCGGTTGTGGCGGCATCTTTGTTGGCGGTGTTATTGATCTTGGGTTTATTAATGCAGCGGCGCAGGCACTACCTTGAACGTATCGCCATGGATACCCATGCCAAGCGGGTGTTGGAAGACAATGTACGTACCCGTACTCAAGACTTGCAAACCCTCAATAGCCGTCTTAAACAAGAAGTGCTCGAGCGTGAGTCAGCCCAGCAAGAGTTGGTGCGTGCGCAAGATGAGTTGGTGCAAGCCGGAAAGTTATCTGCGCTGGGTATTATGTCAGCCAGCATCAGTCACGAGCTGAACCAGCCTTTAGCGGCGATTCGCAGTTACACCGATAATGCGAAAATCTTGCTGGATCAGCAACGCGTGGATGAAGTGCGCAATAACTTAGATCTTGTCGCGCAGCTGACTGAGCGCATGGCCTCGATTATTAAGCATTTACGTGCATTTGCCCGACGTGATCGCCTGGCTTCAGAGCATGTAGCACTGCAGCCAGCGATTGATGATGCTCTGGCCTTAACGGTCAAACGCCAACGCAGTTTGCAGGTCGAAATTATTCGCGATGTACCGGATGCCACGCTTTGGGTTGAAGCCGGTGAAACACGTTTGCGCCAAGTGTTAAGCAATTTAATCAGTAATGCATTGGATGCCTTGAGCGAAAAAGGTTTACCGCGGCGTATTTGGCTCAATAGCCGTGTCGAAGAAGGTTGGGTGGTATTGATCTTGCGTGATAATGGCCCCGGCTTTAGTCAGGAAGCATTGCGGCAAGCCTGTGAGCCTTTTTACACTACGAAAACCAGTGCGCGCGGTTTAGGATTAGGCTTGGCTATTTGTGAAACCTTAATTAAAGCACTCAAGGGACGCTTGTTATTTGCCAATCACCCAGAAGGTGGCGCGCAAGTGACTTTATATTTACGCGAGATTCCATCGACAGTGAATTTACGCTCAAACGAGGATCGTTTTGCATGATGCAAATCAGTCATGAGACCGATGTAGTGTTACTGGATGATGATATTCATTTGCGCACGGCATTAAGCCAGACCTTTGATTTAGCAGGCTTACGCGTGCAAGCCTACGGCAGTGCTGAAGGTGTTTTGCAGGCGCTGCCTGCGCAATGGTCTGGGGTTTTGGTCACTGATATTCGTATGCCGGGCATGAATGGGCTGGAGCTGCTGGAGCAGTTGCAGGAATTCGATAGCCAATTACCCGTGTTGTTAATCACCGGTCATGGCGATGTGCCGTTGGCTGTGCAAGCCATGCGTATTGGCGCCTATGATTTCTTACAAAAACCCTTTGCCAGTGAACTATTACTCGACAGTGTACGTCGCGCCTTAGAAGTGCGCCGTTTGGTGTTGGAGAATCGCTCGTTGCGTCTGGCTTTAGCTGAGCAGCGCGTCTTGGGTGAGCGCTTATTAGGTCATTCACCCAGCGTGCAGCGCTTGCGTGATCAAGTCAGTGCTTTAGCTACTATTCAAGCGGATGTATTGGTTTTGGGTGAAACCGGTAGCGGTAAGGAAGTGGTGGCGCGGGCGCTGCATGACTTATCGTCGCGCTGTGATGCACCTTTTGTTGCCATTAATGCCGGCGCTTTAGCGGAATCAGTAATTGAAAGTGAGCTGTTTGGCCATGAAAGCGGTGCCTTTACCGGTGCGCAAAAGCGTCGCATAGGTAAGTTTGAGTATGCCAATGGCGGCACAATATTTCTGGATGAAATCGAAAGCATGAGTCTGGATATTCAAGTTAAATTACTGCGCTTACTGCAGGAGCGTGTGGTGGAGCGCGTGGGTTCCAATCAATTGATTCCCTTGGATATTCGCGTGATTGCTGCCACCAAAGAAGATTTATTAGCTGCGGCTGATGCGGGACGCTTTCGTGCTGACTTGTATTATCGTCTGAATGTTGCGCAAATTAATATTCCAGCATTACGCCAGCGCAGTGAAGATATTTTGCCGTTGTTCCAGCATTTTGTCAGTGTAGCCAGCGGAAAATATAATGTGACTGAACCCGTATTAACTGCTGCAATACGGGCAACGTTATTAGGGCACGACTGGCCAGGTAATGTGCGTGAATTACAAAATGCCGCCGAGCGTTTTGTGTTGGGGCTGGATTTAGCCATTGCTCAAGTGCCGCAGCCATTAAATTTAGAGTCTGATGGGCTTGCATTGAATGATCAGGTGGAAGCCTTTGAGCGCAGTTTAATTGCTGCTGAATTGGCTCATCCGCATGGATCGTTACGCGAAGTGGCAGAAGCTTTACAGCTGCCACGAAAAACCTTGCACGATAAGTTACGCAAATATGAGTTAAGTTTCGCCAGTACTGGCGAAAAGCCGCCATCGAATCAGTAGCGGCGGCGGTAATCCGCCAAAATAGTTTTAAGTTGCTGTCTTTTCTCTTGAATAGACTGTTATTGTATTAAGAGTTGATACTTTTTATCGACTTTAGTCGTATGAGTTGTTGGTGGGTATATAACTTGCTTTGTATATACAGTTGCTGGGTTTATCTCAGGGCTACCAACACGCTATGTCGCATTGTGCGGCACTGACTATTTACAGTAAGAGGAAATTTTAATGCTTAAAATGACCGCTAAAGCACTGGTTTGTGCTGTTTCATTGGGACTGGCTGGCTTAGTTAACGCTGCTGAGCCGATCGTTATTAAATTCTCACACGTTGTTGCTGAGCACACGCCAAAAGGCCAAGGTGCACTGCTGTTTAAAAAGCTGGCTGAAGAACGTCTGCCTGGCCAAGTTAAAGTTGAGGTGTATTCCAACTCATCTTTATTCGGCGACGGTAAAGAGATGGAAGCTTTGTTGTTGGGCGATGTGCAGTTAATTGCGCCGTCATTGGCTAAATTTGAGCACTACTCAAAACCCATCCAGATTTTTGACTTACCTTTCCTGTTTGACGATATGGAAGCGGTTGATCGTTTCCAAAAAGGTCCAGTGGGTAAAGAGTTATTAACTTCGATGGAAGATAAGGGCATCACCGGTTTGGGCTACTGGCACAACGGTTTGAAGCAGTTGTCAGCCAACAAAGCACTGCATCTGCCTAAAGATGCACGTGGCCTGAAGTTCCGTGTACAAGCGTCCGCTGTATTGGACGAGCAGTTTAAAGCACTGCGTGCTAACCCACGTAAAATGAGCTTTGGTGAAGTTTACCAAGGTCTGCAAACGGGTGTAGTCAACGGTGCGGAAAACCCGTACTCCAATATCTACTCGCAAAAAATGCATGAAGTGCAAAAGTACATCACTGAATCAAACCACGGTTTGCTCGACTACATGGTGATTACTAACACTAAATTCTGGAATGGTCTGCCTGCTGATATCCGTACAGAGCTGAGCAGCATTATGGAAGAAGTGACTGTTGAAGTGAACTTGCACGCTGAAGAAATTAATCAGCGCGATAAAAAGTCGATTGTTGACAGTGGCAAAAGCGAAATCATTACTTTAACCAAAGAGCAGCGTGACCAGTGGCGTGATCAGGTCAAGCCCGTTTGGAAAAAGTTTGAAAAAGAAATTGGTGCTGAGCGTATTCAAGCCGCAGAAGCGTCTAACCAGCAGTAATCAAGCGTGCCTTTACGTAGCTTAATCGGCTGCGTAAAGGCCGACTTAACACTGAACTGGTAGCGTCTGAGTTTACTATCCGTTTCGGGAGAATATTTATGAATGCTATGCGCCTGATCTGGGATCGCTTTGAGGAAGGCTTTATTGTTTTCCTGCTGGCGGCGATGACGCTGGTAACTTTTGTTTATGTGATTTTAAATAACTTGTACACCGTACTGTATTCAGTCGCTGAGTATTTTTCAGAGCGCTCTGAAGGTGTGTCTGAGTTTTTTTATACTGTCGGTGACTTCTTTTTAGATATTGTGCAAAGCATGACCTGGAGTAATGCTTTAACTAAAGCGTTATTTGCTTGGCTGATTTTCTTTGGCTTGGCCTATGGTGTGCGTATTGGTGGGCATATCGGTGTGGATGCGTTGGTTAAATTAGCCTCTCGTCCAACCCAGCGCCTGATTGCTATAGTCGCCTGCCTGTTTAGCTTGGGTTATGCAGGCTTATTAAGTGTGGCCAGTTTTGAGTGGATTAGCACGTTAATGCAGGCCTCGATTGGTGCTGATGATTTAGGCCAGTTTGGTGTTAAACAATGGCATATCGGTGCAATTGTCCCCATTGGTTTTGGCTTGATATTTATCCGTTACTTAGAAATTTTAGTGCGCATTATTCGTCATGAGCAAGTGGGTTTAGGCTTGGCGGATGAGGCAGCTGATGCAATGAAGCTGACAGAAACAGGGGAGTCTAAATAATGACTATTCCATTTCTGTTTTTAGCCTTATTTGCGCTGATGTTTATTGGTGTACCGGTCGCTATATCCTTGGGTTTAGCTGGATCGGTGACTATTATTCTATTCAGCCCAGACTCAGTGCGCTCACTGGCGATTAAGTTATTTGAGACCAGTGAACACTACACACTGTTAGCGATTCCGTTCTTCTTGCTGGCCGGTTCATTTATGACCACCGGTGGTGTGGCGCGTCGCTTAATCGATTTTGCTAACGCCAGTGTCGGCCATATCCGTGGTGGTTTAGCCATCGGTGCGGTTTTGGCCTGTATGTTGTTTGCTGCGCTGTCAGGCTCAAGCCCTGCCACAGTTGCTGCTGTGGGTTCGATTGCGATTGCCGGTATGGTGCGTTCGGGTTATCCGCAAGCCTTTGCTGCGGGTATCGTGACCAACGCCGGTACGCTGGGTATTTTGATTCCACCCTCGGTGGTGATGGTGGTTTACGCTGCAGCCACTGAAACATCGGTCGGAACCTTGTTTATGGCCGGTGTAGTACCAGGCTTTTTACTGGGTATAGTACTGATGGTGGCTATTTACATCATTGCCGTAAAGAAAAACTTACCAGCAATGCCGCGTGCGACTGTGCGTGAATGGTTAGGCGCTGCGCGTAAAGCGATTTGGGGCCTATTGCTGATGGTGATTATCCTCGGGGGTATTTACTCCGGGATGTTTACGCCAACCGAAGCCGCTGCTGTAGCTGCGGTGTATTCCGCCTTTATTGCGCTGTTTGTCTATAAAGATATGCGCATTACCGAAGCACCTAAGGTGGTGCTTGAATCAGCCAAACTTAGCATTATGCTGATGTTTATTATCGCTAACGCCATGTTGTTTGCTCACGTATTAACCACAGAGCAAATTCCACAGCAGATTACCGCGATGGTATTAGAGGCCGGTTTAGAGCCGTGGATGTTCTTGTTGGTGGTCAATATTGTCCTGCTGGTTGCCGGTGCATTTATGGAGCCATCAGCCATTATTTTAATCTTGGCACCGATCTTATTCCCGATTGCTGTGCAGCTGGGAATTGATCCGATTCACCTGGGTATCATTATGGTGGTGAATATGGAGATCGGCTTGATTACGCCGCCGGTGGGGCTCAACTTGTTTGTGACCTCTGCGGTCACCGGTATGCCATTAGCTGATGTGATTAAGGCCGCAATGCCGTGGCTGATGATCTTGCTGGGCTTCTTGGTGCTGGTAACCTATGTACCAAGCATCTCGATGGGCTTACCACGGATGCTGGGAATGTAGCTCGGCACACTCTGTTGAACGATGTTAAAAACGGCTGGTAGCGCAATGTTCCAGCCGTTTTTTATGCAGTGTGCTTCAACAGTGTTTATAGCTAAACGGCTGTGTGGCGCAGCATAAACTGATGGGCGGATGTGCAGCATTAAAGAGAACGCTGACGCCGGTACTGTTCAGGCGTGCACTGCGCATGACGTTGGAACATGCTGATAAAGGCGCTCGGGCTGCTATAACCCAAATCAAAGGCAATCTCTTTCACAGTTTGTGGCGTTTCGAGTTGTTCGATAGCGGCTAAGAATCGTAAACGTTGGCGCCATTCACCGAAGCTGATACCCATCTCACGAACAAACTGCCGCGCTAAAGTACGTTCACTGACAAAGACACGTTCTGCCCAAATCGCTAACGTATCGGTATTGCCGGGTTGGGCGCGCAGGCTGTCGACGACAAAAGATGATTGTGGGCTACTGGCATAAGGTAAGTAGCTGTGTTCAATCTCAGCGGCATGCAATTGATCGATTAATACTTGGCCTAAACGTTGATCAGCAGCACTCAAGGGGATCTGTACGTCACGCTCAGCGAAGTTATTTAAAATGGCTTTTAAAATATCATTCATCACGACACTGCAGGGCTGCTTGGGTAGATCAGTGCACAGTGCAAGATCTAAATAGACTGAACGGTAGATAATACTGTGGCGGTTATAAGCACTATGTTCAGCGTAAGGCGGTATCCAGATCGCATAGCTTGGCGGTGAAATAAAGCGTTGGCCCGTCACCTCTAACTGCATCACCCCATGCGCACTATAATTGAGTTGGCCCCATGCATGGGTATGCGCGCGAGCATGACTTTGCGCATCAAACTCGTCATAACGAAAAAACAGTGGCGCGGGTAAGGCACTGAATTCTGGAATGGTCAGGTAATTTTTAGCTGCTGGATTGGTCAATTGTCTGCTATCGAGGTTTAAGTGTCTGAAAATCAGTATAGCTCTTTATTCGGACAGGGTGATAATGGCCTATAAATGAATAAGGACACTTAATATGCAATACGCTTTTCCATTGCTCGCCGTATTATTTTGGGCAGCCAATACCGTGGTAAATAAAATGACCGTGGGCGTGATTTTTCCTGCCGAGATTGGTTTTTATCGCTGGGTGTTTGCTGGCGTATTGTTGACCCCCTTTATTTTGCGTCCGGTGCTGCGTAATTGGAGCAATATTCGACCGCATCTGTTAAAGATTTTTGTGCTGGGTGTATTGGGCATGGCGATTTATCAAAGCCTGGCCTACTTTGCTGCGCCGAAAACCTCAGCGACACATATGGGTATTATTTTATCGCTGATGCCGATGATGTCGTTGGGCATGGCCATTGTTGCTTTGGGGCAGCGTTTAACCATGGGTGCAATAGTGGGAGCGGTGTGCTCCTTTCTAGGTGTGCTGCTAGTGGTGAGCAATGGTGATCTGCGTAATCTAGCGCAACAGGGGGTCAATTTAGGCGACCTGATGATGTTGGTCGCTACCTTAGCCTATGCGCTGTATGGCACTTTATTGAAATACTGGCAGATGGAGATTCCAGCACTGCAGTTGCTGTATTTACAAATGATAGTGGCGATTATTGTGCTGTTTCCCTTGTTTGTGTTTTCAGAAAAAGCCGGTTTAAACAGTGCTAATTTACCCTTGGTATTATTCGCCTGTGTCTTTGCTTCAATTGCTGCGCCCTTAGCCTGGATGCATGGCGTACGTACTTTAGGGCCCAGTCGCACGGCGGTATTTTTCAATCTGATGCCGATACTGACGATTATTATGGCTGCGTTGGTGTTGTCTGAGCACTTAGCGCTGTATCACGCTATCGGTGGTGGTCTGACCTTATTTGGGGTGTTGATATCGGAGCGTTGGACACGGCCTTTGCTAAGAGTGCGGCCTAAAAGCCAGTAAGTCAGATGGTGTAGGCTAAAGTTATTGCTTTACTGTTTTTAATTCGATTTGGCTATATGGCCAATTGATGTTATTGTTTTCTGCTGTCGCAAATACAATTTACAGCCTGTATTTGCGCATCTTCCGGTGACTACCGGCTTATCGCTGCGGGATTTTTCTCCCCATATAATTTAGATAATTGTTGAGTCTGCGTGCATTGCGCAGCGCCTTATTTATCTTTAGCAGCAATTCTTTTATGCGCTTCAGGGCCTCTCTTGCTGACCCTGCCGAGTAGCGCAATACCGCCGTGTGTAACGCTGTCCTGCTTGTGATGGCCACGGCATAAGGAGTAAGAATGTTTCAGTTTACAACGAGTAGCGCGCTATTAATCCTGTTGGGGTTTTATGGCGTGACCTTTCTTTTAACATTACGTATCGGCAAAAAACAAGAAAACGCTGATGGCTATATGACGGCCAATGGCTCTGTCGGTTATGGCATGTCAGCAGCCAGTATGACCGCGACCTGGATTTGGGCAGCATCCTTCTATGCAGCAGCCAGTTCAGGCTATAAATACGGTTTATCAGGTGCGATCCACTATGGTTTCTGGGGCGCGCTGATGATTCTATTTATCTACCCCTTTGGTCGGCGCTTTCGTAAGTTGGCGCCTAATGCGCATACGCTGGCAGAGATTATGCACGCGCGGCATGGCAGCTCCAGCCAGATGATTTTAGCCGGCTCCAATGTGGTCGGCAGTATTATCAGCTTAATGGTCAACTTTACTGCAGCCGGTGCGTTGGTGGATATTCTCTCACCGCTAAGCTTTGTGCAGGGTGTAGTGATCGCGGGGGTAGGGGTGTTGTCGTATACGCTGTGGTCGGGTTTTCGAGCTTCGGTCTTTACTGACTTTGCTCAGCTGGTGGCGATGATTTTAGCAGCGGTGATTATTATCCCGATGATCTTCTTCCAGCTGGGTGGCCCGACCCTGTTTGAAACAGGTATGTCGAATCTAACCCTAGAGCAGCAAGACTTCTTTTCAACTACGGCTATTTTAGAGCAGGGCGCACCCTTCTTTGTAGCGGTACTGGCCTATGCGATTGGTAACCAAACCATTGCCCAGCGTTTATTTGCGGTGCGTGAAGACCTGATTAAATCGAGTTTTATTACTGCAACCATTGGGTACGGCTCGATTGTGATTGGTTTAGGGATGCTGGGTTTGCTGGCATTGCTAGCAGGTGTGACGCCGATTGATAATGATTTAAACAACTTGATTCCACAAATGGCCGCGACCTATTTGCCGCCCTTTATGGTGGCGATGTTGTTTATCATGGTGATTGGCTCGCTTTCATCCACCGCTGACTCTGACTTATCGGCCTTGTCTGCGATCGTGATGACCGATGTCTACGGTAAACACATCGCTAAAAACAAACCTGACCCACAAAAAATGCTCTGGGTTGGGCGTTTAACTATGGTTGTGGCTGCGCTATTGGGTGTGGTTTTCGCCAGCTTAAAGTTGGATATTTTATCCATGTTAATCTTTGTCGGTGCGCTATGGGGCTCGATTGTTTTCCCAGTGATCGCCAGCCTCTATTGGAACCGTGTCACTAACGCCGCCTTTACCGTATCGGTTGCAGTGTCGTTCTTATTGTTCTTAATTGTGCGCTTTAGCTGGTTGCCTATTGAAGGTGCTGTGGCCGTATTCTTCGAGATTTTTGCTGCAGTAGGTGGTGGTGTGGTGATTGGCCTGATGACCTTTGGCTTCTTTGGCCGCATGGCCGGGTTAGTGATGGGTATGATTACCGCGCTGGTCTTAGTCTTCTTTACGGTTGGTTTTTTACGTGAATATACGGTGTTGTTAAGCTCATTAACTGCTTATGGAGCCAGTACCATTATCTGTACCTGGATGACCTTACGCAGTAAAGCACCAGACTTTGACTTCGACAGTATTGATAAGAACGTGATTGAATTCCATAAAGAAGCAGACGCTTAAGGAGCATGAATATGTCTACATTTGGATTAACTGTGTATGTATTGATTTGGCCTGTGCTATCGAGCTTGGTGCTGATAACGCTGTGCACGGCTTTAGTGTTTGATATGCGCAAGGCTAAGAAGGACGGTAAATCGTTGGTCTAAGAGGCATTGGCGCGCTGTATGTTAGTTCTATAGCCTGCTGTGTAGATTGATCGATGACCTCATAAAAACCCGCTCATCACATGTTGGACTGACTTTTTGGGGTCAGTTCAACATGTGGAGCGGGTTTTTTTATGATTATTTGACATGCAAATAGGGGGGGAGGGTGGCAGTACGCATCCGCAAAAATATATGCATCAGGGTGGTAGTCATAGAAGTTTAGGTGAGAGTTGAGCATACTGAGTTATCGCGCACTTTGAGCATTCTGCTGGGTTCGTCAGCTCTACATAATGTCCTATTTATAAACAGCTTGAGACAAAGAGAACCACATGAAAAAAATTGTTGCCGCTGTAATTTTTGTAATTATATTAATAGTCTTCTATAAGCTTAACCCATCAGATTTAGAATTAGCGAGAGAGCAAGCTCAGCAAGGTCAGGCCGAATCACAATATGATTTAGCGGTGATGTACAAAACCGGCGAAGGGGTTAAGCAGAGTTCTAGCAAAGCACAGCAATGGTTTGAGAAGGCAGCACAGCAGGGCTATGCAGAAGCACAATATAGCTTAGGTATTATCTATATGACCGGCGAAGGTGTTGAGCAGGATTCGATCCAAGCAAGGCATTGGTTTGAGAAAGCAGCTCAGCAAAGTCATGCACAGTCACAGTATAACTTAGGGGTTATATACAATATGGCCGAGGGCGTTGAGCAAGATTATACGCAAGCCCAAGACTGGTTTGAAAAATCTGCTCAGCAAGGCTACGCAGAAGCACAGTACAGCTTAGGGCTGATATACGAGAATGGCCTGGGTGTTGATCAAGATTATAGCCAAGCAAAGCACTGGTATCGTAAAGCTGCCGAGCAAGACCATGCATCAGCTCAATATAGCTTAGGTAAGATGTATAAAGACGGCTTAAGTGTTGAGCAGGACTATACGCAAGCCAAAGGCTGGTTTGAAAAAGCAGCTAAAAAAGTCCATGTCGACGCACAATATAACTTAGGCTTTATGTACAAGAACGGCCTAGGTGTACGACAAAATTACGATACCAGTAAAGAATGGTTCGGCAAAGCCTGCGATAACGGCCTGCAAGAAGGCTGTGATGAATACAAAGACTTAAATATGCGCGAGTGAGGCAAGAGATTTTAAGACCCGTTTAGACATTTTAAAATGTTAAAGCGGGTTTTTTATTATCTAAATACTGAGGATATGAGTTTGGCCGTCTTTCTTGTAGGCAGTTATCCTGTACTCAATCTCGCGATTAATCATCCGGATTTCTAATACTTCACCTTATGGTTGATCAGTATTTTTGAGTTTTTCAGGATGGGTTGGGTTTTCACCTATGATTATGATTTCAATGTTTGGGTTGTAGTGTGTTGTTGCCCAGTAATATGGGTTTTCAGTATCACTAGCAATTCTGTAGCCGATAAATGTGCGAGGAACGCCTACATCTGAAAGAGCATGAATTTTATCGGCTAAAGCGTGCAGTGTATCTTCGTCAATTGGCGAATATAGCTCGACCTCCACAGCACGTTTAATGTTTCTTCGGACTGTGTCCTTGGTGATTTTATAGGGCGGTAATTCGACCTCTACAGAATTTTCAATGTTGTTTTCAACTGTATCCTGAGCGACTTTTTGTTGGGCTAGCTCCGGCGTATCATCCGAGCAGGCTGTGAGTGCCAAGAGCGCAGTGGCTATAAATAAAGCTGTAAGTTTATTAAACATGATCTATTTCTGTAAAAGTCTGTTCTACAATAAGTTAAAGTCAGCTATCTGACTGTAAGTCGTTTTATTACATAATATTGTTTACTGGTAATTAACATAAGAAGTTCCGCAAACGCGAAGCAGTCAGCGTAGATACTTTCTATCTTGAAAGTTCTTGACCACTGTGAAAAGAAAGTGATGCAAGGTTTTGCTGCCGCTATTGTGTAGCTCAATTTGACTTGAACGCTTAAATAAATGACTTCTGAGCATGATTTGAGAGTGGTTTTCTGTATTTTGAACGGCTAAGAAAATACGGATGATTCTCTTGTAAGCCACGCCAGTACTGGCGTTGAAAATGGTGGGCCCACACGGACTTGAACCGTGGACCAAGGGATTATGAGTCCCCTGCTCTAACCAACTGAGCTATGGGCCCCAGTTGCAGCGTGTGATTATACCTGTGTGCCGCAAAGACGCAAACAAAAACCCCCGAATTATCGGGGGTTGTTGGTTTTACTCATCAAGGAAGGAGCGTAAGTGCTCACTTCGTGATGGGTGACGCAGTTTACGCAGCGCCTTAGCTTCAATCTGACGGATACGCTCACGCGTTACATCAAACTGTTTGCCGACTTCTTCGAGCGTATGGTCAGTGTTCATATCAATACCAAAACGCATACGTAGAACTTTAGCTTCACGTTCTGTCAGACCGCTGAGTACTTCACGAGTTGACTCTTTTAGGCTCTCGACCGTTGCGATATCAATCGGCGACTGCATGGTGGAGTCTTCAATGAAATCACCTAGGTGAGAATCTTCATCGTCACCAATGGGCGTCTCCATGGAGATTGGCTCTTTGGCAATTTTCAAAACTTTACGTACGCGGTCTTCCGACATTTCCATACGCTCGCCAAGCTCTTCAGGCGTGGGTTCGCGACCCATTTCTTGCAGCATTTGGCGTGAGATACGGTTGAGTTTATTTATGGTCTCAATCATATGCACAGGAATACGAATGGTACGTGCTTGGTCAGCAATTGAGCGGGTAATCGCCTGACGAATCCACCAGGTGGCGTAGGTCGAGAACTTATAACCGCGACGGTATTCAAACTTATCTACCGCTTTCATCAAACCGATATTACCTTCCTGGATCAAGTCGAGGAACTGTAAACCACGGTTAGTATATTTTTTTGCAATCGAGATCACTAAGCGCAGGTTGGCTTCGACCATTTCTTTTTTGGCACGGCCAGCTTTTGCTTCACCAATCGACATGCGACGGTTGATATCTTTGATGTCGAGGATGGTTAAAGAGGTTTCTTTTTCCAAGTCGATCAAGATTTGCTGATTGCGCTGAATTTCTTCAAGCAAAGGAACTAAGTTTGCAGCGTAACGTGTTTTGCCTTCGCTCAGCTTAACAGCCCATTCCAAGTCAATTTCATTGCCTGGGAAGTGCTTGAGGAAGTCTGCGCGCGGCATGCGAGCATCACGTACACACAATTGCATAATGGCACGTTCTTGTGCGCGTAAACGCTGTAGCGAGTCACGTACATGGATAACCAGAGCATCGTATTGTTTAGGGACCAATTTGATTGGCATAAACAATTCTGCAAGTTCTTGCAGAGCAGCAACGGCTTGTTTGCTATTACGTTTGTGTTTCAGCAGAATTTTTTCAGCTTTAGCCAGTTGCTCAGCAACTGCACCAAAACGCTGTTTAGCAACTTCAGGGTCAGGACCGCCGTCACCGGCTTCTTCTTCCTCTTCCTCTTCGGCGTCTTCAGCGTCTTCGTCTTCGTTTTCTTCTTTTGCTTTTTTGGCTTCCGCGGCAGCAGCTTTAGCCGCTTGAGTCGGTTGCACAGTAATTTCATCATCGGCATCAATATAGCCGTTGAAGATATCGGTCAAGCGCGTGCCATCAGTGATAGCGCGGTCAAAACTTTCGAGAATACCGGTCACAGTACCTGGGAAGTGGGCAATCGCGCCCATGACTTCACGGATACCTTCTTCGATACGTTTAGCGATTTCAATTTCGCCTTCACGTGTCAATAGCTCCACAGTACCCATTTCACGCATATACATGCGTACAGGGTCAGTGGTGCGACCAATATCTGTTTCAACAGCAGCAAGAGCGGCTGCAGCTTCTTCAGCGGCAGCTTCGTCAGTGTCAGCACCTGCCAAGAGCAGGGCATCAGCATCCGGCGCAGCTTCAGAGACATTAATTCCCATGTCATTGATCATGCGAATAATATCTTCGACCTGTTCTGGATCAGAAATATCTTCAGGTAGGTGGTCGTTGACCTCGGCGTAAGTCAGGTATCCCTGCTCACGGCCGAGGGCGATTAATTCTTTTAAACGAGATTGTTGTGCTTTTGCGGACATATCACCCTATCCATGAAAAGGTCTGGGCCGAACGGCAAGAAAGATGCATATTATACTGTATATAGCAGCTTAATTGCCAGTTTCGGCGGTACTTGGTGCATTATTGTGTTGTTCAAACAATTCACGCAAGTGTTGTTTTTCTTCACTCGAAAGCACATCTGAGCGGGCCTTGTTGAGCAATTGCTCGATCAGGCGCTCGCGTTGACGTGTTGCTAAACGAGTAATGGTGTCGAAAAATTGCTGTTCAAGGTTATCTTCATCAATCAGCCATTCTTTTTCTGCGAGCGCCAGTAAAAGATTGCCCTGTTCTGTACCGTACCAGCGTGTCATGAGTTGTAATGGTTGAAGGTCGGGGCTCTTCTGCAGCGCTTCTAGTAATGAGACGAGCAGTTGAGCGTACAGGTCATCTTCTGCGGCAAGTTTACTCGCAGTATCGACTTTTAAAGCGAGGTGTGGATGATGCAACAAGGTACGCAGAGCGGCCAAGTGCGGGGTTTCAACAGCGATTTGAGCACGTTTTGATTGGCGTGCTGGGGCGCTGTTTGGCGACCGCGATTTTTCTTTGCGGTCGAACTTTTTGAACGACTGAGTGGGCGCCGGCGTTGGCATATCCGAGTAGTCGTCAGTGTTAAAAGTGTAGGAGTCGAAATCTGCAGCGTCATGCTCATAGGCTGATGCCGGTGCCCAGTCTTGTGGTGGTGCTGGGCTGTGATCTGGAATTGCCTCGGGTGCGGTGTCTAAGCCGGTCATCTGGGTTAGTTTTTGGCGCATTAAAGCGCGCAGGTTCGCACCTGGAATTTGTTCAATTAGGGGCGAGGCGAGTGTCGCCATATGCGCCTTGCCTTCTAGCGAATCAAGATTCACTTCTTCAGCGAGATGAGTAAAAAAGTATTCAGTTAAGGCTACAGATTGCTGAGCAATACGCGCTTGAAAGGCTTCTAGGCCTTCGCTGCGGATTAAGCTATCTGGGTCTTCACCATCGGGTACAAATAAAAAACGCGCTTGTTGGCCATCTTTTAAATTGCTTAGCGTCGCTTCAAGTGCGCGCCAAGCGGCTTTGCGCCCTGCATTATCGCCGTCAAAGCAAAATAAAATATTGGGAACTACGCGAAATAAGCGCTTAATATGTTCTGCGCTAGTCGCGGTACCCAGTGTTGCGACGGCGTTGCGCAAGCCTTGTTGGGCGAGGGCGATCACATCCATATAGCCTTCCACAACAATGATTTCGTTGAGTTGGCGATTGTGTTTGCGTGCCTCATAGAGGCCGTAGAGTTCTTGGCCTTTATGAAAGACTGCGGTTTCTGGTGAGTTTAGATATTTAGGTTTATCGTCACCTAAAACCCGCCCGCCAAAGCCGATAATGCGCCCACGTGAATCGTGGATCGGGAAAATAATCCGATCACGAAAACGGTCATAGCGGCGCTTAGTATCCTCATTTTCAGCCAGTAAGCCTGCGTCAATCATAGCTTTTTCTTGCAGGCTGTCGCCGCCTAAGTGTTTGCTGAGGTTATCCCAGCCCGGTGGCGCAAAGCCCAAGGCAAAGTCACGGGCAATCACACCTGACACGCCACGATTTTTTAAATAATTAACGGCTGCGTTACGCTGCGGATGGCTTTTAAGCGCGCCGCGATAGTAATCGCTGGCTGCGGTCAATAAAGCATACAGCGGTGAGTCGACAGGTTGGCGTGGCTTGTGCGGGGTCGAGCTATTACTGTCTTCACGTTCAACTTCAACGCCAGCACGCTTGGCCAGTTCTTCAACGGCCTCGGGGAAGTCGAGGTGATCGTGATCCATAATAAAGCCCAGCGCATTACCGCCAGCACCACAGCCAAAACAGTAATAGAACTGTTTCTCATGGTTAACGCTAAAAGAGGGTGTTTTTTCTTGGTGAAACGGGCAGCAGGCCGTGTAGTTTTTTCCGGATTTTTTTAATTGCACGCGTGAACTCACCACTTCGACAATATCGGTGCGGTTGAGTAAGTCATCAATAAAGCCTTGCGCAATTAATCCGGCCATGGAACCCCTACAATGCTTGGTTTGTGCCACTGCAGCACTGAACGCTACGGTTGCCTGAATAAATCAGTGCGTATAACCGTATGACAGTTGACTGTTACGTAAGTTTTTGCAGAGTTAAATATGTTTGTAGCGTCGCTGCAGATACGGCAGGTTATGCCAAGCTGTACAGCTTCTACAAGAGTTGAGTGGGTTGAATAAATCTATTTGTGTGAAACGACAAAACCCGGACGAATCCGGGCTTTGTTAAGCACTAAACCTGTGGAACTTAATACAGGCGTTCGTGACGACGTTGTTCGCGTTGTACTTTTTTTGCATGACGCTTTACTGCTGCTGCAGCTTTACGCTTGCGTTCTGCAGTAGGCTTTTCATAAAACTCGCGACTGCGTATATCAGCAAGAACACCGGCTTTTTCGCAGGAGCGCTTGAAGCGACGCAGAGCAACGTCAAATGGTTCGTTGTCTTTAAGTTTGACAGTTGGCATCCGATTCGTACCTTCATCAATGACCGGGTGGTTTGACATACATCCAGTAAGAATATATATCGGTTTTCAAGGGTTGCGGATATTACCTGCTTTTTTCAGTAAAAGCAAAGGCATTGCTGAAAAGCATAGAACATCACCGCTAAGCCGCCTATGATGCGTGCATATTCTTTTTTTGTAAAGTTGGGCGGATAGATTAAATGTTGGTCTTAGGTCTAGAAACATCCTGCGATGAAACAGGCGTTGCGTTATATGACAGTCAACGTGGCCTGTTGGCGGATGCATTATTTAGTCAAATTGAATTGCATCGCCTGTATGGGGGTGTGGTTCCGGAGTTGGCTTCGCGTGATCATATTAAGCGCATGTTGCCATTGATTGAGCAGGTATTAGCGGATGCGCAGTGCTCTCCCAGTGATATTCAGGGCATCGCTTACACTGCAGGTCCAGGGTTGGTGGGCGCATTGTTGGTGGGTGCGTCTTGCGCACAAGCTTTGGCTTTTGCTTGGGATGTGCCATCCATTGGTGTGCACCATATGGAAGGCCACTTATTAGCACCGATGCTTGAAGAAACACCACCAAAGTTTCCTTTTGTCGCTTTATTAGTGTCTGGTGGGCACACCCAATTAGTCCGCGTGGACGGTATTGGTGAGTACCGTTTGTTGGGTGAGTCAATTGATGATGCCGCTGGTGAGGCCTTTGATAAAACTGCAAAAATGATGGGATTAAAGTATCCCGGTGGTCCTGAAATAGCGCGTGTTGCTGAGCAGGGGCAGCCCGGTCGTTTTACTTTGCCTAAGCCGATGACTGACCGCCCCGGCTTGCAGTTTAGTTTCAGTGGACTGAAAACCGCCACTTTGACCGCATGGAGCAAATGCATTGCCGCCGGTGATGACGGCGAACAAACGCGCGCTGATCTAGCGCATGCCTTTCAGGTGGCGGTGGTGTCAACGTTGACGATTAAATGCCAGCGCGCGCTTGAGCAAGAAAATTTAAAAACACTGGTGATTGCCGGTGGTGTGAGTGCTAATCAAGCGCTGCGCCGCTCATTAGAAAACATGCTGGCCAAGCGTCAAGGTGAGGTGTTTTATGCGCGTCCAGAATTCTGTACTGATAACGGGGCGATGATCGCCTATGCCGGTTGTCAGCGCTTGTTGGCGGGGCAAAAAGAAGGTCT
>JAVETP010000220.1:0-2888 GCA_034006005.1 Pseudomonas sp.
CCAAAAAGAAAAAATAACCCCCTAGGGCACAGGCAGGCCTTAAGGTTATAGCGTATCAATCTGAATGCGGAGTATTCAACATGCCAAAGATGAAAACGAAAAGTGGCGCTAAAAAGCGCTTTAAAGCTACAGCGAACGGTTTTAAACATAAGCACGCTTTCAAGAGTCATATCTTGACTAAAATGACAACTAAGCGTAAGCGTCAACTACGTGGTACATCAATGGTTCACCCAAGTGATGTTCGACGCGTTGAACGCATGTTGCGTGTTCGTTAATTTAGTTCTGGATAAATAAAGGTAATAGTTTATGGCTCGTGTAAAACGTGGTGTGTTAGCCCGTCGTCGTCACAAAAAAATCTTGAAACTTGCTAAAGGTTACTATGGTGCGCGTTCACGCGTATTCCGCGTAGCTAAGCAAGCAGTTATCAAAGCTGGTCAATATGCATACCGTGACCGTCGTCAGCGTAAACGTCAATTCCGCGCTCTGTGGATTGCACGTATCAATGCTGGTGCTCGTGTTAATGGTTTGTCTTACAGCCGTTTCATTGCTGGCTTGAAAAAAGCTTCAATTGAAATCGACCGTAAAGTACTGGCTGAGTTAGCAGTAAACGAAAAAGCAGCATTTGCGGCAATTGTTGAACAAGCTAAGTCCAAATTGGCCTAAGTTTTACAACATTGCGACATGCGTTTTTTATAAGGGAAGGGCTTAGGCTCTTCCCTTATTTCGTATGGCACCCCTATTTTATAAGTCATAGTAAGAGCACCTTGCAAAGCGTATGCGCTGTGTTTTGCAAGGTCCTCTGGAGTAATGTATGGATAATCTTGATGCGCTGGTAGCACAGGCTTTAACAGCCGTTGCAGACAGTGAAGATTCGCAAGCGTTAGAGCAGTTACGTGTTCACTATCTTGGTAAAAAAGGTGAACTGACGCTGCAGATGAAACTGCTGGGTAAGTTGTCTGCTGAAGAGCGCCCAAAAGCCGGTGCTTTAATTAACGCGGCTAAAGAAAAAGTGCAAGACGCACTCAATGCGCGTAAGCAGCATCTGGACAGTATTGCATTGGCCAGTAAATTAGCGGCTGAGACCATTGATGTCACTTTAGCGGGTCGTGGCCAGCAAAGCGGCGGTTTGCATCCGGTCACGCGCACCCTTGAGCGCATTGAGCAGTTCTTTACTAAGATTGGTTATGGTATCGCTGAAGGCCCTGAAGTTGAAGATGATTACCATAACTTTGAAGCGCTGAATATCCCAGGCCATCACCCAGCACGTGCCATGCACGATACCTTCTACTTCAACGCTAATATGTTGTTGCGCACCCATACCTCACCGGTACAAGTACGCACCATGGAAGCGCAGCGTCCGCCGATTCGTATTGTTTGCCCCGGTCGCGTGTACCGTTGTGACTCTGATATCACTCACTCGCCGATGTTCCACCAAGTGGAAGGCTTATTGATTGATAAAGACATCAGTTTTGCTGACTTAAAAGGCACCATTGAAGAATTCTTACGCGTCTTCTTTGAAAAAGATCTCGGTGTGCGTTTCCGTCCGTCGTTCTTCCCCTTTACTGAGCCGTCCGCTGAAGTGGATATGGAGTGCGTGATGTGCAATGGCAAAGGTTGCCGTGTGTGCAAACAAACCGGTTGGTTGGAAGTGATGGGTTGCGGCATGGTGCACCCGAATGTGTTGCGTATGTCAGGCATTGATCCAGAAGAATTCCAAGGTTTTGCCTTTGGTATGGGTGTTGAGCGTTTAGCTATGTTGCGCTACGGCGTCAATGATTTGCGTCTGTTCTTCGATAACGACCTACGTTTTTTATCGCAGTTTCGCTAGGTCGATACCTTTTAGAGTTTAGGAGAGCAGCATGAATTTCAGTGAACAATGGTTACGCAGTTTAGTGAACCCACAAGCATCGCGTGATGAGCTTGTGGCTCGTTTATCAATGGCTGGCTTAGAAGTTGAGTCGGTTACGCCCGTTGCTGGCGAGTTTAGCGGTGTGGTGGTTGGCGAAATACTCAGTGCTGAACAGCATCCAGACGCGGATAAATTACGCGTGTGTCAGGTGAGTGATGGTGAGCAAAGTGTACAAATCGTTTGTGGTGCACCCAATGCACGTGCCGGTATAAAAGTACCTTTTGCACGCGTTGGAGCAGTGCTGCCTGGCGATTTTAAAATCTCAAAAGCTAAGCTGCGCGGTGTTGAGTCATTCGGCATGCTGTGTGCAGCGAGCGAATTACAAATTAGCGATGAAGATGCTGGCTTATTAGAGTTGCCAGCCGACGCGGTAGTGGGTCAGTGTGTACGTGAAGCGTTAAATCTAAATGATGTCTGCATTGAAGTGGACCTGACGCCGAACCGTGGTGACTGCTTATCGTTGCAGGGCCTCGCTCGCGAAGTGGGTGCTTTATATAACGTAGCGGTGCAGTTGCCGGTGATTACTGCTGTGCCTGCCAGTCATGAGCAGACGGTTGCTGTTGAATTGGCCGCGCCACACGCATGTCCGCGTTATGCGGGACGTGTGATTACCGGTGTTGATTTAACTCAAGCCACGCCAGCATGGATGGTTGAGCGTTTACAGCGCAGTGATATTCGCAGTATCGATCCCGTCGTGGATGTGACCAACTACGTGATGATTGAGTTGGGTCAGCCGCTGCATGCGTTTGATTTAGCACAAATCAAGGGCGGCATCTGTGTACGTATGGCCAATGATAACGAGCAAATCACTTTGCTCGACGGTCAAGAAATAAAGCTCAAAGCTAACACCTTAGTGATTGCTGATCAGCAGCGTGCTTTGGCGATTGCTGGTGTGATGGGCGGCGAAGACAGCGGTGTGGAAGTGGGTAAAACCACAGATATCTTCCTAGAAAGTGCATTTTTTGAGCCGGTTGCGATT
>JAVETP010000221.1:0-2860 GCA_034006005.1 Pseudomonas sp.
AGCTCTTCCATATCGCTCACTTTGTCATAAAAGCGCTTATTCAGCCCTGCGATACGCTTACCCTCCTCAGCCATCTCTAAACGCGCCAACTCGAAAGCCTCGCCCATACCAACGATCTGGTGAGTCGCTAAAGTACCTGAACGCATACCGCGCTCATGGCCACCACCGTGCATTTGCGCTTCAAGACGCACACGTGGCTTACGGCGCACATAGAGCGCGCCCATGCCTTTAGGCCCATAGGCTTTGTGTGCAGAGAATGACATTAAATCAACCTTAAGTTTCTCAAGATCAATTTCTACCTTACCGGCTGACTGTGCCGCATCAACATGGAATAAGATACCTTTGGAGCGGGTCAACTCACCAATTGCAGCAATATCATTAATAGTGCCAATTTCATTATTGACATGCATAATTGACACAAGAACCGTATCGTCGCGCAACGCAGCAGCAACCATATCTACAGTAACCAGACCATCTTCAGTTGGATCTAAATAAGTGACTTCATAACCTTCACGCTCCAACTGACGAGTGGTATCCAGCACCGCTTTATGCTCGAGCTTAGAGGTAACAATATGCTTACCTTTGCTCACATAGAAGTGCGCTACACCTTTAATCGCTAAGTTGTTTGACTCGGTAGCGCCAGAGGTCCAGACAATTTCACGCGGATCAGCTTTAATCAGATCAGCCACCTGACGGCGTGCATTTTCAATGGACTCTTCAGCGCGCCAGCCATACACATGGGAGCGTGACGCAGCATTACCAAAATTGCCGTCTAATGTCAGGCACTCACACATTTTCTCAGCAACCCTTGGATCAACAGGTGTAGTCGCTGAATAGTCTAAATAAATCGGCAGTTTCATTGTAACTCTCCTCACGGTCTGCGCCTTCACTCTATGGTGGACGCCTGAATTTTATTTATTGCGCGCTGACTCTGACGCAATGCAACTTTTTGAATCTCTTGACGCGCAACCAAATCCGCCAAACTGATACCACTTAAAAAATCGTGTATTTGTTTACTTAAATCACACCATAAACGGTGGGTCAAACACTCATCACCATCTTGGCAATCACCCAAACCCTGGCAGCGCGTGGCGTCTACAGACTCATCCACCGCATCTATAACCTGAACAATTTGAATATCAGCAGGCGTATGCGCCAAACGATAACCACCACCTGGACCACGAACACTATTGACAAGCGCACCGCGGCGTAACTTTGCAAATAACTGCTCGAGGTATGACAGAGATATGCCTTGCCTTTCAGATATATCCGCAAGAGGCACAGGCCCTTCTTGTGCATTCAATGCCAAATCAAGCATCGCTGTCACTGCATAGCGGCCTTTGGTTGTCAGTCGCATAAAATAAATACCGGTGGAAGTAAATTTCAAGATCAACTATGCAATAACCCAGCAACTTAGTCAAGTATTATTCCCGATCAAATCACTCAAGATTTACCACTCATGCATTCTAACAGCCCGCCAGCACCATGCCCACCGCACTCAATGCTTCACTGTTTATTTTCAGACTGCTGAGAGTCACCTGCCTCTGTTACCTGCTCATCCTCGTCACGCTCAGAACATGGAAACGCTACATCGGGCAACTCAGGCAACTTCTTACCCTTATAGTCACTACCCAGCGCATGCATTGCAGTACACATATCTTCAAGACGCTCTTCAACCGCTTGCAAATGATCCAGTATTTGTCCAATTGAGCGTGCTACTGGGTCCGGCATATCTTCACTCATGCCATACGCATCAAAACCAAAGCGCTCAGCAATCGCCTGGCGCTTCGCTTCTTGCTCATCACTGGTTTTCTCAATAATGCGACCGGGAATACCCACTGCCGTCGCACCTGCCGGCACTGCTTTAGTCACCACTGCATTGGAGCCAATTTTCGCACCAGCGCCTACCGTAAATGGACCTAGTACTTTGGCGCCAGCACCAACCACCACACCATCCTCAAGAGTAGGATGGCGCTTACCTTTATTCCAACTGGTTCCACCCAAAGTCACACCTTGGTACAAAGTCACATCATCACCGAGCTCAGCCGTCTCACCAATCACAATCCCCAAACCATGGTCGATAAAAAAACGACGGCCAATTTTCGCACCAGGATGAATTTCAATTCCGGTCAGCCAGCGACCTAAATTCGAGATCATCCGCGCCAACCATTTCCAATTACGCACCCACAATGCATGCGCCAAGCGGTGCAGCCAAACAGCATGCAGACCTGGATAGCAGGTTAATACTTCAAAGGCATTACGCGCCGCTGGATCACGATGGAATACACTCTGGATATCTTCACGCATACCTTTAAACATGCTCACCTCGTCGCTCAACAATCTCACCTCGTGCAGCTTTTTGAGTCTCAGTCAAAATCCCGCGCAAAATATTTACTTCAGACTTTTTCAATTGACTGCGCGCAAAAATACGTCGCAAACGCGCCATCAAATGCCGCGGTTTGGTCGGATCAAGAAAATCAATCTCAACCAAAGTCTCTTGCAAGTGCTGATAAAACAACTCTAAAGAATCATGCGTAGCCGGTGCAGCACCCAGCATTCCGGTTGCTTCAACTTCTGGCATATGGGTTGGCTGCTGCGTTTCTTTTAACCAAGCCATACGCACCTCGTAAGTCAACACCTGTACAGCAGCCGCCAGATTTAAAGAGCTGAACTCAGGATCAGCTGGGATATGGATATGGTACTGACAACGCTGCAACTCCTCATTAGTCAGGCCAGCATACTCACGACCAAAAACCAAAGCCACTTCAGCGTTATGATCAGCCTGCCACGTATGCAGACTGACCTCCGCTGCTTCGCGCGGATCAAGCAACGGCCAAGGGATGCGCCGATCACGCGCACT
>JAVETP010000222.1:0-2849 GCA_034006005.1 Pseudomonas sp.
TCGTCAGAATAAGGGTGTACCTCATCAGGAAGGGCTGGCTCTACAGTTATGGGTACAATGTCATTGTTTCGTTCAGCTTCTACGTTAGAAAAAGCAACAGATTCAGACCCGCTTTCACTCGGTAGATCTGCACGACCCGTAAACGTGCTCGGCTCATCAATCCCAAAGTCACTAAAGCTTTCAGCGTCAGAGGAAACCCCTGTGTTTTTTGGTTCAGAAAACGAGAACCCACCACCAGACACTTCAACTTCATTCGGAGGTGCCTGAAACTCATTTGTCGGTGCTCCACGCCCCAAAACCATAGGAGCCACAAAAAAGTACCCGCCCAGCATCACGACCAAAGTAAGAGCAACACCACTAACCCCTAAAATCAAACCCGCATTGTTTTTCTTTTCTTTGACTTCCTCAACTAGAACATTAGCTCGCCCTGCCATTCCAAGATCTTCAAGCCGCTGGGCATCCATTTTGCTTTCCGTCTGACTTTGCTCTGCTTCGTCAGCAGGTAAGTTATTTAAAGATTGATCCAGAGAGAGGGAATCCATATCTGCTTTATCAAAGCCGTAATTATCTTTATCAGTCATTTAAAAATTCCTTAGTTTTTCGATTCAAGACAAACGTCTTCGAGAAAAAAGACACCAACTTCGTCGTCCACTTTGAGCGACACCGTGATCGGTCGGTTAATTCGCTCGCGCATAACTTCGCCCAACTCCTCGCCCAGTGAGCCAACCGCCATTTTAATTTCTCTTGCCGTATCTTTTGATGAGCTTTCAGTAACCACACCATCACTCACATAAGATGTAGTATTTGTGTTTGCAGTAGCTGCTTTACCAATAGCCGACAAAGTTGTACCGAACCCCCACCAGCCGTAGCGATAAAGTGTATGTCGATCAACTTTCCCACTGACAGCGTTTAGCGTTGTACCGAGGTCTAAGCCAATTGCGCTCGTACTAATTGTTTCGTCAGGACCTACAAGCGTTGATAATTCAAGACGCAACCACTCTTCTTTGCGCTCAAAGCTACCGATCAACTGAGAACCCCGTAACCGACCATTACGAATGGTTAAAGAGATAGGCCCACCAACATCACTGTTAACAGCCATATCAGCAGTTGCCATCACTCTCGTACCTGCTCGCACACCTGGGATAGCGCACGACTTTGTAGAGCTAGTATTATCAGCGCTTAAATCACGATCATCATTTAAACCGTCAGGCACAGCAGCTTTAGCTTTAGGCTTCGCATAAGACCAAGAAACCTTATTCAGCACAGGGCTTACCGCTTCCTCATCAATCAAAGACATCACAAGAGTGTTAGCGTTTTGAACAGCCGCTTCGTCATAATATTCAGTTGTTGCTCGACCCTGCTGCCCACCATTCGTTTCAGTGCTGCCTGACTCACTGAGTCTTCCCGGTGTTTTTAAATTTGATTTTTCCTCGAATGGAGAATAATCATCTTCGTCAGTTGTAATGATGGGGTGAGCATACGGATTGTCTTGCTGCTCTAGCTCTAACTGTTCAGTGTTGTAACGAACAGCCTCTTCGTTATCAATCATGCTGCGCTTGCTTTGCTCACGACCGCTTACCACTCCAGCCTGAACAACTCCAACCTGTCCGCGCTCAACTGGATTCTCGGCACCTACAAAGGTGTAGATAAGCGCAGACAACAAAAGAATCCCTACAGCCACATAGGCATATAAGCGCTTTCTGTTACCCTTTGCATACAAACCCTTAAGCGCCGCCGTTCCTCTAACAGGACCCGCTGAAATAGAATCACGCTGAGCGCTTGTCTCTGCCGCCAGACCAAAGTCCAGCTCGTCGTCTCTAATGTTATCGCTCATACCCCTACTCCCCTTTCTCTGCAATGACAGCAGGGCTTCTCATTACGCGAACAGACAGTGTTCTTCCGCTTTCATTTGTGCCTGTAAATCGAGTTGTTTTAGGCAGCTTATAAGCTCTGTATTTCCCATTCCCGTGCGATGTTGCCAGTACTCGTGGAGAAAAAACCGCCAGCGTTGTTTGCAGGTATAAAAACTCACCCTTAATCCAAGCTCGCCCGTTATCACCATCAAGAACCATTGTTTCGCTAGCACTTGGACTGATGCCGTACAGCGCATTATTAAGATCAGGCTCTTGGGCCATACCTAATCGAACGCTTGTGTCTTGATACAGCGATGCTCTATCTGTTTGGGGACCAGCGGAAGCAATGCGTAAAGTTGCATTTCTATGGAACATAGATGGCTTGCCATTCACAATGATGGCAATAGGATTTTGAAGCCCCACCAAATACACAGTAATATTACCGGCCACCCCGTGCTTCAAAGCTGTCATAGCAAACGAACCCGCCTGCGGGTCATCTAAAGCTATTCCACCACTACCCTCGCCGTCCTCACCTGCACCAGACGTTTGCTCGTCCTCAACTGCACGATCAATATCAATCTGGCTTCCCATGAAGTTAGAAACTTTTCTGATTGGCCATGGATTCCCGAATGCATCCACAAAGGAAACTGCCGTACTTTGAAACTTCGATATGAAAATACGAGGTGCTAAATCACCAGGCTCTAAAGTCAAATCAAAAATATCTTCCAAATCTAAAATATCTTGCGATATAGCAGGATCATAATCTTCCTGTATTGGCGCTCTTTTAGCTGCTGCCGTATTTTGAATACTGCTACGCATTTTCAAAATAGCTTGAGGCGAAGCGGACAAAACAGAACCCAGTTGTCTTTCAGCAAGCGTTTTTTCCGGCTCACTCTTTTTAACCTGCTCTTGCCCATCACTGTCATTTGCAAAGGCAGCCAAATGAGCAGTGCACAACAAAACTAAAATCCCTAGCTTTCTCATCAGCTATCTACC
>JAVETP010000223.1:0-2834 GCA_034006005.1 Pseudomonas sp.
CCAACTCTCACCACGCGGACACTAAAACAAAGACCCCCGCCCAACGCGTGGACTGGGATAAACGGGACAGAGAATATCTGCATGCTCTGCGGCAACTGACAGTTTTCCTGCAATCTAATCCGCAAGGGCCAAGACGTTCAAAAAATTACTATTTTAACTTGCTTGAAAATTCTGCAACAGTTGAAAAAAACATTAATCGAATGCCTTTATCCAAGTCATTCCTAACAGCTCATGTGGAAAGCGTCGCACAGTACCAAATTCGACGCTTGCAGAATGCCCACAACGATCTACTAACCTTATTTGATATGCCGCCACGGTGGCGACTGCTGAGAAATGCTACCCTCAGTGACGAGCGATTATCAGAACAAGCTAGAATTTTCTTAAATACGTTGATGAGTACACCGCATGAAGTTCAAAGGTTTAGAAAACAATAGCGTTATCAGAGTGATAGGATCTCTATTCCGTCGTCATGGGGGGGCAGATTGGCATATTAACATCAAACTAACGCCTACCCAGAAGAAAAAATATTTCGGTTTTTCACAAGTGCCAATACTGGCAAGACGTCGAGTACTCAATGCAACTGAGAAGTCACGACCAGCAGGGTTTAAGAACAGTGTTACCGTAGTGCATACACGCTTCTGGGAGTCTGTGCAGATCAAAGCATGCCCTATCCCAACTGTAAATCGCCAAGAAGATGCTAAACAATGGTGCTTTGTATTTGACGTCAATGGCACTCGATACTTTCTGCCGCAAATTGAGCTGGCCCGTGTGCTTTTTTTGCATACGGCCTACCTTGCCCGCCTATCGCTAATCCACAATGGTTTATCTCAAGAGTTCGATATTCAGCGTACAAGTCTATTAAATAGAGTAAGGATCAATATATTACCAACCTCTAGTTTGCCACTACAGACTCGAAGAGATGATGCTCACCGGCAGCAGCTCACGTGGATTTTATTAGACGAGGCTGCGCGGCATTCATTTGAGAGTATTGCTACTTATCAGCTCAAGAATGGTTATGACAATGACAAATATAGACTATGGGATTTTCAATTTGACCCTCCAGCGTTAGCAGGCGCAGAGCTAACACTACGTGGTCATTACGAGCCAGACCTCAATGCGTTCTTTGTTTACGAAATAGATGGCATCTCTAAACTGCCCTCTAGTTGCCCTACTCACGTCGATATTATTGATCCTCGTTACTCTGATGGAAAATTAGGACAAGGGCGTTCATGGCAAGCAAGACCCCATGCCGGATCAGAACCTACGATTGATGATGAAGAAGCCCCAAACACTGATCTTGCAGAAGTACAAATTGACGCGCCTTCATTCAAATTTGAACTTGCTCGTCCATTGAGCACAACGCGTATTAGTGCAGGAAAAATCCGAGTAGGAGGCCATGAAAAAGACGAAAAACAAATCGAATCGTCTCAAAACAACACTATTGAAGCAAGCACTGATGAATCAAGCATCCACGGGATTCTATCGCCTGCAGACTACAGTGCAGCAAACGTAAAAAATGATGACACCGATATTTATACTGACAAGTTCAAAGCGTTTGAGGCGATGATTCAGCATCTGTTAAACATATCTGACTGCGCCCGTATATACCGTGAAACTCGTAAGCTTCCGGCCATCTATGGCTATTCTAAAAACCTACGTAGAGACGGAAGTCCACGCTATCTTGCATGGCACGTGATGAAGAAAAGTAATCAATTTTACTCTCTAGTCGAGGTTGATACGACTGACAACCCAAGTAGCCTATCAACCCTGCTGATAAAGCATAAACACGTATCATTGAACTCGCAGAAATATATTGGAGAACTAGAAAAGCAGTTAATTAAGCAGTCACTAGTGTGGCCAACCCACTTTCTGACACGAACACTCGAGAACAATTACAAACGCATCTCACACCCCAAGTCAGTCCCTGAAAACCAAGGATTACTAAATCAAGAGTCAATTAAAAAATGGGCGGAGCGTGTGAGCCTAGATATGGTTGATTAACTAAGCATAACTGAAGTTACGCAAAAGACTGAAACCGCCCCGCTATTTACCTTTGCGATTCGCATAGCCTTTTGGCAGCGCGGGAGCAATGAAAATATTAACGGTTTGATTCGCAAGTATCTTCCCAAGGGCACGAATCTGTCGGGTACACTCGAGAGCAGTTAGATGCGAGCTTAATATTCGACCTAGACAAGGCTTTAATTATCATTGTCCTACCTAGGTTATTACTGATGTAGTCTTGTCAGAGCAAAAATATTTGGATCAATTCAATAGAGTGCTGCACTCAGAGTCTGCAACCGCTCCTTGAAACATAAATATCTGTCCCCATATATTCAAAAATGATAGTGCTGACGTACTTATCCATGTTAGTAGGTCACATATTCAATTTTATAACAAGAAATTAGCCCTCAGAATACTAAAACTCACAGTAAATAATAATGATAAATTCTTTAAAACTGCCCCATAGTCATATCCTCCTTGCTGGCAGCATTTCGAACGCTACAGAAAATTCCCTCATTGATCGTGCACATGAGTTTGTTTACTCACTTGTTGAAGAAGTACTTAACGCTGGCGGTGGTTTAGTTATTTATGTAGCTGCAGAACCAGTCAACGCAGATAACAAGCCGTTGCTGTTCGATTGGACGGTGGCTAAGGCTGTTGACAAACAGCTCCCTGGGGAGAGTTCTCAGGTTCGCTTAAAGATTGTTGCCTCGCATGAGCGCTTGCAATCTAAGGCCAACCCTGAGCAACGTAAGCTTCTAATGGGGATGATTGCGCGTGGTGTCGCCGAACTCGTCCCTCTCGAAGAGGAAGTGTTAACAGGTGGCAATGTT
>JAVETP010000055.1:0-19076 GCA_034006005.1 Pseudomonas sp.
GATGGGGTCTTTGGTTATATCAATACCAAAGGTGAGGCAGCGCTCATACACAGTGGGGAAGTGCTCTCGAATAAATTCAGCAGATTTGTGGCTGATATCCAAATACACGCAATCAATACCCAGGCGCTTCATTTCGTGATCAATAGCGCGCGCCACGATATCACGTGGGGCCAATTCTTCACGGCTGTCAAAACGCGCCATAAAGCGCTCGCCATTGGGCAACTTAAGATGTGCGCCTTCACCGCGTAACGCTTCGGTGATTAAAAAGTTCTTGGCCTGCGGATGATAGAGGCAGGTGGGGTGAAACTGATTGAACTCTAAGTTGCCCACGCTGCAACCGGCACGCCACGCCATAGCAATACCATCGCCACAGGCACTGTCTGGGTTGCTGGTATATAAGTAGACTTTGGCCGCGCCGCCGGTTGCTAATACTGTAAAGCGTGCAGCATAGGTGTCCACTTCACCGGTGGTACGGTTGAGTACATAGGCGCCTAGGCAAGTGTTGCCGTCACGGCCGATTTTGTTGGCGGTGATTAAGTCCACCGCAACTTGCTGCTCAATCAGTTCGATATTGCTGTGCTGACGAGCACGGGCTAATAAAGTAGTGAAAATTGCTGCGCCCGTCGCATCTGCAGCATGAATAATGCGTCGATGGCTGTGACCGCCTTCACGGGTGAGGTGGTAGTCAAAATGGGTTTCTTCTGCGCTGCTGGCATCGCTGCGGGTAAAAGGCACGCCTTGCTCAATCAGCCAATCAATTGAGCTGCGACTGTTTTCAACGGTAAAGCGCACGGCGTCTTCGTTGCATAAGCCCGCTCCAGCAATCAGCGTATCCTGCACATGGGACTCAACTGTGTCGCTGTAATCAAGTACGCCGGCGACGCCGCCTTGTGCCCAATAGGTTGAGCCGCTGGAGAGATCGCCTTTGCTAAGTACAGCAATACGTAAATGGCTGGGAAGGGTTAAGGCTGTGGTTAAACCTGCTGCGCCGCTGCCGATAATCAGAACATCATACTGGTAAGATTGACTCATGATTTGAATCCACTGCAAAGATGCCGATCAGTATAGCGCTGGATGACTTGGTAAAATACTCACAAATGAATGGAACTTAATGACTGTTTGATGGCTCAATAGTGGCATACAACATTAAACGACACGTGATTAATAGAAACAGGTTAAAGTTAAGTTAAGACAGAGCACGGCTGTGATGCGTCTTTTTATCGACACCAGACGAGTGGCTGTACATGTTTAATGCGGAGAATGAAATATGGCGCACAATGAATGTGCTATGCAATGTAATGCTGTGATGTGGTTGGTTGGTGATAGCGCATGACAGCAGATGATGATCAACAGCTGGTCAAGCGCGTTCAGAATGGTGATAAGCGAGCCTTTGATTTATTGGTCTTAAAGTATCAGCACCGAATTCTAGGCTTGGTTGTGCGTTTTGTGCATGACCCGCATGAAGCCCAAGACGTCACACAAGAAGCGTTTATTAAGGCCTATCGAGCTTTAGCAAATTTTCGAGGCGATAGCGCGTTTTATACGTGGCTGTATCGTATTGCCATTAATACGGCAAAAAATTACTTAGTGTCGCGCAATCGTCGACCCCCGAGCAGTGATGTTGACTCAAGTGATGCTGAATTTTATGACGGCGATCATGCGTTAAAAGATATGGCATCGCCTGAACGCTTAATGTTGCGTGATGAAATTGACGAGACCGTGCAGCGCAGTATTAAACAATTACCAGAAGATTTACGTTGTGCACTAACTTTGCGTGAATTTGACGGTCTGAGTTATGAGGATATTGCAAACGTAATGCAATGCCCTGTAGGTACAGTGCGTTCACGCATCTTTAGAGCGCGTGAGGCTGTTGATAAAGCCTTGCGGCCCCTGTTGCAAGACGCTTAATGATGCGAGAAACAAAGCTAAAAGAGGAACTTAATATGAGTCAAGACGTTCTTAAAGAGTCGCTCTCTGCTCTACTTGATAATGAGACTGATGAACTGGAGTTGCGCCGAGTGCTCAATGCCAGCAATGAGACAGAGGTGCGCGACACCTGGTCTCGTTATCAAATTGCGCGAGCAGCGATGCATAATGAGCTGCACATTGCTCAGGTTGATTTGTCAGCCAATATTATGGCTGCGATCAGTGCAGAGCCTGCGCCGCTTGTTGATCAGCAAGAGACGCTTGATCAGCCGAAAAAGGTAGCCATGTCCCCTTGGATTACACGTGTTGCTGTGGCCGCTTCGGTCACCTTGGCTGTATTAGGTGGCGTGCGCTTTTATAATCAAGATGCCATTCAACAAGATGTGTTGGTTGCGCAAAGTGAGCAGCGCTTGCCTGCAAGTACTCAAACGCAAGGTCCAGCGATCTTAGCCAGTTATGCAGCGCAGGGTGAAGACGCTCCAATGATCCAAGCTGTTTCTGGGCAAAGTGCATGGTATGAGGAGCGTTTGCCCAGTTATCTGCGTCAGCATGCTCAGCAAACCAGCATCAATAAAACTGAAAGCGGTTTGCCGTATGCGCGAGCTGCAAGTTTGGAAGGTCAATAACGAATGCGAGTCAAAGCTCTTTGTTCAGGTATTGTGCTAGGGATGGCGCTCGTAGGTAGCGCATTTGCCACGCCGTCTCAGACGGCTGATCACTGGCTACAACGCTTACAAAGCGCGCAAGGGATGCAAAATTATCAGGGTATCTTTGTCTATGAACGCAAAGGTGCTTTTTCGACCCATCAAGTATGGCGGCAAGTGAATGCACAGGGGCATTTGCTTGAGCGGTTTTTGCAGCTTAATGGGCCAGCGCATGAAGTGATGCGTATCGATCATCAGGTCACCTGTATGAGTGCTGCGGTTGCGAATGACTTAGCTGCTGTTGATATTTGGCCGACCGGTATTCAGCAGATGCAGCACTTGCAAAAGTGGTATGACGTCCGTGTTTTAGGTGACTCAAGAGTTGCTGATCATACTGCAGCGGTCTTGCTATTTACTCCTCGGGATCAGCACCGTTACGGGGTTGAGCTGCATGTTGACCAAGACACAGCCATTCCTTTAAAAACATTACTGCTCAATGAGCAGGGGCAGTTACTTGAACGATTACAGTTTGTTCAATTCCAAGCTCAAGCAGAGCAGGATGCAGCCGCTCAAGCGCAAGGCTGGATGACCTCAAGTAGCAATTGTATTCCCGTGGTGCAAGCTAATGTGGCTGCAAACGCCAGTCCTGTGCTAAAAAACGACTGGAATGTGAGCTGGATGCCAGCAGGCTTTACTCTATTGAAAAGTCATTTTAAGCCATCGCCTGATCAGGTCGGTGGTGTCCTTAGCCAAGTGTACTCCGATGGTTTAGCGCATTTTTCAGTGTTTTTTGAACCGATTGCTGAGCTTGATATTGAAGGCGGGCGTCGCCAATTAGGTCCTACGGCGGTGGTGTCGAGAAAAGTTAGTTTGGAAAACAGTCAGTTAATGGTCACGGTAGTGGGTGAAATACCGCTGGGTAGTGCTGAACGTATTGCTTTGTCGGTACATGCAGAACAGGCTCGTCAGGATGATTGAAGAGCCTGGCGTGGTCGTCTCTGTTGAAGCGGATGGCGTTTGGGTTGCGACTCAACGTAAAACCACCTGTGGCAGTTGTGCAGCTAAAGCGGCCTGCGGACAGGGCTTGCTCAATAGCTTATCAGCAGATAAAAAGCCACATACCGTTAAAGTACGTTCTGATTTGCAATTGCGTGAGGGTGATCAAGTGACTTTGGGTATTAGCGAAGACTCATTGGTACGCGGTGCTTTCTTGGTTTATATAGTGCCACTGCTTTTAATGTTTGCTGCTGCTTTAGCGGTGAATACATTCAATGTGGCGGAGCCTTGGGTTGTTTTTTCGGCGGCATTGGGTTTTCTCAGTGGCGCTGTTTGGGTGCGCTTTTATAGTGCGCGTTATCTTGATGAAGCTGCGATGCAGCCGGTTGTGCTCAAAGCACAGATTGCTTTACGGCCTGTGCTGGAAGTGTAATTTTAGTAATGGAGAATAATATGTTGCAGAAAAAAACTTCGTTATGGCTCGGTGCGTGTATGACGCTGATGGTGCTGGTGATGCCCACTGCACAGGCACAGCTCCCTGATTTTACCGTTCTCGTTGAGGAGTCATCACCGGCGGTCGTTAATATCAGTACACGACAAACGACTCATACGGCGAGTCCACAAAGCGGCTTTCATTCTTTGCCTGATTTAGAAGGCTTACCACCTATTTTTCGTGAGTTTTTTGAGCGCAGTTTGCCCACGCCGCGTGCTCCGCAAGGCCAAGATAAAGGCCGTCAGCGTGAAGCACAGTCGTTGGGTTCAGGTTTTATTATCTCCAGTGATGGCTATATCCTAACCAATAACCATGTGATTGCTGACGCTGATGAAATTATTGTGCGTCTGGCGGATCGCAGCGAGTTACAGGCTAAGCTGATCGGAACTGATCCGCGCACTGACGTGGCCTTATTAAAGGTTGAAGGTGAAAACTTACCCATCGTCAAACTGGGTCAGTCAAAAGATTTAAAAGTGGGTGAGTGGGTCTTGGCGATTGGTTCGCCGTTTGGTTTTGATCACTCGGTCACCGCGGGTATCGTTTCTGCTAAAGGCCGTAACTTGCCCAATGATAACTATGTACCCTTTATTCAAACAGATGTGGCGATTAATCCGGGTAACTCAGGCGGGCCATTGTTTAATCTAAAAGGTGAAGTGGTGGGTATTAACTCACAAATCTTTACCCGTTCGGGTGGCTTTATGGGTTTATCCTTTGCGATTCCAATGGAAGTTGCGCTGGATGTGACTGAGCAGCTTAAGCTGAGCGGCAAAGTTAATCGTGGTTGGTTGGGGGTAGTGATTCAGGAAGTGAATAAAGACCTTGCTGAATCCTTTGGTCTTGATAAACCGGCTGGCGCTTTAGTTGCACAAGTATTAGAAAATGGCCCTGCTGATAAAGGCGGCCTGAAAGTCGGTGATGTGATTTTAACCATGAATGATCACCCTGTTGTTATGTCAGCTGACCTACCGCACTTAGTGGGCTCAGTGAAGCCGGGTCAAACCGCAAAGTTAGTGGTGATGCGTGAAGGTTCGCGTAAAACCCTAAAGGTTAAAGTGGGTGAATTACCCAATGAAGGTGAAGAAATGGCTCAGGCTGACAGCAAAGCTGCTGTCAGTAAAAGCAATCGCCTGGGGATGACCGTGACTGATTTAACCGCAGAACAAAAGAAAGCTATTGATTTGCAAGGCGCGGTGGTCATTCAAGAAGTACGTGACGGTGCGGCGGCTATGATTGGTTTGCGTCCGGGCGATGTGATTACTCACTTAAATAATCAGGCGATTGATTCTACTAAAACCTTTACCAAAATTGCGCAAGACTTACCCAGTAATCGCTCGATCTCGATGCGAGTGTTACGTCAGGGACGTGCAAGCTTTATTACCTTTAAACTATCGAGTTAAGCTTGTGTGATACAAGTGAGCCATAAATCAAAAAGCGACTCACGGGTCGCTTTTTTTATATAAACAGGCCTAGAACCTTGGTTTTTTATGTGCAAAGTGATGGATAGATGACTTGGGCGCAACAAATCAGGTAAACTCTTTGGCTATTTTCTGTTGGCAGTCGGCTGACGGACTGAATTGTAGAGTGATGTTCTGTGAGTGACTTGAGTCATATCCGTAATTTTTCCATTATTGCCCACATCGACCATGGTAAATCCACTCTGGCCGACCGCTTTATTCAAATGTGCGGTGGCTTGACCGAACGCGAAATGGCGTCTCAGGTGTTGGATTCTATGGATATCGAGCGTGAGCGGGGCATTACGATTAAGGCGCATAGCGTGACCTTAAGTTATACCGCTCGCGATGGTCGTATCTATCAGTTGAACTTTATTGATACGCCAGGCCACGTTGACTTCAGTTATGAAGTGAGCCGTTCTCTGGCTGCTTGTGAAGGTGCATTGTTGGTTGTTGATGCGGGTCAAGGTGTTGAGGCGCAGTCGGTTGCCAACTGCTATACCGCCATTGAGCAAGGCCTTGAAGTGATGCCTGTGCTGAATAAAATTGACTTGCCGCAAGCCGATCCGATTCGTGTGCAAGAAGAAATTGAGCATGTGATTGGTATCGATGCCACTGACGCGGTGACCTGTAGTGCAAAAACTGGCTTAGGCGTTGATGAAGTACTTGAGCGTTTAGTTCAAGTGATTCCACCGCCAGTAGGTGAAATCAATGCACCGCTGCAAGCGCTGATTATCGACTCATGGTTTGATAACTACTTAGGTGTTGTCTCCTTAGTGCGCGTTAAAAATGGCTGCATTAAAAAAGGCGATAAGGTTTTAGTTAAATCAACCGGCCGTATCCACCAAGTGGATAGCGTGGGTGTCTTTAATCCCAAGCATACGGAAACTGAAAATCTTAAAGCCGGTGAAGTAGGCTTTATTATTGCCGGTATTAAGGATATTCAAGGTGCGCCAGTGGGCGATACCTTAACCTTGTCCAATACCCCAGATGTGGATGTGCTACCTGGTTTTAAACGTGTGCAGCCTCAGGTGTATGCCGGTTTATTCCCAGTCAGTTCCGAAGATTTTGAAGATTTCCGTGATGCGCTCGAAAAGCTCACGCTGAACGATGCTGCTTTGCAGTACCAACCTGAAAGCTCTGAAGCTTTGGGTTTTGGTTTCCGTATTGGTTTCCTCGGCATGTTACATATGGAAATCATTCAAGAGCGTCTGGAGCGTGAATACGACTTGGATCTGATCACCACAGCACCGACGGTGATCTTTGAAGTTGTACTGAAAAATGGCGATATCATTTACGTGGATAACCCATCACGTATGCCTGACCCTTCAATGATTGAAGAAATGCGTGAGCCGATTGTTAAGGCCACTATCTTAGTACCACAAGAGCACCTTGGTAACGTGATTACCTTGTGTGTTGAAAAACGTGGTGTACAAACAGATATGCATTTCTTAGGCAGCCAAGTGCAGGTGGTCTATGAGTTGCCGATGAACGAAGTGGTCTTGGACTTCTTTGACCGTCTAAAATCGGTCAGCCGTGGCTATGCGTCCTTGGATTACAGCTTTGACCGTTATCAGGTGGCTCATTTATCACGTCTAGATGTGTTAATTAACGGTGAGCGTGTTGATGCCTTAGCCTTGATTGTGCACCGTGATAAAGCTGCATCAAAAGGCCGTGCGTTGGCTGAGAAGATGAAAGAGCTGATCCCACGCCAAATGTATGATGTGGCGATTCAAGCAGCGCTGGGCGGGCAAGTTGTTGCGCGCACCTCGGTTAAAGCCTTACGTAAAAACGTATTAGCGAAGTGTTACGGCGGTGACGTCAGTCGTAAGCGTAAACTGCTTGAGAAACAAAAAGCGGGTAAGAAAAGGATGAAGCAAGTGGGTAACGTGGAAATTCCACAAGAAGCCTTCCTTGCAGTACTCAGAGTGGATGATTAGCCCCATGACATTGAATTTCCCATTGATATTGGTTATTGCAGTTGCAGTAACAGGCCTTCTTGCTTTGCTCGATTTGGTGTACTTTGCACCGCGTCGTCGCACAGCGATTGCCCAGTATGAAAAAGAAGCGGTGGCACTGAATTCTGAGGTGCGTGAGCGCTTAGAAAAAGAGCCGCTACTGATTGAGTATGGGAAATCATTCTTTCCAGTGTTGGCGGTGGTGTTTGTGTTGCGTTCGTTTATTGTTGAGCCCTTTCAAATTCCATCCGGCTCCATGATCCCAACGCTGGAAGTGGGTGACTTTATTCTGGTGAATAAGTTTTCTTACGGCATTCGCTTGCCGGTGATCGATAAGAAAATTATCGAAATCAGCGATCCCAAGCGTGGCGATGTGATGGTGTTTAAATACCCGGAAGACACCCGCATTAATTACATTAAGCGCGTGGTGGGTTTGCCCGGTGATGTGATTACTTACACCTCTGATAAACGTATCTTAGTCAATGGTAAAGCGATTGCTGAGCGCTTCTTGGGTGAAGAACCGGGCAGTCTGGGCAGTGCTGGCTTGTATACGGAGATGCTTGGAGAACAAGAGCATTTTATTCGTAAGGAAGCACGCCGTCGTATTGAGCCAACGCGTCAGTGGTTTGTCCCGGCAGGTCATTACTTTATGATGGGCGATAACCGTGATAACTCTAAGGACAGTCGCTACTGGGATGATCCAAGCATTCCCTTTGAGCTGCAAGGTATGGTTCCCGATGAGTATATTGTCGGTAAAGCCTTTGCAATTTGGCTGACATGGGCTGATCCTAAGTTCAGTATTTTGCCAAGCTTGAGTCGCGTTGGTTTAATTCATTAAACGAGCTCAGCCTCACTTAAGAGAAGACGTTGCTATGCAAGCTATGAGAAATCAACGAGGCGTATCGTTTTTTGGCGTATTACTGATTGTAGTGTTGGTTGGCTTTTTTGTGAGTATTGCATTTAAGCTGGTTCCGCACTATATCGATAATAAATCGTTAGAGCAGGGCATTCTTGCTGTTGAACGTGACAGTATGATGGGCGATAAAGTCCAGAGTGTTGTTGAGTTTTATGACCATATGAGCAAAACCATTCAGGTCAACAGTATTCCTGATTTAGCAGTGCAAGACATTATGCAAATCACACAGTCCGGCGATCAGTTTTTGGTACGCTTGAAGTATGAAAAGCGTGAGCCGCTTATTAAAAATATCGATTTGGTGGTAACTTTTGACAAAGAATATAGTGTGCGTGCCCAGTGAGTGATCCATTACTGATTTTACAGAAAAGAATTGGCTACACCTTTAAAGATACGGAACTGCTGACGCTTGCGTTAACACACCGTAGTTTTTCTGGGCGTAATAATGAGCGCTTAGAGTTTTTAGGTGATGCGATTCTCAACTTTGTTGCTGGCGAAGAGCTGTTTCACCATTTTACCCAAGCCAAAGAAGGGCAACTATCGCGTTTACGTTCGCGTTTAGTCAAAGGTGAAACCTTAGCGGTACTGGCGCGAGGCTTTGGTTTAGGCGAATATTTACGCTTAGGCTCAGGTGAGTTAAAAAGTGGCGGATTTCGCCGTGACTCGATCCTAGCAGACACCACTGAAGCCATTATTGGTGCGATGTATCTTGACTCAGGTATGGAAGTTGCGCGTGAGCGTGTCTTAGCTTGGCTTGAGCAGCACTTTTCTGAACTCACTTTAGTTGACACCAATAAAGATCCAAAAACACGACTGCAGGAATATTTACAATCACGCAGTCACGATCTACCACACTATGAAGTGATAGATATTCAAGGCGAGCCGCATTGCCGCATATTTCTTGTGGAATGCCAGGTGAGCTTACTTAATGAAAAAACCCGAGGTCAGGGTGCCAGTCGTCGTATTGCCGAACAAGTGGCCGCGTCGTTAGCACTGATCGCCTTGGGTATAGAGAGTAATCATCAGCATGACTGAACAAGCAACACGTTGTGGCTATGTAGCCATCGTTGGTCGCCCGAATGTGGGTAAATCAACTCTGGTCAACCATATTCTTGGCCAGAAATTAGCAATTACATCGCGTAAACCGCAGACCACTCGCCACAATATGCTCGGTATTAAAACTGAAGATGGTGTGCAAGCGATTTATGTGGATACCCCAGGTTTACATATCGGTGGAAAAACAGCACTCAATCGCTATATGAATCGCAGCGCCTTAACCGCATTGCGCGATATTGATGTGGCGATTTTTGTGGTTGACCGTATGCGTTGGACTGAAGAAGACGAAATGGTCTTTGAGCGTATTCAGCATCTAACTTGCCCACTGATTATTGCCGTGAATAAAGCCGACCGTTTAGAAGATAAAAGTCAGCTTCTGGCTCACCTGAAATGGTTGGCAGAGAAACTGCCGAACGCACAAATAGTGCCGATTTCAGCATTGCACGGGCATAACTTAGAGACGCTGCAGACTGTAGTGTCGGATTATTTGCCTGAGAGCGAGCATTTCTTCCCTGAAGATCAGATCACTGACCGCTCCAGTCGTTTCTTGGCGGCTGAGTTGGTGCGTGAGAAAATCATGCGTCAATTAGGTGCTGAACTGCCGTATCAGATTACCGTAGAAATTGAAGAGTTTAAGCAAGAAGGTCGCATTCTGCATATTCATGCGCTGATTTTAGTTGAACGTGATGGTCAGAAGAAAATCATTATTGGTGATGGTGGCGAGCGCATTAAGCGTATCGGCCAGGAAGCCCGTAAAGATATGGAAGCGATGTTTGGCTCTAAGATCATGCTGAACTTGTGGGTTAAAGTTAAAGGCGGTTGGTCTGATGATGAGCGCGCCCTGCGTTCATTGGGTTATCAAGAGTATTGATCCCTGTAAAGCACACGCTCTGTCCTTGAGCGTGTGCTGCTTTGAGGCGCAGCTATGCAGTCGTCGTTAGCTTTTATCTTGCACAGTCGTCCCTATAAAGAAACCAGTGCCTTAATGGATGTGTTCACTCCGCAAGGGCGTCTGCGTGCTGTTTTGCGTGGCGCGCGAGGCAAGCTGGGTAGTGTGGCGCGACCATTCTCTGCGCTGGATATTGAGCTGCGTGGGCGCAGTGAATTAAAAACTATCAGTCGTATTGAGCCTGCCGGTGAATTTAATTTCCTCCAAGGACAAGCACTCTTTTGTGCCATGTACTTGAATGAATTGCTGGTGCGTCTCTTGCCGCTGAATGATCCGCAGCCTGTGTTGTTTGAGCACTATCGGTTATCAATACAAGGTTTAGCGCATGGATTGGCATTTGAGCCCTTGCTGCGGACCTTTGAGTGGCGTTTGCTGGAGCAGCTCGGTTACGGCTTTTCCTTTACCGTCGATATACATGGGCAGGCATTGGATACGCAAATGTTGTATCGTCTACTGCCTAAGAGTGGCTTTGAAGCTGTTTCTTTGCTGCAATCGGGTGTGTTTTTAGGTGCGGATATTTTAGCGTTGTCGGCGGCTGATTGGCAGCAGCCGAGTATTTTGCATACGGCTAAGCGTTTAATGCGTCAGGCGTTGGCGGCTCACTTAGGTGGGCGTCCGTTGATGAGCCGTGAATTGTTTTTGGCACAAAAAGGATCGAAGTGATGAATTTGAATAAGCGTATTTTGTTAGGCGTTAATATTGATCATATTGCGACTGTGCGTCAGGCGCGCGGTACGCGTTATCCAGATCCAGTGAAGGCAGCTTTGGATGCAGAGCAAGCTGGAGCCGATGGCATTACCATTCATTTGCGCGAAGATCGCCGTCATATTCAAGATCGTGATGTGCGTGTTTTGCGTGAAGTGATGCACACACCGATGAATTTCGAAATGGGTGTCACCGAAGAAATGCTGGCCTTGGCTGAAGAAATTCGTCCTGAGCATGCATGTTTTGTACCCGAGACTCGCGCTGAATTGACCACTGAAGGTGGCTTGGATGTTGTGGCGCAGGAATCACGCATTGCCGTTGCCATTGAGCGCTTGCAAGCTGTGGGTTGTGATGTGTCGTTATTTATTGATGCAGATGAGCAGCAGATTTTAGCCGCCAAACGTGTCGGCGCGACCACCATTGAATTGCACACGGGGCATTACTCCGATGCAGTAACACCGGCTGAGCAGTTGCAGCAGTTACAGTTGATTCGTAAGTCAGTTGAGTTTGCTGTCAAGCAAGGCTTAGTGGTGAATGCGGGCCATGGTTTGAATTACCATAACGTTGAGCCGATTGCTGCGATTGCAGGAATTAATGAACTCAATATCGGTCATGCGATTATTGCGCACGCGCTGTTTGTCGGTTTCGGCGCAGCAGTCGCTGAAATGAAAGCCTTGATTATTGCTGCGGCGAACCGCCAAGACTGAATCGTGGCAGAGCGCTATTAAAATGCATATGCATTGATATAAAAAGGCGGGCATGAATGCCCGCCCTACCTGTGCTTTATCTGTCTGATACAAAGCCTTGAAGCTTTACATGTGTATTTTTACATCTGACAAAAAGCATAGATACCATGCATCTGCGCTTTTATATCTTATGCAAAGCTGAGAAACTTTGTATATGCGCTTTTATATTGAATATAAAGCGCAGATGCTTATATCGCTTGTAGGGCGGGCACTGTGTGCCCGCGTTGCACGACGTTATAGCCTGAGCTATTACGACCAACTTCTGCGCGCTGTTCTTGACGACGGTTTAATGCTTTCACCTTTGTTAGGTGTTGGGTGCAGCATATCTTCTGGGCGGACCCATTCGCTAAACTGCTCATCAGTCACTAGACCTAACTCAATCGCTGCAGCACGCAGCGTGAGGTCTTCTTCGTAGGCTTTCTTGGCGATTTTAGCCGCATTGTCATAACCGATATGACGGTTCAATGCAGTTACCAGCATTAAGCCATTCTCTAAGTGATCAGCCATCTGCTTCTCATTCGCCTGCATACCTTCCACACAATGCTTTTGGAAGTTACTGCAGCCGTCAGCCATCAGCTCAATCGACTCAAGAATATTGTGAATAATCACCGGCTTAAACACGTTGAGCTGTAAGTGACCGTGACTGGCCGCCATATTGATGGTCACATCATTCCCCATCACCTGACAGGCCAGCATGGAGAGCGCTTCACACTGAGTGGGGTTGACCTTGCCCGGCATAATCGAGCTGCCAGGTTCGTTCGCGGGTAACATTACTTCTGCTAAACCTGCACGCGGACCTGAACCCAGGATGCGTAAGTCGTTAGCGATTTTCATCAGGGTGACGGCTAAGGTTTTTAGCGCGCCGGATAAACTTACTAGCGGTTCATGACCGGCTAATGCAGCAAACTTGTTCGGTGCTGAAGTGAGTCGCAGTTGAGTGGCTGAAGCCAACTCGCGGGCAATGTTTTCAGCAAAGTTAGCGTTGGCGTTGAGACCGGTACCGACGGCAGTACCGCCTTGTGCCAGTTCGCCGACTGCAGGCAAGGTGGCTTCAATTGCGTGTGTGGAGTAATCCAGTTGCGCAACAAAGGCTGATAGTTCTTGACCAAAAGTCACTGGCGTCGCATCCATCATATGGGTGCGGCCGGTTTTAACTAAATTGGCGTAACGTTTTGCTTGCTTGTCCAAACCATCGCGTAGCATTTTAACAGCAGGGAATAAGTCATGCTCAATCGCTTGCAGGGCAGCAATATGCATCGCTGTTGGGAAGCAGTCATTGGAGCTTTGTGCACGGTTCACGTGATCATTGGGGTGCACAGGTGATTTACCACCACGACCTTGACCAGCGATTTCATTAGCGCGACCCGCAATCACTTCGTTGACGTTCATATTACTTTGCGTGCCACTACCGGTCTGCCAGACCACCAGCGGGAAGTGCTCATCAAGGGTGCCGCTAATCACTTCATCAGCCGCTTGCTCAATCAGAGTAGCGATATCTTTAGGTAATTCACCCAGGCGCGCATTGACGCGTGCTGCTGCTTTTTTGACTTGAGCTAAGGCATGCACTACGGCTAGCGGCATGGGTTGTGAACCAATCGCAAAGTTCTCTTTAGAGCGCTGTGTTTGCGCACCCCAGTAAGCATTCTCGGGAACTTCAATGGCACCTAGACTATCGGTTTCTGTACGTGACATAACAAATCTCCAACGGTGTGGTAAATGAATTATTGGTCCTGCTGACGTTCTTGCGCCTCCAACTCAGCATTGCGCTGACGCATCAATTCCAACTTGTCTGCGCTAATGGGCATCGTATTGGCGGTACTACGCAAAAGTAATAAGCTGCCAACGATTGAGCCAAGTACCAAGGCGATTAATAACCAAATATACCAAGGCATGTGGACCTCCAAAATCTTTATAAATGAGAATGGGTCTCATAAAGGAGTATGCTACACCTTTATTGCATAAACTGCCAGAATCAGTAGGTTTGCAAGAATGTCTAATTCATTAATTATAGCACTATGCTATTAGACTTTGTGATTACTCTTAAGTATCGCCTAGATTAGAAAAACCAATCACTAGTAAAGTCGATGCGGCACTTTGCTGTGAGGAAGGCTACAATGTTGCCGATTTTATTGATACGAGACTCAAGTCATGTCCAGCCCAGTTATTGTCGCCTTAGATTTCCCCAGTGCCGCCCAAGCTTTAGCGCTTGCTGAACGTCTAAATCCACAACAATGCCGCCTTAAAGTCGGTAAAGAATTGTTTACCCGCAGCGGTCCGCAAGTAGTTGAAGGGCTGCATGCTCTAGGATTCGATGTTTTTTTAGATCTTAAGTTTCATGATATTCCTAATACCACGGCAATGGCAGTCAAAGCTGCAGCAGAGCTGGGCGTATGGATGGTCAATGTGCATTGCTCAGGTGGTTTGAAGATGATGCAGGCCTGCCGTGAAGTGCTTGACCAGCATATCGGTGCTAAACCGCTGCTGATTGGCGTTACAGTGCTGACCAGTATGGAACAGTCTGATTTGGCAGGTATTGGCCTCGATGTCACGCCAGAGCAGCAGGTGCAACGTTTGGCAAGTTTGGCTGAGCAAGCAGGTTTGGATGGTTTGGTCTGTTCAGCACAAGAAGCCAGCATCCTCAAGCAGCAATGGCCAGCAGGGCAGTTAGTGACTCCGGGTATTCGTCCAGCCGGTAGTGCTAAAGATGATCAGAAACGCATCTTAACCCCAGCTCAAGCGATGCAAGCGGGTTCGGATTATTTAGTGATTGGTCGCCCCATTACTCAAGCCGCTGATCCAGCTCAAGCGTTAAGCGATATCTTGGCGGAACTTTCTGAAGGTTAACTGCAGGTGTGTGTCCGCGTTAGCGCGTTATAAATCGGTTGTGGCGGGCAGAGTGGCGGGCACCAGTGCCCGCCACTATAAAGCCCATTCAATCAGCTATTGCTTTTCCAGTTTTGCGGTAAGTTAATAAAGTCCACCAACTCACGCAGACGACCGTGGTCACGACCGTTAAAAATAAACTCTAAGCGGTATTGCTTGCAGAATTCAGGCTCGTTATGAGTTTCAGGGCAGTAAGGCACTTGTGTAAAGTGACCTGATTCACACAGATCCAAAAACTCTTTATGCAAGGTGACCATCGCCACTTCATTGAGCGGATGATTCATACGCATGACAAAACTATCGCGGAACCAGCGTGTCGAGTGGAAGTTCAGATAGAAACGTTCAATTTCTTCACCGGCTTCTTTCGGCGTACGCACTTGGCGCATTAAACGTAAGTCACTGGCTGAAATGTAGTTTTTATCGACCAGTTCTTCACGCATAAACGCCAACGCTTTATCCCAGTAGGTACCACCTTCTTGATCCAGTAGGACAACAGGTACCAGCGGGCTTTTACCGGTTTGAATCAGCGTCAACACTTCGAGTGCCTCATCCAAAGTGCCAAAACCACCAGGGCACAGCACCAGTGCGTCTGCTTCTTTCACAAAGAACAGCTTGCGCAAGAAGAAGAAGTGGAACGTCAGCAAGTTAGCGCTGCCAACCACTGTCTCATTGGCACCTTGCTCAAAAGGCAGGGCGATATTCAAGCCTAAGCTATTTTCAAGCCCAGCGCCTTCGTGTGCCGCCGCCATAATGCCGCCACCAGCTCCGGTAATCACCATCAAGTTCTGACGCGATAAAACCTCGCCTAACTCTTTGGCTTGCAGGTACAGCGGGTGGTCGGGTGCGGTACGGGCTGAACCAAATACAGTGACTTTACGGCGACGCTTAAAGCGTTCGAGCAAACTAAAAGAGCCTTCCATTTCACGCAGCGTTTGCAGCATGATCTTGGCATCCCAGCGATTGCGATCGTCTTCTGCCATGCGCGCGACGGTCAGCATCATTTCCCGGTACAACTCAAGGTTTTCGCTGGTGGGGGGCACAGCCAGTTTCAGCAGTTCATCAACCTTAGTATCAAGATCGAAGCTGCTGACCTGATACTGGCGCGCTAAATAGTCATCATTTTTAAACGTCATAACACTTCCTTATAAAGCAATACGGTCATTCAGCTCTGGGATATTCACGTCCCAATCCAATTGCTTTTTAAACTCGCTTTGCAGAATCTGCATCTTTTCCACTTCACCATGAATTAAATGCAATTCTGGTTTGTTTTCAAAATGGCTGGCCCATTCAATCAAGCTGGATTGACCTGCGTGAGCGGAGAAACCACCCAAGGTATGCACTTGCGCGCCGACCATAATATCTTCACGGAATACACGTACGGTTTTAGCACCATCAACAATAGCTCGACCCGTGGTACCGCGGGCTTGGAAACCAGTAAAAATCATATGGCAGTTTTCACGCCATAGGTTGTGTTTAAAGTGGTGGATAATACGGCCACCGGTACACATACCACTACCGGCGACAATAATAGCGCCGCTTTTAACATTGTTAATGGCCATTGATTCTTGTGGTGTCGGTGTCAGCTTTAAAATCGGCAGCCAGTCTGTGGCGTTGTGGAAATTGCTATCTTGCAGTTGCTCCATATTGTCTTGATCGAAGTCTTCGCGGTGGCGCATATAAATTTCATTGGCGCGAATCGCCATGGGGCTGTCTAAGTACACTGTATGCTGGGGTAGACGACCTTCGTGATAGAAGCGACCCAAGTGGAATAAAATATCTTGAGTACGTCCGACAGAGAACGCCGGAATCATCACGTTGCCGCCATCTTTATGGGCTTGTTGAAGAATTTCTGCCAACTCATCTAGAGTGTCTTCACTGCAACGGTGATCACGGTCACCATAGGTCGACTCGAGCAGCACTACGTCAGCATGCTTGAGAGTTGCAGGGGCTTTCATTAGTGGTGAGCAGCCGCCACCGAGGTCACCTGAGAACACCAAGGTGCGTACACTGTCATTGGGTTCATGGAATTCAAGCTGAACAATGGCTGAGCCAATAATATGGCCGGCATCATGGAAGCTCACTTTGACATCAGGCACAACTTTCGTGAGGGTTTCGTAGTCAACCGCAATCAATTGTTTTAAGACCCGCTCAGCATCTGCACTGACATACATCGGTTTAATCGGTTTTTTACCTTTACGGGCACGCCAGCGGTTTTCCCACTCAGCATCTTTTTCTTGGATATGTGCCGAATCGAGCAACATCAGTTCCATCAATTCACAAGTGGCAACCGTTGCATAGATCGGACCGCGAAACCCTTCAGACACTAAACGCGGTAACATACCACTGTGATCAATGTGCGCATGGGAAATCACCACAGCATCAATATGCTCTGGATTGAAAGTAAAGGCTGAGCGCTTATCTTGCTCTTCGTCTTTGTCGTCTTGATCGCCACCTTGTTGCATGCCGCATTCGAGTAAAATGTTCTTTTTATCAAAGGTTTCTATCAAATAACACGAGCCAGTCACTTGTTGAATGGCACCGAGAAAATTAAGTAAGGCCATGGTTATTCCTTCTTGGCTGTGTAAATAGAGTATTACAGGGTAAGCAGTAATTGATGGTTATCATGATAACCTTATCAGGCTGACTTTAAACTGCACCTTATTTGAGTTTACGGAGTACTAATATGCATCAGATTTTGCCGAGCATCGCTGACTTAACTGATCACGCTAAAATTGAGCCGGCCTTTGCGCAATGGCAAAAGGGCTACGGCCCGATTGAGCATACTGCAGAAACACAAGCTGCAGTATATCGTCTTGCTCATCAACTCGTACAAGCACAGATGCAACCTGATTTAGCCACTGTGTACCGCAAAATGAGTGCGCTGGATAAAATCACTGCGGCAGGTATGTCACTGGTGGTGCATATGACCTATGCCCGCAAAGTGCATTTAGATGGCAGTGATTTGACCGCTGATGAATTTAAAGTTCAGCCTGAAGGGCACACGGGTGGCGCACTGAATATGGTGCCAGGCTATGCCGCCTATATGGCGTTGAATGCTTTAACCGGTGAAACCCGCGCGTGGATGATGGGCCAGGGCCACAGTGTTGCCGCCATTGAAGCGCTGAACGTGCTGATGGGTAATCTGCATCCTGAGCAAGAACAGGCTTACGGTAACGGCGAAGAAGGAATTAACCGTTTGCTCAATGACTTCTACGGCTACGAAATTGCCTCAGATGGTTCGATGGCGGCGCCATTGGGCAGTCACGTTAACCCACACACGGCCGGCGGTATTATTGAAGGCGGTTACTTAGGCTTTGCTGAGCTGCAATATGTGCATATGCCATTACCGGGTGAGAAGCTGATTGCCTTTTTATCTGACGGTGCCGCTGAAGAGCAACGTGGCAGTGATTGGATTCCACGCTGGTGGCGCGCTGAAGACAGCGGCCCAGCATTGCCGATTATGATTGCCAACGGTCGTCGTATTGAACAGCGTACACAAATGGGCACGCCTGAAGGTTTGGCGAGCTTTGAGCGTCATTTACGTGGTTGTGGTTTTGACCCGATTGAGTTTGATGGCCGTGACCCTGCAGCTTTTGTTTGCACAATCTGGGAAATGGAACAGCGTTTAGAGCGCCGCGTGCAAGAAAAAGACAGCGGTATTTTGTCCTATCCGTTGCCGATTCCATACGGTATTGCTAACACCACTAAAGGTTTTGGCTTCTATGGTGCTGATGAAAACAAAGCACATAACTTGCCGTTACCCGGTAATCCGCATGTGGATGCGCAGTCGCGTGATCTGTTTAATAAACATATCAAACCGCTGTATGTCACCCCTGAAGATATGCGTGAAGCCTTGGAGTTACTCAATACGCACCAAGCGCAAAATCGTCCATTGGAGCGTGATAATCCATTAGCCAACCGTCATCCAAAAACGCCAGTGCAACCTGAGCTGCATTACCGTGATGACTCCTGCTCAACCATGACAGCATTAGATCGCTACTTTGTTGACCTAGTTGCTGCCAACCCAGACTTACGTCCACGTGTCGGTAACCCCGATGAGCTGGCCAGTAACCGTCTGACTGAAGTGCTGAAAACCCTACGCCACCGCGTCAGTGAGCCAGAAAGTGATTTAGAAGCTGTTGATGGCAAAATCATTACTGCACTGAACGAAGAGGCTGTAGTGTCGGCATGTTTGGCTAACCAAAGCGGCTTAAATCTGGTGGCCAGCTACGAAGCCTTCTGTGTGAAAATGCTCGGCGCTGTGCGTCAAAGCTTGATTTACTCACGTCAGCAAAAAGAGATTGGCCGTCCTGCCGGTTGGTTAGGCTGGCCGCTCGTGGCCACCTCGCACACTTG
>JAVETP010000224.1:0-2810 GCA_034006005.1 Pseudomonas sp.
TTGCAATGATGGACGCGTTTCGTAGTACAGTTGGGCCAGACGTCGAACTGCAGACTCTTGCCCGTGGTATTAACGTGGTGGGCCTCGAATCGCAGAGCAGCGACATCATTCGTCTGCATGCCCAGCTTTTTAAAAAGCATGGCGTCGATACTATCAGAAACTTTGATGCGCTCAATGATGTTAACAACCTCATCTTCAGCGGCAGATGTATTGCTGAGGCCGGCTTAAAACATCAGGTAGCTATTACTATGATGGAATTGCCGCCAGGTTGCGAAGGTGCTCACACTCCTGAATTTTACCTTCAGGTGCTTAAAGACATCCTCGTTGCCGAGATTCCGTTCGATTCGGTATGCTTCAAAGACGCTTCTGGCACTTCAACTCCGTCTAAAGTTTTTAAAACCATTAAAGCTGCCAGAGAACTGTTGCCAGAAGGAACTTTCATCAATTTTCATACACATGATACGGCCGGCAACGCAGTAATTGCATATCGTGCGGCTCTCGATGCTGGAGCCGATGGCATAGACCTCGCAATGTCGCCAGTTTCAGGTGGAACCGGGCAACCCGATATCATTACCATGTGGCATGCATTGCGCGGCACCGAATTTGATCTTGGCATAGATATCAACAAGATTGTCGAAGCTGAAAGAGTTTTTGCTGATTGTATGAAAGACTATTTTGTGCCGCCAGAGGCCCGGGCAGTTGATCCGGTAATCATTTTTTCTCCGATGCCGGGTGGTGCTCTTACCGCTAACACCCAGATGATGCGCGACAGCGGCGTTCTTGGTCGCTACCCGGAAGTCATCAGGGCGATGAGTGAAGTGGTTGTTAAAGGTGGCTTTGGCACTTCGGTAACGCCGGTTTCACAATTTTACTTTCAGCAGGCTTATAACAACGTAATGCTCGGACCATGGAAAAAAATCGCCGAAGGTTACGGCAAAATGGTGCTTGGTTACTTTGGTAAAACGCCAGTTCAAGCCGATGCACAAATTATGAAGGTTGCCTCTGAACAGCTGAATTTACCGCCAACCACTGTGTCGCCACTCGAACTCAACGACGCTGATCCGGCTCGTGGAATCGCACCAGCCCGTAAAAAACTGACAGACGCTGAACTGCCGGTTACCGACGAAAATATTTTTATCGCTGCAACCTGTAAGGATAAAGGTATTGCGTGGTTAAAAGGAGAAGCCCGGGTTGCCGTGCGTAAAAATGTACAAACCTCGCAATCATCAGAAAGGGCCTCGGTAAAAGAGCAAACCAGCGAACAAAAAGCCAGAGCCTATAATGTGCAGCTCGAAAACCAGACTTTTTCGGTTTATTTCGAGGGAGATAAAGCTGTTGTTAATGGTAAAAGTTACAGCGTCGATGTCGCTGAAATTGCACATGAAATTGCACATGAAATTGGTTCTTCCCATCCGGTCACTTCCCCGTTGCCTGGTGTGTTAATGCGTCTCAATTGTCGCGAAGGCGATATGGTTGGCCATCAGGATACGCTTTTTGTCGTCGAAGCCATGAAGATGGAGACTGAAATCAAGGCGCCGGTTGCCGGCAAAATTACACGAATCGCGGTTGAACAGGGTAGCCAGCTGACCGCCGGCCAGACTGTTATTCACATTGGCTGACAAGCGACTGGAGAAACACAAATGGATATCACCACCTCGCTGAGCGGTTTGCTCAGTTCTACCGGCTTTTACACACTCACGCTGAGTCGGCTGATAATGATTGCGATTGGGATGCTGCTGATCTGGCTGGCGATTAAAAAGAACTTTGAACCGATGTTGCTTTTGCCAATCGGTTTTGGTGGTATTCTTGCCAATATCCCTGTCGCCAACATGACGGCTGCTGACGGTTTTCTCGGAATAATCTATCGCGTTGGGCTTAGTAGTGGCTTGTTTCCACTGATCATTTTTATCGGTGTGGGCGCGATGACAGATTTTGGCCCGTTGATAGCCAACCCGCGCTCTGCGCTGTTGGGTGCAGCGGCTCAGTTTGGGATATTTGGCACCCTGATGGGCGCAATTGCCTTGTCTGAATTTACCGGGCTAGATTTCAGCCTGCGCGATGCTGCATCTATAGCTATAATTGGTGGTGCTGATGGTCCGACCGCAATATTCATAACGACCCGCCTGGCACCGCATCTGCTCGGCGCTATTGCTGTCGCGGCTTACTCATATATGGCGCTTGTTCCGATAATACAGCCGCCGATCATGCGTCTGCTGACGACTGAAGAAGAAAGGCGCATCGAAATGCATCAGTTGCGCGATGTCAGCCAGACCGAAAAAATCATCTTTCCCCTGGTAGTGCTGCTGCTGTGTGTGTTGTTTATTCCTGAATCGACACCACTTATTGGAGCTTTGATGTTTGGCAATCTGATCAGGGAATCAGGTGTTGTCGAGCGACTTTCGCGCACTGCGCAAAACGAACTGACCAATATCGTAACCATTTTTCTTGGTTTGGCTGTTGGGGCCAAGCTTTCGGCACATGAATTTTTACGGTTGCAAACTGTCGGTATATTGCTGTTGGGCTTGCTGGCGTTTGCGCTCGGAACTGCCAGTGGTATTTTGCTGTGCAAGCTGATGAATCGCCTGATTTCAGTCAAGATGAACCCGCTGATTGGTGCCGCCGGAGTTTCAGCAGTACCAATGGCGGCAAGAGTCGTTAATAAAGTTGGTTTGGAGTATAACAGCAACAATTATCTGCTTATGCATGCCATGGGTCCGAACGTTGCTGGTGTTATTGGATCTGCCGTTGCTGCCGGCGTTTTGCTTGCTCTGGTTAAATAAATCCTGAACGATAACCGGCTTACCACATGT
>JAVETP010000227.1:0-2806 GCA_034006005.1 Pseudomonas sp.
TTGCCCTTGAGCTGGTGCTGCTCGGCATATCTATTCAGGCGTAGCTCTTGAGCCGGCAAAGCATCACGCTGTCCCGGATCGGATACGCGGGCTATGAGGAAGGCCGGCATTCCTGATATTAAGTTTGCTGTTTCGTGCATTATTTTCTCCTTTCTACAGAGGTTATGTTGCGCACCACACACCATAAAACATTAGTTGTTTAATTGCTATACGTTTAGAACCTATGGACCACGGACCCTGGCCGCCATGATGTCGGACACTGATTCGACTTTTCCACTACTGTCATGTCTTATTCTTTTTTTCTTTTTCCATTCTTCTTCTTTGGTATTGGTTTCCTGATATACCACCGTGTTAGATTTTTGATAGGGGTGTATTGGTTTTTTAATACGGTGTGTAAAACTTACGAGCTTTTCTTGAAGAGGAGTTACGTCATATTTGCTGGTAGTTCCGGCACGATGATGTAGGTTAAGGATGCCTTTTGCTTCTAGGCTACGGATATTGATTTGGATGGCAAGTTTCTTCAAGCCGCTGTATCCACCCAATCGTTTCGGCCCAGGCCACGATGATTTGCTCGATTGTCGATGACGTAGTATGCCAAGAAGTACCGTGAACTCCGAGTTTGTTATTCCTAAATCGTGCTGATGTTCTACGAGCAGGTTAGGTACTTGGGTATAGCCGTATGGTTCCAGCTCTAGCGGCCATTTATCTGTAAAGCGATTCTTTTGTTTCATTATCAACACTTCTTTGCACTAGTTCATTATATTTTTCGAATATTGCGTCTTCGATTTGCTTACTAGCGACGCGGTTTATGGGATGAAATATATTGATCGAATGCTCGCCAGTTTTGCGCGTGGGGAATAGGAGCCGCAGTGAGCCGTCCATCCGGACATATATGGCAATCGAGTTCAGATATAAGTTCGTATCGACCACAATACTGGCAAAAGCTACCAAGCCGTTCGAGGGCTTTACGGGCGTAATATTTACTTCGGTGATATTCATTGTTGATCCTCGCTCTGCGTTTTAAAGCTTGTATTTCTTGCTGGATGATTTGTCTCTCCCACAGGGTATAGCTGTAAAAGCCTACGGATTTCCGGTTCATCTGGTAGCTCCTCGCTTTCTTTGTATTGTTTGCGCAGTAGCGCGTGGGCCTCAATGAGCCAATCAAAAAGGTCGACCAGGCGCTTGCGCTCCCTGGCCGACATTTCGTTATCATTAGCAGTACCATCGATCGCGCCGGATTCTGGAAGGAACGGCGTGTCATTCGACTGGGCTAGTTGTTCACTACTTATTTCGCTCATGATGCCCTAAGTAAAACACCATGAAATCAGGGTTCTAAGTTTGTAAAACCCTGTAAAACTTTGTACTACTTTTCGTTATTTAGAGGCGAGCCAGCTGTCTACGAGCTCCACGTCGACCTTGTTCTCAATGATATCTTGTTCTGTAATCTTGGTTATAATCTTCATGCCTTTATTGTCGTCAAAACTAGAAAATATGAAGTCTAGGCAGTCAGGCATTTCGCTGAGCTTCTTGATATTACTAATAACCTGCTTAGTTTTAATACTGTAGTTTGCGTCATTACGAGTGTGACCATACTTATCTACAAACTCAGCACATTCTTTCACAACTCCGGCAGCTTTAAATGTCGTGCGTAGTACCAAGTCTGCATTGCTGGCTTTTGTTCGGTATATCTCAACATTGTTCATATATAATCTTTGTTTCGCAGCGCTATAGGTTAGCGTGTAAATCGTATTGTTGCTTATTGTGACCCACTCATCGCCACCGATTTTGTGGTCATCAAATACAACTGAGTAGGCGTAGTCCGTATGAAAACTAATGGCCGCAGTATGATGTCGTGTCATGTCGCCATCATTTGTTTTGGTGGATGTAACATTAGCCCGGCCGTATATTCGGCCTTTCTTTAAGCGCAAATCTTCTAGCTCGTTTAGCGTGTAGTCATTCGCCACTAAAGCGCGTTTGATTATAATTCCCAGGTCGGCTACGTCTTCGGCGGATAGCGGACTCTCTGATTGAAGATGGCGCTCCATCAATCTGCCTTGAGCTTCAAGGTATTCAACTCGGGATTGGTATTCGGCTAGTGGATCTTGCTTGGTGCTGGTCATTACACTTTTCCGGTCTTTCCAGAGCTAAGCCTGGTGTAGGCCCCATAAATAGATTGCTGTGTGTAGTACATATTCGGCAACTCTTTTATCTGGATTCTTACCAGTGCCACCAGTGTGTATTCCACGATATTCGGGGAACTTGTCTATTAGGTCCAACATAACGTTACTGTCTGATAGCAAAGCACTGCCCTTAAATGTAAGCTTCTTTCCGGCTTTGATATCGCCAATCAATTTGCCAAGTTGTGCTTTTGTGTCTTTGGGTAGATAAGTATCACGCAATAGCTCCTCTATAACATTCTGCGCTTGCTGTACAACCTCCTTGTAATTTGGGTTCTTGCCATAGCAGGCTACCCACGCAGCCATGAGTTTTTCATTAGAGCTTATCGCCTCCTCGGACACCTTTTTAACTACTTCAGGTACGCGCTCTACTAGATCATAGCCGCCGTCTGTATATTCCGACTGATCCTTATTCAACTTTAATACTGAATAACCAGATCCACCGTTACTCAATATCCATTCAAGGCTATTAGCCTCACGTTCATCGGCAAAATAGTTAAGACACCACTGTAAGAGGGTTAGTTCACGATCTAGATCGCCAAAAACGAAATCAACAAAATCATTCCAATATTGCGGATATGTTTCGCGCAAATGCACTTCTAGCGACTCCATAAATCCGGTTGTAATGT
>JAVETP010000226.1:0-2806 GCA_034006005.1 Pseudomonas sp.
CCTGTATTGGTGCGGCAGCGATATTGAATACGGGTTGTAGTGTTGATCATGATTGCTTGCTTGGCGACGCAGTCCATATTAGTCCTGGCGCGCGTTTGGCTGGCGGAGCTAAAGTAGGGCTGTGTGCTTGGATTGGCATTGGTGCAGTTGTGCGCCAATTATTAACAGTTGGCGCTTATTCTGTAGTAGGCGCTGCTGCTGCAGTTGTAATGGACGTACCTGAGCATGCAACGGTTGTTGGTGTTCCTGCTAAATAATATTTTATAGGTGATTAGTGTGCTAAATACCCCTTTCTCCCCTTGGCCCTCCTTTTCTGAAGAAGAGGCCAATGCTGTACGTGATGTGGTTTTATCGAACAAAGTCAATTATTGGACGGGCCAAGAAGGCCGCGAGTTTGAGAATGAGTTCGCTGCTTGGTCGGGTACTCAGCATGCTATCGCTTTGATGAATGGCACCGTCGCGCTGGATGTGGCTTTGCAGGCGTTAGGTGTCGGTAAAGGCGATGAGGTGATTGTCACTTCGCGTACCTTTTTAGCCTCGGTGTCCAGTATCGTCAATGCCGGTGCTGTGCCGGTGTTTGCTGATGTGGATGTTGATTCGCAAAATATTACTGCGGCAACGATTGCAGCGGTATTAACCCCACGTACCCGTGCGATTATCTGTGTGCACTTGGCCGGTTGGCCCTGTGATATGGACCCGATTATGCAGTTGGCTGAGCAGCATAATTTGTTTGTCATCGAAGATTGCGCGCAAGCGCATGGTGCGACCTATAAAGGTAAGCCAGTGGGTTCGATTGGCCATGTTGGTGCTTGGTCGTTCTGCCAAGATAAAATCATGACCACCGGTGGTGAAGGCGGTATGGTCACTACTAACGATACTGATCTGTGGAAAACCATGTGGGCGCTCAAGGATCATGGCAAAAGCTATGAGGCCGTCTATGAGCGTGAACATGCACCGGGTTTTCGTTGGTTGCATGAGAGCTTTGGTACCAACTGGCGTATGACTGAGATGCAAGCAGTGTTGGGCCGTATTCAGCTGACGCGTATGCCGCAGTGGCAAGCGCAGCGTTTAAATTATGCTGAAGCGATTTGGGCGGCGGCGCGTGAGTGTTCAGCATTGCGTGTGCCGGCCGTACCCGAAGGGACTGTGCATGCGGCCTATAAGTGTTATGTGTTTGTTAAACCTGAAGCGCTGAAAGACGGCTGGGATCGTGATCGTATTTTATCCGAGATCGCGGCGCGCGGTGTGCCAAGCTTTAGTGGTTCATGTTCAGAAGTGTATTTAGAAAAAGCGTTTGATGGCACGGATTACCGTCCGGCTCAGCCGTTGTTAGTGGCGCGTGAGTTGGGTGAGACGAGCTTGATGTTTTTAGTGCACCCAACCTTGACTGCAGCAGAAATTGAAAAAACCTGTGCGGTGCTGCAAGACGTGATGGGTCTAGCGACAGAAGCTTAATGCTTTTGTAGGTCGGTCTTTAGGCCGACATAATGTATCAGGCGGGTGCTGTGGTGATTGTGTGCAGCGCGGTTGTTGGGGCGTTTTCAACGCCCTTGTCGGGCTGAAGCCGCGACCTACATGGGCTGTGTGTGGGTTAGGGATTACCTGCTTTTGTAGGTCGGTCTTTAGGCCGACGAAATGTATCAGGCGGGTGCTGTGGTGGTTGTGTAGGTCGGTCTTTAGGCCGACGAAATGTATCAGGCGGGTGCTGTGGTGATGGTGTGCAGTGCGGTTGTTGGGGCGTTTTCAACGCCCTTGTCGGGCTGAAGCCGCGACCTACAGGGCGTGGGGTTTGCGGGTTTGTGGGTTAGGGATTACCTGCTTTTGTAGGTCGGTCTTTAGGCCGACAAAATATATCATGCGGGTGTTGTGGTGATTGTTTGCAGTACGGTTGTTGGGGCGTTTTCAACGCCCTTGTCGGGCTGAAGCCGCGACCTACATGGGCTATGTGTGGGTCGGGGATTACCTGCTTTTGTAGGTCGGTCTTTAGGCCGACACAATATATCAGGCGGGTGCTGTGGTGATGGTGTGCAGCGCTGTTGTTGGGGCGTTTTCAACGCCCTTGTCGGGCTGAAGCCGCGACCTACAGGGCGTGGGGTTTGCGGGTTTGTGTTTGTGGTGTTGGCTGTTGTATGTCTTGCCGTTATTTTTTCAGAAATCTATAGGATTCAGATGATGTTGAAAGCCTGGCTATTGGCTTTACCAAGCCGTTATAAACGTTTAATGCAAGTGCTCACTGATCTTGCTTTAGTGTGGCTTGCGCTGTGGCTTGCGTATGTTGTGCGGCTGGGCTTTGATTATCAGGTGGAGCCGTTTGGCGCACATGCGTGGCTGTTTCTTGTCGCTCCGCTGATTGCTATTCCGGTGTTTATCCGCTTTGGTTTGTATCACGCAGTGATGCGCTATGCGGGCAAGGAAGTCTTGGTCGCGATTTTTAAAGCGGTGACGCTGTCGGCGTTGCTGTTTGCTTTAGTGGTTTATTGGTTTCAGGGTGACAGTCTCTTAGTGCCGCGTTCTTTGGTGCTGAGTTATTGGTGGCTGAGTATCTTTATCTTGGGTGGCTTGCGTTTATTGTTGCGCGAGTTTTTCCTCGGTGAGTGGCTGGATACTGTGGGCCATATACCTTTTACCAAACAGAGCAATAGTTTGCCGTTGGTGGCAATTTATGGGGCTGGCTCAGCGGGTAATCAATTGGCTGCGGCCTTGCGCATGGGTAAGTCGATGCGCCCGGTGGCCTTTATTGATGATGACGATGCGATTGCTACCCGTACTATCGCAGGGCTAAAAGTCTATAAGCCTAAGCATATGC
>JAVETP010000228.1:0-2796 GCA_034006005.1 Pseudomonas sp.
GGCCCCGTAGCTTTTGAGGCCGGTGATGAGTGCCATGTGTGTGGCATGATTATTACTGAGTTACCCGGTGCTAAAGCTGAGGCGATAGAAAATCGCAGTAATGCTGTACATAAATTCTGCTCGACGCAAGATATGCTCAGCTGGTGGTTACAGCCAGAGAATAAACACCTTAAAGCAGAGCTGTATGTGCATGATGTGGCGCAAACTCCGTGGGAGCACCCGCAAGATGAATACCTGATTGATGCGCGTAGCGCGTGGTATGTAGTGGGTTCCAGCGTACAAGGTGCGATGGGGCCGTCGTTGGTGTCCTATAGCGAGCGTGAAGCCGCAGAAACATTGGCTGCAGCTAAAGGCGGTCGTGTGCTGAGCTGGGAACAGCTAGATATGACTGTATTGCAAGAATTAGCCAGTGCTGGACACGAGCATGCAGCAGCGCATGGCGAGCAGTTATTGCATGAGTATGGCGTGGCTGAAGAAGCTGATGAGCATGCAGAGCACAGTGCTGATGAGCATCAAATGCAAGAAAAAATGAGCGCGCCAATAGAGACGCCGGCTGTGGATATGCCAGCAGAGCATGATGCGCACAGTCAGCATTAGTTCAGGTTGGATAACCGCTTAGTCGCTATTGAGCTTGTTGTGTTGTTTGGTGTTGGCCTAGTTTAGAGCTGATTAAGCGAATCTGCAGCGGCGTAGCGCCGCCGCTGTGGTGAAATACACACTGTGCCACGCTGGGCTTACCGCGCAGCAAGGATGGATTATTGGAAAATCCCACCGGTTCTAATGGGATGCCGCGCGGGCTGCTGTCGAGTTGGCCGTTGTCATTCAAGTCGGCAAACAACTGAATTGCATAACGCCCCGCAGGAATATCTGTAAAAACTAAGGTTGCACTCTTGCTGCTGGTGATCGCTACAGGTTCAGCAGTCCAGTTGCTGGCTTGATCGGATAATAGCGCGGCATGCACAGTTTTCTCATGAGGCAGACGATCCAGTTGCACAATTAGCTGGCCAGCAAAAGCGGGCAAGCTCAGTGCACTGGCTATAAGATAAGCAATAATGCGGGTAAAGTGATAGCGATTTTGTGGCATAATTCCTACTTTTTATAGGGAAGTGTGTAGATGCGGCAGGTGCTGATTGTCCATTATTCACAAAGTGGTCAACTTAACCAGTTGGTTGAGTCCGTTAGCGCACCGTTACGTGAGCAATCTGACGTGCAGGTCGATTATTTAGAGCTGCGTATGCAAACGCCGTTTCCTTTTCCTTGGCCGTTTCTGAAGTTTTTCCGTATTTTTCCCGAAACCGTATTGATGCAGCCGCAACCCTTACAGCCTTTGGCGGTGGATGCAGATAAAAAATATGATCTGATTATCTTAGCCTACCAAGTGTGGTTTTTATCACCATCGCTGCCAATGTCTAGTTTCTTAGCCAGTCCAGAAGCGGCTAAACTTCTGCATGGTACGCCAGTTATGACTTTAATTGGCTGTCGCAATATGTGGTTAATTGCGCAAGAAAAAATGAAGACAAAACTCAAAGAGTTGAATGCACGTTTAGTCGATAATGCAGTACTGACTGATGCCTGCGGCAGTGCAATGAGTTTTCTTGCAACCCCACTGTGGATGTTTACAGGCAGACAAAAAGCCTATGCATGGCTGCCCAAAGCAGGCATTGCTGCGTCGCAGATCGCTGCTGCACGACGTTTTGGTGAGGCTATCGCAGCACGCTTATTACAAGATCAAAAGCCCATTACTGCACCGATGCTGCAAGATTTAGGTGCGGTGAGCATTAACGAGAAGCTGATTGCCAGTGAGCGCATTGGTGCGCGTAGCTTTTATATGTGGAGTCGACTGTTGCGTGCATTAGGGCAGCCTGACAGTGTCTTACGCGCTGTGGGCTTGTGGGTGTATATCGTATTTTTGTTATGCATGATTGTGACTGTAGTACCAATTAGCGCGTTGTTAAAAAAAATATTAAGCCCGTTAACCAAAAAGCGTATTGCACGCGAAAAAGCCTATTTTGCGCAGCCGTCAGGTGAGTAAAAAACGTGAGGAGTTCGTGTGGTAAAAACAGTGTATATCAATCGAGTCAGTGCCTATTTACCACATGATCCGGTCGATAATGATGTGATGGAAACACGTTTAGGTATGGTGGGTGATACGCCATCGCGCGCACGTAAATTAGTGTTGCGCAGCAATGGTATTAAGCAGCGCTATTACGCCATTGATCCAGAAACCGGCTTGCCGAGCATGAATAATGCACAGTTAAGTGCGCAAGCAATTCGTGGTTTGTGTGATGACGACTTCGTGCTGGACGATATCGATTGTCTGGTGGCCAGCAGCTCGCAACCTGACCAAGTGATGCCCAATCATGCAGTTATGGTGCACGGTGAGCTGGGTAATCCGCCTTGCGAAGTAGTGGCGACCGCAGGCATTTGTTTGTGTGGCATGACCGCTTTGAAATACGCATGGATGAGTGTGGCGCTCGGTGAAAGTCAAAACGCCATTGCCTGCGGTTCGGAGGTGGCTTCCAATTTAATGCGTGCCAGCAACTTCACCGCTGAATATGAAAATCGCCTTGAACAGTTGGAGAAAAGGCCAGAAATTGCCTTTGAAAAAGATTTTCTACGCTGGATGCTCTCCGATGGTGCTGGCGCGGTTTGGCTACAAAACCAGCCCAATGTGACAGGCTTGAGTTTGCGTATCGACTGGATTGATATTCTCTCTTTTGCCGATCAAATGCCAGCCTGTATGTATGCTGGCGCTGATTATGTGGATGGCGAATTGGTCGGTTGGAGTCGTTTTTC
>JAVETP010000229.1:0-2785 GCA_034006005.1 Pseudomonas sp.
CAACAAAAAGGAAAAAACCCTTGTTGTTTCGAACCTTATCGGCAACAAAATCGGGGTTCGATGAGCAAATATACCCGGTAAACTCGTTTATTATTCGCTCCGATGGGAGTAGTAAATCTGCTTTGGCTTCGGCATAACCCTCTTCGCTGGAGTGATCGGGTTGCCTTAACCCATCCTCCAGTACAGTTTTAGGAATAAACTGAGCAAAGTATTTAAATAGCCGAAGTATGTAATCCTGATGCGTCATCGTACTAATCGGTTAATGGTTGATATGGGGAAGCCTGTTTGGGCTGCAATTTTATCAATAGTTGCACCTGAAGCAACGGCTTGATTAATACTATCCTTTAGGGCTTTTACTTGGGCTGTAAAAAAGTCATCCAAGGGCATTTCGGCAGCGTTGGTAAAACCCTCTTTCTGTAGATAGAGAATGGTTTCGGCCATCCCCAGCGATATTTTTTCGTCGTCGTCATCCTCGGTTTTATCCTTGGGAAAAAGGATGCCAAAAACAGGATGGTTTTTCCAGAAATACACTATGCTGCTAAACCAGCACAGAATGCCAAACTTAACCACAGGTCTTAGCTGGGCTGCACGAATATCGGTGGTGAGGTATAGTACGGCTATGAGCTTGTGGAGCAAATGAAGCCTGTCGATATCGTTCTCAACCGTGCGGTGCGCTATGGCCAAATCGAGGCAGGTGGAGAACTGGCGAGCGGTGATGTTGGTCTCGACCGTTAGCCCAATATTAAAGTAGGGTTTGTTCTTAAACAGATTGGGGAACGGATTGCTGCTAAACTCGAACTTGGGAATGATTTTAAGCGCATCAACCGTAAAGGCAAAGGTAAACTGCTCGCTTAAGCGGAATAGGTTAAACTGCACGTTGCGAAGCGTGGTGAGATAACTGCGACGGTAACGCCAGTAAGCATCGTTGCTGCGGAATGTGCGAAAAAACAGCCAAACCAAATGCCTTCTTATACGGCTACGGCGTTTGGGCTTAAACCCGGTAACCTTGCAAAGCATTGCGTACTGGAACTGCAGGGGAGTAATTTGGTTGGTGAACAGCAATGCCAACTGCCGAAAGGCAAACTTACGCTGAGGGCGTGTTAACTCATCCCACGATTCGGGTAGGTCAATATGACCTTTATTTAGCTCTATGCGTTTCATTAGTAGGTAAAACTATCAGTTTCGGTTACTCCATTGGGCTTATATGCCTCCTGCGAGGCTATATCAGAGGTAGTGTCGGCTTGCGTTTTAATGTCGAGCGATTTCCAAAACGCATCGGCACGGGCAGCAAAGTGCGTGGCGATGGTCTCTCGAACGTGCCCCTCGGACTTGTCGCCATTGGTTTTTTTCATCTCGTTATTCACCTCAAAACGGATGGTTTTGGGTAGTGCGTGGAATGGCAGTTGGCGGGTTGCCCTAGCCATAACCTCATAACACGTTGCACGGGCAATATCATCAGTTTTGGTTGGCTCCTTTTTGCGCGATAGTACGCACTCAGTCCAAGCCTCGCGAATAATCCAAGTGGCCTGCAGCACAAAGTAGTGAGATGCAACGCCAACCCACTTGGTAAAATCGGCAACGGTAATGGGTAAAGCGGCCAGCTCCTTTTTCTTGGGTGCCTCTGCCCAATCGGCAAATTTATCGGCATTGGCTTCGACGAGAGTAACCAGCCTGTTAAACCAGAACCAAGCATCCTCAATAAGCTTATCGTTCAGTTCGTCCTGCAGATACTTGAAAACGGTGGTCTCGTCGTCGTTCTTTTTCACGGTAATACCATCGTTGCCAATGCGAGCAATTAGGTAGATGGTATGCTCGAAAATGGCGAAGTGGAGCATTGCCCGCTGTAGGTAGTCGATAGCCTCGTTGTTTAAATCTTCAGCACCATCGCCATCGGCTGCGGTTTTATTGCAAATCTTACCGTAAAGTGTGGTAGAGAGCAGATCGCCCATTTCGATAGCTACCTTGTAGAGAGGACTTTCGAGGTTGTCGTACTCCAGCGTAAGATTGGCACCCGATATTTTTGGCTTCATCTCGCTGGCGAATGTGGCACGGGTAAAGGGTAGTTTTATCATCACTATTCGGTTTTTTTAGGATCGGCGGTTGCTGTATTGCTAAGCCTGTCGGCTGCGCTGGTCTCGTCCATCTTGGCGGGGATATCAATCCAGAAGCCCAACTTTATGCCCTGCTGCTTGGCGTATGGGAAGTTAAGGTGTATGGCTCGGTTAATCTCCTTGGTTATAAAGTACTCGTCGAGCGTGAGCGTGGCCACATATATAAGGTAGTTGTAGTACACATCGGATCCCGATTTGGATATCACCCCATCGTTCTCAACGTTGGTAATGGATGAGGAAATTCCTTTTCCGGCAAGGATAACCTGATCGGCTCGCTTGTCGTAGTCGATTACCGATTTCATATACTCCTGGAACTTGCCGGGGAAGTCCTCAAACTTCCAACCATCCTCGCCCCACTTGGTGGTAGCGTAAAGTTTGCCTTGGTTCTTGCCCTCGCCACTCATTAGCTCAGTAATGCGACGCAACTCGGCAGCGATAAGGTCGTCCATCATCGTTTCATAAAAGCGGTAGGGCTTGCCGGTGTCGTCAACCAGTTTTACGCCACGGTACTCGGTTTGGATTGGCGTATCGGGATCGCCAATAAGGTTGTTTTGGCAGATATCGGCAAGGATTTGCTTTTGCGATATATACCAAGTGCCTGGAATAATTACGTGAACGTGGGCGTTGAGTGCGTGCTTTAGGTAGCTGTTGATGTAACGGGGCGAAAGGTTTGA
>JAVETP010000230.1:0-2768 GCA_034006005.1 Pseudomonas sp.
ACTGCACTTGAAAATCTTTTGATGTGTTGGGATAATCAGCCATGACACTACTATACTACATATAGTGCTGTCAAAAAGTTGGTCACCCCAACTTTATACCCCTATAAAATATTTGCCGATTTAGCAAAAAATCACACTTGACTTTTAGACAAACCAAGCTTATAATATGACAATGTAAACATTTACATTGCTTTTTATCTTTTCCTATGCTTAGTCTCCGTGAGATTTCAGAGCGTTGCGGCGTTTCGATTGCGACTGTTTCGCGTGCTTTAGACCCTCGTTTTTCCTCCAAGGTCAGTGCTTCCACGCGTTCTCGGATTTTATCTTTGTGTGATCGCCACAATTACCGTCCCAGTCTCACCGGTCGTTCTTTTGTCACGGGTTTGACTTTCAAGGTTGGGATTATTTTCGGCAGCATATCCACTGATTTAGGCAATGTTTTAGGTGGTTTGTTCATGCGTGGGGTTTGCTTTGAGCTTCAGGCTCGCAATTACGCTCCGCTGATCTTGCATGTTTCTTCTTGCCGCGACACGGAGCTAGGCATAGATGATTTTTTGCGTTCCAATGTTGCCGATGCTTATATCATTGGTTCGGCGATGGTCACCGACAAGATAAGGGATGCTATTATACATTGCAAGCGTCCAGTTCTTGCCACCAATGCCGAGAGCTACGATTTGCCGCAGCTTTCCAGCATTAGCCGCAACATATATCAGCCTACAAGCAGGCTTGGCAGCAAGTGCCCGTCTCCTGGCGCCAGCGCACGCTTTTTGCGGCCGGTAAAAACAAAAACTCTGACATGAAGCTGAAATCAATTTGCGCCGCGGCTCCGAATCAAGAAAAACCCCGGGTCTTGCTGTGGAAGCCGCCTTTTTACGATTTTGCTTTTGACCGGCACCATGCCAAGCTCGAGGCTCGACACCACATTGAGCTTTTGGCCTCGCATAAAATAATTTGGTGCGGTTCAGACCTTACTGCTTTAGGCATCGCAGACGCACTTGAAGAAAAGGGTCTGCTTGTCGGAAAAGATGTTTTTTTGATCGGGCACGACAATTTGGAAGGCGTTGATAATTTTGTCGGCACACCTTTTTTGTCCACCATAGATACGCGCTGGGAGGAATGGGGGCGTTTGGCGGGCAAAGCCGCATTGCAGTTAGTCGACTCGCCGACGAAAAAACAATACACGCTTGATTGTGCATACATAGCAAGAAAAAGCTTTCCTAATACTTTGAGGCAGACAAAAGGAGAAAGAAATGAAAGTCACTAAGTCATATAATTGTTTCACATTAATTGAGTTACTGGTCGTTATAGCCATCATAGCCATCCTGGCCAGCATGCTTTTGCCCGCGCTTGGCAAGGCTCGCGACAAGGCCAAGGCGACTCAGTGTTCGAACAACCTGCGCCAATACAATATGCTTTTTGCCGAATACAGCGACAATTTTGGCGGCTGGATACCGGCCGACCGCTGTGCCAACGAATACGATCCGGTGCTTAATTATGATACTGCCTACGGTGCCTCCTGGGTGCGGCTGCTGCTTAAAAACTCCTCAGACTATGGGCACAACGTGACCACCTCCAAGCGCAAGGAGATACGCATTTTGCATTGTCCGGCCTGCACTACCAGCGTTTACGGCAGCTACGGCATCAATTATATGCTCTATATGCAGACCCACTCGGCTTACAGCTATCCTGGAGTCTGGCGCAGTTCGCCAGACCGCAAGTTCGTCTTGGTTGACACTATCCGCCGCCCCGCTCAGGTGGCAACCATGGGGGATGCCCTGGACGCGGTAATGAGCTATATCAATGCGGAAAATAAGGATTCCGTCTCGCTCACCGGCCCGCTTGACGCCGTTTTCCGCCATGACAACGAGCAGCGTCTTAACATGAGTTTCATAGACGGTCATGTGGAAAGCATGAATCGTGGTGAATGCACCTACATTTCCAGCACCCTCAAGCGTAAAAGCAAGCCCTGGTTCTAAAGATAAAATAGTTTTAATATTTTCCAACCCAAGGAGTAAACAAAATGTTACGTATTTTAGCCGCTCTGCTCTTAACACTCAGCATACCGCTGCTGGCACAGAAACAAGTTGCCGTGGCAAAAGAGCTTTCCCGATTTGAACAAACCGCCGTCGAGGAGCTTATGCGCTTCTTGCCAGAAATCAGCCTGGAGAAATATGTCCTGGTGAGCGAAGAGGAGGCTGGCGAGGCGGCAATCTACCTGGGAAATACTGCCTTTGCCCGAAAAAACGGAGTGGAGCAAAACAAGTTGGGCCGCGAGGAGCTGGTCTTGAAGAGTGTGGGTGAGCAGCTCATCATTTGCGGCGGCTTGCCAGTGGGCACCCTATATGCGGTTTATCAGTTTTTGCAGGAGCAAGGGCTGTATTTTGTTAGCTGGGACGGCACGAAAGCAATGCCTGCCAAGAAAACCATTGACCTTTCCGCTTATGATCTGCGCAAATCGCCCTCCATCAATTCGCGTTTTATTTACGACCGTGTTCCCATGCTGATGTCCCAGCGCCGTTCACCGCAAAAACACATCGAGCAATATCAACGCTATGTACTGAGGAATCGCAGCGGCGGCAAGCAGGACTCCGGCCAGACCGGCGAATATTTGGTGAAGCATTCAAACACCAGCCGGCACGCCTCTAAATGGCATAGTTTCTTCAGCTATGTAAACCCAAAAACACATTTTGAAAAGCATCCGGAGTACTTCAGTATGAATGCCCAGGGAGAGCGTGTGCCTAATCAGCAGCTTTGCCTGAGCAACCCGG
>JAVETP010000056.1:0-18714 GCA_034006005.1 Pseudomonas sp.
GTCGCAACGGCGTATCTACCTAATTATCTTGCATGGATGAGGCTTTTTGAAACGGAGGAACTGTCTGAGAAGGCATGGCTAAGTATCGCAATAAATGCAGACCAACAGAGGATGCAAACATAGCCATATAATACCAGCACTGTGAGTTACACCCAAGGGAAAGCTGTGCTTTCCGCGCTATCCATCCCCGCACTAAAAGTACGGGGCTTTTCGCGCAAAACTAGGTAAAGCTAGAGAGCGCTTATAGGTTTTTTAACAGCAGTAACGGGTACAGTTTTATATTTCTTAGCAGTGCAGCCAAGTCACAGCTGTAACGCATTACCGCTAAAGCGAAGTTAGGACAATGCGAATTACAGTGCTATTTATATTACCAAGCTATCTTATCTAAGGTATCGGTAACAGTGTTAAGCGCTGTTTGCCATAGGCTGCGTTGATCTCTTTATAGGTCACCGGCAATGGATATAAGCGTCCTGCAATATTCTTGGGTAATTGGTAATACGGGCTGTAAGAGTTATCTGCTTGTCCGCTAAAACTGGCGGCAGAAACAGGTATAGCCCGTGAGAAATCTACCAATAACGTTTGGCTGGTACTGAGTTGCTCCGCTGCAGGCTGGCCAAGGGCTTGTCGACTACTGAGTAAGCTGTCCAGTAAAAACTGCGCTTTAGATGTTGCTAGGCCCTGCCAAAAAGGACTGTCATCACGTCCGAGTAAATGATCCAACCAAGCCGGGTAGCTGTGCTGGTTATGTAGGGAAAATCCCTGCTGCAAGCTGTTGGGTAATCCTTGTAATTCCTGCTTAAACAATTGTTCCTCAGTCTGCTTTAACCAATGCGCTAACCATTTTTCATCTGCTTTAGATAAGGGTTGCTGTGCATTAATCGCCAAGAAGTCACGCAGTGCCTGTTGAGTGGTGATGCGTTGCTGAGTGGGCAGTTTTTTTAGCGTCTGGTTTAGCGCTTCAGGCATCCCTGCGCCATTGAGCATCTGTTGCAACTGCGTGATTAACCACGGCCGTTGTTGCGCGTTATTCTGCAGAGCTATTTTGGCTGATACCGGTTTTTTAGCTAATTGCAGTGCGAGATTTTCAGCGCGCTCGGGGTTCGCCCAACTGCTGGATAATTGCATGCCATAGCCCGGTTGCGTCAAACGTTGGTTAGCCGCACTCAGCCAGCCCTGCTGTGGGTCTTGATCATAAGGGTAGAGCATGGGATCAGCATAACCTTCCCAAGCGATTGAGTTGTCCCAGCCTGCTGATGGTAATAAGCCACGACTGTTACGACGATTCGGATAGCTGCCGGTGACTTGCCAAGCCGTATGCTTGGCATCTGCCAATAAGACGTTGGCGGGGAGGGTGCGTAAGTCCGGCAGTACTTGCGTCGCACGCTCAACTGATGCGCTGCGTAATAGCTGCCACATCACTTCTAAACTGCGGTCATCGCTATGACTGGCGCGTTGCAAGGCTAAACCAAAACCATTGTTATGTTGGCTGGGTAATGCACTTAATAAGGGGCCGTGTGCAGTGCGATAGAGCGCTTCACGCACCGGCTGTTGGCCACGAATCACAAAGGTTTCCATACGTTGTTGTGCAGGCTGCCATTGTCCATTGCTGAGGTATTCCAAGCGACCTTTTTGCTGGCGCAGCTTCTCAATAAAGACGTCCTGCGTATCGGCCATCACCGCGCTGATGCTGTAGGCCAGCTTGCCATTAAATCCTGAGATTAATAACGGCACACCGGGGATGCTTAAACCAGCCGCTTTTAATTGTGGCGAATGTAAATTCACCCAGCTATAGAGTGCTGGCGCAGTGGTGTCTGCAGCTGTCGGCGACTTACTCTGTAACGTATTCAGCGCTAATAGATTACGGCGACTGACCGTCTGCTGTGCATTGCTGACCCAACTTGTAGCCAGTGGCGCGCGCATGCTATTGACGCTAGCAAACTGGTTTAGCGTGTCGAGCAAGTGCAGCGTATTAGCGCGCAAGGCAGGGTTGCTAATCGCTGAGCTGGCTGAGGTTAACAGCTTGTCAGAGTCATTCAGCGCTAAGGGCTCATCAGGATAGATCGGAAATAACCATGGCAGTTTCTGTTGATCTAGGTGCTGAGCCGTTGCTAAGGCTAAAATTTCTTCGGGGAGATTTCCGCTTTGGCTGAAGCTAAATAAAGCAAACAGCAAAGCACTGTCTTCGGCTTTCCAGTACTCAGGCTGATAGTTCGCACGAGCCAGATCGGGTGGCAGCGTATCGCGCATTTGATAGATATACGCATTGATGCCGCGCGCATAAATTTCAAAGTAGGTTTGCAGGTTTTTAGGTGTGTTTTTATACAGCGTCTGTGCATCGTTAGATAAGTTAATCGAGCGCATTAAACGGTCAAGATTGAGCATCTCAGCGCCGTGCAGTTCCGCTAAACGCCCTTGCGCTAATAAACGCAGTTGCACCATTTGTGTCAGTCGATCACTGGCGTGGCTGTAGCCAAAAGTAAACAATAGATCATGAAAATTGTTGGCCTCAATGATCGGCATGCCGGCTGGGTTTTTACCAATATGACTGGGTTGCGCCACACCGCGTACACGCACTGTGGCATTGTCGGCAACCACGCTACTTGCTGCCCGCTGCTCGAGAAGATGGCAGCCCGATAAGCTGCTTAGCGTACCCAGCAGCAACGCCCCACCTAATGTAGGCAACGAAAATGAGGGTAACCACGATAAGCGGCGCAGGGTAAAGGTCGGCATAGTTCAAAACTCAAGTCAGAGGGCTAAGCGGGCAGCTGATCAAATCTGCGAGCGCCTATTGTACGGTGTTAACTGTTATCCTTGACACTCTTTTGCGCGGCTTGTTCCACAAGACTGCAGCAGAAGATCACTTGGGCGCAAAGGGCATCATAAAACCAGTTTAAAATGCAGTTTACGCCTCAGTACATTTAGAAATAACAGCGCAGAGCTTGGTGCAGATCGGCTGATGCGTTTTATAGATAGCATTATTGATTGATAAGGGTAGGCAGCGTGTTGCAAACAGAAAAACAGTATGTAGAGTGGCAAGAAAATGAAACAGCACGCCATGCCCGCTGGTTGTCAGAAAACCAGCAGTCACCGCCCGCACGTATTGTCTTGGTAGATGATGAAACCACAGCGGATGATGCCTATCGTTTTGCCTGTGAAGGCACCTCCATGCTGTGGCAGGGCGACTTTCATAATGCGCGGCAATTATTGCAAGCGCTGGCCCGTCGTATCGACCGCACTGAACTGCGCAAAGTCAGCAAAGCGACCAAGTCAAAGCAGAAGCAGGCAGGTCCTGTGGTGATTCCTAACTTATTTCACCAGCAACGCCAAGTTCAAGCACAGCGCTCACGGGTGTTGAGTCGGTTGTTATTAGAGCTGGATGCGGGTTACATCAGCCGTTTGCGCCGTGCTCCAGAGTTTAGCGCTGCCTGCACTGCAGCCTTTGGCGAATTGGATGAGCCGTGCTTGATGTCATTTCGTGATTTACAGGGTGCATTAGGTGCAGCGCAGTGGCGTGAAAAGGGTGTACCGATTCCAAGTTTAGATCTGTCCGTTTTTCCGCATTACGGTGTCTTTGCCCCCACGCGCCATGAATATGTCCAGTTGATGCTCGATGCACCGCTGCCTGCATCACACGACCTTGCTTTTGATATCGGTACCGGCACCGGCTTGCTGGCGATTATTTTAGCGCAACGTGGCGTTAAACAAGTGATTGCCACCGACTTAAACCCACGCGCTTTAGCTTGCGCCCGAGATAATATTCAGCGCTTAGACTTACCCGCAATCGAGGTGCAAGAAGCAGATTTGTTTCCCACTGAACAACCGCGTGCAAACTTGATTGTCTGCAATCCACCCTGGCTGCCAGCAAAGCCCAGTTCAGCGCTGGAGTATGCGGTGTACGATGCTAAGAGCGCGATGTTGCGTGGCTTTTTGCAGGGTGCGACCGCGCATTTAGCCGATCAAGGTGAAGTCTGGTTGATCTTTTCAGACTTGGCCGAGCACCTAGAATTACGCACTCGCGACGAGTTTTTAGGCTGGATTGCCGAGGCGGGTTTAGAGGTTAAATACTGTCTGGATACGCAGCCTAAGCATGGCCGGAGTCAGGACACTACCGATCCGCTATTTGCCGCGCGCAGTGCCGAAGTGACGTCCTTGTGGTGTTTAATAGCTCAAGCTTAATCTGCTTTAAGCTTCTTATACAGTGGGTGCAGCCTCTAGTGCTGCGCCCATATGCATCCATATGGGCAAAATTATCGTTTAATAGCAGCTTGTTTAAGTACTGGTCTCGATTTTGAGACTTGCGTCACTTAAATACTTTTGCGCATTTGTACTATCTGTACTTCAATCATTGTCTATTGGCAGACAGTATTGATGGATAGGCAGGAACGCTATGTGGTTAAAAGCATATGGATATGCTGTGTTATGTTTTATATGTATTTCAAGTGCACTGGCGCAGACGCTGCCAGCAGACCGAGAGCTGTTGCGTGAGCGACAAGAGCGCTTACTGCAAGAGCAGCAGCGCCGCTTAGATACACTGCAAACCCTTCCAGGAAAAGCACTCAGTGCACCCAGTGTGCCGGTAGATGACAGTGCCGATTGTTTGCAGGTCAACAGCATTGAAATCAGCGGCGCGCATCTTTTATCTGTGCGCCAGCGTGCAGCATTAATCCAACCCTTTGTTAAACAGTGCTTAACTGCCAGCGACCTGAATCGTTTGCTTAGCGAGATTACTCATGCCTATCTCAAACGTGGTTACGTCACTACGCGCGCCTATTTACCGCCGCAAAATTTACACAATGCTGTGCTACAGATTCAAGTCATTGAAGGGCGTTTGGAAAGTTTTAAAAGCAGTGATTTAAGCAGCGATTTAGAAATTTCTATGAGTTCTCCAGCACGCATGGGCGATCGCTTAAACTTACGCGAACTTGAACAACTGATTGATCAACTGTCGCGCTTACCTTCACGCCCCGTCACTTTAGAGCTGAGCCCGGGTGAAAAGGTCGGCGGTAGTCATGTGCTCTTGCAAGGACAAAAGCTCAAGCCGTGGCGCGTGGCTTTAAATCGACATAACGATGGTCAGCGCAGTACCGGTGAACAACAATGGGGGCTCAATTTAGCCTGGGACAGCCCGCTGGGTTTGGCTGATCAACTGAATCTACATGGCAGTGGTGACACCGTCAGTGATCGCTATAAGCATTCAGCAGCGCATGGTTTAAGTTACAGCCTGCCATATGGCTGGTGGACGTTGAATTATTTTTATAATCACAGTTATTACCGCTCTCAAACTATGCTGCAAGGGTTCTCGTTTTTACTGGATGGTGTCAGCAGCACACAAACACTGACTGCTGAACGTGTCTTGCATCGTGATGCGGTCAGTAAAACGGCTGTTGGCGTGGGCCTGAATCATGTGCGCAGTCGTAACTATTTGGATCATCATCGTTTAGATGTCTCCAGTCAGCGTCTGACTGAACAGCAACTGAGCTTTAACCATGGGCGGCGAGTCGGTCCAGCCTTTATCAACCTTGATCTAGGCTACCAGCGTGGTATTGGCGCATTGGATGCACAGCGCTCTGGCAACCCCCACAAAGGTGAGCCGGTGGCGCGCTATAAAAAATACACCCTCACGGCCAGTTATTTACATCCATTTCAATTGTTGGGCGAGCGCTTAAGTTTTGACAGCGTCTTTAGTGCGCAACGCAGTGAAGATGTGTTGTTTAGCCCGCAGCGTTTTAGCTTGGGTGGACTGTATTCTATTCGAGGTTTGAAAGAGCAATCGGTCACCGGCGACAGTGGTTATTATTTACGCAATCAATTGCGCTGGACGCGGCCTGTAACTTGGGATTGGTTGCGACCTGTTGCACATGAATACAGTCTCACTGCGGCATACGATATGGGTGCGATTCGTGGTGATCAATACAATCACGAGCAAAGCGGACGCTTAGCCAGTCAGGCCTTTGAATTGAGTGCACGCGGCAAACATATGGCGCTCTCGGTCACCGCAGCGCACACACTGTCTCGCCCCAATGCTATTGAGCGCAAAGAACATCCAGTGTATTTCCGATTTGATGTGTTTTTCTGAAAAGGATTTCAGTATGCAGACGCACAGCCGTTTATTTAAAGCTATGGCCCAGACACTTGTTGGGGTGATGTCGATGCAGCCCTTATTGAGCATGGCTGCAGATTTGCGTGTGGATGCCAGTGCTGGCGGTACTGCCTATATAACTCAGGCAGGTAATGGCGTACCGATGGTGATTATTGCCAAACCGAATGAGAAAGGCTTATCGCACAATAAATTTAGCGCTTATAACGTTGATCAACAAGGACTCATTTTAAATAACAGTACGCAAAAATACACACAAACTGCGTTGAGCGGCACTATTATTGGTAATGGTTACTTACAGGGTCAGCCGGCACAGCTGATTCTGAATGAAGTCACTGGCGGGCAGGCCAGCCAGTTAAAGGGTTACACCGAAGTGGCGGGTCATCAGGCGCATGTAGTGGTTGCTAACCCACATGGCATGACCTGTGATGGGTGTGGTTTTATTAATACGCCACACGTCTCATTGGCGACTGGACAGCCGATCATTGAACAGGGCCGGCTAGCGCGTTATGAAGTGTCTGATGGGCAGATTGAGATTGCTGGCGCAGGATTGAATGCGACGAATATCAGTCAATTTGATCTCATTACACGCAGCGCAAAAATCAATGCTGAGTTGTATGCCAATCAGCTCAATATCGTCACGGGCCGCAACAGCGTTGATGCGCACACTCTAGATGCTACTGCTAAAACAGACCGTGTAGCAGGTCAACCTCATTTGGCCATTGATAGTTCAGCGCTGGGTGGTATGTATGCCGGTGCCATTCGATTAGTGGGTACCGAAGCTGGCGTAGGCGTAAAACTGTCTGGCGATATGGCGGCCAGTGCCGGAGATATTCAAATTGAGACCAGCGGTAAGCTGAGTTTGGCGCGTGTCAGCGCGCAGCAGCAGATTAAAATGCATGCTGCTGAGATTGATTTAACTGCGCAAATTTATGCGGCTGATCACATCGATATCCAAGCGCAAAAACTGACCAATAAAAATACTCTATTAGCGGCTAATGGCATTGATTTGACTGTCGAGCAGATTGATAACCCAGGTTTAATAGAAGCTGGCCTGCAGGCCGATAACACCTTAAATTCAAGCGCTGATATACGCATAACAAGCACCACTCTGAATAACAGCGGCAGTGTTATTGCTAGCCGTGATTTGCAGATTGATTCCAAAGAGCAGGTATCGAATCAGGTAGGTCAGCTTGTAGCTGATACAGGCTTAACCCTCAATACCCAGCAGCTGGATAACCAGCAAGGACTGATAACAGCGGCCGGTACGGTTGCTGTGTCCGCACAACAGATTGATAACCTCCACCAAGGTGAAATCTCCAGCCAGCAGCAGCTCACAGTACGCACTGACATATTGGATAATAGCGACAGTGGCCGCGTGATTGGCGAGGCTGATGTGTTGATTAGCGCCCAAACACTGGATAACCACCAGTCAGGGATTGTTGTTGCGGATAACAGCTTAACGATCCGTGCTGATCATATTGATAACCGCGCTGATGGTTTGCTACTCAGTCATGGCGTTTTGGATGCGGTAGCTCATCAGTTTAATAACCAGCAAGGCAGTCTGATCGCTGATGCAGGAATGATGCTGCAAGGCCATACCCTGAATAATGATACCGGGCGTATCGCTAGCCAAAATACTGTTCTATTGGATCACGCGCAGCTCAGCAATGCCCAAGGACTGATCAGCGCAGGAGCAGCACTCAATATTCAAGCCGAGCAACTGGATAATCAACATCAGGGTGTGATTGTCAGTGATGGGGTGCTGAGCATGTACGCCAACCAGTTTAATAATTACGATCAAGGATTGCTTATCAGCCAAGGTGCCTTACACGCACAACTCAATCAACTTGATCAGCACCAAGGCGGTCAGTTGATCAGTGCAGATAGTATTCATCTCAATTTATCAGGTGGCAATCTGAATAATAGCCAAGGTGGATTGCTATATGCACCACAGTTGCACCTAGAGCAGGTCGCTGTACTGAATAACAGTCAGGGCGGTGAGGTGTCGTCACCGGGCAACTTACTTGTAAGTGCACAGCAATTAAATAATGTCGGTGGCTCAGTGAGCAGTGGGAAAACGTTGCAGGTACGGGTGGATGGGCTTATTAACAATAGTTTACAGGGCCTGTTGTCAGCAGGTAATGATTTGCATATCAGTGCAGAATCAATCAACAACAGCCAGAGCGGCATGGTCAATGCTCAGGGCGATGTATTTATCCAGGCCGAAAACCGGCTGGATAACAGTCGCAGTGGTGCAGTTTTAGCCGGTGGGCAATTACAGATTGCCAGTACAGCGCTGGATAACTCACAGAGTGGCGTTATTGTCAGTAATCAGCTGCTTAATATTCAGGCCCAGCACATTGATAATCAGCAAGAGGGCTTGTTATCAGGGTTGGCTGGTGTGCAGGTATTTGCCGATAGTTTAAATAATCAGAACCTTGGCACACTGTCCAGTCAGGCGGGTGATTTAACTGTGCAGATTACAGGGCAGCTTAACAATAATGATCAAGGCGCACTGGTGAGCCAGCAGTCGTTAAATGTGCAGACCGGCAGTTTAGATAATCAGCACGGGATTATCTCGGCACAAACAGATGTAGTGCTGCAGGTTGTGGGTGATATGGATAACCAGCGCGGCCAGGTTGCCGGTCAAAATATGACGTTAAGCGCCAACAGTCTCGACAACACGCAAGGTCATATCAGTGCAGACCAAGCGCTGACAGTCACCTTGGCTGAGCAGTTATTCAATCATCAGAACGCCAGTATTATCAGTGGTGAAAAACTACTGTTAACAGCCAATCGCATCAGTAATCAAAATAGCACGCTGGCTAGTGAGGGGTTATTGTCTGTATTTGCACAGCAACTGCGCAATGAACAGCAAGCAACCATTGCTGCAAGCGACCATGTACAACTGAATGTGCAGCAGATTGATAACCACAGTCGTATCTACAGTCAGCATGCGGGACTCACAGTAAAAACGGATGTGCTTAATAATCAAGGTGGCGGTCTATATGCGCAGCAACAGCTTGTTGTTACCGGTCAGTATCTAGATAACAGTGCGCAAGGGCAAATCGCAGCCAATAGAATTGATTTTAGTTTAACTGGCGCACTGAATAACCAGTCGGGTCTGGTTGAAGCGGATCAGTTATATATATCAGCTGATTCGGTGGCGAATTCACAGGGACGTTTACGTGCTCTCACCGATACCGGCGACAGTGTGATTCGCACAAACAATATGTTTGATAATCGCCACGGCAGTATAGAAATTGCCAACACAAATTTTACTTTAGATGCGCCTCATTTGATGAATCAGTCAGGCGCTGTAGCCCATGCAGGACTTGGTCTGTTTGATTTAAGTAGCGGTCATGCGCTTGATGTCGGTGGCACAGTCGCTTCTCAAGGTGAGTTATTACTGAGCAGTGACAGTTGGGAGAACTCAACGCTGTTCCAAGCTGGCGCACTGACCCTGCATGTCGGCCACTTTACCCAAACCGCTTCGGGACAATTAATTACCAGCCACTCTTTAACAGCAACGGGTGACACTTGGGTCAATAATGGTTTGATTGCCAGTGAGGGCCGCTTAGATATTCAGCTAACTGGCAACTATAGCGGTGATGGGCAAATCATTAGCCTGGGTGATATGCAGTTATCAGCTAATCAATTTACTTTGGGTCAGCCCGCGGTGATTTACAGTGAAGCGAGCGTTGCTATCAATGGTCAAACACTTAGCAATCAAGGCCATATCAGCGCTGCTGGTGCGTTAGCGATTGATACTCAAGAGTTGAATAATCGGGGCACATTAAGCAGCGCACAACAGCTCAGTATCAACACAGGGTATTTGCTCAATGAAAATGCTTCGATACTGAGCGGTGCTGATATGGTTTTACGTGTTGGCCAGTTGACCAACCGTTATGCCAATATTTATAGCTTAGGCAATATTGATTTAGCCGGTGACGCTACAAGCAGCCAAGCGCAGCGGGTTGAGAATATCTCCGGCAGTATCGAAGCAGGGCTGGATTTTAGTTTACACAGCGCTGTTGTAGAAAATCACCGTGATATTTTAGATATTAAAGATACGGGTAAATACAGTGTCGTCATTCATGAACTGCCTTGCCGTGGCGCTTATAACCCATATGGTGACTGTAAGTTGGGTGGTAATGGACGTCGCGTAGGGGTTTGGGAGATCACAGAGCGTGAAAAGCTAGAAGTGATCAATAGCAGTGCCGCCTCTAATTTATTAGCCGGTGGCACGCTTTCATTATCTGGCGCAAGTCTATTCAACAGCAGCAGCTTAATCAGTAGCGGTGCTGATTTGAATTTATCCTTTAATGAAGTCCATAACATTGGTGTTAAACCTGCTGATATTGAGGCTAAACGTGTTTTTGTATCGGGACGCAAGCCTGATTACTACACCTACCTTTCTTTGGCCGGTCAGTTTAATGCCAAGCATATGCCAGCGGTACAGGCAGAGTCAGTTGAGCAGGATCTGAGTCATTTTATTGCGAGTATGGAAAGTGAGTATCTTCCTGGTCGTGAGTTAAATGAAACTCTGTTGGCTGGTGAAGAGTACTCAGGGATTATCCAAGCGGGCGGTACTGTGACAATTAACGCGCAGCAAACACTGGAAAATAGTGTTATTCGCCCAGGCTATAGCTATGTGAGTGGCGGCAGTCGAGAAGATAATAACGCCCCTGGCAGCAACTATGCGACACAAGTGAATAGCAACTCACAATTACCACCTGACGTGCAGCAAAAGCAGATTGATCCCACAGTTTTACCAGGATTTAGTGTGCCCACTGGCGATAAAGGTTTGTTCCGCTTAAGTGGTCAAACAGCAGAAGATCTGCGGGTGGACGGCAAGGTGTTCGCAGAACAATCAGAGCAGGATATATTGCTTCGTCGTCCACTGGCAGGATCGAGTGCATTACATGAGGCTTATGAAAAAGGCCAAGTGCATTATATTCTCCCCAACCTGCAAAATTTGCAGGGTCAAAGTAGTGCGCATGGTTATCTGATTGAAACTAACCCTGCCTTAACCAATATGCAGCATTTTTTAAGCAGTGATCATTTACTTGGCGGCTTAGGATTCAGCACCGATCATGTACAAAAACGTTTGGGTGATGGCCTCTATGAGCAAAAAGTAATACGAGATGCTCTGGTGGCGCGCACAGGGCAACGCTTTATTGCAGGTATTGATAGCGATGAGGCTATGTACCGTTATCTGATGGATAACGCCATTGCCAGTAAAGAAGCGCTGCAATTATCTGTCGGTGTCTCTCTGAGCGCAGATCAAGTGGCTGCTTTAACCCACGACATTGTTTGGCTGGAAGAGCGTGAAGTATTGGGTGAAAAAGTCCTGACGCCTGTGTTGTATATGGCTCAGGCTGATGGCCGCTTAGCGCCCAATGGTGCCTTGATCCAAGGAGGTAATTTAACCTTGGTCAGTGGTGGTGATTTAAGCAACCAAGGTACTTTAGGAGCAAGTCAGAACTTCAGCGCATACACACAAAATATAGATAACAGTGGCTTAATTCATGCCGGTGAGCGCTTATCCTTACTGGCTGGGGACAGCCTATATAGCCGCCAAGGTGGCATTATTACTGGGCGTGATGTCGATCTGACCGCCCGCACTGGCGACATTCTTAATGAGCGCACTGTCACACGTCATGCAAGCGCTGCGGGCAACAGTCGCTGGGAAACCAGCTTTGCTGACAATGCTGCGCATATTGAGGCGACGCGCGATTTAACTTTAATGGCAGGCCGTGATGTACACAATCTGGGTGGCGTACTCAATAGCCAGGGCGATCTGCACATCAGCGCTGGTCGTGATGTAAATCTAGCCTCAGCAGAAGAACGTCATAGCACCAGTCATGCGGATCATTACCTAAACGCACAAAGTCAGCAACTGGGCAGTGAAACCCTTGCTGGTGGTCGTCTGGATATTCAGGCTGATCGCGATTTAACCGCAATCGCTAGTCGCATTGAATCAGGCAAAGATATGCAGTTGATTGCGGGTAATGATTTGACTCTGGCTTCGGCTGCGGATGAAAGTCATCACTATAGTAAAAGTAAAAAGACTACTTCAAGTCGTGATCAGGTCACCCATCAATCAAGTCAGATATACGCTGAAGGCAATATTGCACTGCGTGCTGATAACGACTTAAATATTATCGCCAGCGAAGTAAAGGCTGTGAATGATGTCAGTTTAATGGCCGGCCATGATGTTTATGTTTTATCAGGGATAGACGAAAGCGCCTCGTTTTACTCTAAGAAAAATAAGGGTTCTTTTGGGCGCAGCAATAGTAAACAGAAAGAAAACTATGACAGTACTAACGTGGCTTCAGTGATTGATGCAGGCCATAACTTAACTATTAATACTCGCATTACGGATAATGGTGGTTTAAGTCTAAATGGTGGTCGGGATGTCACCGTAATCGGTAGTCAGCTAAATGCAGGTAATCATTTGCTAGTTGGCGCAACCAGCAGCATTAATGTTTTATCGGGTGTAGAAGAACATGGCAGTTACAGTAAGAAAACAAAATCAGGCTTTGCAGGTTTAAGTCAAACTGGGAAAAGCCAGCTAGAAACCACCGCAACACAAGTTGGCAGTGAATTAAATGCAGCCAATGATGTGATATTGGTTGCTGGTAATGACTTAAGTTTGCGTGCCAGTCATATTGATGCGGGTCATGATATTGAATTGCATGCAGGTTTGCTTGAAGCGACAGGCGATATCAACCTGTTGGCAGCTAATAATGAAGCCTACAGTTTGACAGAACGCTATCGTAAAAAAATAGACCTATCGGCATCAGATGGAATGGTGTCTTTTTCCTCTGCTAAAAAATCAGGGAAGGCAGCACAATCGAGTACTAGTGTTGGCAGTCAGGTGACAGCTGGGCACGATACCCATTTACAGGCTGAGCGTGATATCAATATTGTTGGCAGTGGTGTGAGTGCTGGCGGCCGTTTATTGTTGGGTGCTGGGCGGGATGTACAAGTTTCTGCGGCTAATAATCACAAAGCCACAAGCACTTGGCAGAGCGAGCGTCGCACGGGGATTGCATTGAGCAGCGACCGTAATGGAGTTTCTGCCTTTGCAGGTAATGAGACCAATATAAATAATGATTGGGAGAGTCAGAGCACTGCTACTGCGAGTCAGTTAGAGGCGGGTGGTGACTTGGCTATTCAGTCGGGTCGCGATATAAGTCAAACGGGTTCCGATTTGATCGCAGGCCAAGATATTCATCTGATTGCAGAGCGCAATATTATATTAGATGCGGCCAGTGAGCAGCAGCGCCAACAGCAGGAAAAAACACGTAAACGTACGGGTTTAACTGTGAATATCAGTCATAACTTTGAGAGTACGCAGGATGCTATCAGAGGTATAGGGCGTGGCGATAATGCACTAAGTAAGGTGTCAGGTGTATTAAGGGCTAATGATTCAATTACACAGTTTGTTTCAGGCCCAACTACGTCCGAGCATTTGGGTACCTCTAAGCAGGACACTACAACAGTTGAAGATATACACAGTTATCGTGAGTCCACTTTAGGTGCTGGGCGGGATATTAATCTGCAAGCAGGATTGGATGTTGAAGCGCGCGCTACGTTAATCAGTAGTCAGCGTGATATTAATGTTACAGGTAAAAATATCACCTTAGATGTTCCTCGCGGCCATTATATAAATAGCGCAGAGCAAGCACTGAGTAAAGCGGGTATTAATGGTAGCAGCACTTCTAATAGTGCTCGTGTAGGTATTGGTGGCAGTCATAGTATTCAGAAAGAGAATGGTCGTCAGAGCACAGCATTGCCAACTCAATTACAAGCTGGACGTGATATTAATTTAGAAGCTAAGCAGGATTTAACTTTGCTGGGTACGCAAGTGCAAGCACAAAGGGATATTCAACTTAGCGCAGGCCAAGATTTGAGTATTCACGCCGTACAAAATGATTCTAGCTTTGCAACACAGCGCACGAGTGGCGGTGGAGAAGTAGGATTGGCAGTCGGTGGAGCTGGCATGCTCTCTGTATATGCAAGTGCTGATCTAGGCAAAGGTAATCTTGACCGTGAGGGCATCAATCAACAACAAGCCTACCTTTATGCTGGTCATCACCTAAAACTTAACAGCGGTCGTGACACCATTATTGCTGGAGCACAATTGGAAGGTGAGCATGTTACTGGACGTATTGATCGTGACTTACTGATGTCATCGGTTCCAGACACAGGCAAAGTTAGCGGTAAAGAGTTTGATGCAAGTATGACTGGAAGTGTTGGATTAACAGGTAGCGTTAGTGTTAGTGGTTCAGTTGGCGTAGGTAAAACTACAGGATCGACTGATTGGATAGAGAGCCAGACACAAATCATTGCTCATGATGCTTTGGATATTCGCACTGAAAATCACACTCAGCTTGATGGCGCTTTGATAGCCTCCCATACAGAAAATTTAAAGTTAGATACTAACACGCTCGGCTTTACTGACTTTGAGGGGCATGACAAAGAGCGCTCTTGGTATGTGAATGCAGGTGGTAGTTACACATGGGCTGGTGATAACGGAAAAAGTACTAATAATGAAGCTGGAAATGACAAGACGGCTGATAAAGCAGCAGTGGTTGATCATAGCCAGAAAAATAAAGAGGGTTCAAATAGCTGGGATGTTAGCGGCTATAGTCGAGAAAAAGATCGTGAACAAATTGTCCTGGCAACAGTTGGTGAAGGTGAGATCATCGTCCGAAGTGATGCAGAAACTGGTTTTAACTCAATACATGACTTGAATCGTGACACCAATAAAGCGTATGAAATTACAAAGGATAAAGATGAAACAACTGAGCTGTATGTCAGTAGCTCATCGTTAGACTCGGTTAGTAATCCAAAAATGACGTTTGAGCAGTGGAAGCAGGGTTTTAATGATTATGGGCTTAACTCTGCGAAAGCTTTTTTACAGCTTGGCTTACTTAAAGATAATGCTGCAACCAAGGCTGAAAAGAATAATTTAGTTGCTGCGCTGGCGTGGGCTCCTAGCTTGCTAGTAGATGCAATGGATGTTCTTAATAAGCCTACAGTGGGTGTTTTTCCTGGTGTTGAAAATCATGGTGGTCTGGTAACCCAAGTGCCTGCTTTAGCTGTTGGTGATCTAATGCTTTATCGAGTTAAAGGTAGGCTAAAACTGGATGAATACGGTGAGCTAGTGATCGAGGAAGGTAAGCCTGTTCTGGATGGCAAACCTATGTTTGATTCTTTTGATGAGTTTAAAGATGGAGAGAGTGCGCATATTTCTACTAACGGCATTATGAATAATCTGCTTGAAGCAATGACCAATGCATTGGAGCAGGGAGGTATGCAAGATAAACAGGATTTTGTTTTAGCTTATAACCCAACGCATGGCTTGCTCGGCGACCTGATTGAATCAGCTTTTGATAGCTTGTTTCAAGGCAGCATAAAATCAGGTACGGCTAGAAACCTGGATGATTTATATAAGCAAGCCAGTCATTCGCCAATAAGTAGCTTACATATATATGGACATAGCCAGGGTGGACTATTAACTTTTTCTGCCATTAAAGGACAGGACTTTTCTAATATTGATTTAGTAACAGTGCAAGTTTCTGGTGCGCCTATTGATGCTGTGAAATTTCATAAGGAAGCAGAAAAAGCGGGAGTTAAAGATGGCCATAGTTTTTATCAGGTTAATCGTACTGATGAGAAAACAGCCTTCGGGTTACCTAAAACAGACTCTGTTGCTGATCTACCAGGCTTGGGAGGAAATGCTAAGTACTCAGATAATTCTATAGGGTTAACTTTGGGAGCTGTTTTCTCTCTGGGAAGCCTCTTTAATCCTGAAAAAAGTGCACATAGCAACTATAGCTGCGCTAGCTGTGATGTTACTGGCTTAACTAAAACGGGTGGTAAAATTAGAGAGTTTGTGATTAATCCAACACTTATTGATAAGGAAGGTAAAACACGGAGGTTAAATGAATGATGAGAACACTTATTCTGATAATAACTATATATTTACTATCAGCTTGTGGTAGTCATAAAATTGAATATGGAGTTACTTCTAAAACAGGTATCACTTTCTATCCTTTATGTAAGCGATCTCAGCTGCGTATTGTGGATTTAAAACGTTTAAGTTTTGATATGCCTGAAACTATAAAAAGGTCTCCTTGTCGTCATTGGCCTGATTACACGCATTCTTTAAACGATGATCGGATAGGAATATCAATACCTGCAAAAATCATTACTGGTCATACAGTTGTTGTTGGTGGGACTTTGGGTGTTGGTATAACCGCCAGAGACTATAAGAAGAAATGGCATTACTACTCCAACCCAGAACTTATGCTCGAAGACTATGCCAGTATTATTTATCAGGCTTGGCCTTGGTATCAACTGGCTGTCGAATACTCTTGGGTAGAGCGAGCCGGTATGCGTTGTTTACGCTTACCGGTGGAGTCCGATAATGGGCTTTTACGTTCTCGACGTATGGACTACTTTTGCTGGGAGACTGTCAGTGGTTACCCCTATCCAATTCATCTGCATGCATGGGAGCGTTTACCCAGCGGTAGTACAGGTGGCACAGACTTTGAAAAAGTATTGATCGAACCTGTTTTAGACAGTATGCAAATCAATCCGGCCGATCCTGAAATACTAGCTGAGTATAAGTCTAAGCGTGAACAGATGTGTCGTGATTCAAAGCTTTTTTACGATACATCTGGTGCTCAAGGTCAGTTTTTGGGTGGTGATATCGATATGCGCAGAACGGTCCGTTTTTTAAAGGATTGCGGACATGATATTGCTTACTTACCCAAAGTGGAAAGGTTATATGACCTGATTACAATAAAAAGAGAGGTGATTGGCACGCCAGGCTTACAAGAACATATAAGTGTATTTGATGATTTTTTATATGCGGATAAAAATACTTATTTAAATTACGGGCAAGGTCCTTTCTTAAAGGATGTTCGTCTACTTTCTGAATATGAATTTAAAGAATTGAAGGAAATCTTGCTTGGATTAAGGCCTCGGGTGATTGATACACCTTTTTCCTATCCAGGAAACTGGTATGGGCTTTCTCCCTCGTATGAAAGACGTCCGAAAGATGGCTTTGGGATTCGCGAACATGCGCAATATGGCACTGTAATTGATATGACAGGCTTGCTTTTAGGCCATCCGCGCTTAAGTTTTATTGTAGGTGATTATTTTTAATATTATTAGAAATGAGTGTTTTTAAAATTACGGTGTAATTGGTAATTAAAATAAAAGTAAGTAGATCAAAAATGGTTAGATTTTTAACTGCTATATTTTATTCGTTTTTTTTATTAACTGGATGCACTGAAGACGCTTTTAAGCCTGTACCTGATGTGTTTTTTCTTTGGACTAAACCGGAAATGTCTTTGGTGGATAGCAAGAAAGCTCTTTTAGAGTGTGGGTTACCCACTCCGGTCGGTATGGGTGAAGGGTTTTCGCGTATGACTGATAATGAGTACGCGGCCGTGACTGTTTGTATGCAGAGACTTGGCTATACGTTTAAGTACGGAGCGTCTCGCACAATGTGCAAAGCACGGCCTGAATTGAACTTACCAGCTTGCCAGCCGGGAGCCGAAATACCTGCGCCGAGTGCTGAAAGAAGACTTAATAGTGCTTACTGCAAGCGGAAGAGGGACTATCAGTTTTGTAAGGATACCGCACCGAACTCTGCTGCCTGCGAAAGAATGGATTTTAATAATCCACCACCTGAGTGTTTGCCTTGATTTTAGTAGTAAGAAATCTGGTTAATAAATAACTCTATGGGATTTTTTAAAAATATAGATTTACTTGCAAGGACTGCAAGGTTTTGATTTAAAGTTTTTGATAAATAAGTAAAAAAAGGAGGTTGAATAAATGATACGAGTGCTTACCTTATTAATTTCTACGTGCATTTTGGCGGCTTGTGGTAGCTACCAAGTTAAACATGGGGTCGTATCTAAGCTTGGAGCAGTAACTTATCCTTTATGTGAGCGTGCTCAAAATAGAATAACTGACTTAAATCGTGCAACCTTTAATATGTCGGATTTTGTTAGGTCAACTCCTTGTATAAATTGGCCTGATTACAAAACAAATATAAATGGAGATTTTATTTCTATAGAATTTCCTTCAAGTATTAATATGGGAAATAAAGTTTTAATTGGTGGTTCTTTAGGACTAAGTATAAATGGTCGAAACTCTAGTAAATGGCATTACTACTCCAACCCAGAACTTATGCTCGAAGATTATGCCAGTATTATTTATCAGGCTTGGCCTTGGTATCAACTGGCTGTCGAATACTCTTGGGTAGAACGAGCAGGGATGCGTTGTTTACGCTTACCGGTGGAGTCCGATAATGGGCTTTTACGTTCTCGACGTATGGACTACTTTTGCTGGGAGACTGTCAGTGGTTACCCTTATCCAATTCATCTGCATGCATGGGAGCGTTTACCTAGCGGTAGTACAGGTGGCACAGACTTTGAAAAAGTATTGATCGAACCTATTTTAGACAGTATGCAAATCAATCCGGCCGATCCTGAAATACTAGCTGAGTATAAGTCTAAGCGTGAACAGATGTGTCGTGATTCAAAGCTTTTTTACGATACATCTGGTGCTCAAGGTCAGTTTTT
>JAVETP010000062.1:0-16047 GCA_034006005.1 Pseudomonas sp.
AGCTGTTCGTCGCTACAAGAAAGGCGATGAGCTGGAAACTGTTATCCTGTCTGTTGATCCAGAGCGCGAGCGTATCTCACTCGGTATCAAGCAGCTAGAAGACGATCCGTTCTCAAGCTACGCTTCAGAGCACGAGAAAGGCACTATCGTTACTGGTACTGTTAAAGAAGTTGATGCTAAGGGTGCAATCATCCTGTTAGCTGACGACATCGAAGCAGTATTGAAAGCATCTGAAATCAGCCGTGACCGTGTAGAAGATGCACGTAACGTTCTGAAAGAAGGCGACGAAGTTGAAGCGAAAATCATCAACATCGATCGTAAATCTCGCGTCATTAACTTGTCTATCAAGTCTAAAGATGTTGAAGATGACAAAGATGCAATCAAAGAATTGCGTAAGCAAGAAACAGATACAACAGCTGCTGCAGGTCCAACCACTTTAGGTGACTTGATCCGCGCTGCACAAGAGAGCAAGAACTAAGTTCTTTGTGATCTAAAAAAGGGTGACTTCGGTCACCCTTTTTTTATGTCTAAATATTTATTAACTGTACAAGGTGCTGCTGGCAAAGCGTTTGACTCAAGCACGATTTAGATCAATCGTGGCTGATAAAGTTTGCTGAGCTCAGTTGCGGTTATAAATTAATAAGCGACCACGGTATTCTTCGCCGTCTGGATCGCTCTCGATAATGACATTATCTGAACTCAATTCAAAACCAAGCGTTTTCATCTTGCGATTAAAGGCAGGGCGATAACCACGATTCGGATCAGTAACCCAAACCTCAGCCTTTTCAGCAGCATGGCTGTTCACAAAACGCGCTAAGGCATTTGGCATATCTGGCTCATACAATAAGTCACTGCCCACGATAAGGTCGTACTTTTCATCGAGCAATGCTGCACCTGTATCATCGAGCGATGGTGTTGGATGCTCACCCCATTGACCATGTCGAAAAGGGAGCTTAGGTAAATTGTTTAAGCGTAGGTTTTCTTGCAGAAATATTTTAGCTTTAGGGTGGCGGTCTGATGCGGTAATATTGGCGCCCCTACGGTGAGCGACTAAGCTGGCTAAGGCGAGACCACAGCCAATTTCCAAAATTTTCTCATCAGGATTAACAGGACGTAAAGCTAAAGCACTGGCTAGATGGATGCTAGAAGGCCAAAGCATGCCAAATAAGGACCACGATGCTGAACAAATACCCAGCCGTGAAGCGGCGCCTTTCGGGTCATAAAATTGTTGTCTGTCGAGTAAGGAGCAAATCACTAGATCATTTACGCCATCGATCTTAATGGTTTCTGTTTTAGTAGAATAGGGTGTACTGCTCATGAACATAACATATAAAAAAGCCTCTAGCACTAAGATCAGTCAAGTATCGCACAATCCGGAATATATATAATTTTATTCTGAAATTAGGCTCTTTTTTATGCCTTTTAACTGATTTTAGCGTGTTTTTATAAATTATTAATTTTTAGCGAGTCAATATGCAAGCCCATTGTCAGTTGTTTGGTACGTTAGGTTGCCATCTATGTGAAGATGCTGAACAGGTTTTACAGTCCTTTGTCGCACAAGGTTTAGTGGTTGAATTGTTAGATATTATTGATTCGCCGCAATGGCTTGAGCGTTATGCGCTGACAATACCAGTCTTACGCAGAGTGGATAATGGCCAAGAGCTTTATTGGCCTTTTGATGAGTATGCTGTGCTTAAATTACTCACATAAGCTTTTTATGACGTAGACGTTCAGCTGCATCTTTAAGTGCATAAATAACCTGCTCCTTATCCTGTTTTTTAATATTATTCGTGTCTAAATACATCGAAAAACCAGGTGTTTCATGTTCAATATAGCTGCTTTTAAAGCCTATATTGCTATGCAAATCGACCACTTGGAACGTCTGTACTGGTCGCGAAAAACCTTTTACTGTGATTTCTCCATGATCGGTAGCCATAATAAAATCTTTGGTTAGCGAGTAAGTCTCATTGGAAATAAGTATTTCACCAACGTTGGCCGCGCTTTCTAAGCGGCTGGCCAGATTTACTTCTCGACCAATAATGGTGTATTCCATTCGCGTATCTGCACCAAAATTGCCAACAGTACAGTAGCCGGTATTGATCCCCATGCGTACTTCGAGTAGGCCATCAATGCCTTGTGTATGCCAATGCTGCCGCAAGACTTTCAGCTGCTCACGCATTTCAATGGCCATCGATAAAGCTGCTTGCGCATCTTTTTTTACACCTCTAGTCGTGGGATCGCCAAAGAAAATCATAATACTGTCACCAATAAACTTATCGATGGTGCCACCATGCTTGATTGCTATATTGGACATTTCATTCAGGTAGTGATTGAGTAATTCTGTTAAAGCTTCGGCTTCCATTTCTTCTGCGAGTACGGTGAAGTCTTTAATATCTGAGAAGAATATTGTTATTTTTTCGCGTCGAGTTTCTAATTTAACAGTGCGTTTTCCAGAGAGTATTGTTTCTCGAATTTGCGGTGACAAATACTTAGCTACGTCTTGAGTTAAACCTATGAGTTTTTCTTGTTCTCGCTGAATACCACACTGTACTTTATCGAGATAAATGCTTTTAAAGTGTACGTAATAGGCGGTCAAGCAAATAAATAAGCCTGCCAGCAGCACACTGAGCACTGCAACGAGCAGGTGAGTTTCCAGCATAATAATGGGTTGAAAGATAAGCCATGCCAGGCCCGCCGCTGCGACTGCAGCAATTAAGATGGGCAGCATTAAACGTATGCCACCTATCATCAGCGTACTAAAAACGATAACAATAAATCCCAGCAAAGAAGGGATTAACGCAAAGCCAATAAATGCTGCTATAGCACCTGTATGCAACGCATCGAGCATCATTCTCAATCTGTAGAATACTGTGGGGTTTCTAAGCTGAAACTTAAGTGTTATTAGCTGAACTAAATGTGGGTATATCAGACTGTAAGGAATCAGCCATAGCAGGGTGTAAGAGAAACTGCCGATATATATGCCCACGGCGATCACTGGGACAATAAATATATAACCTAAAACTCGTAATAAATATTCTCGAGTACTTCTATTATCAGAAAAAACAAATACCTTTTTATTCATTGCTAAATTCTTCCATAAAAGCAATTAATATAAAAAATACCGTCAAACTAAGGGCGAATATAACATTATCATTTTATTGATAATATCCTTTTTTATCACTAGTCCTAAGTCTATATTTTTAGGTTGTTATAGCGTAAAAATAGATTCACGCGACATCATAAGACGCGCTAAACTTGTAGCTCACCGGCCTGGGTCGGTATCTTATGGTTCATAGCTCTCATGTCAGATAGCAATCCTTGTTTAACCTGTGGCGCCTGCTGCGCTTTTTTTCGAGTCTCTTTTTTCTGGGGTGAATGCCAATCGGCAGGTGGAACTGTACCTGATGATCGTGTCGTGCCGATTAACTCAACATTTGTGGCAATGATAGGCACAGATCGTAAACCTGCACGCTGCACAGCTTTACTGGGCAGTGTGGGCGAGGGCGTGCGTTGTACGATGTATGAAAACCGCTCATCCAGTTGCCAAGACTTTAAAGCCTCTTGGGAGCATGGAGTTCACAATCAACGTTGTGATGATGCGCGTGCAGCGCATGGTTTAGCACCGATAGAGCCGCCGTTACAGCCCGGTATCAATCCTGACCGAGTGGCTTAAAACAATATGTATATATGCGTCTTGTTATGCGGCCTAACAGGCTAATAACCAACTGTTACACTTGGTTATTAGCCTGTAGTTGTTTACAATATAGTCTTCTAATTAAGAATCATTACAAGCCTTTTAAAATCACTGAGGAGCCAGACGATGGATGCCATTGATCTTTTATTAAAGCGTGTATCAGTTCCGCGCCTGCGAGAACCTGCTCCAAGCCCCGAACAACTTGATCTGATGCTACGCGCTGCATTTCGCTCGCCGGATCATGGCCAGTTACGCCCTTGGCGTTTTTTGACTGTAGAAGGCGATGATCGACACGCTTTAGGTGAGTTATTTGTTCAGGGTTTACTCAGCACAACACCAGATGCTGATGATGAACAGATTGAAAAAACCAGAGCCATGCCATTACGGGCACCTTTATTGCTGCTGGTGATTGCAACCATTACCGAGCATGAAAAAGTACCCGCTCATGAGCAAATGATCACGGCCGGTTGCGCTGCACATAACATCTTATTAGCAGCACATGCTCAAGGTGTTGGAGCAGTATGGCGCACTGGCTTTGTTGCAGAAACACCGCTGATTAATACAGGATTAGGCTTGTGGCCTCACGAGCAAGTGGTTGCCTATATGTACTTAGGCACACCCATTAATGCTTTGCGTAATCCACCAGCTGTTGATCCCGCGCCTTTTGTACAGGCATGGCCGCAGCAGTCATAACTCTTTAATCGAGTACGGGCAGTTGCACCGTAGCAATAAAACCACCTTCAGCATGATTGCTGAAGGTGAGTTGTCCGCCGTGCTGCTCTATAGAACGTTTGGCAATGGCCAGCCCTAAGCCATAGCCTTGTTGCGCTTGACCCGGCACACGAAAGAAACTCTCGCCCAATTGGCTCAGCCATTCATCACTGACACCCGGTCCGTAATCTCGAATACTCAGAGTTAACTGCGTTGCTTGCTGACTGACCTCAATTTGAATCGGCTGTGACTGCGGGTTAAAGCGCAATGCATTGCGCAGTAAATTATCTAACGCACGCTGTAACAGCTCAGGCCAACCTAAGTAACTGCAGCCTTGCGCTCCGCTCATCTCGATACGTTGCTCGGGCATCAGCAAGGTGGCATCATCACGTAGCTTATATAGCAAATCATCAATGGCTATCGCTTGCTTAGGCGCTTGTACTTGATCCAAGCGCGCCAGGGTAAGAATCTCATCAATAAGACCGTTGAGTCGTTCGCACTCAAGATGCAAGCGTGGCCATAACGCCGTACGCTGCTCTTCGTTTCCACGCTCAGCCAAAGCCAAAGCAACTTGCAGACGCGCCAGCGGTGAGCGTAACTCATGCGAGACATCACGCAACAATTGTCGCTGACTTTTAATCAGGCCCTGCAAGCGCTGTCCCATATTATTGAAGTCGCCAGCAAGTACACCAAGCTCATCACGGCGTCTGGCCAGCTGACTCAAATCATCTTTTTGATAAGTGGTCTCACCCAGATCATGCACAGCATCACGTAACCGATTTAACGGTCGGGTAATAGATAGTGTTAGCAGTAAACTCATGGCCGTTAGCACCAGCAGGGTAATGGCTAGAGCGCTGAGTGGTCGTAAACCATTATTTCGTTGCCATGCGCCCAGTTCACTGTGAGCAATACGGTAAACAAACAAATAACTGCGGCCATTACTGTCTGTTATTTCCTGAGTAATACGCCGCCACGGTAAGTGCTGCATTTCACGCTTAGCTTCCCATGCTTGCGAACGTGACGACAGCGTTTTACCTAGAGAGAGGCCATTGTCATCAAAGACCTGGGTTTCAATACGGTAACGACGTTTTTGTTGTTGCAGATAGTAGAGGGCCGGTTCAGTTGCGCCTGATTCATACAGACTGAGCCAGGCTGGAGCAAAATCTTTTAAGCCAGGATGGTGATTTAAGATCCAATCATCTTGATTAAACAGGCGTACCAGTAGATAGGTGAGGGCGCCCATCAAGCCTAAGGCCAACCAAAAAGCGCCGAGTATTCGCCAAAATAGTGAGCGCATTATGATTGTCCTAATAAAAAAAGCGGCTCAACACTGCATTGAGCCGCTTAGGGTGAGTTTATTACTCTGTAGTATTGGCACGCTTACCGTGCTTATACTCGCCTGAGCGTTTTGACTTATCGTGCTTATGCATACGGTTTTTCATCTTGTCTTGCATTTTTTTCGTGTCTTCATCAAAAGCTGCACGCTGCTTATCATCTAACAATCCGCGTAACTTCTCGTGGTGAGTTTCGCGAGCTGTTTTTTGCTGGTCCCAATGCTCTTTCATTTCTGTTTGAAAGGCTTCGCGCTGAGTTGGTGTGAGTTCGAGACGATCAAACCAAGCCGATTGGCGCTCCTGCATTTTTTCGTGACGCCATTCTGCTTTTTGTTCTTGCTTAACAGCAGATTGTTTTGATCCACTTTGCTCAGGCGCTGCCCAAACACTTAAAGGTAACAGAGCGCTGAGTAGAACTGCAGTCATTTTAATTCGCATGGTGGTTCTCCTTAAATCATCGGTCCGCCGATTGCGGAATGACTCTAGTATGCCTAAGCCAGTGTCAACTGCAGTCAAGACGATGTAAAGAAAGGGTAAACTTAGAGGCTGTAAAAGTAACCACGGCCACGTAACGCCACAATACGGGGCTTATCACCCGCATGCGGGCCCAGTTTTCGGCGTAAGTTACTGATATGCATATCAAGGCTACGGTCATATAGGGTTAATTTGCGATCCAGTGCCAGCTGCGCCAACTGTTGCTTCTCGATGGGTTCGCCGGGTGTCGTCAGTAACGCTTCTAAAATACGGCCTTCAGATAGTGTCAGGTCAATATCTTCTTGCTCATTGATATTGGCGACGCCGCGCGCTGGACTGTACTGCAGGTCACCCACAGTGATCACACTCGGTGTTGCTGTTGGGTGAGTGACGCTGCGCCGTAATACCGCACGTAGACGGGCGGTCAGCTCACGCGGATCACAAGGCTTAGCCAAGTAATCATCGGCACCGAGTTCTAAGCCAATAATACGATCAGTAGGTTCACCGCGTGCTGAAAGCATCAGTACGGGTAACTGTGGATGCTCTGCGCGGATTTTACGCAACAGTTGCAAGCCATTACCATCGGGCAGCATCACATCCAAAATCACCGCATCGGGCTCAGGGTGACTGTCTAAATACTCACGCGCACTTTGTGTATCAAAGCAGGCATGCATCACAAAGCCTTCTTGCGTCAGCCAGTTAATCAGCAGCTCACTGAGCTCTTGATCATCATCCACTAATAAAATAGAGCCCATTACCTTTTAACTACCCTCAACTGACTGTATATAAAACGCTATTAATTGGGAAACACCTGCTTAAATGGCTTAACGACAACACTGGCATAGACATCCGCAGCACAGTACGGATCAGCAGCTGCCCACTCTTGCGCCGCTTGCAATGACGCAAACTCAGCCACGACTAGGCTACCGGTAAAGCCCGCAGCACCAGGGTCACTGCTATCCACTGCAGGGTGTGGGCCCGCTAAAACCAAATGCCCGGTTTGTTGCAGCGCCTCAAGGCGAGCTAAGTGAGCAGGGCGCGCAGCCATGCGCTGAGCTAAGCTATCAGGTTTATCTGTCGCAATAATTGCATAGAGCATGTTTTATAACTCCTTATTAGGTTTCTCAGGCAGATCTTTCATATGCTTAGCCAAGAATAGGCCTTGGCCAATTAAAAACAGTACAGTCATGGTTAAGCTGCCGAACACTTTAAAGTCGACCCAGATCTCATGGTAGGTAAAGGCCACAAATAAGTTGGCTGAACCTGCGATGATAAAGAATATAACCCAAGCGATATTCAGCTGAGTCCAGATTCGATCAGGCAAATTAACGGCATGGCCCATAATGCGTTTAATTAACGGCTGCTGACCGATAAAGTGGCTGCCAGCAAAACCTAGGGCAAATAACCAGTTCACCACCGGTGCTTTCCACTTTAAAAATGTTTCGCTGTGGAAGGCGAGAGTTAAACCGCCAAAAAACAGACAACCGAGCAAAGTTAACCATTGGCCTTTTTCAAGGCGACGGTTGATTATAAATAAAGAGCCATAGACCACTACCGAAGTGATAATCAGTACTGCTGTTGCACTAAAGATGCCTCCTAGAGAAAAGACCTGTCCAGCCAGCTCAACATCACGTGGTTCCAGCTTAAAGACAATAAAAAACAAGATAAGTGGGATAAAATCGAGTAATTGTTTCACAGTACGCGCCATAACAGAAAGGAAACGGCATAATAGCAAACACAGCCGCAAGCGTAAGCATTGAAAATGGATATAGATCTACATTGTCACAGTACAGCCTCAGATGGTGCTCTTACACCACGCGAGTTGGTTCTTCGAGCGCATGAGTATGGGGTGAAAGTTCTTGCCCTTACAGATCATGACACCATCGAAGGTTTGCCTGAAGCGCATCAAGCCGCAGACGAGTTGGGTATACAACTGATTAACGGCATTGAGATGTCGTGTGTCTGGGGTGGTGCCACCATTCATATTTTAGGCTATAACTTTGCCTTGGATGATCCGGCGATCATTGCAGCAACCAACGCATTACACACCGGACGTTGGTTGCGCTCTGAAGAAATCGCTAAGCGTTTAGCAGCTAAAGGTATTCCAGACGCACTCGAGGGTGCACAGGCTATACAGTCTGCGCTGGGCGATAGCGCCAATGCTCCTGCACGCCCACACTTTGCCCAGTTTTTAGTGGCCGCGGGTCATGTGCGAGATCATACCGAAGCCTTTCATAAATGGCTGGGTTCGGGGAAAATTGGTGATGTTAAGCAACACTGGCCATCGCTTGAGGATACCGTCGCTACACTGCTTGAAGCTAAAGCCTCGATCAGCCTAGCGCACGTCTACCATTACAAGTTCACACGCACCAAGCGTCGACGTTTAGTACAGGACTTTGTCAATGCCGGCGGACATGCACTTGAAGTGGTCAACGGTATGCAGCCCGCTGAGCAGGTCGGTACTTTATCAATTTTAGCCCGTGAGTTTAATTTAAAAGTCACGGCAGGTAGTGATTTTCACTTACCCCGTCAGTGGTCTGAACTGGGACGTTATCGAGCAGTACCGGATGATTTAACGCCGCTGATCGAGCCACCACAGATACAGATATAACCTTTTAACCATGAGGACATGGCTATGAAATTTTTCCAAATTCATGCGGAAAACCCGCAAGATCGGTTAGTTAAACAAGCAGTGGAGGTGATTCGTAAGGGTGGTGTCATTATTTACCCAACGGACTCATCCTATGCATTAGGTTGCCGTTTAGGTGATAAAAGTGCGCTGGAACGTATCCGCCGTATTCGCCGTTTAGACGATAAGCACAACTTTACTTTAATGTGTCGAGATCTGTCAGAGCTGGGCGTGTTTGCTAAGGTCAACACCACCGCGTTTCGTCTACTTAAAGCCTATACACCAGGACCCTATACCTACATTCTGAATGCCACGCGTGAAGTACCACGCATGCTGATGCACCCGAAACGTCGCACCATTGGTTTGCGTGTGCCAGGACATCCGATTGCTCAAGCGTTACTGGCTGAACTGGGTGAGCCATTGATGAGTGTCACCTTGATCATGCCCGATGCTGATGAGCCGCTGAGCGATCCTTATGAGATTCGCGACTTATTAGAAAGCCAAGTCGATCTTATTATTGATGGCGGTTACGGCGGTATTGAAGCCTCAACGGTGGTGAGCTTTGTTGATGAAGAACCTGAGATTTTACGTGAAGGCTGTGGCGACCCAGAACCTTTTCGCAACTGATGGTTGAGCAGGCAATAACAACAGCGTCTGTAGAGCAGGGCGCGGCGATCGTTCCCTCTGTGGAGCAATTGCCGCAGGTCTTGATCTACGGCGAAGCCATGACATCGTTACCGCTGGATTTATATATTCCGCCGGATGCGCTTGAAGTGATTCTCGAGGCCTTTGAAGGGCCCTTGGACTTGCTGCTGTATCTGATTCGTAAAGAAAATATCGATATCCTCGATATTCAAGTCGCGCAAATCACTCATCAATATATGGGCTATGTTGAGTTGATGAAGGCCGTGCATCTTGAGTTGGCGGCTGAGTATTTGGTGATGGCTGCAATGTTGGCTGAAATAAAATCACGCATGTTATTGCCGCGCTCTAAATACAGCACCATTGAGGATGAAGACGATCCGCGTGCAGAACTGATTCGGCGCTTGCAAGAGTATGAGCGCATCAAGATTGCCGCTGAAGACCTGGATGATATTCCACGTATAGGCCGCGATGTGTTTCCAGCTCAGGCGGTAGCCCCGGAAGCGCGTGCACGGCGTTTAGTGGCGGATGTCGCTTTAGCCGATGTTTTATTAGCCATGTCGAATGTTTTACATCGCGCCAATCTCTTTGAAAGCCATCAAATCAGCCGCGAGACGTTATCGACTCGCGAGCGCATGAGCAAGGTGCTTGAGGCGCTACGCGATGGCAGCTTTGTGCCTTTTGCGCGTTTATTTACCTTAGAAGAAGGGCGTTTAGGTGTGATTGTGACCTTTGTGGCTATTTTGGAGCTGGTGAAAGAATCGTTGATCGAATTAGTGCAAAACGAAGCCTTTAGTGAGATCCACGTACGGGCTAAAACAGATGAATAAGCTGGATTTTGACCACGTTCAGCAGTTCTCTAATGTGCTAGAGGCCTTGCTGTTAGCCGCGGGGAAACCTTTAAGCCTCGAGCGTATCGCTGAATTGTTTGATAGCGATATGCAACCCAGCACACTGCAAATCAAAGCGGCTTTAGAGCAGCTGGATGTGGATAGTACAGGGCGCTCATATCAATTAATGGAAGTGGCTTCAGGTTTTCGTCTGCAAGTACGGCCAGAGTATTCGCCATGGGTTGGGCGCTTATGGGAAGAACGGCCGCAGCGTTATTCACGCGCCACGCTGGAGACATTAGCCTTAATTGCCTATCGCCAGCCGATTACACGGGGTGAAATTGAAGATGTACGTGGCGTAGCCGTCAGCGCACAGTTGATCAAAACCTTAATTGAGCGCGAATGGATACGTGTCGTCGGTTATAAAGACGTGCCAGGTAAACCTGCAATGTTGGCCACCACGAAAGCGTTTCTAGATTACTTTAACTTGCGCACACTGGATGAGCTGCCCAATCACAGTGAGTTACAAGAGCTGCAAGCAGTTGCTAATGATCCAACAGAATAAGAGGCCGTGGTCGCGACAGTGCAGACGGTCGTTAGCGATGCGGCAAGCGAATCCATGAACAATGCTTCACGGGTTAGCTTCAGTTCGCTGCTAGGAGAGCTTGAGAGCATGGAAAGCGGTTTAAAGACTGATTACGTTGATAATACTATGGATGATGATCATAACGCCTTAGACGTGATTACAGACGAAGATCAGCCGATTTAGAATATATCCAAATATGCCATAATCAATATTATGTTAAATTGACTATATTGAAAGGTCTGAACTACAGCTCTACACATATCTCCTACATTCAGACTGCTGCACAATGTCGCAGTCCCTTGCGAACTGCACCGTGCTAAATTGCTTTCCCAAGACCATTACCTTGCGATAATAATTACAGGAGTTTTCTCTATGCGTTTAACCGCCCTTGCTGCTAGCTTGTTTGCATTGTCACTGACAGCATCACTGCCTGCACATGCTGAGTCCGAGCATCACGCTGCAGTTGCTACTGCTGAAGCAACGCAATCGCCTATCCAAGTCACTGCGGCTTGGTCACGCGAGTTACCACCGTCCGCGCCTGTAGGCGCAGCCTTTATGACCATCGACAACCACAGCGACACAGCCGATCGCCTGATCAGTGCTGACAGCTCTATTGCTGATATCACTGAATTACACTCTCATATTCATGAAGGCGATGTCATGCGTATGGTTAAAGTCGATACCATTGATGTGCCTGCACACGGCAAAGCCAGCCTTGAGCCCGGCGGTTACCACATTATGCTGATTGACCTGAAAAAACCCTTGGTTGCTGGCGAACAACTGCCGCTGACATTGCAATTTGAGCATGCCGGTCAAGTTGATATTATTGTTGATATCAAATCCAGCGATGCTGGCACCTCAGTTGAGCACCATGGCGATGCTATGGATCACTCAAGTCACTGATATTGCTTAGCTAGCAAATAGTAATGATTGCCATTACTAGAATATGCTTACAAATAGAAACGGCGCAGAGTATGCGCCGTTTCTATTTCAACAGTTACCGCCAGCCTGGTTTAAGCGCTGGGTGTACGCATAGTGACAAACTCTTCAGCCGCTGTTGGATGAATACCAATGGTGTCATCAAACACTTGCTTGGTTGCACCGGCTTTTAAGGCTACGGCAATACCTTGCATCAGTTCACCGGCATCAGGTCCAACCATATGGCAGCCCAATACGCGGTCAGTGGCCTTATCAACAATCAGCTTCATAAAGATGCGCTCTTGCTGATCTGATAAACTCAGTTTCATCGGTCTAAAGCTGCTTTTGAAGATCTCTACCGCAAAGCCATCTGCCCTTGCCTGTTCTTCACTGATGCCTACTGTGGCAATATTAGGCAAGCTAAACACTGCAGTCGGAATCAAATCGTAGTCAACTGGACGGTACTCTTCATTGCGGAATAAACGTCGTGCTACCGCCATGCCTTCAGCTAAGGCAACCGGCGTCAGTTGCACGCGCCCTGTCACATCGCCAATAGCTAAAATGCTGCTTTCTGAGGTTTGATACAGCTCATCAACAGCAATAAAACCTTGCTCATTGAGCTTAATATCAACGTTTTCCAAGCCTAGATTATCTAGCATTGGACGGCGACCCGTAGCATAGAAAATACAGTCGACTTCTGTGGTTTTCCCATCTGTAAAGGTAATCAATAAACTATCATCTTCTTGTTTATCAATACGTTGCACGTCACAGTTAAAGCGTAGTGTCATGTCTGTTTTAAGCAGCTCTTGATGTAAATGCTCACGCACATCATTATCAAAACCACGTAAAAATAAATCACCACGATACGCCAGCTGTGTCTCTGAACCTAGACCTTGGAACACCGAAGCAAACTCAACCGCGATATAGCCACCGCCGATCACTAGAACGCGCTTAGGCTGCTCTTCTAAGAAGAAGACTTGGTTGGAATCTGTCGCATGTTCACGGCCAGGAATATCCGGCACTTGTGGCCAGCCACCGACGGCAACAAGAATATGCTCAGCCGTATACTGTTTACCGTCGACATCAACAGTATGCGCATCGACTAACTTAGCGTGGCCATTGAGCAAGTTAACGCCACTGTTCACCAGCAGCTTTTCATAGATACCGTTTAAGCGTTCAATCTCAGTATTCTTATTGCTAATCAGCGTGGTCCAGTCAAAGCCCTTGGCTTCAACATCCCAACCAAAACTGCGGCTGAGTTTAAAATCATTCTGATAGCTGGCGGCATACACCATCAGTTTTTTAGGTACACAACCGACGTTGACGCAGGTGCCCCCTAAATAGCGACTTTCTGCAACAGCCACTCGCGCGCCAAATGAGGCTGCAAAACGGGCGGCGCGTACGCCACCTGAACCCGCACCGATGACAAATAAATCAAAATCATAGGACATATACTATTCTCCAGTTCAGGTGATTAACACATAGATACAGCACTGTTACTCACCTTTCTTATACAGGTTCTCATAACAGAAATTTGTCGCATCAATATAGCCTTCAACACTACCGCAATCAAAACGCTGGCCTTTAAATTTATAGGCAATGACACAGCCGTCTTGTGCTTGTTTCATCAGTGCGTCAGTGATTTGGATCTCACCGCCCTTGCCTGGTTCGGTTTGCTCAATCAGTTCGAAAATATCAGGCGTCAAAATATAACGACCGATAATCGCTAAGTTTGAAGGCGCATCTTCAGGCTTAGGCTTTTCCACCATAGAATGAACACGGTAAACATCATCGCGAATCATCTCGCCTGAGATCACACCGTATTTAGCTGTGTCTTCCATGGGCACTTCTTGAATCGCAACAATGGAGCAACGGAACTGCTTGTACAGCTTGATCATTTGCTCCAATACGCCGTCACCTTCGGTATTGATACACAGGTCATCCGCCAGTACCACGGCAAATGCGTTATCACCGATCAGTGTACGGCCCGTCAGAATCGCGTGCCCTAGCCCTTTCATTTCAATTTGGCGTGTATATGAAAAAGTACACTCACTGATTAAACTGCGCACACCTCTCAGGTACTGCTCTTTATCAGTACCATTAATTTGATGCTCCATTTCATAACTGATATCAAAATGGTCTTCAATAGCACGTTTATTACGGCCTGTTACAACAGCAATTTCCTTAAGACCCGCCTGCAACGCTTCTTCAACACCATATTGAATCAAAGGCTTGTTGACTATGGGTAACATTTCTTTAGGCATCGCTTTGGTGGCAGGTAAGAAACGAGTACCGTAGCCCGCAGCGGGAAATAAGCATTTTTTAATCATGACAGATCCTTGTGTAATTCATGTGCATGTAAAACATGCCTTTGAGTCAATATGATTGATGCGCGAAGCAAAAAATATGGGTAATAAAAAAGGGTTCTATTGTAGACCAATAGAACCCTTTGCTAAACAAGCAGCTGTGCGACTATTAATCGTTGTTAGCAAAGCCCAAGATACTGAGCAGGCTTAAGAACAAGTTATAAATGGATACATACAGGCTAATGGTCGCCATAATGTAGTTACGCTCACCGCCTTGAATAATGGCGCTGGTTTGAAACAGAATCATCGCTGATGAGAACAGTACAAAACCTGCACTAATCGCTAACTGTAAACCTGAGATCTCAAAAATAAAGCTCGCAATCACCGCAGCTAGCAACACAAAGAAGCCAACAGTGATAAAGCCATTTAAGAAGCTCATATCTTTACGTGTGATTAATACGTAAGCCGATAAACCTGTAAATACAAACGCGGTCATGGCAAAGGCTGAGCTGATAACGCTCGCACCATTGGGCATGCTCATATACATATTTAAGATCGGACCTAAGGTGTAACCCATAAAACCGGTCAGCGCGAACGTTGTTAGCAAGCCCCAACCTGAGTTACGCAGCTTCATGGTTGCAAAGAATAAACCGTAGAAGCCAACTAAGGTCAGCATTAAGCCTGGATGCGGCATACCCATTTGTTGAGAAAAATAAGCCACTACACCACTGAACGCTAATGTCAGTGCAAGTAAGCCGTAGGTATTGCGTAAAACGGCGCTGCTTTCTGAATCGGCCGTCGTAGCTTGTCTTAGCGAATAATTTTGTTGTTCACGCATCATAAAACTCCTGATTAAGTGTGTTGACAGCCATCATAGCAACTATTTTTATAAAAATACTGGAAAACGTTTGACAGAATATTATATTGCGCTATTATAGCCGCCATTGAAAGGGAGGAGTGGCCGAGTGGCTGAAGGCAACGGTCTTGAAAACCGTCGATGGGCGACTATCCGTGAGTTCGAATCTCACCTCCTCCGCCAAATTAAAAAGAACCCTTGATTGAGAAATCAGGGGTTTTTTTATGTCTACTATTTCTGTTCGGCCACTCAATAAACCGCATCTTTTCTTCCCTCATAGAAGCACACCATTTAATACTTTTATCTGATTAAAACCAGATATCCATTCGTGCCCTTTTCCTCCATTCGTACCCATCAAATCAGAGTGGGCACGAATAGGCACCAATGCAGAGTACTGTATTGAAGGTGCGAGTTGGTATGCGCGGTCAGAGTAAGTCAGTAACTAAAAAGCGGTATGAAAATCATGCCTTACCAGCAATTACTTGGCCGCTACACTACGAGGGTAACCTAAAGCAGAGATGTTACCTCTAGGCTAGTAACTTCTGGATATCTGCCGCATTTGCTACTTTACCTTCAATAACAATCTCACCATCAATCGCTAATGCAGGAGTACGCATAATACCTGCGTCAATAATGGCATTCGTATCGGTCACTTTTTCTATTTCATACTGCAGTCCTTTTGCACTTGCAGCCTCTTCTGCATTAGCTGTTAGTTGGGCACATTTAGCGCAACCGCTGCCATAAATAGTAAATTTCATTGTTTTTCCTCGCTTAACATAGTTTTAATTAGTGAAATTATCACCAATTGCCATACACAAATCCGGTTAGGGTGGCCATTACCACAACCAAAGCACAATAAACGACTGTTTTTCTGTACCCAGGATGGTGCGGATAACTAGCATGTTCGGTAAAGACAGTGCCGGCCCTGCTAATAGCAGCGCCATTGCGGGCCCTTTACCCATTCCTGCGCCCATAAGTGCTTCAACAATAGGTACTTCAGTCAGCGTCGAGAAGTACATAAAAGCTCCTAATACAGAGGCAATGACTGTAGATGTCAATGTATTACC
>JAVETP010000046.1:0-24671 GCA_034006005.1 Pseudomonas sp.
ATAGCCCGGGCGACCGAGGGCAAAACCAGCAATAAATACGCCACCCAGCAGCAATGGTAAAATTTGTTTAGCAAAATCCCAGCTTTGGATAGACCACTCTCGGTCCTGCTTACGCAATGCAGCAATAATCATCAAGCCAGCAATACCAATAGCAAAGGGCAATTCAGGCGCTGTAGGCACTATCACGGCAGCAACCAAAACAACCGCCGCTAGAATCAGCAGTTGAGTCTTTGGCCAATCCCAGTGCCAGATAAGCAGGCCAGCTAGTGCCGCGCTCAGAAGTGCTGTAATTTGCCATTTCCAGTGATAAACCTGCATCCAAACGGGGCTGTCGGCAGCGGCCCAGTTAGCGAATACCAGCACCCCGACCATCAAGGCAAAAAAAGGTACGACGGCACTCATTGGCTTATCGGTATCATCACCAGTAAAGCCACGGTTATTAGTGACGGTGCGCTGCGCCTCTTCCTTGCGGTAGATGAGGTGCATAATTGTGCCTATTACCAGCGCAAACAGGATGGCACCGACTGCACGGACAATCCCCATTTCCGCACCCAAAACTTTGGCTGTGACGACAACGGCCATAATGTTAATGGCGGGACCTGAATACAAGAATGCAATAGCAGCGCCTAATCCTGCGCCTCTTTTATAGATACCACCAAATAAAGGAAGAACGGTGCACGAACAAACAGCCAGCAGCGTACCCGATATTGATGCAACGCTAAACGCCACTGGCTTGGATGACTCAGGCCCTAAGTAGCGCATCACTGCATCTTGGCTGATATAGGTCGACATCGCACCAGCAATCAGAAAAGCAGGTAGCAAACATAAAATAACGTGCTCTCTGGCGTACCAGTGGGTTAAGCGAACCCCTTCCAATATCGCATTATCAAAACGCGCAGTTCCAGCAGGAATAAAATAAATCAGCAGAAAAGTAGCTATCATGAAAAGCAATAAATTGGTTTCACGAGAGTTATCTGCATACAGCTCGCGCAATCGGGTCATCATCTCCAAACTCCTTAAAAGAGGTATAAGTTAACGTACCTCTACAATGGAGACGAACATCTTGGCAAAAGGATGCAGATAAAATATTTTTATCGAGGTGTATGGCAGCAGACGTGCCCGTTTTCATCAAACTCTACTTGACAATTGATCTCGATTTTCTTACGTAAACGCGCCCGCGCCCGTAACAGACGTGACTTAACTGCGCTTAGCGTAAGCCCTTGTTGTTGCGCATAATGCAACTGAGTTTGACCTTGTAGATCACATTGCTTAATAACGCTTTTATCCTCAGCACTTAATTCTTCTAGATTACGAAGCAAGCAGGTTTCTAGCTGGGTTATAGGTGGTATCTCATCACTCTCAAGCGGCATATCTACATTAAGATCAAGAAAGGTTTTTGCGGTGCGCAAACGATCAATTAAGCAGTTGCGTAAAACGCGAAATAGCCAGGCCCTGGGATTATCCACCTCGCAGAAAGCGTGATTCTGTCGAGCCAGTTTCAGGAAGAGCTCTTGAAGAACATCATCTGCTTCGTGTGGGTTATCTATGCGTGCTAGTAAAAAAGAACGTAGCTCTTTTTCATGTGACTCCCAAGCGCTCAAGATGCATGTAGGTGTCATATTAGGGTGCATTTCTCTGTGAGGGATTACGAATAAAGGCAAACGGTCTTTGTTTACCTTCATCATTATCGCGATGCTTATTTGCAGCTGTTGCCCACCATTCCAGCTGACTGAATGCTCGCTCGCAATAACGACTCCAGTCAGCAGCACTAACACCTTCAGCATAAACTCCTTCGTCTGTTAGTACTTCCTGTGCTCTGGGTAAGTGAATCATTGCAGAGACCGGAAGACATCCAAGCTCAGATAGAAAACTGCGCATATTAACTGCCGCACGAACCCCGCCCCATTGGCCTGCTGAGTAGGTGACAATGACCGATGGCTTATATGAAAAAAGTGAACTGCCGAAATGATTAAGTAAGTTTGCTAATGCTGGACTCATCGAGTGATTGTATTCAGGGCTGACCATCACATAGGCATCTGCACTCTTAATTTGCTGAGCAAGCTGCTGCAAATCTTCAGGTGCCTGACCCGCTGGATAAGAGAAAAGCGGCATAAAAGGATCGGATAAATCATAATCCAACGGATCAATTAAGATCACATCATGATTATTTTGAGCCAGTTGTTGAACACAACGCTTTGCCACACGCAGACCCAGTCGAGCTGGAGCAGGCGGTGAACTAGTTCTTACTGAGCCAAGGAAGACGAGGATTTTTAATGTCATGTAAAGTCCTATGGAGTCCAAAATGAAGGAGTGCTTGCATTAAAAACCGCACTGATTCTCAAATCATACGCCTGCACAGCACTCTTCCTGCAAAAAGCTAATTAAGCACTCTAAATGCTTATATTCAGGTATGCACATAATGGTGCGACTATGCCTTTCTTGTCGGATTAACCCAACCTTGGCCATACGCGAAATATGGTGAGAGAGTGTTGAGGCGGGTATATCTAGCGTTTTCTGTATATCCCCAACCGACGCACCCTCATGCCCAGCCTTCACTAAAAATCGAAATACTGCTAATCGATGTGTGTTCCCTAACTCAGCTAAACTTGCTGCTACCTTTTCGTGCTGCATATGGGCCTTCCTCATCAATTCGATATAACCAGTATTATAGTTGACAAGAACAAGGAATAAAACCTATCCTTATTGACTATTCGATAAATCTAGAAATATAGGAGTTGGAATGTCTTCGCAACTACAAGATACCTTGAGCATGTTTGTCTTTCTTGCCGCAGAACTGTCGGCCCTGTACATCGGTATCAGCTTGCTAGTAGCTGCACTTCAACGCCATATCCCACCTTCTAAAATTGAAGCCTTGCTTAGCTCAAGTCGACGCAGTAGTTATTTTCTTGCTGCAGCTCTAGGTGCTATCACACCGTTTTGTAGCTGCTCTACTATTCCGATGCTGAAAGGCTTAATCCGTGCACGGGCGGGTTTTGGTCCAATGATGGTGTTTCTCTTCGCTTCACCTCTACTAAATCCAATTATTGTTGTTCTATTAATTGCTACTTTTGGTTTTACACTCACCGCTATCTACGTAACAGCTGCACTGTTAGTTTCACTTAGCTCAGGCTGGCTACTACAGACACTCGGGTTTGAACGATTTGTGCGCCGTGAGTCAGTCGGTATTGCATCTGTTTGTGGTGTGACGAACAGCAGTGGAGCTAGTGTGTGCAGTGAGCAGCTCGAAGTGTCGCCCTGTAATTCTGAAGCGCAGACAGCATCACAATCCAACAGTTGCGATATTGGAACTGTTAGCGGCAAATATAGTGGTTTGTGGCGAGAAGCTTGGTCGGACTTTATGGAAGTGTTGCCATACCTACTCATAGGGATAGCGATTGGAAGCATAATCTATGGTTTTATGCCAACCGAACTATTGGAGCAGTACGCTGGAGCTGATAATCCATTTGCAATACCGGTTGCAGCTATTATTGGTGTGCCGTTATATATTCGTGCCGAAGCTGTGATACCGCTTGCAGCAGCATTGATGACTAAAGGAGTAGGCGCAGGAACCGTATTAGCATTAATCATCGGTAGTGCAGGAGCCAGCCTTACTGAGCTAATTCTATTGCGCTCCTTATTCATGATGAAATTGTTGGTTGCTTTCGTGGTGGTTATTTTTGCTATGGCTATGGTTGCAGGCTACGCCACTTTTCTATTTTTCTGACAAAACCCTAGAAATATTCGCTAGAGTTTACTGTTATCAGAGTTATAGCTTCCAATCATACATAGAGCTTATAGTGCAAAACATGTATATGTTGGCTAGACAGAGCTGAAGAGCATGTAACACTACAGCTAGCTACTCGGCTTGTTTCACGTATACCCTTGCCAGCACGTATGAGGGCAGCAACATGCTCATATTCTGCAAGCAGTTCAGCGTCAGCCTTTTTACTGCGCCCCCGGTTCTTAAAGCCATATCACTTGTACCGATTGCGATTTCTGGTGGCATATACTCAGCGACTGATACTTCGTCCATTTGCGACAATAACCAGTCCATCTTTTTCATAGACACTCAACGACCTAGTTGAGGTGCTCTCTTTCTTCATAGTGCGACAACATCGCGCTGCTCTGTTTGTAGCGGTAACCGTCACGCCAAATACTCTCACCAGTCCTACATAAATATGCTGATTATTAACACGGGAGAAAGAACTTTTTTTATCTCTTAATTACAAGTCGAGGAAACTGGATCTCAAAAACTATATGCTCACCTTCACTTGCTGCCGTAATCGTGCCGCCATGTGCGTCAACAATAGACTTAACAATAGCCAAGCCCAAACCTGCCCCATCACCTTTATGTTGGCGTGAAGGATCGGCTCGATAAAATCGATCAAATAATTTTGTTAGATGCTCAGGACTGATGGTCAACCCAGGATTTTTAATGCGAATAATCACAGTGTCGTCGCTGTTAGTTATAAGAGACACAGTGACTGCTTGCCCTGCTGGGGTGTAACGTATGGCATTGGATAAAAGATTACTCAGTGCGCGCCGGATCATCAGCCTATCGCCTTGAACGTACAGAGCTGAACCTTTGCACTCCAATGCAACGGAGCGTTCTTCAGCCCAAGCCTCGAAATAATCAAATAGCATCTGCACTTCAGTCGCCAAGTTGACTTCAACCCGTTCGCCCTGCAGCTGATGGTTATCCGCCTGAGCCAAAAACAGCATATCACTGACCATTTTGGCCATACGCTCGTACTCTTCTAAACTCGAATACAAAATTTCCTGATACTGCTCGAGGTCACGCGATTGCGACAGAGCAACTTCGGTCTGCGTGCGTAAATTCGTGATCGGTGTACGCAGTTCATGCGCAATATCAGCAGAAAAGTTTGAGAGACGCTCAAAGCCCTCTTCGATCCGATCGAGCATCTCATTGAATGACACAGCCAGCTCGGTTAACTCCACCGGAACAGTGTTGGGTGCCAGTCGAATAGAGAGATGATCGGATTTAATGCGACGAATTTCCGCACTGATACGACGTAGAGGAGCATGGCCTTGATGGACCGCAAACCACGTCGCTAAAATAGCAATCAAGCAGGCGGCCAAAGTTATCAGCTTCAAGTAAATACGAAAACTTTCAAGATAGTGCAAATGAAAACCAATATCTGTCGCGACAACTAGCGTTAAGGGTTGATCATCTAGACTCCCTTTTGGTATTAATTGCACAGCAGCACCCCTATAGGTCTGCCCTTTATCCTGCCACATGCTTACCGTATCAATACTGATGGTATCTACCGAAGGAACGCGCTGTGCAAAACCATCAAGACCCTCATCAGTCGTCGCGTACAGCACCTTCTCGCTAGCGTCGGATAAGCGAAATCGAGCATTGTGATGGCCAGACACCGCACCCGCTAAGCGACGCTTAAGATCTTCAGTTGTTGCATCTGACGCAGCGCCTAACAGCGACTGCTCAACAGCTTGCACCACCGCATTCAGCTCATCCACATCCTGTTGAACAAAATGAGTATCAATCGAACGCTCAACTATCCAACCCAGTGTAAGAAGTACCACAGTTATGACTGCGCCAATCGATAGAGTCAGGCGCAGTGCTAGAGATGCCGGGCGGAGGATCACGGGTTAAGCCTCACGACTGACATCAAGCATATAACCCATACCGCGCACGGTATGAATCAGCTTGGGTTCAAAATTATCGTCGATTTTGGCACGCAACCGACGAATCGCCACGTCGATGACATTAGTATCGCTATCAAAATTCATATCCCAGATCTGCGACGCAATCAGAGAGCGCGGCAACACCTCACCTTGGCGGCGCACCAGTAACTCCAATAATGCAAATTCTTTATTGGTCAGGTTAATACGTACATCCTGCCGCTGGGCTTGCCGACGTGGAATATCCAAGACAAGATCAGCAATTTGCAATTGATTCTGCAAGACCGGCGTGGTGCCTCGGCGCAATAAGGAACGCACGCGTGCTAATAGCTCGGAGAAAGCAAAAGGTTTAATCAAATAGTCATCCGCGCCCAGTTCCAAGCCTTTGACTCGATCCTCTACGCTATCGCGCGCGGTCAAAAACAATACGGGGGTGGTCGATTTTTCTTCGCGCAACGCTTGAACAATACGCCAGCCATCAACATCGGGCAGCATCACGTCCAATATAATGAGGTCATAGTGCTCTGTCAGCGCAAGATGATGACCATCTAGCCCAGTGTGCGCCAGATCCACGACAAAGCCTGATTCCGATAAGCCTTGGCGCAGATACTCGCCTGTTTTTATCTCATCTTCAACCACCAGCAATTTCATGCGTTCGCCTCGTGAATGTATTCGGTTTTAGACTGTGCGAGAGCATCAGCCAGCTCAGCTCAGGCACTATCAAAATCATTCTAGCCGACTCCTGCTTTCAGGAGCATGACCCTTTCATTACAGAAATGTAATCTTCGTGTCATCTGCTCGACAGCAACACTGAGTTAAAGTGGCTTTATAAGCTTAATCTACGCCATACACGGCTATTTACTTTTTACTTATGCAGAGATCATCATGATGAAAAAAATATTATCAATCCTTGTTTTAAGCACTTTGCCTGCTTTCGTATTCGCTGCAGGTGGTCACTCAGGCGATCACCATGCACCTGCTCATGGCATGCCAGATCATGATATGTCGACGATGTCACAAGCGGCGTCATTTTATGGGCAGCGCGGTGAGCTGGAGCATGTAAGTCGCACCATCGAAGTGACCATGGACGATGCCATGCGCTTTACACCCAACCACATCAAGGTGACCGCAGGTGAAACCGTACGCTTCGCCATTACAAACTCAGGCAAGATTCCTCATGAAATGGTGATTGGCTCACTCGCCGAACTCAAGGCACATGCCGCTGAAATGCTGGAAATGCCTGACATGCAGCACTCAGAGCCCAATATGATCACGCTCGATGCAGGACAGCGCGGTGAACTTATTTGGCAATTCGACAAAGCCACAGAAGTGGATTTTGCCTGCTTGATTCCAGGTCATACCGAAGCCGGTATGGTGGGTAAGATTAATGTTGAATAGCCTGTATTAAACACAGCTGTTTATCAGATCAGCGGCATCTTGCACGCTACATTTAAGATGCCGCAAAGTAAGAGTAGTTAAGATGGAAATGAGTGTAAAAAATACAGCGGTAATGATCGGCACGCTTGCTGCTGTGGTGCTTGGAGTCGGCGTGTTTATCTATGGATCATCGCAGAGTTTAAAACACTCTTATATTGATCCATCTGATACAAAACTAGTGGCCGACGGCAAGAATATCTATGCTCAAAACTGCGCATCCTGTCACGGGGCAAAGTTAGAAGGCGAGCCTGATTGGAGAATGCGCAAAGCCAATGGCCGCTTGCCCGCACCACCACATGATGAGTCTGGGCATACTTGGCATCATGCCGATGCGGTTTTAATTGATATTATAAAAAACGGTTTAGTACCCAGCGTAACAGCCCCTGCTGGGTATGTGAGTGATATGCCGGCTTACAATACATTACTGAACGATCATGACATCCGAGCAGTGCTTGCTTATATCAAGAGTTCTTGGCCACAGCATGCGTTAGCTCGACAGAAGGACATCAATCTGCAGCACAAGTAAGCTACTGGGCATTCTGCTCTACTTATATGCCTGCAGTTAATGACTGCAGTAGCATTCTCACCCGGTTTTTCTGCTTGCTCGGGACGTAACGCCCCCTCTTTTAAATACCCTCGAAGTAAAGATCCCCGCATCAATTCTATCTATGTAAACGAGTATTCAATGTGTCATAAAAATGGATTTTTAAGGTTAGCTTAAGGTAGCCAGTCTAGAGTCATAGCATAAGACTCACTTGGAGAAAACCATGAAAACACCACTATTTCTGACTTCTTTGCTAACCGCCAGCCTGGCAACTGGAATGGTCTTCGCCGATAACGACTGCAATGACCCTGTCGCTGACTGGCAACCTAGAGAAACCCTGCGCCAGATGCTCGAAGCCAAGGGTTGGAAGATACAACGCATCAAGGTTGATGATGGTTGCTATGAAGTCAAAGGTTTTGATCAGAATGGCAACAAGGTCAAGGCTGAATACTTTCCTGCAACATTGCGTTTGCGCAAGCTTGAAACAAAATTCGATAAAAATGCAGTCATATCAGACGATCTATATCTGAAAAACACTCCCCAAAAACGAAATGCTAAAGAGAAAGGAGATATACCATGAGAAAGCTCACTCTTGCTCTTGCCATTGCAGCCTCAATGGCATTGCCGAGCCTGACACAAGCTCGTGAAGTAACCTTTAATACAGTGCTGCAGAACTACGGGGGCGATGGTGCCTATATAGCACTTTACCTAGTGGATGCGGACGGAAAATATCAGCACACACTCTGGGTAGCCGGAAAAAAGACAAAATACTATAAGCATCTACCGGACTGGGCACGCGGCAGCGGATTACGCAGCAGCGAATATGATGGCGTGAGTGGCGCTAGTGTATTGAGTGGAAAAGCCTTAAACATCACCCTTGGGGTTGCCGATGAACTGATTGACACAGGCTATGAAGTCCGCGTGGATACGGCTGTAGAAGATATGCGCGACAACCGTGCTGACGTCAGCGCCCCATTGACTACCGATAATGCTGGAAAATTATTTTCAGGCCGAGGCTACGTGCAGTCATTCAGTTACACCTTCTGATTTTTAATGAGCGAGGGATTTACTACCATGCTACGTCAACTGCATTCATTACCCGGCCTCATCGCTGCACTGTTTGTCATGGTGCTGGCTATGACAGGTGCGATTCTATCGCTTGACCCTGCTCTTGAGCGGATGGATGCAGTTATTCCAGCTACAGGTCAAATCAGCGTTGCGGAACTTACAGGCAAACTGACAAAAAACTACCCAGGCATCGAGCAGATCGTACGCACTCCATCAGGCACTCTTATTGTCTATTTCACTCGAGATGACCAAGTCGGTATTGATCAAGTAGACCCACGTAGCGGACAAGCAATCGGGCCCTATGAGCCTTCATCATTCTCGCGCTGGATTAAAAATCTGCACCGTTCGTTGCTCGCTGACACTCCCGGCAGAGTGGTGGTGGGCATTACCGCTCTAGTGATGATCGTGTTAGTTATTTCAGGTGCTTTTCTGCTGGCCACTCGTATGGGTGGGTGGCGACAACTACTGCAGCCTGCCCGTGGTTCACTGAGCCAGCGTTTACATATCAGGTTTGGGCGAGTAGCGATGATCGGCCTGCTGATATCAGCACTGACTGGAACCTATCTGTCTGCCAGCACTTTTAGCTTAATATCAGAGAGACTGGAAGCCGATCCAGAATTACCATTAGTGGTATCCGCTGGCCCTCCGGCAGTTATCGATACGCTGTCCGTTTTAAAAGTCACCGACTTAAACAACTTGCGTGAGCTGGTCTACCCCTACCCTGGTGATTCCTACGGTATATACTCAATGACTACCGATCAGGGGGCTGGTTATATCGACCCGATTAGCGGTGAGTGGCTCTCATATCAGACGCATGACTCAACCCATATGTTCTATGAGCTCATGTATATGCTGCACACTGGCGAAGGTCTTTGGTGGCTAGGAATAATTCTAGGTTTGGCTGCTATGAGCGTTCCAGTCATGGCATTAACCGGCCCAATCATCTGGTGGAAGCGCTACAAATCAAAGCCTAAAATAGCTGCCAACAGTGGCGCAAACACTGCAGATAGCGTGATTCTCGTCGGCAGTGAAAGCAACACCACCTGGGGTTTTGCCAAAACCCTACATGACAGCTTAGTTCAGGCCGGACACCGTGTGCATACTGCATCCATGAGCCAGTTGGCCTCTAACTATCGTTGCGCACAACGGATGTTTATTCTTACCGCAACCTACGGTGATGGTGACGCTCCAACCTCAGCCAAGCAGTTTCTGCAGCGTTTAGGGAAAATCAGCAAAAAGCCTGAGTTCACTACATCTGTGCTGGGATTTGGTGACCGCCAATATCCACAATTCTGCGGATTTGCCAAAGAAGTTGAAAAGGCACTCAGCATCAAAGGCTGGCCACAACTGCTGCCCATTGACACTATTAGCCGACAGTCACCGCAAGAATTTGCACGCTGGGGTATTGCGCTAGGCAAGGTGCTTGGCATCGAACTCACGCTAGCACATATTCCAATGCAACCGCACACAACCACGCTGGTGCTGACTGAACGGGTCGATTACGGAGTGGATGTGCAGGCTCCAACCGCAGTGCTACGCTTCAAAATGCCAGAACAAGATAACAAACCCAGTCTGTTTAATCGCTTACTGCAGCGCAACGGCCTGCCACATTTTGAAGCAGGTGACTTGGTTGGAATCATTGCGCCGGGCAGCCAAGTACCGCGTTTTTATTCACTGGCTTCGGCCTCTAAAGACGGCGTTTTAGAAATTTGTGTGCGTCAGCATCCTGATGGCCTGTGCTCTAACTTTCTTTATAGGTTAGCGCTAGGTGGTCGCATCGAGATTTTCATTCAATCCAATCCTGATTTTCGCCCAGCCTCTGGTAAAGCGCCGATAGTACTGATTAGCGCAGGCACGGGTATCGGGCCGCTAATGGGTTTCATCCGCCACAACTGGACCCATCATCCAATGTACCTGTATTGGGGTGGCCGTTCTCCAGAGTCAGACTTTCTTTATGAACCTGAGTTGAACATCTATCTTAAAGACAAGCGACTAACAGAACTTAACGCCGTCTTTTCCCGCACCAGCGAGCGTGCCTATGTACAGGAAAAGATCACTCTCGATGGCGAAAAGCTACGAAAACTAATCAAGAATGATGCGCAAATTCTGGTCTGTGGTGGCAGAGACATGGCCAATAGCATCAAAACAGCATTAAATGGCGTTATTGCGCCGCTGGGGATAGATGTTACAACACTTAAAGCACAAGGACGGTACCGTGAAGATGTGTATTAAAACTGCATAGGAGATAGATGGCCAGCAGCCTATAGTGTCAGCCATTGAGGCTTTTAATGAGTTATAAAGGTCGGTAACTTCAGCAATACGCTTTTTAACACGCCATGGTTAACAGTTTAGCTGCGTCGCTCGCATTTGAGCGTACCCAGCCGAGTATCTGTCTAGCGATCGCCACCAGTATCAAGTCCCCGAACCAATGCTTGCGAAAACATCGGCATGCTAGACAAATTTAGGCATCGACCTTTGTGTTACAACAATCGAGCAGCATACAGTTCTATATCAGCTAAAAAAATTAACTGTCTGGCTCACTTCCTTAAGCTTTTTCTCACCACGGAAATCATAGCGCCGCGTGGTATCTAAATTAGCGTGGCGCATAGCAGCCTGTACGATTAAAGCATCAGCACCGCTTTCAAACATCCGCGTGGCAAAAGTACGTCGTGTATCGTGCGGGGCGAATGCATCAATCTGCGCAGTTGAACCACGCTTCTTGAGAATGTAAGTAATACCCTGCCCTGTAATCGGTGTACTGAGTATGGCGCCGTTTTTAAGGATACGACTAAAAATATAACCACTATGTTCGCCGCGCACCTTAAGCCATAACTGTAACGCCTGAACCGTCTGTGCAGGCATAAAGCACTTGGCTTGTTTATTACCTTTACCGATGACATTAAAAGCAGATTCCTTCCAGTTGATATCATCAACTTTTAAACTGATCACTTCAGCCTTACGCAATCCGCAACCAATCAGTAAAGCAAGAATGGCTTTATCGCGGATGCTGGCTGAGCAACCTTCTGAACTGCAAGCCGTCATTAAAGAGGCGACCTCAGTGGGCTCAAGTGCGCGTCCCGAGGCAAGCCGCGATCCTTTTACAGAGGGGATTTTATAAATCTTTTGGTAGTCCTCTGCTGTCATCAATTCAAGCATCCAAGCCTCTTCACAGACACCTTTTAATGATGATAAATAACTATTTTGTGTCGCTGGAGATAGGTTCTTTTCGGATAATTTAAAGAGTATTTGCAGAATATGCGGTCTTTTAAGTTCTTGCCAAGGACAGGTATCAATACCCGAAAACCCCAACATTTTCGCGACAATACGCAACGATGACATGACTGTTCTTTTGCTGCCCAGCGAACTTAGCCTGGTGATATAAGCCACAGCTGGATTATTAAAAAGCCCTGAGGTTTTTTCAAAAGCAGTCATTCCATTCGCGGTACCCACCTTGCTGACGTGTAACACTGCAGACCTCACGATTTATAAATTTTATTCAATATAGAAAACCATCAAAAACATCGACACTGATAATCCTGACTACATCAGCCAGTCCTGTGTCAAAAACATAGCAGCCCACTTTCCCCATATAGCCCGTATCAATAATCAGCTCTGCTGCTATAAAACAGATAATCAGTGGATTTCTGAGTGTTTTCACATCCGTAGCATTTAAGAGGCTTTAGCTATTAAAACCCAATAATAGCATCTATTTTAGTTGTTCAAATGGTCATTTGATAAAGTTAATAAAATCAATCATAGAAATAAAATCTATAGCCTTAGATAATCAATATTATTTTTTCATGAAAAAAGACACGGCTGGCCGCAGAGCCACTTCAGGCGCGACTAGAGAGCGATTAATATCTTGAATACTAATGTGTGGGCTGCATGCGTAAAGCCTCTTAATTGCAGCTACAGGAGGTCGATTTTCAGAGGGAATTGAGATTTTTGGCAGAAAACCACTTAAAAGTACAGCTAGGAATGAAATCAGCACTTTTATATATAGCTATGCACAGCACGAGGATTTTAAATCTTTACTATAAAAATCCACACTATTGCTATAGTGGTCGTAAGGCTGGCAATCAAAAGTTGCAGAGTTTTTACACTAACTGAAATTCTCAATCAGCAAGGCAGCTTATTATGAAATACAAAAGGATGCTCTCTGCGCTACTTATTTCTGTACTTGCAGCTATAAGCTCGGCAAGCTTTGCCGATACAACCTGTCGCGTTGATGGCTTTGGCAATAAACGTTGTTCAGATGGGACGGTGTACCGAAAAGATTCTTTTGGAACCGTGCGTGACAATAATGGTAAAACATGGCGAACTGATTCATTCGGAACTGTGCGCGATAGCGATGGCACAACATACCGCAAGGATTCATTTGGTACGGTGCGTGACAATAACGGCAATACTTGGCGTACTGATTCTTTCGGTACGGTACGTGGCAGCGATGGTTCAGTATGCCGTAAAGACTCGTTTGGCAATACGCGCTGCACTAAGCCTTAACCCAATCCGGCAATATATGCTGATATTACAAGCAGCCTATCAAGCCGGGTTAGCGCTAAAATCAAGTAAGAGTTATAACGTTTAGCGCTGCAATACTAAGGGCTGCTTGCGGTCTGGATGAGTGCGATTGGCACAAAACTCGCGTACTTCACCACCAGCAAAACGCGCTTCAACGTTGTAACCTTTGTGCAAAGGATGATTGAGAGCCACTAAACGCTGCTCACCTGGCTTGACCTGTAAGATCAATATATTGGATTGTGTCAGCCCAAAACCAAACTCAAAACGCACCGACTCAAGCATCACCGTATCGGTATTATGCACTGTGACATAGATGATATCGTTGTCCTGATGATCAGCAAACAACAACCAACCCACACCCAAGCCCAAGATAAAAAATAATGTTCTTAATGAACGTAACGCATCAATAAAACGATCAGCCCACATACTCAGTCTCAACTACTCTGTTATTCGTATGCCTATCATACACTTAAGACATTGATAAAGTGTTGTGTTGAGCTGTATAGCATAGTGTATCGAGCACTAATCGATTGCTTCAGAATCTGAATCCACTGACACTACGGGCTTAATATTGGCAATACCAAAAGGAATATGCACAGAAGGCAATCGCGCTGAAGACGGTTGTAGATGTGATTTTTGATCGTCAAAGAAGATATGCGGCTGCATAATATCCAGCACTTTAGACTTCTCAACACCCCCCATAAAAAACGCTTCATTTGCGATAATACCCCAATGACGCATGGTATTAATCACTCGCTTATGAGCAGGTGCATTGCGCGCTGTGACAATAGAGACACGTAAAATAGGCTGATATGTCGGGTCGTGTTGCTGTTTATCCAGCTCAAGTTGCTGGATTCCTGCAATACGCTTTAAAAATGGTTTTAATGGACCTGGCGTATGCGGAATATCTTGACGTAAAGTCTCATGCTGATGAAACTGACCTAAGCTCTGTTCTTTATAGACTGTTTCTGCTTCATCATCAGCTAGAACGCCATCAAAGTCGAAAGCAATACGCAACTGCATATCGTCGCTATCATCGGCAATTTCGCCTTTTAAAATCTGCCCTGCAGGATAGCCTGCCTCAACGGCACTTCTTACATCTTCAGCATTCGCAGATAAAAACAGTTCGATATCAAACGCAGGAATATACGGATGCGGCGATAAGCCCTGCATAAATACAGCTCGAGTAATGGGTAGGCCGTAGTGCTGAATAGAATTCATAACGCGCAAGCCGGTATCAGGATCATTACGCGACAGTAAAATGACCTCTACGGGCGGATCTTCTGGATTGAGTTGATTCAAGGATAAAACACGGCGAATAAACGGAAAGGCAACGCCACGCTCTAGTGGTCTATCTTGATGATCATGCTGATATTCGCGATAAGCTTTTTCACCCTGAGTTTTAAACACAGAGTCAGATTCTGATAAATCAAACAATGCGCTGGACGCTAAGCCAATCACTAAACGGCGACTCAAATCAAAGGCCATGACGTACCTATAGAATATAGTTTAACGAATTAAGAAAGGTTGCAGGTCAGTAGGCACCTACTGCGCAATACTGTAAACGAGTCATATTTAAGCGCCCTACTCGTTTTATAACGACAGGTGTCTTTTGACTATAACAGGGTAACGCATAAGGTTTTATAAAACTAAAGATTGGATTCTGGAAGAGTAGACTATTGCGGGGAATATAGATAAAAAATTTTAGCTTAAAGACTTGCGCCTACCCTCAGACAGGTAGGCGCAAATATTTATTTAGCATGCACAGACTGTATCTGCACAGTCGCGATTAGCTACGGTGTTCCAAGCATCAACAAGCAGTTGATTCTCTAAACCCATAGTAGCGTTGCTTGGCTGCGCTGCTAACATAGTTTGATTAATTGCATTAAATTGCGCTGTAACGTAGCGACCCATTGTTTTGAATACTTTTAGGTTATCCATAACTTACCCCTTTTTTTATATTATGTGCACAGCAGTCGCTGTAAAGTCTCCCGATGGACGAGACATAGCAATAGTGCTTATCAAAAAGTAGGTGGTGTTCAGAAATAAAGCAGTACTGAAAATTATATTCAGTAGTGAACCGAGTTTTCTTTTCGAAAACTGAGGTGTAGCATTCTAGATTAAGCGCGAGCTGTGTAGCTCTGAGGCGTATCAATTATGTCTTTCTCTGTACCACGCCACTCAAATTATCGTTTGAGTCGGGATAGGGGTACTAATATACAGTACTCACTTAGAATAAGCAAGTAGCATGAAGGGTATCAGTTTTCAAGTGCTGAAAGTGTAACATTTGCATGCAACAATCAAGTTGCATGCAAATGTTCAAAATTTACCCTAGCGCTAGAGTAATGCGCTGAATAAATCTAACCCTGCTTATAGTAAAGGCAAGGTGTACGCTAAAATCAAACGGTTATCATCCAGGTCTTTGGTGACGTTTGAACGTACAGTTGAGTTTCTCCAACGTACGTTGAAGTTTTTCAATGCGCCTTCTTGGAATGCGTAAGAAATATCGAAGTCACGCTCCCACTCACGACCTTCTGATTTTCCAGCACCTAAATCAGCGCCCGTACCTTTAACGTAACGGTTAAACATGGTTAAACCTGGAACGCCTACGCCTGCAAAGTTGTAGTCGTGACGCACCTGCCAAGATTTCTCATCTTTAGCGCCGAACTCACGGTTCGCCACAAAGTTAACCAAGAACGGGTCTGTACCTTGGATGTAGGAATAACCGGTGTCACCAGTCATTTTCTGGTAGCCCAAACCGAGCTTATTAAAGCCAAAATTGTAGGTAACCATACCTGAGAAGGCTTTGTTATCGACATTATAGTTGCCATCATCGGTAGAGCGAGCAGCACGTAGATCTGTTTTTAATGAGCGCTGATCGCCTAATGGCAATACATGCACAGCATTAACGATGTGCTGTTTGTACAAGTTCTCTAGACGACCGAAGCTGTAGCCAGTAGTTAGAGAGTCGTTCCACTTGTAGTTCAGGTGAGCCAAGTCAAAAGAGTTGCTTGTATTATCTGCACCGGTTTTTTTAACTAATCTTTTACCAACAGTGTTCATGCGCATGCGCTCACTGTCAGTTGAGTTACGGTAGTTCACTCGGTCGATATGACCTAAAGTTGCTGTTAAGCCTTCAACTTCATTTGAGGTTAACAAGCCACCGGTGAACATTTGCGGTAACAAGCGGCCTTCTAAGTTCGCTTGAATCATTGGCAGACGCGGCATCAAGGTACCGACCTGCAATACTGTATTAGACAGTTTTGCTTTGGCTGTGCCACCAAGTTTACCGAAATTATCGACAGACTTGCCATTACTACGCTGTGGGAATGAATCTGGACTACGGTTTGGACCTGAATCCAGCTTGATACCTGTGGCTGCATACACATCAACACCAAAGCCTACAGTGCCTTCGGTAAAGCCAGACTCAAAACGCAGGATAAAGGCTTGTGACCATTCTTCCTTAGTTTTATTACCCACTGTATTAGCGCCACTGCGCGTATCTTGATTCATATACAGATTGCGAAAACCAATACTCGCTTTGCTGTCATCAATAAAGTCAGCAGTTGCCAGCGATGGTACGGCCAGCAAAATGCTACCTGCAGTTGCTAAGGTAATAGCTCGTGCTAGAGGTGTAAAAATCATTAAATAGTCCTATGGATGCAATATAAAAAAAGGGGTTTCCACGAAGTGAAACCCCAAGCTGTATGTTATCAAATGCGCTAAATATTAGTCAGCAGTAAATGTACGCGAACGTACAATATCAGGCATCAAAAAGTCTTTACGGCCCATGCTAGCGCCTTCACCCTGCAATTTACCGTTAACCTCCAAGCCATAACTGGAATGTTTGTGGAAGGTTTCTAAGTACTTCTCACGTGTTTCTTTAACATCCCCAGTAAAGCGAGGCTCTTGTGGACGCTCTTGGCTGCCGATGTAATAAGCAACATCCCATGCTTCCTGGTCAGTTAAGCTGTTGGGGCGGCCCAATGGCATGTTGTGCTTAATAAAGGACGACATTGTGTAGTGACGAATAATACCCGCACCCCAGTTATAGGAGTCATCACCCCAAACCGCTGGAAACACAACTTTGTCATTCTGCACTACGCCGGCACCGTTTTCACCATGGCACAGACTGCAGTTATCTTTATAAACTTGAGCTCCACGGTCATAGTCCATCTTCTCAGCAGGCTCAGCCAGTTTTGGATAGCCACGGCCATACATGTTCTTGCCGTCCTGATACATGGGGACGCCTTTAGCGAGCCACTGGTGATAAGCCGTTAAAGCGACCATGTCATCACTGCCGTATGCCGGTGGTTTACCATTCATAGAATAAGTAAAGCAACCAACAAGGCGTTCTTCAAGGTTGTTTACGTGACCGTTTTTACCACGGTAATCTGATAAGGTTACTGCAGCGGGCCATACTGGACCACCAAACGGTAAACGTCCTTCACCAAGGTGACAACTACTGCAGTTCATATTGTTAAAAACGTTTTTATCACGCAATTGCTGTGTATTCACAAACAAATCATGACCACGACGAATCACGCGCTTAAGTTCTGGGTGAAAATCACTTTTCTCCAGATCTTCCATGGTTGGCGGCACATGAACATATTCGCCATCTTTCGCTTCAGGCATGTTCACTGGAAAGCGTTGTTCTGCCTGTACATTTAAGCTAAAAACACTTGCTGCAACAGCAACGGCTAAACCGCGCAGGAGTAACTGTTTGGTATTTTTCATAGTGTTCTCCCTTATCTCTGTGCCGGTTGACGTGATAACCACTGAGATACAGCACGAATGTCTTTATCATCCATGCGCTCAGCAATCGCCACCATCAAATGTTGTGGGTCGTTATCACGCTTACCTGCCTGCCACGCATGTAACTGGTCGGCGATATAGCCGGCATGCTGACCTGCAAGTTTTGGAAACGTCGCACCAACACCCAGATTATCAGGACCATGACACTTCATGCATGGCACGATGTAGCGATCCCAATCACCTTCCATTGCAAGCTTCTCGCCATGAGCAAGTTCTTCTTCAGTCGCAGCATCATCAAATTGGCCTTGCACAGCAGGTAACTGACTATAGTAGACAGATACATCTTTGAGCTGTTGCTCATTAAGCATGCTAACAAAAGGCATCATTGTTGGGCTTTGACGTGTACCCGCTTTAATATCATTAAGTTGTTTATGCAGGTATTCAGCGTCGAGCGCAGCCAGTTTTGGCCACGACTCACCACCTTGAATATTCATACCGATACCAGTGGGTTGGTGACAAGCAGCACACACGACAGCAGCTTGTTCACCCGCTTTGGCATCGCCCTCTAACGCATAAGCCGATGTTATTGCAAGGCATAACGACGCGGCAGCAAGAGTTATACGATGAATTATTTTCATTCTCACCTCTTTACTATTCAGGCTTTAATTATAAGTTCAACAGTATTTTGTTGATTTGTAACAAATATATATGATGCCACTATTTATTGTAAGGGTATGAACTCTTTAAAGGCAGTTTAAGTACTATATAAGCATATACTTTAGCCGCCTATGGCCTGAATGGCCTGATTGAGCCCACTAATGCGCTCAACTTTACGCTGTACCGCTGCAGCAAAAATCCCCGAGTGCCCTTCAATCAAAGTGAATTTATTTCTTGCTCGGGTGATTCCGGTATAAAGTAATTCTTTAGTTAAAACAGGATTAAGACGATCCGGCAAAATCAAAGCCGTATGCACAAATTCTGAGCCTTGTGATTTATGGACTGTCATGGCAAACACAGTCTCAATTGCAGTCAGTCGACTTGGCAATATATAACGCACACCACCCTGCCCGTCGTTACGTGCAAAGACCACGCGTAACACCTGTTTAGGTTTATCGTTATCTTCAGAAGCATCATCATTGGGTAGCAATAAGGCAATGCCAATATCACCATTCATTAAGCCCAAGCTGTAATCGTTTTTTGTGACCAGCACAGGACGGCCTTCATACCAACCTTCGGCGCTGCTGATTAAACCTCTATCGCGCAAAGCATTGGCAATACGCTCATTCAAACCGGTGACGCCAAATGTGCCTTTACGCAAAGCACATAAGAGACGAAATTGATCAAACGCCTTTAAAACAGTACTCGCCCACTTACCCCAAAGCGGATCATTAAAAGATAGATCAAGCACTGGGCGCTGTTGTTGTAACACTTGTAAATAATAAGCATAGCCTGCGTTATTTAAGCTGTCATCCGCTTGCGCAGTCGGGTTGAGCAGGACTCGATCCAACTCAGCGGCATTACTTTGATTGACCAGCAGATAGTCGATATCGGCAGATTCACTGTGCAGCAGCTGCCACGCCTGTTGTGTTTGACCTTCATTGACTGCACGAGCCAGCTGACCGATACCGGACTCACTGCCAAAACGGCGTGAGTGGCGCAGCATCACCGTGCGCTGTGCTAAACGATGCTGTTTGGCATCACCTACAGACCAAGGCTCGGCATATAGGGTTTCATTGCATAGCTGCTCAAGGCGCTGCTGGGTTTCTGGTGTGTAATAGGCCAGATCAGCATCAGCACATAAGTCACCCAGTACCGAGCCGGCTTCCACTGAAGCGAGCTGATCTTTATCACCGAGTAAAATCAAGCGTGCGTGCTTAGGTAAGGCTTGCAGCACGTCATGCATCATTTCTAAGTCAATCATAGAGGCTTCGTCAATCACCAGCACATCCACCACTAAAGGATTGGTGCTGTTATAACGAAAATGACGGGTATTGGGTAAGCTGCCTAGCAAGCGATGCAAGGTGGTCACTTCGGTTGGAATATGATCTTTAACAGCATCTGTTACCGAGAGTTGAAAAACTTGCTGGCCAATGGATTCAGTTAAACGAGCGGCGGCTTTACCCGTTGGCGCAGCCAGCTGAATGCGCAATGCCCGCCCCGACTCAAGCGCGCTTTGCTGTAATAACGCCAATAAGCGCACCACTGTGGTGGTTTTACCTGTACCAGGGCCACCAGTAATTAAGGTTAATTGACCTTGCGCGGCCATCGCACAAGCCACTTTTTGCCAATCGGTTTGACGCTGACCATCAACCAGCAGCGGCTCATTAAACAAGTCTGTTAAGCGCTCAGAGAAGTCAGTCGCCAAAGGTATTTGACTATTAATACGCTGCACTAAACGCTGGGCCACACTGCTTTCATATTGCCAGTAACGGTATAAATACAAACGGCCATCAAGCAATACTAGGGGCTTAGCGCTGGCGTCAGTCTGCTGATAGAGCAAAGCACTGCGTTGCAATGCCTCCAACCAACGCGCAAGACTGACCGCTATTAATAGCTGTGATGGCAAGACGGGTTGTTCATCGGTCACTCGCCCCTCGGGGGGCAGTAACAGCGCCAAATCAGGATCACGTAAGACACTCTGCAAATCAAGACAGATATGGCCGTGCCCTAACTGGTGGCTGACGAGGGCAGTTGCCAGTAATACCAGCGGTTCAGCATCAGGGTCGAGCTTGGCCAGCAGCTTAACCAAAGCGACATCCAGAGCGCGTATCCAACCGGCGTCCAGCCAACGATTGAGCAGCATCAAGACGCCGTCACGATCAGCTAAATAATTTTCAATATTGAACGAGGGTTCCACCGCTGGAATCACAGGTGGCGCTAACGGCTCGCTTTCTTCGCCAAAGAGTTGTCCTTGCTGCATCATTATTGTGCCTCCTCGGCGTTGGATTTAAACAGCGCATCCAGGCGCTCAATTAATTCACGTGCCGGCCGCGCATGGTGCAGGCCTTGAGTTTCACTGTGGGCACCACGTAAAAACATATACACCGCACCGCCCATATGCGTGTCGTAATCATAGTCGCGGATACGTAGTTTCAGCAGGCGATGCAGCGCTAAAATATACAAGGTGTATTGCAGGTCATAACGGTAGGTTAAGACGCACTCATCCATGGCTGCAGTGCTGTAAGCAGCAGCGCTATCGCCTAGCCAGTTGGATTTGTAATCCACCACGTAATAGCGGCCTTGATGCTCCAACACTAAGTCAATAAAGCCTTTAAACATGCCATTGAGGCGTTCTGGCTGTAGATACGGCCGCTCAGCACCGGGCAAGATAAACTCTCGGGTTAACTGATCAATCTGCAAGGTGTTGGCCTGATGGGTGGCAAACCAAAACTCCATTTCCGCCTGATAGTGATTGAGTTCTGCTAAGGCCATCGACTCGCCACCAAACAAGAACGATTGCTGGATATAGTCACTGAGCCAGGGCCAGAGCAGTTCAACATGCTGCTCAAAACCATAGGCTTCACAGCGTGTTTGGATAAAGTGTTGCGATTGCTCTGGATCATCTAGCACAGCTGCAAAGCCTTGCTCTGCAGCCCATTCAAGTAAGCCATGCAAAAATGTACCGGGCTTGGCTCCACGCGGAAAACTATGAATCCCGCCTTGCTCTTGTACCGCACTCTGATTAAAGGCTATAGCGTCATCCAGACTTGGGTCGTAGTGCTCATCATCGCTCATGTTTTGCGCTAAGGCTGATTGCGGCGCTAAGTCTTCCACTCGCTCAGTGGATTGCAGATCAACGCTGGGCGGCTGAGCCATAAAACGCAGCGCACTGTAAGAGGCAATCCACCAATGTTCACGCGTACGCCGCTGGGCAATGCGCCAAGTTGGCTCAAACTCACCGTTACTGTTTTTGACAGTATCTTCTGTGCTTTCCGGCATCACAGACACATCACTGACCAAGCTGCTTTGTTCAGATGAGCTATCAACATGAGTATCAGTATGAGCAAAAGGCGCTAACCACTGCTGCAAAGCTGGGCTGCTACTTAAGGGCTGGCCATTATTTAAAATATAACCCATGGCACTGTTGTGTAGCACTGAGGTTTTGCCTTGGCCTTTTTTCAAGTCCGCCATACCCATCCAGCAGGCATGGCGTGCACGGGTTAATGCGACATAGAGCAGACGCAAGTCTTCACCCAAGCGCTCTTGCTCAGCCTGGATAAGACTGGCTTTATCGGCATGCAGCATCAAGGTACGCTGGCCGTCGATTTGAACAGTAAAAGGTTGCTTACCCTCTTGCGCACGAAACCCGCAAATAAAGGGTAAAAATACCAGCGGGTATTCCAGTCCTTTGGATTTATGGATGGTAATGACTCGCACCAATGACTCATCACTTTCTAGGCGCAAAATCTGCTCTTGCGCACCATCGGCTTGCCCCGCACACGCGGTTTGCAAGTAGCGCAGCACGGCAAACTCACCATCCAACTCACGTGCGGCATGCTGTAAGAGTTCGGATAAATGCAATACGTTGGTTAAGGCACGCTCGCCATCCGGACGCTGTACCAAGCGCTGCGGCAACTCAAAGTCGTGCATAATTTTACGCAACATCGGCAGCACGCCCTGCTGATGCCAGCGCTCTAAATAGTCTTTAAATTGTAAAACACGCTTTTCCCAGAGCAGCTCATCTTGGTTAATCCGTTCCAACTCACTGAGCGGTAAGGCAAAAGTACTGCAGGCCAAAGCGGTTTTTAATGCGCGCTCATTATCAGGATGTAAGCAGGCCTGCAGCCAGGTCATGACATCACGTGCTTCTTGGCTATCGAATACTGAGTCTTTATCCGATAGATAAACACTGCGCACATTGCGTAAAGCCAGCTGTTTACGAATGGCTTGTGCTTCTCGCATATCACGCACTAGAACAGCGATATCATTGGGTTGCAGTGCTTGCAGTTGGCCATCAGGATCTTTAAATCCTGCTTTATGATCTGCAGCCAGATTCAGCAGGCGTGCAATCTCAGTGGCACTGCTGGCGGCCATTTCTTCAATATATTGATCGCGTGAAACCGGCTCATCAGTCTCTAAACGCCAGAGCGTTAAAGCCGAAGGCTGCGCTCCATCCACCCACCATTGTTCTTGGCGGCCTTGAGCCTGTACCGGTAAAAAAGGCAGATCATTGCTGGTTTCTTGTTTAAATAAGAACGCACCTTGGCTGTCTTTACGCTGCTCAGCCAAGGAAAATAATTGATTAACTGCGCTGACCATACTGTCGGTTGAGCGAAAGTTAGTTTCCAGATTGTGATGACGTCCGAACGTGGCGCGACGCGCATACAAATAGGTATGAATATCTGCACCACGGAAGCTATAAATTGCTTGTTTAGGGTCACCAATTAAAAACAAACCGGTATCGCTATTGTTCTCGGCAATCTTGTAGATCGTATCAAAAATCCGGTATTGCAAAGGGTCGGTGTCTTGGAACTCATCAATCAAGGCGATAGGAAACTTCTGACGAATCACTTCAGCTAAGCGTTCACCGCTGGGGCCTTGTAGCGCATGATCAAGACGCGTGAGCATGTCATCAAAGCCCATTTCTGCACGCTGCTGTTTCTCAAGATGAAAACGCTGTTTGATCCAATGTGCTGCGTGCCATAAAGCTTGCTCATCCAGCTCGCGGGTTAGATTATCTAATTCAAATGGCAGTGAGCGCATTGCTTCAAGTGCAGGATGCTGAGGAACAGCGCTTTTATCTTTCCAAGCATCATACAAACCATCAGGCGTTAAGCGCTCTGTGCCTTTACCTATATCTAACTTGATTTGAGCTTCATCAGCTAACCAAGTATGTATCTTCTCAAACCAAGGCAAATAGTATCCTGGACGAAGCTTTGTGCCATTCACTGCTTTATCAGCCACCGCCTTATCAAGAATATCGCGCAACTCTTGCGTCCAAACTGGCCAATGAGCCTTTAACTCGGCAAGGGTTTGCTGTTGTCCACTGATACCAATATCCAGTAGCTGAGCCAATGATTGCGCTTGTGCCACTTGACTGGGCGTTGTCGTTTGCGCATTCAGCAAGGGGTATATTTTGCGCTGCAATGCCGCCGGCTGCTGCCAATGTTCTATCGCCCACAGCACATTGGTGTTTTGTAAGGGATAGCACTGCTGGCGCCAATAGTCTTTCACCACCAATGCTAATAAATCGCTGTGGTCGGTTTCTAAGGTCTGGGTAAATAAGCTGCCACTATCAAAGGCATGCTCGCGCAACATACGCTGACACCAAGAGTGAATGGTCGACACCGCCGCTTCATCCATCCACAGTGCTGCCTGATCAAGACGCTGCGCACAGGCGGCCCATTGCTCGACGGGATAATCATCACGCAAGGTTTGCAGCAAAGCATCCGGCTGCGCTTGTTCCTCACGAAACACTTGCGCGGCTTCAACCAATCGGGCGCGAATACGGTCACGTAGCTCTTGGGTCGCGGCATCTGTAAAGGTCACCACTAAGATTTCAGGCGGCAATAAGTGACGATTAAAGGCGGTATTCTCATCAATACCATGCTGCAAAATTAAGCGTACATAAAGTGCAGCGATGGTATAAGTTTTACCGGTACCGGCACTGGCCTCAATTAAACGACTGCCATGTAACGGAAACTGCAACGCCAAGGGTCGCTGTGTGGTGTGTAACGGACTC
>JAVETP010000121.1:0-6569 GCA_034006005.1 Pseudomonas sp.
GACTCATTGCGCATCTCCCTGACGTTCCAGCTTGATAATATCGGCATTGAATAAGGAGCCATAGAGCAACTCAGCCCACTCGCCAAAAGTCTCATCGGCGATTAAATCCGCATAACTGGGGAATTGACGTGCCAGCGCGGCACTTTGTTGTACCTCGCCAGCTGATTGGAAGCCGCCTTCATAGACGGATTTCGCTTTGCCATCGGATTGGTTTTTTAAGAAGTCCATCGCGGTTTTTAATGCCACAGGAATCGGCTCATTTAAGCCGCTCTGCCAGCACTCAAGCCACGTCTGCACAATCTGTAAAGCACGTTCAGCCTCGAGACTGGCAAAAGCAATACTGCTTTCTTGAGCAATAATAAAGGTCTGCGTCGCTGCGCCGGAGGCATTGATCAGCACATGCTGCACCCAAGGCCTTAATAGACGATGCCAGCTGCGCTCTTTACCCCTGTTGATTTTGCCAGGAGTCAGTTCAATACGTACGTATTCAGTTACTGCGTCCTCATCCTCACTGCGCGTAGCGGTACGCAGTCCGCCTAACCAGCCTTCTAAATGAATCTGTCCTCGCTCTAGATCAATCAAACGTGCGGTCTCTTCCTCATAGGGCCAAGCCTCACAGAGTGCACGGTAATGTTCGAGCTGTGCCAGCAGCGGCTCAATTAACTCACTGCGCACCTGCTCACCAAAGGCACACATCGGCAAAGCACCGCTGCGTTGCAGCTTTTCGCTGTGCAGCTCTAACACCGCAGATAAATCTGTATCCAGTGCCGCATGTTGACCCGCATTTAAGAGCTCATATTGCAGGCTATAGCGTTGCAAGCCATCCAGAGCAAAAGGCTCATCTTCAAATACCTCAAGCTCAGCTTGGTCGAGGTGCACTTTTAGGCGTTCAGTAAAGAAAAACTTAACGGGATCACGTAAAAATCGCTGCAACAACTCAGGCGTCATCGTGCTTACAGGCACAAACCGATCTAAAAGCGTGGCGCTGTCAGCCGCAGGTGCTTGATGCAAAACAGACCATTCATGCGCATAGGTAAATAAATCGGCGTGCTCTTTATTACCAGTAAAGTAATGCTGACTAAAAGGTTGCAACGGATGCACTGTGGTTAACGCATCTAGCAAGGGCTGCTCATCGTCTACATGCCAACCACTGCTGATATGGTCGCGTAATTGCGCAACCAAAACTGAGGGTGGACGCTCGGTATTATCACGTACACTGCGCCCTACCCAGCTGATATAAAGCTTCTCACGCGCTGAGAGTAAGGCTTCGAGCAATAAGTAACGGTCATCTTCACGACGCGAGCGGTCACCCGGACGATAGTCACTGCCCATTAAGTCAAAATCTAATGGCGCTTGCACACGCGGGTAATCACCATCGTTCATGCCTAGTAAACACACCATACGAAACGGAATGGCGCGCATCGGCATCAGCGTACAAAAGTTAACCGAACCTGCTAAAAAGCGCTGACTCAGGTGGTCTGAATCAATATTGCTCAGCCATGCTTCACGCGCGACAGCGAGGGTTAAGGGCTCGTCCAGCTCTGCTTCAATACACAGCTGATACCACTGCTCGCAGCCTTCACGCATGCGCTGCACTAATAAGTAGTCTGCATCTTCTTCGACTAAGAAAAACTGCTCCAGCAACGCTAAGAAGATACTGCGCCACTCGGCAAACTGATGCGGACTACTGAGTTGCTCATGCAAGTCTTGCAAAGCGTCAAGAAAGTGCGTCAGGGGCCCGATTAACGCAGCGTCTAATCCTCCGACTTCGTCATAGGGCTGAATACCCGCATAGGCATCACTGTCGCCCATGGCATAACCCAGCAACATACGTTGCAGACCAAAGTCCCAGGTATTTTGCGTTAAACCTTGTGGCAGGGAAAAGTCTTCGCGGTGCTTAGCATTCAGCCCCCAACGCACACCGGCACCGGTCAGCCAGCGCTGTAAAATCGGTAAATGATCTTCATGAATGGCAAAGCGTGCTCGCACTGCCGGCACATCGAGCAAGCTCATAATATCGGTCACCGTCAGGCGTGATTCTGGTAAGCGCAGTAGCTCATGCATCGCGATCAATAATGGCTCGGTGCTCTGCTCGGCTTGGTCAGACAGCGTAAACGGAATATAACGCAAATCATTGCGTGCATACTGTGCAAACACCGCCTGAATATGCGGTGCGTAACTATTGATATCCGGCACCATCACAATGATATCGCGTGGTTTTAAGCTGGAGTCAGCATTAAAATGCGCTAACAGTTGATCGTGTAAGACTTCAACTTCACGCTGGGCACTGTGAGTGATATGAAAGCGCAATGACTGATCTGTTTGCGGTTCTAGCGCTGGCCAAGTTGCCCGCGTATCCGCCAATGGGCGCAGATGTAAAATATCGTTGTGCAGTTGTTCTAGTAGCGTGCCAATCTTTCCATCTTCAAAAATATCAACGCGCTGGCCCTGACTATTAAACTGCGTTTGGTAGGTGTCCAACTCGTCATGCTTATCCAGCAAACTAATATAGTCACGTCCCTGCTTACCCCACGCCGCTAATAAAGGATGGGCAAACTGGTGCAGTTGCTCAATGGATAACACCTCAGGAAAGCCTTCTTTACGGCTTTGACGTCGGTACTCATGACGTAATAACTGTTTATCTTCAACAATATCGGCCCAGTGATACTGGCAAGGGTTATGTACGCAGAGCATCACTTGGCTAAATCGACTGATCGCCGCTAAAGCCTCAACCATCTGCGCAGGCAGTGATGAAATGCCAAAAATAATAATCCGCCGTGGCAATCCGGCTGGCGCAGTGTCCATGGCTTGCATGGCTTCAATAAAGCGCGGATGTACAGCGGCACGACTGCTATGGATGGCATCTTCGCCGATATCATCAATCAATAAACGCCACAATTGCGCCTGCCAAGCCACGATAGGTTCGCGAGCTTGCGCTTTTTCAGCGCTAACCTGTGGCTGACCATCAATTTGACGCAGTTGGTCATCACCTACGGCCCAGTCTTTAAGCCAATCGGAGCGGTACACCTGATATTGATCAAACAAGTCAGCAAGGCGCTCAGACAGTTGATAGCGTTTGCGTAAATCAGGGTCATGACCTAAGAAATGCTGCAGCGGAGCGAAAACAGGCTGGTCGATCACCCGTGGTAATAAACGCATTAGACGCCAGGTCAAAGGCGCTTTATCAAAGGGCGAGCTTTTCGCAATGGTATCGGTGCCCAGTACTTGGCGATAAATTTGCCATAAAAAACGTGCGGGCAGACCAATGTGTAAACCTGCAGCAATGCCGCAACCTTGATCATCTGCTAAAGCCAGCTTCAACCACTGCGCAATACCATTACTTTGCACTAAAATATGTTCATTTTCGAGTGCATGCAGTGGATTGATCTTCGTCCATTGCACAACTAATTCGCGTAATTCTTCTAAATGGTTGCTATGTGCAACGATAAAACCTGGCTGTAGCGCCTGATCAGCTGACATCGATACGTCCTGTAGAAATTTTTAATAGTGTGCCATGTTCTTGCGACAATGGGTGTCGCGCAGTGCAAATAGGCCGGGTAACAAACCAGTAAAATATAGATATAAGAAAACACTTATAACAGACCATTGTCTAGATGACCCTGCAGTCATAAACGTGATTAATTCCCCGTGTCACAACACTTATAATTTGATCGACTTATCCGCACTCCGGAGAACTATAACAATGAAATTAAGTCCGTTAGCCCGCGCAATTAGCGTTAGCTCGCTCGCAGTTGCGCTCAGTATCCCCATGCTCGCACAAGCTGCTTTTATTGAAGATAGCAAAGCTAGCTTAGAGTTACGCAACTTCTATATGAATCGTGATTTCCGTCATGAAACTGCAACACAATCAAAAGCTGAAGAATGGGCACAAGGTTTTTTACTGCGTTACGAGTCAGGCTTTACTGAAGGCACTGTTGGAGTCGGTGTTGATGCGTATGGCTTTAGCGGTTTTAAACTTGATTCAGGCGGTGGTACTGCAGGTACAGGCTTGTTACCAAGAAGTAAAAGCTCAGGCAAGGCACCTAGCAGCTACGGCCAACTGGGCGCAACATTTAAAGCACGCTTATCTGAGAGCACATTAAAAGCTGGTACGTTAATGCCTAAGCTGCCCACCGTATCCTCTGGTGACGGCCGTTTGATTCCACAAACCTTTACTGGTGTGCATATTAACAGTAAAGAAATTGACAACCTAACCGCTGATATCGGTCGTTTAGGTCGCATGAATCAGCGTAACTCAACTGATAACGCACCTATTGTTTTGAATGGTTTCTCAGGCAACCAAGGCAAACGTAACAATAAATCCACCCGCTCACCTGCGCACCAGAAAGTAACCAGCAAATTTGACTTTGCCGGTGCAAATTACGTGTGGGGTGATACTGGCCTAAGTACGGGTTACAACTTTGCTAACTTTGATGGTGCTTATAAACAGCATATCCTTAACGGTGTTTACACATTACCGATTGCTGAAGGCCAATCATTAAAAACTGATTTACGTTTTGCCAGAACAACTGAAGATGGCAAAAGCGGTATTGATAACAAAGCTATTTCTGGAATGTTGACCTATAAACTGGGTTACAACAGCTTTGGCTTGGGCTATCAAAAAATGTCTGGCGATACCGGTTACGCTTACATTGAACTGACAGATCCTCTCTTGACCAACTATGTACAAATTCGTGACTTCGCCGCTACTGATGAAAAATCTTGGCAAGCACGTTATGACTATAACTTTGCTGGTCTCGGCATCCCCGGCTTAAACTTAATGACCCGCTACGTTAAAGGTAACAACATCTATATGGGCGCAAACCAGTCACGTGGTGGCGAGTGGGAGCGTGATACTGATATCGCTTATGTCTTCCAAGACGGCCCACTGAAAAACCTAGGCGTGAAATGGCGTAACGCAACACTTCGTTCAGATCTTTCTGGAAAAATTGACGAGAACCGTCTAATTGTTAGCTACACAATGCCATTGATGTAAGGATCAAATCTGCTCGAAATAAATCCGCTAACAAGGCGGGTTTATTTTTAGTGAAAATATAGTCTGTTTCAGAATGAACTAGTTACAACTATATGGCCTCTAATATCATGCAACATCTTGAGTTTACTTTTGGAGTACTACTGTCATGGCTAAAAAAAATATAAGCGGTATGAGCGACCCATTAATGGCAGAATTTAAAGCACTGGTATCTGATACCGAGCAACTGCTACAACACTCTGTCGATCTAACCGGTGACAAAGCAGAGGAACTGCGCGGACAAATTAACTCAAGCTTACAACGAGCACGTAAAGCGCTGAGCTCAACAGAACAAGCATTACTTGACCGCGGAAAAGAAGCATTAAGTGATGGTCAAGACTATGTACGCGAGCATCCACTGCAGTCTTTAGCCATTGGTGCTGGCGTTGGCTTCTTGTTAGGTCTATTAGTGTCTAGGCGCTAACAGATGACAGAGCATAATTTTACTGACAGCTCGCGGCGCTTAGGCGCTGCGGCGTTGGATTTGCTTAGCGATCATGCTGAGTTATTTGCTCTGGAGCTACAAGAACAAAAACACAACAGCAGTCAGCAATTACTTTGGTTAGGGCTGACTGCTGCTTGTTTGTTTATGTTGTTTTTGTTGCTCAATGGCTTACTGATTGTCGTGTTATGGCCGTACTACGAACATCTTTTGTTGGTGGCTATGGCTGCATTTTATGCATGTGCTGGCTTAGTGTGTATATGGCGGATAAAAACCGCGCATAGTCGTACACAAGTGCCCTTTAGTGCGCCACTGAACCAACTTAAAAAAACTAAAGAGCAGCTACTACCATGACTAAAAAACAAGATAACGATGACCGTATCGCCTTACGCAAACAGCTTATTGAGATGCGTTTAGAGTTAAATCGACAAAAAATTCGTCATGAAAGCATCGCGTTACTTGAGCCCATACAAAAACTTCGTGGCTATCAGAAGCGCCTCACCCAAGGCGCTACGCCTTTGCTGATCGTAGCTGGTGCTACATTCGCCAGCTTCTTTCTAACGCGCAATCGCCGCTCAGCCGGTAAAATGCTGCCACTGCTAAAAGTAGCAGCAGGTCTGTTGCCTTTTTTACTGGTGAAAAGCCAGTCGCAAGCCGATACAACCTCATCACAAGCTGATAATCTAGATAAAACGCACTGACTGAGAAGTCGTGCGTTACCTTGAATATCTTGATTGAGGGCGCACAATGGATTGGCATCAACTATTAAATCGTGAGCGCTTAGGCAAAACTTCTCACAGCTCAGAAGAACTGGGCCGCAGTCCTTTTCATAAGGATCATGACCGCATTATTTTCTCAGGCGCATTCCGCCGCCTGGGTCGCAAAACACAAGTTCATCCCGTCTCCAGTAACGACCATATCCATACTCGCTTAACTCACTCACTGGAAGTCAGTTGTGTGGGACGCTCATTAGCGATGCGTGTTGCTGAGATGCTACGCCCTGCTCTACCGCAATGGTGCGAGCCCAGCGACCTTGGCATGATCGTACAATCCGCCTGCCTCGCCCACGATATCGGCAACCCTCCTTTTGGTCAC
>JAVETP010000021.1:0-38287 GCA_034006005.1 Pseudomonas sp.
GGTTTCAACAAGCGGCATGTGATGGCTGGCTCGACAGTATGACTGAAGCTGAGCGCGCAGACTTTTTAAATTTTGAAGGTAACGCGCAAGGTTTTCGTGTGCTCACGCAACTTGAGTACCACCAGTTTGATGGCGGAATGCGCCTGACTTATGCAACCTTAGGTGCCTTCTCTAAATACCCTTGGAGCTCCAAGCATGCCAACGCTCAAGGCTATAAAAAACACAAATTTGGCAGTTACCAAAGCGAGCTCGCATTACTGGAGAAAATCGCTGACAAACTGGGCATTCCTAAACTGGATGACGAACACTGGGCGCGCCACCCTTTAGTGTATCTAGTCGAAGCTGCCGATGATATTTGCTATGGCTTGATTGATCTTGAAGATGGCATTGAAATGGATCTGCTTGATTATGCTGAAGTTGAAGCCCTGCTGCTCAATTTAGTCGGCGATGATCTGCCAGAAACCTATCGCCTACTGGGACCCAATGATTCCCGCCGTAGAAAGCTGGCTATTTTACGTGGCAAAGCCATTGAGCATTTAACCAATGCTGCCGCACAAGCCTTTGTTGATCAACAACCCGCTTTAATGGCCGGCACCTTAGAAGGTGATTTAGTTGAACATATGCATGGTCCAGCAAAAACCTGCGTTATCAATGCCAAAGCCTTAGCGCGTGAGAAGATTTTCCAAGACAAACGTAAAACACTGCACGAGATCGGTGCCTACACAACCCTAGAAATACTGCTGAATGCTTTCTGCGGCGCAGCGTTAGAGCAGCACAGGCATGGCACGCTATCCTTTAAAAATCGACGTATTTTTGACTTGCTTGGACAAGCAGCACCACAGCCCGAGTGGACGCTCTACACATCATTTATGCGTATTATTGATTTTATTGGTGGTATGACTGACAGCTATGCCACGGAAATGGCGCGGGAAATGACCGGACGATCAAGCCCCACCTAGTAGGCTATAACGCTAAGGCAGCAAACACCTTAGCGTTTTTAGAAATGTCGATTTATGATGCTTTGGGCAATTGTGCTGTTTCTGGCTCAATAGCGTCAGACACTTTCAGCTCTGCGTCGCTTGCTTGTAGTTCAGCAATACGCTGTTTACTCTCTTTAAGCTGCTTAACTTGCTTGTTATAACGCATACGTAAGCGCTGGTGAGGCCACCAGGACACAACAGGACCGATTATCAGACCAAGGACAAAGGTTCCCATGACAAATAGAGCTGCAGGTAACTCAGGGCTATGCCAACCAAAAAAAACAAGCTGAGTGGGTGTGCGGTTCTCTAAAGTAAATACGATAACGCTGGCAGCTAGCGCTAAAGCAATAAGAACGATAAGTAAGCGCTTAAAATTTTGCATAGAACCCTCTGTGGTCACGCGGATTATTGAACATCAGATTAATCATCATTGACCCTGTCGCGCAACTCTTTACCTGGTTTAAAATGAGGCACATGCTTGCCTGGCAATTCGACCGACTCTCCAGTTTTTGGATTACGGCCAGTGCGAGGTGCACGGTAACTCACAGAAAAACTACCGAAGCCACGCACCTCAATGCGCTCTCCAGAAGCTAATACTTGCGTCATGTGTTCCAGCATAGTCTTAACTGCTAACTCTACATCTCGTACAGAAAGCTCCTGTTGCTGGTCAACGATACGCTCGATTAATTCGGACTTATTCATTATTTTCCCTTTCTTATCAAGCAGCTATGAGTTTTTAGCATGCTTGTCAGGCTTTGAACAGGGTCAACCTATGAATTACTAAAAGTAATCTGAATTTAATAGGTTTTAAAGCAAAAAAACCGATAACAGCTTGTGACTGTCACCGGTTAGTTTAGGTCTTCATGTATATAACATAAGACGCATAATATAAAAAAACTGCTTAAGCTAGGATCGTCCAACTCAACAGTGTCCGTGTTTATAACACGCTGCAAAGCTTTAGCAGGGTAATGTTCAAGCTTGTTTTGCACGAGCTATTTTATAAGCTTGCGCCGACTTGATCTATTTGACTAAAGTCCCCTGCGTAGACGCTTGATTAATAGTAAGCGTTTTCAGTCACACTGTGGTCAGTCACATCGCGCACGCCTTTAACTTCAGGAATACGCGCCATTAAGGTTTTTTCAATACCTTCTTTCAAGGTGTAGTCGGCTTGACCACAACCCTGACAACCGCCACCAAACTGCAAAATCAAAATACCATTATCAATATCGATCAGGCTCACTTCACCGCCATGACTGGCCAAACCTGGATTGATCTCGGTTTGCAGATAGTAGTTAACGCGCTCAGAAAGCGGGCTATCTTCGCTGACCATAGGCACTTTAGCATTGGGTGCTTTAATCGTCAGTTGGCCACCCATGCGGTCTGTGGCGTAATCCACGACGGCATCTTCAAGGTAAGGCTCGCTGAGCGCATCAATCCACGCAGTAAACAGAGGTAATACCATCGGCGTATCTTCTGCTTTTTGCTCTTCAGGCTTGCAATAAGCAATGCAGGTTTCTGCGTAAGGGGTGCCGGGCTGGGTAATAAATACGCGAATACCAATGCCTGGGACATCCTGGCCTTTCAATAAGTCGCTTAAATAGGTTTGTGCAGTTTCTGTAATATTAATTGTGCTCATGGTAACTCCTCGCAATCATGGTTGCAGTGTACGCTAATTAGCCCTTACGAAGAAAGACCTAGTAAAGCAGTCAGGTAAGATTTTACCCTTTGATCATTCAAGCAGCGTTCATTATTAAAACGCAGTAGGGTCAATCTTGGCAAAACTGTCCAGTGTGGTATGGCCCTGCAAAGGCAAAGCATCAGGTTCGCGCGCTAAACCACAGGTACGCATACCGCTGTCACGCGCTGCATCAAGCTCTTCCACTACATCTGATAAAAATAAAATCTGTTCAGCCGGCAGCTTAAGCGCTTGTGCAATACGCGTATAGGACTCAACTTCACGTTTATGCCCTGAGGTGGTATCAAAGTAACCCGAAAACAAGGGAGTTAAATCACCAGCAATGGAGTAGCCAAAAATCAACTTTTGCGCCTGCACTGAGCCTGACGAGTAGACATAGAGGTCATAGCCCTGCTGCTGCCACGCTTGTAGCGCCTCTACTGCATCCGGATAGACGTGCCCTTTGATCTCACCACTGACATAACCTTGCTGCCATACACGGCCTTGCAGGGCTTTCAGTGAAGTGGCTTTAATATCGTCTTGCATCCATTGCGCCAAGATCGCAATCACACGCTCCACATCAGCCTGCGGCTCATGAGCTTCATCGCGTACAGCTTGTAGTAACTGCGCTTGTGAACTTTCTTTGGCACAGGCTCGTACATAGGCTGGTAAGTGTTGTTTGGCATAGGGAAACAGCACATCAAACACAAACTCAATCGAGCTGGTAGTACCTTCGATATCAGTCAAAATGGCTTTGACACTCATAACAAGTCATCCAGCTTGGGGTACTGATCAGCAATGCTATCACCGGTATAGTCTGCCACCCAACCCTCAGGGTTGTTAAATAAACGTATCGCGATAAAGCGTGGATGCTCGCCCATATCAAACCAATGTTTAGTTCCAGCAGGCACAGAGATCAGCGAGCCTTTTTCACACAATACGGCGTAAATATGATCTTCAATATGCAAGCTAAACAAACCACGACCCGTCACAAAGAAACGCACTTCATCGTCATCGTGCGCGTGCTCGTCTAAAAACTTAGCGCGCAGCTCTTCTTTTCGCGGATGCTGATCATCAACACTAATCACATCCACAGCGACATAGCCACCTTCGTGTTTTAAACGAGCGATATCGTCGGTGTAAGCAGCAATGACCTCATCACTGGATGATTCTGCTGTCAGAGGCTCGCTGGCTAACCAGTGCTCAAAACGCACGCCCAACGGGGTCAAAGTATTAATGATATCTTCTAAGTGATTTAACACCTTAACCGCCTGCTTAGGCTGACTGGTGTGGTATACAAACAGCTGACTCATAGGTCGTTATTCCCTATAGAAATTCATTTAAAAACGCTTCAGTACTTAACGTCCGGTACAGGCGCGGACTTTTAACTCGCACTCAAGCAAAAACTCAAAGGCTTCGATATGGCGCAACGCATCCGGCATCGATGCGCCCCAGGTGTATAAACCATGCCCACGAATTAAATAGCCCGGGCAATCAGGGTGACGATCCAGCCACTGTTGCACCTGTTGAGCTAAACGCGGCATATCTTGATCATTATCAAAAATCGGCACCAACACAGGCTGCTCATGGCTGCTGATATCGCTAAAGGCTTTTTGCAACTCGTAGCCACTAAACTCAATATAAGCGCCCTGCTCAATACGTGATAATACAGTAGCGTTGACTGAGTGGGTGTGCAAAACCGCTTGAATCGATGGCTGCCAATTGTAAATCTGTGTATGCAGTAAAGCTTCAGCTGACGGCTTTTTATGTGGCTCAAGGCTCTGCGCTTGTAAGTCAGTGGCGAGAATATCATCCGCAACTAACTGGCCTTTATGCTTGCCAGACACAGTTAGCAGTACTTGATTGGCGGACAAACGCGCCGAGTAATTACTGCTGGTGGCTGGCGACCAACCCCGAGCATACAAAAATTGTCCCGCATGGATAATGTGCTCAGTGAGCTGCTCACGAGTGAATGTCATTCTGACGACCCTTTTTTCAATCGAGATGAAGTGTGTTCAATACCACTTAAACCAAATAGAACCCATACAGCTGCCACTAATGCTATCGTACTAGCCAAGGTAAAGGTCATGCTAGCACCCAGAGTTTGCCAAGTATAACCGGCATATAAAGCGCCTAAAGCACCGCCCACGCCAGAAAAGGAGACATATAAACCCTGCCCTTGACCTTGTTTATGTGCGGGAAAATAGCGCTGTACGAAATGAATCCCTGCCGCATGAAAACTACCAAAGGTCGCGGCATGCAGTAGCTGCACAAATAATAACACCGCCAGTGTGTCGGCATAGAAGCCTAATAACCACCAACGCACTACCGCCACTATTAAACTGATCAAGATAATACGTTTTAAACGTACGCGCCGCAGCAGCCACGGCATTATCACAAACAAACCAATTTCAGCCAATACACCCAGCGCCCAGAGCCAGCCAATGACCGTGCGCGAGTAGTCCAAATCAATTAGATGTAAGGTTAAAAAGGTGTAATACGGGCCATGTGAAAGCTGCATTAAGGTGACGCAGGCTAGAAAAATCACAATGACCAGCGTTTGCGGATTTTTAACTGATGAGGTGCTGAGCTTTACTGTAACTGCAGCAGACTCGGTCTCAGCAGGCTGTGCTGGCACCCAAAAGCTGCTGAGGATAATACCGCCCATCACTGCTAAAATTGCCCAAGGGTAATAATCTAAACTGACTTGCTCAAACAGATAACCAAAACCAATCACCACCAGCATAAAACCAACCGAACCCCAGAGGCGCAGCTGGCTGTAACGCTCACTTTGCTCACGCAGATGCGCCAAGGTAATAACTTCAAACTGAGCCAAAATGGCATGCCAAAAAAACGCATGCGACACCATAATCAGGGCCATCCAAGCAAAACTTTTGCCCAGAAAAATCAAAGAAAATGACAGCATGGGGCAAATCGCGCCAAAACGCACAATCGCTAAGCGCTGCTGAGTACGATCAGCCAGCCACGCCCATAAATTAGGCGCAAGACAACGCATCAGCATAGGAATAGCGATCAACTCGCCAATACGTGCTGCAGAAAAACCTAGATGATCAAAATACAATGCCATAAACGGCGCAATAGCACCGAGCAAAGCAAAATAGAAGAAGTAAAAGCTGGATAAACGCCAGTACGGTAATGCGGCACTCATGATTCAGTTGGCCTCAATATATGGCTGAACTCGATCAGCCATATATGATTCTATCGGCGTTTTAAAGCTGAGCAAGTACAGGCGTACTGACTTTTACATCAGCATTTTGTCCACGGTGACGCAGCAAGTGATCCATCAAGACAATGGCCATCATCGCTTCAGCAATGGGTGTCGCACGAATGCCTACGCACGGGTCATGACGACCTTTAGTGATCATCTCAACTGGCTGACCCGCCATATCAATCGAACGACCGGGCGTGGTAATACTTGAAGTGGGCTTCAGCGCTAAATGGGCAATAATCGGCTGACCGGATGAAATCCCACCCAGCACACCACCGGCATGATTCGAGGTGAAACCTTCAGGTGTTAACTCGTCACGATGTTCAGTGCCGCGCTGTGCAACAGAATCAAAGCCGGCACCAATCTCAACACCTTTAACCGCATTAATACTCATCAGAGCGTGAGCTAAGTCGGCATCCAAACGATCAAACACCGGCTCACCTAAACCCGGCATCACACCTTCAGCCACAACAGTGATTTTCGCACCAACTGAGTCTTGATCGCGACGCAATTGATCCATATAGGCTTCAAGTTCAGCAACCTTGCTTGGATCTGGGCTAAAGAAGGCATTGTCATGCACAGAGTCCCAGCTTTTAAATGGGATTTCAATCGGGCCGAGCTGACTCATATAGCCACGCACCACAATACCCTGCGTTGCTAGGTATTTTTTCGCAATCGCACCGGCGGCCACACGCATGGCAGTTTCACGCGCAGAGCTACGACCACCGCCACGGTAATCACGTACACCATATTTATGATGGTAGCTGTAATCGGCATGTGCGGGACGGAAGATATCTTTAATCGCCGAGTAGTCTTTGGATTTCTGATCGGTATTGCGAATCAGCAAGCCAATCGGACAACCCGTGGTGTGTCCTTCAAAGACACCCGAAAGAATCTCAACCTGATCAGGTTCTTTGCGCTGAGTGGTGTGGCGACTGGTGCCCGGCTTACGACGGTCTAGGTCATCTTGCAAGTCTTCCGCAGACAAAGGTAAGCCCGGTGGGCAGCCATCAACAATCGCAACCAATGCAGGACCGTGGCTTTCTCCAGCGGTGGTAACAGTAAAAAGCTTGCCAAAAGTATTACCGGACATACACACTGCTCCGAAATGATAAAAATAATCTTGCAGTATACCTGCACCGAGCGCTTTCTGGCACCTTGCAGTACAAGGAAACACTAGTGGCCGTTTGCTAGCCTATAGAAGCTAGGTGTATTGCCGATAGAGATACATCAATTGTAGTTAAAAAAGTGACTGGTAATGAATGAATCTGCTAGAGCAACCGAACCCATCATGCCCGCAGCTGAGCTTGAAAATACTGCTCCAGCTGAACACCCATGGCTGCAATTAAATGCTGAGCGCTTCCAAATACTGCGACTGGCAGCGCTGCCTGCAGATCGTGAAACCGGCTTAAGGGCCTTACGTTTTGTCAGCTTGGGTCGTGTAGAGCGCCATAGTAAAGACGAGAGTTTCTTACGTTTCTCGATCAGCTTGCCAGGACAAACCACCCATAAAGAAATCAATGCATTTGACCTGTGGGCAGATCATAAAGAAAAAGTGGTGCGGATTAATCCAGACCTGCCCCTGCGCACTGACCCAGGCAACCGTGGACTTGGACGTTTTATACTCGCGCAAGCGGTGATTTGGGCACAGAGACATTGGGGGCATTATAAAGTTGTCGAGCAAGCCCTACTGGTCAAGCACAGCACAGACGAGGCCGCCCGCTTACGTCGTGACCATGCATTACAAGCTCAAGGTTTTACCGTGTCCTATGATGATGCGGTAAAAATGAGTGCGACCTGTTCAGCTGGGCGTGTCAGTGAATTGCATAGCGATTGGAATGAAAAAAAAGTCAGCCAAGTCAGCAGTTTAGATACGGCTGTTATGCTAGAAAAAGCAGACCAAGGACTCCAAGAGCAAAACCGTCAAATCAAAGTGCTCAACGACCACATTGATCTATTAAAAAGAGAAGACAGCACGCTGCGCTTTACCATTACCATGCTGACTATTTTCGCTGTATTTCAGGCCGCTTTGTTGATTTGGATTGCCACGCGCTAATTTTAATATCAGCGCGTGATGCTATATCTACGTTCTAAACAGAGTCTCTGCTTAACGCACGATACGCTGCACACTGCTGCGCAGTTAACGCTAATACATCAACGCCTGCACGCGAATGTTCTAGCCAGGTAAAATCCAAGTCAGGATAGAGGGCTGTTAAGCGCTCTCGATGCTGCCCAATATCTAGCACCAATAAACCATTATCGCTCAAATGCGCCCCTGCGTTTTGTAAAATAGCTTGAATACGCTCAAGTCCGCCGCTCTTAGCAATACAACTGTCTTGTGGCTCATAATGAAACTCGCGTGGCAACTGCGTCCACTGCTCAACTGATAAAGAAGGCGGCTGACACACAATTAAATCAAAACGCTGCCCAGCAACCTGCAAAAATAGATCGCTGCGCTGAGTCTTAATACGCTCATCAAGCTGATGCAGAGTAATATTCTCAGTAGCAACCTGTAATGCCGAGTTCGATACATCGGCCAACACAACTTCAGCCTCCGCAAACTCTTCTGCACAGACAATTCCCAGACAACCCGAACCACAATAAAGATCTAAAATACGCTGTGGAGTCTTGATCAGCCAAGGTGCAAACCGCTGGGGAATTAATTCTTCTAAAGGCGAGTTAGGCACTTTAACGCGCTTATCAACTTTAAACAGTAAACCAGCAAACCATACCTGACCAAGCAAATAAGCTGCGGGAATACGCTGCTCAATACGCTTATTTAAAATATCTTGCACAATAGCGTGCTCGCCCTGATGCAGATTGCAATCAAGGTACTTATCATGCATTTCATCCGGCAAATGCACACTGCCAAGCACCAAGGCGCGAGCCTCTTCAAAGATGCCTGCTTCACTGTCCTGAAAAAATAAGCGCTCACGGCTAAATTGACTGATCGCCCAGCGGATATAATCACGCAGTGTTGCTAAACCGGAGTTACTCACTGATATCACCTGTTGTATTATTGATTGTTACTCATACCATCACGTGCTCAATGGCTATATTAATCGTCACGCCCGTCCAGCATATGACGCTTAAGTAGCACATAGAGCGCACCTGTTCCGCCATGCCGAGCCACGCACGAAGTAAAACCTAACACTTTCTCATGTTGACGCAGCCAGGTATTAACATGGCTTTTAATCATCGGCTTTTTGCCATCCAGTCGCGCAGCTTTACCATGAGTCACTCGCACGCAACGCACTTCAAGGCGCAATGCCTCGGTTAGAAACTCACGCAAGGTTGAGCGCGCTGTTTCAACATTCATGCCGTGCAAATCCAAGCTACCTTCAAAAGCAATTTGCCCCGCTTTCATACGACGCAATTGCGTATCTTGCACGCCATCACGCGCCCAATACAATGCATCTTCAGCGCCGACATCAATCACAAACTGATCCGACAAACCATCAACAACAATGGTTTCAATTACCTGTTGCGCATTCTCGCGACGCACACGCTGACCGGCACGGTTAATTTTAGCCTTGCCAACATCGGCTTGATCAACATGAATACGGCGCACGCCCTGCATTTGTTCAGTAAATAAAGAAAAATCATCACTTGGCATAACGCCCTCCTCATTTCGTGCTGCATTGTACCCGTATTCGCCAAACACAAACAAAAACGCCCCAATTAAGGGGCGTTTTTTAAGCAACAGCTTAGATTACATTTTTGCAATCATTGCGTCGCCAAACTCAGAGCAAGATAACAGTTTAGCGTCATCCATTAAGCGCTCAAAGTCATAGGTCACAGTCTTAGCAGCGATAGCACCGTTGATGCCATCAATGACTAAGTCAGCTGCTTCAGTCCAGCCCATGTGACGTAGCATCATTTCTGCTGAAAGGATCAGTGAACCTGGGTTAACTTTATCCAAACCAACATACTTCGGTGCAGTACCATGCGTTGCTTCAAACATTGCAATGGTGTCTGACAAGTTTGCGCCCGGTGCAATACCGATACCACCAACCTGTGCCGCAAGTGCGTCAGAAATGTAGTCACCGTTCAAGTTCAATGTAGCAAGTACATCGTACTCTGATGGACGCAGGATGATCTGCTGCAGCATTGCATCAGCAATCGCATCTTTAACGATGATATTTTTGCCGGTTTTAGGGTTCTTGAACTGCATCCAAGGACCGCCATCCAGCAACTCAGCGCCGAACTCATCACGTGCAATTTCGTAGCCCCAATCCTTGAAGGCACCTTCGGTGAACTTCATGATGTTGCCTTTGTGCACGATAGTCAGTGACTCACGATCGTTATCCACAATGTACTGCAGTGCTTTACGTACTAAACGCTTAGTACCTTCTTCTGATACTGGCTTAACACCGATACCACAGTTTTCAGTAAAGCGGATTTTGGTAACGCCCATTTCTTCAGTGAAGAACTTGATTACTTTTGTTGCTTCTGGCGTACCGGCTTGCCACTCAATACCTGCGTAGATGTCTTCTGAGTTTTCACGGAAGATCACCATATCAACGTCTTGTGGACGCTTAACAGGGCTTGGAACGCCGGTGAACCAGCGTACTGGACGCAAGCAAACGTAGAGGTCTAACTGCTGACGTAGAGCAACGTTCAATGAACGAATACCGCCGCCAACTGGAGTAGTCAAAGGACCTTTGATAGAAACAACGTAGTCACGGACTGCGTCAAGAGTTTCTTGTGGCAACCACGTTTCTGAATCGTAAACCTGGGTCGCTTTTTCACCAGCGTAAACTTCCATCCAGGAAATTTTGCGCTTACCGGCGTAGGCTTTCTCTACAGCGGCATCAACAACTTTGATCATGACAGGACTGATGTCCGTACCAATACCATCACCCTCAATGTAAGGAATGATTGGATTGTTTGGTACTGTTAAGGTCATATCTGCATTAACGGTGATTTTGTCACCGGCTGGCACTTGGATCTTTTGGTATCCCATGCTGGACTCCGTCATTTACGTGGTCTTTAAAAGTCTGTCACGCGTGTGGCCTGACAGCGATAATTCAAACTTAGTAGGTATGTATGACCTCTAGTTTGTAGAATAAGTCACACATACTAATCACTCACTTTTACGCTAAATATACTATAACGCAGTTTGTGCAGCGCACATCATACACTCTTTATACGTTTACCTGATAGATTGCTGCGTTCAAAAAAACACTTTATTGCAAGAATTTATGCCTAACGTCGTTTAATCTCGATCATTATCATAAATATGCAGCGATCAATCAGATCAATAAGCTTGCACCTGACAAGGACATATATGACACGCTTTACTCCGCATATCACCGTTGCAACTGTCATTGAAAAAGATGGTCGCTTTCTGTTCGTTAAAGAGCACGCTGAAAAACGTACTGTATTAAACCAGCCTGCAGGCCACTTAGAAATGGACGAAAGTCTAATTCAGGCCGCAATTCGTGAAACTTTAGAAGAAACAGGCTGGGATATTGAGATTACTCACCTGCTTGGCATCCATTTATACACAGCACCCAGTAATAATGTGACCTACCAGCGCGTCTGCTTCGCGGGTCGCGCACTGCAACAACGTGAAAACCATGCATTGGACGAGGGCATTATTGGCCCGGTATGGCTGACACGCGATGAATTATTAGAACAGCGCGAGTTATGGCGCAGTCCAATGGTCTTACGCAGCGTGGATGACTATTTAAGCGGCATTCGTTTCCCTCTAGATATTTTTAAAAATTAATGCACTGATGCGATGAACTCCCTAGCAGAGCGCAAATCTGCTAAAGTTATTTTCTTTAACTAGCTTATTTAAATTGCCATGCATACTCCTTCTGAAACTCGTGTAATTGTCGGCATGTCCGGCGGTGTTGATTCTTCTGTTGCAGCTTTGTTGTTGATCCAGCAAGGCTATCAAGTGGAAGGACTCTTTATGAAAAACTGGGAGGAAGATGATGGCACTGAATACTGCACCGCCAAAGAAGACCTCGCCGATGCACAAGCCGTGTGCGATACCTTAGGTATTAAATTACACACAGCAAACTTTGCCGCTGAGTATTGGGACAATGTATTTGAACATTTTCTTGAAGAATACAAAGCGGGACGCACCCCGAACCCGGATATTCTCTGTAACCGTGAAATTAAATTTAAAGCCTTTCTCGATTACGCAGAGCAACTTGGCGCGCATTTAATTGCGACAGGCCACTATGTACGTCGCCGTGATGTGAATGGCATCAGCGAACTGCTGAAAGGTGTCGATAACAACAAAGATCAAAGTTATTTCTTACACGCAGTGGGCGGTCGACAAATTCATAAGTCGCTCTTCCCTGTCGGCGAGTATGAAAAGCCTGCCGTACGTGAACTGGCCGAACAACATGGCTTGATTACTGCGAAGAAAAAAGACTCAACCGGTATTTGCTTCATTGGTGAGCGGCGCTTTACTGATTTTCTTAAACAATACTTGCCAGCACAGCCCGGCGTGATTGAAACCACTGATGGGATAGAGCTGGGTCAGCACAGCGGCCTGATGTATCACACCATTGGTCAGCGCCAAGGTTTAGGCATCGGTGGCTTGAAAAATGCCAGCGAAGAAGCATGGTATGTTCTAGCTAAAGATTTAGTGCGCAATGTATTAGTTGTGGGGCAAGGTAATGACCACCCTTGGTTGTTCTCGCGAACCCTAGTGACTCGCGATGTGAACTGGATTAATCCAGTTGATCTTGATGCTCTGGATAACCTGACAGCAAAAGTACGTTACCGCCAAAGTGATCAAGCGTGCAGCATTGAAAAGACCGAAGATGGCTATCAAGTCACTTTCGAGCAACCACAACGCGCAGTGACTTTAGGCCAATCCATCGTTTTCTATGTGGACGATGTCTGCTTAGGCGGCGGTGTGATCGAAGCCTGCAGCCCTTGGGACGAGAGTATTCAGCGACCATGACGCCACTTCAAGAACAAATGACAGCATTAGCAGGTGTGTTTCAGGCTGCTGCATTAGTCAATAAACTCGCGCATACCGGTCAAGTCGGTGATGCGGCCTTGGCTGGCATGCTAAAAACACTGCTGGTGCGCAATCCAGACAGCACCATTGATGTCTATGGTGGCGATGATCTAGGCTTGCGTGAAGGCTATCAATTACTGCAATCCATATTGGAGCGTAAAACAGACGATCTGCCGCGTGAAAGCCTGCGCTACGTTGTGTCGATGTTAAGTCTGGAGCGTCAGTTTTCACGCCGCGATGACTTGCTAGAGATTGCCGCTCAGCGTTTACCGAGAATCGAGCAGCAAGTTGAGCTGTATGGTTTAACCAGTGACAATATTGCTTCTTCGTTTGGTGGGCTGTACCAAGACACCATCAGCACCTTTAAGCAGCGAATTCAGGTGCACGGTGATATGCGCTTTCTGCAACAGGATGCCACTGCGGCCAAAGTACGCGCCTTGCTCTTTGCCGGAATTCGCTCCGCACGCCTATGGCGACAACTGGGTGGCCGCCGCTGGCATTTACTGACCAAGCGAGGCGCTATGCTGCATGAATTGAATACACGCAACTCATGAATCAACGCAGTGTTCGCCCTGGACAAGGCGCAGTTTTACTGGCCCTCTCAGCGCTGCTTTTTTCAGGAATGGGCGTACTGGTTCGCGAAGCCTCAGCCACCATTAACAATGAAAATATTGTATTTTTTCGCAATATTGTTGGTGTGATTTTCTTTTTGCCTTTACTGCTTAGAAAAGGCATTCAACCTTTTAAAACCACGCGCTTAAAATCACATTTAATGCGTACCAGTTATGGCTTAGCGGCCATGTACTGCTTCTTCTACGCGATTGCGCACCTACCTTTACCTGACGCCATGCTGTTCACTTATTCAGCACCCGTTTTTACGCCTATTATTGCTTATTTATGGCTGAAAGAACCGCTGACAAAACGCATGCTAGCCTTTTCGTTACTGGGCTTGGTTGGCGTTATTTTAGTGGCCAAACCCAGCGATGCCTTGTTCAGCAGCTTATCTTTAGTGGGTCTGGCGGCCAGCCTATTGGCAGCCTCGGCTTTTGTCTCCATTCGAGAAATGAGCAGTACCGAGCCAGCCTATCGTATGGTGTTTTACTTTGCTCTATTTAGCAGCTTAATCTCAGCGATACCCTTGTTCTGGGCGTGGCAGCCACTGAATAACGAACAACTGACACTGTTGTTTTGCGCAGGTTTATTGGCTGCATTAGCGCAAATTGTCATGTCATATGCTTACTCGCTGGCACCGCCAGGGTTGATTGGCCCGGTGGCTTATTTAGCCATTGTCTTTGCAGGCGTGTTTTCGTTTGTTTTATGGAATGAAGTACCTGACTTAACTTCCATATTTGGCGCTGCATTGATCTTTACCGCCAGCATGTTGGCCGTATTCTGGCGCAAACACTAAAAACTAGCGTGCATTTGATGTACACTGTGCGCCTTATTTTATTCATTAATTTTTAGAGAACGCATCATGCAGCTTACCTCGCTTACCGCGGTTTCCCCCGTTGACGGCCGTTACGGCAGCAGAACTTCCGCCCTGCGCCCTATTTTTAGTGAATACGGTCTGATTCGTAACCGTGTTTTGGTTGAAGTTCGCTGGTTACAGCGCTTGGCCGCTCACCCCAGCATCACTGAAGTGGCTCCTTTTTCTGACACAGCTAATGCTGCGCTTAACAAGCTGGCTGAAGACTTCCAGCTTGAGCATGCCGAGCGTGTTAAAGAATTTGAGCGCACCACCAACCACGACGTTAAAGCGGTTGAGTACTTGCTAAAAGAACAGGCTCAGAAACTGCCTGAACTGGCTAAAGTCACTGAATTTATTCACTTTGCCTGCACCAGTGAAGATATCAACAACCTCTCGCATGCATTAATGCTGCGCGAAGGTCGTGATGATGTACTACTACCACTGATGCGCAAACTGGCTGAAAGCCTACGTAGCTTGTCAGTTGAGTTTGCTGATGTGCCCATGTTGTCACGCACCCACGGTCAACCAGCTTCACCCACTACATTGGGTAAAGAGTTTGCTAACGTGGTGTACCGTCTTGAGCGTCAAATCGCACAAGTCGCAGCTGTTCCATTGCTGGGTAAAATCAACGGTGCCGTAGGTAACTACAACGCCCACCTTTCGGCCTACCCAGAAATTGATTGGGAAGCTAATGCGCGTGACTTTATTGAAGGTGACTTAGGTTTAACCTTTAACCCCTACACCACGCAAATTGAGCCGCACGACTACATTGCTGAATTGTTCGATGCAGTGGCACGCTTTAACACTATCCTGATCGATTTTGACCGTGATGTGTGGGGCTATATTTCCATTGGTTACTTTAAGCAAAAAACTATTGCTGGCGAAATTGGTTCATCCACCATGCCGCATAAAGTCAACCCCATTGACTTCGAAAACTCTGAAGGCAACTTGGGTATTGCTAACGCAATCTTCCAACACTTAGCTAGCAAATTGCCGATTTCACGCTGGCAGCGCGACCTGACTGACTCCACTGTGCTACGTAACCTCGGTGTCGGTATGGCGCACAGTGTGATTGCTTATGAAGCGACCCTTAAAGGTGTCAGCAAGCTTGAGCTCAACGCAGCGAAAATCGCTGAAGATCTCGATAATTGCTGGGAAGTGTTAGCTGAGCCGGTACAGACTGTGATGCGTCGCTACGGCATCGAAAACCCCTATGAAAAACTTAAAGATCTCACTCGCGGTAAAGGTATCAGCGCAGAAGTGCTGCAAACCTTTATTGAAACCTTAGATCTGCCTGAAGAGGCAAAAGTGCAATTGCGTGCCCTGACCCCTGCCAACTATATTGGTAATGCAGGCGCACAAGCTAAGCGCGTTTAACATTTCTTCAGAGTCTTAACGCCCGGCTAAACCCGGGCGTTTTATTTTCAGTGTCTATTTCGGAAGCAATCACGTGTCCAACTCACTTAATACACCACTCGACATTCTAGGTGGCATCAGTGCTGAAGTTTTTTTACGCGATTATTGGCAGAAAAAACCACTGCTGATTCGTAAAGCCATTGCCGATTTTGTCAGCCCTATCGATGGCAACGATTTAGCAGGCCTATCGCTGGAAGAGCTGGTTGAGTCACGCATTGTCTTAGAGCACGGCGAAACGCCTTGGGAACTCAAGCAGGGCCCCTTTGATGATGAAACCTACAGCTCATTGCCCGAGCGTGATTGGACGCTGTTAGTGCAAGCAGTGGATCAATTCAGCCCTGATGTTGCTGAAGTTCTTGAGCACTTTAAGTTTCTGCCGAGCTGGCGCGTTGATGATGTGATGATCAGCTTTGCCGTGCCCGGTGGCAGCGTCGGTCCACACTACGACAACTATGATGTGTTCTTGTTGCAAGCAGAAGGCCAACGTCAATGGAAAGTGGGCCAGATGTGCGATGCTGATAGCCCATTACTTAAACACCCTGATTTACGCATCCTTGATGGCTTTGAACAAACCGATGAATGGGTATTAGAGCCCGGCGATATGCTCTATTTACCACCGCGCTTAGCGCATTGGGGCATTGCAAAAACAGAGTGCATGACCTGGTCTGTGGGTTTTCGCGCACCTTCTACTGCAGAAGTGGTCACACATTTCGCGGATTTTGTCGCGCGTTTCTTACCTGACGAGCAACGCTACAGCGATGCTGATATGTCACCGGTGAGTAACAGCAATTATATTCGCCCAGAAGATATCCAGCGATTACGTCAATTGATGCGTGAACAACTGGATGATGACCGTATGCTACTGACCTGGTTTGGCCAGTATATGACTGATCCACGCTATCCTGATCTGTTAATTGGCGATGATATCAGCGTAGAAGACTTAAAAAACGAGCTTGAACAAGGTGCGGTTTATACTCGCAACCCAACAGCCCGCTTGGCATGGAGCCATATACAATTGGATACTGAACCTGCGTTAGTATTCTTTGTCAGTGGTAATAGCCGTATTATAAGTGAGCATTTAGTCCAATTGCTGGACCTGCTCTGCAGCGCAGATGCTATGCATATAGATAACTTAAAGCCTTGGCTTGATGATGCAGAAGCAAATACATTGCTCTGTGAACTGATTAAACAAGGAAGTCTGGAGTGTATCGATGAGTGATTTGCAGATTCGCATTGCTGATTGGCATAGAGATAATGCTGATTTACGCCGTATTCGTGAAAGCGTCTTTATTCAAGAGCAAGGCGTCACACCTGAACAAGAATGGGATAGCGACGATGCTGGCGCGACCCATTTTCTAGCCTACGAAGGTGACTTTGCAGTGGGCACTGCCCGACTGCTTGCAGAAGGCTGCATTGGTCGCGTGTCTGTTTTAAAAGACTGGCGTGGCCTGCATATTGGTGAGAAATTGCTGATGGCAGCTGTTGCAGAAGCTGAGCGTTTGGGTTTAAGACAACAAATCTTAACCGCACAAGTGCATGCTGCAGGCTTTTATGAGCGTTTAGGCTTTACTGTGGTCAGCGAAGAGTTTCTGGAAGCAGGCATTCCTCATATTGATATGCTGCGTAACAGCGACGAGGCACAGCCTGTTAAATTATGATTAAACACAGTTCGCTTGCATACAGCTAGGGCCTATCAACTAGACCTGAACTGCTGTTGCAAGCACTGTGTTTAACAGTGGTGATGGGCTGTCAGCCAAAGTGATATTAACTTTACGGAGTCTACCGTTATGACCGCCCTCACCCGTTTCTTTACACTACTTATGCTCGCCTGCAGTTGCAATTTGGCATGGGCCGCGAGTGAAGTGATTCAGCTTAACTTTCGTTTAGCCGAAGATATGCTACCCATCGCCAACTCTATTCTGAGCCCAGGCGGACGAGCGACGGCCTACGGTAACCAATTGGTAGTCAATGCCAGCGCCGACAAGATCGCAGAACTGCGCGCAGTACTGGCAAAAATTGATACCCAGCCACGGCGTTTATTGATTAGCGTCGACACCCAAGGCAATCAAAACAACAATCAACGCGGCTATCGTGCTGACGGCACAATCAGCGGCCGCCATGGCGACATTGTGATTGGCCAAGGTGAACAACAAGGTCGCAATCAAGTTCGTATTATCAACCGCAACACACACAGTCGCGACGGTTCACTGCAAACAGTACAAACCCTAGAAGGCTCTGCCGCGCTTGTACAAATAGGCCAAAGTATTCCGTTACGCTCAACTCAGCGCGGGCCTTATGGCCAGATCCAAGAGCACACCGAGTATCGCTCAGTCAATCAAGGCTTTTATGTGACTGCAACCTTGGTCGGTGACACTGTGCAGATCGATATTAATAGCCAAAATGATCGCCGCAGTCGAGAATACAAAGATGTGATTGATACGCAAAACACCTCAAGTCGTGTCACTGGGCGTATTGGTGAGTGGATTAACGTCAGCGGCAGCCAACAAGATAGTAATTATCGTCAAGATGGCTTTACGCAAAAGAGCTACAGTACGGGACGAGAAAACAACCAGTTACAGATCAAAGTTAATGTATTAGATTAACTTTACACAGTTTCTTACATTTAAATTATGTAGTGCCATTAAAATAACACTACAAAACATTTGACGTACGGCCTACTAAAGCGCATTATAGCCCCGCTCCCGCTAGCCAGAGCGCCTTAATCAGCGTTCCAAAATCGACTTAACAGTACTTGAGAGTTGATTTTGTGTTAACTACATCCAAAAGATGCTTTAACGAGGTTGCGACCAGTACGTTGTTGTCCTGAGGGACGGGGAAGCAATATGCATCAATGATGCATCAGATATCTCACTACAGTGAGTCGCGTTTGCGGATGTTAAGTTGTAGATATCACGACTTAATGCAGCAGCCATTTTATCTGATAGCTACCCCTCCTTTAAGACACTCTGTTCTGATCAATTATCGGCACTTCAGTGGAAGCGAACCCGCAAATAATACTTCCAGCAATAGCAGGTTGTGTGTGGGCAGTCGGTGCTCAAACTCACTTTACTCATTTGAAGGATTGACCATGTCAACTTATCAAAACGAAATTAAGGCAATTGCCGCTCTTAAAGAAAAAGCTGGAAATGGCTGGAGCGCGATTAACCCCGAGTCTGCCGCTCGTATGCGTATTCAGAACCGTTTCCAAACTGGTTTAGAAATCGCTAAGTACACTGCAGCTATCATGCGTAAAGATATGGCTGAGTACGATGCCGACTCATCAGTTTACACTCAGTCACTGGGTTGCTGGCACGGTTTCATCGGTCAGCAAAAACTGATCGCTATCAAAAAGCACTTGAAAACCACTAACAAACGCTACCTCTACCTTTCAGGTTGGATGGTTGCTGCTCTGCGTTCTGAGTTCGGCCCACTGCCTGACCAGTCAATGCACGAGAAGAACTCTGTTGCTGCGTTAATTGCTGAACTGTACACATTCTTGCGTCAAGCTGACACTCGTGAACTAGACCTTCTGTTCACTGCGTTAGACAAAGCACGTGCTGCTGGCAACGCTGCAGAAGAAAAAGCTCTGTTAGACCAGATCGAAAACTTCGAAACTCACGTTGTACCAATTATTGCTGACATTGATGCTGGTTTCGGTAACGAAGAAGCTACGTACTTGATGGCTAAGCAAATGATCGAAGCAGGTGCTGCTGCGATTCAGATTGAGAACCAAGTATCTGATGAGAAGCAATGTGGTCACCAGGACGGTAAAGTAACTGTTCCACACGCTGACTTCCTAGCTAAAATCAACGCTGTTCGTTATGCGTTCCTAGAATTAGGTATTGACGACGGTGTTATCGTTGCACGTACTGACTCACTGGGTGCTGGCTTAACTAAGCAGATCGCAGTAACAAATGAGCCAGGCGACTTAGGCGACCAATACAACAGCTTCATTGATGGTACATTCATCAAAGATGCAACCGAAATCGAAAACGGTGACGTTGTAATCAAGTCTGACGGTAAACTGCTGAAACCAGCACGTTTAGCGAGCGGTTTGTTCCAGTTCCGTGAGAACACAGGTGTTGAGCGTGTTGTACTAGACTGCATTACTTCATTGCAGAACGGTGCTGACTTGCTGTGGATCGAAACTGAAATGCCACACGTTGGCCAGATCAAAGCAATGGTTGATGAAATCCGTAAGGCAGTTCCTGATGCTAAACTGGTTTACAACAACAGTCCATCGTTTAACTGGACGCTAAACTTCCGTCAGCAAGTGTACGATGACTGGGCAGCAGCTTCTAAAGACGTTACTGCGTACGATCGCGACCGTCTGATGAGCGCTGACTACGATGGTACTCCATTGTGCAACGAAGCTGATGCTCGCATCCAGAGCTTCCAGAAAGATGCTGCTCGTGAAGCAGGTATCTTCCACCACTTGATCACTCTACCTACGTACCACACTGCTGCGCTGTCTACTGACAACCTGGCTAAAGGTTACTTCGGTGAGCAAGGTATGTTGGCTTACGTTGAAGGCGTTCAGCGTAAAGAAATTCGTCAGGGTATTGCGTGCGTACGTCACCAAAACATGGCGGGTTCTGACATCGGTGATAGTCATAAAGAGTACTTCTCTGGCGACGCAGCACTGAAAGCAAGCGGTGAAGACAACACAATGAGCCAGTTCGATAACGTTTAATCGAATGGTTTAGCAGTCTTAAGACTGTGTGTTGTACAAAAACCCCAGCCTAGGCTGGGGTTTTTTATTGCCTAAAATAAAGTATTGCCTACCCTACTCTGCGCAACTCATGGCACTCTTTAAGTCACTGCCGCAGATAAGACGCTATAATATTGACCCTTTGTTACTTTGGGCGATGTGCTTATCAGTCTTGGATTAGCATTGGTTTGTTATTGTGTTAGATATCACTCTGAGCGTGCTTGTGTCAGCACAGCACCCATGAGCTGGGTACATACATTCAAGGTCAATCATGAACTCTCTTCCCGACAACCAAGCCGTATCTTTATCTTCTCAAGCGACAGACACGCCACACAATCCACTGGTGCAGCAGATGCGCCGCAAGCATCAAGAGCTATTGGCAGGCTTACAAGGCAAGAAAAAAGTCCGTGTGGTGTTTTTGGTCTTGCATGAAAATACTTGGAAAGCCGACGAAGTCTTTCAAAGAATGCTTGATGATGATTTTTTTGAACCGGTGATTTTGGTTGTACCTTTTGTGACCTACGATGGCACCACAGAAATATCACGCAGCAGAACGCTGGAAGTGCAGAATAAAACCATCGCCTACTTTTTAAATAAAAATTACACTGTGTATGCCGTAGCTAATGAAAATACCAGCCACTCGGTCACGCAAATTGAAGAGTTAAAACCTGACTTAGTGTATTTCTCCTGCCCTTACCCTGAAGCTTCGGATACCTTTTTTGGCGAAGTGTTTAAGAATTATCTGTCTTTTTATATCCCCTATTTTTATATGATTTACTCTTGGGATGGCGATGATAGCTTTTATAACACTGACTTTTATAACTCAATGTTGCGCACTTATTTACCGCATAAAGTCTCTTATGAGAAAGCGCTTGAGGTTTCATCGGCTGACAGTCATCAGTGGTTCCTCAGCGGCTATCCGTCCTGCGAGAAGCTCTACACCAAGCAGAGTGAGCAAAGCGCTTGGCACAATGACAGTCCTAATAAAATAAAACTGATTTGGGCGCCCCACCATTCTATTTTTGAGAATGTAAAACCTAATCTGGGCAGCTTTTTGTTTGTGGCTGAGTACCTCAAAGACATCGCCATAAAATATCAAGACCGCTTACATATCTCCTTTAAGCCGCACCCGTTGCTTAAATCCAAGCTTGATGACCACCCTAACTGGGGTGAAGGAAAAACCAATGCCTATTATCAATTCTGGCAAGAGTCGGGTTTTTCACAATTGGATGAAGGCGAGTATGTGGATTTATTTCTCGGCTCGGATGCGATGTTGCATGACAGCAGCTCGTTCTTAGTAGAGTACTTATTCACTGAAAAGCCAGTGATGTATATCGATTTTAAAAACAGCTTTCACGAACAATTTAATGCCATGGGTTTAAAAGCCTATGCAGCCTGCCAGACGGCAAAAAATATGGACGATATCGAGCGCTTTATTATGAGCTTGCTGGCGGGGCAAGCCGAGTTAAAGCCAGAGCATTACAGTTTTTTAGCCAGTGATATTTATCCTTTTTATCAGGATAAGCTGCCTTCTGAGCGCATCATTGATGATATTAAAGACGTCTTAGGTGCTAACCGTGAGCAGTGAAAATCTAATTATTCTAGCTGCTGGTAAGCCCCACAAGGGTGAGCAACCTGCTCTATTAGCCCAAGTGAATGGTCGTAGCTTATTTGATTGGCAAATCAGTGCATTAGAAGCCACTGATGCTTGCCCACAGGTCGTTGTCGGTTACGCGGCTGAAGAGTTTAAAAAATTATCAGGACGCGCCACTTTTTGCACTAACCCCAAGTGGCAAACCTCAGGCAGTGGTTATTCTTTATTAAGCGCTGATTTATCAAGCCAGGCAGTGATTGCCAGCTATGCAGATATTTTATATCGCCCCAGCGTTTTAGAGCAGCTGAAGCATTCCACAGCTGATATCACCGTGGTGTATGACAGTCACTGGAAACAGCGTTTTGTCGGGCGTACCGAGCAGGATTTAAATGCGGCAGAAAAAGTAATAGTCGCAGACGGCGCTGTTTTACGAGCAGGTCAAAGCTTACCTGTGGAATGGGCACACGGTGAATTTATTGGCTTAGTGCGTTTTCAAGGTGCAGCGCTAGTCTTGTTGCGCGACTTACAGCAGCACTTGCAGCCAGCGGTAGAAACCTTGTCTTTATCCGGCTTGGTCGAGTGGTTGCGTCTGCAAGGTGCCAGTACTGCAGTGGTTGATGTGCAAGGCGATTGGGCTGAACTGAATGAACCTAAAGATATCGCGCACTTTATCTTAGGCACCAAAGCCGAAACCCTTGCTCGTTTAAGCCCTATGGTAAAACGCTCTATTGTGCTGGAACAAGTGGCTTTTACCGTAGCGGATTGGCACGCGCAGCCAGATCAGATACTGCAACGCATTCAAACAACCTTCCAGCAGCAACGCTTAGTGGTGCGCTCCAGTGCCAAAAGTGAAGATGCCTTTACCCACTCCAATGCCGGTGCCTATACCAGCGTGTTAAACGTTGAACCGACTCAAGCACTCGCAGACGCCATTATCGAAGTGATTCATTCATACGCTGACTGCCAGCCGGATGACCAAGTGCTGGTCCAGCCGATGGTGCAAGATGTGCGCTTAAGCGGTGTAGCATTTACTCGCACACTGGAGCATGCCGCGCCTTTTTACAGTGTGAACTATGATGAAAGCGGCGACACCGAAAGCATTACTTCAGGCTATGCCCAGCAGCATAAATCCTTGTATCTGCGTAAAGATGCTGATGTAACGGATATCCCCGTGGATTACTTAATTCCACTGATTGATGCCATCAAAGAAGTTGAACTGATCCTCAATTACGATGCGCTGGATATTGAGTTTGCGCTGAGCCATCAAGGACAGGTCTATCTTTTACAAGTGCGCCCCATTGCTGCGGCGGAGCGCTTAGATGCAGAGCAAGCCACTCAGCATGTGCTGGAACTGCAAGCCAAGGCCTGTGCCTACTGGCAGCAATTACAAACACCAGCACCACAGATTCAGGGCTCTAAAGCCTTGTTTGGAATTATGCCAGACTGGAACCCAGCAGAAATCATTGGCACTAACCCCGGGCAACTGGCAGTCAGCCTGTATCAGCAGCTGATTTTAAACGATATCTGGGCACAACAACGGGCTGAATATGGCTATAAAGATGTGCGTCCGCAGCCGTTACTGTGTCAGTTTTCCGGTAAACCTTATATTGATATCCGTGCCAGCTTTAACTCTTTTATTCCCAATTCTTTATCTGACCAACTCACAGAAAAACTGGTGAACTTTTACTTAAACTGGCTGGAAAAGCACCCACACCTACACGACAAAGTTGAGTTTGATGTGCTGCCCACCTGTGTCGGACCGCAGTTCGCACAATGGGAGCAGCGCTTGCTGGAACATGCAGGCCTGAGTAGCGATGAAATCCGTCAACTCAAGCACGGCTTATTAGCCATTACGCAACAAGCTTTAACGCGTACACAAAATGATTTAGCCGTGCTGCTGATATTACAAAAGCGTCACGCCGCCATAGTCGCGCAAACCAGCCTGCCCCGCGCAGAGCAAATCCGCCTCTTACTGGATAACTGCAAAACCTACGGCACACTGCCTTTTGCCCATCTGGCGCGCAGTGGTTTTGTTGCAGTGACGCTGCTTAAAGAAGCTGTGGAAGCCGGTTGGTTAAGTGTCGATGCGCGAGATGGCTTTATGGAAACTGTACAAACCGTCTCCCACGAATTAGGCGCGGATGCGTGGCGTACCGCGCAGAATGAAAAAAGCTGGGATAGTTTTGTCGCTGATTATGGCCATCTGCGTCCCGGTACATACGACATCACCTCGCCGGCTTACTGGGACCATCCAGAGCTATTTTTAAAACCCTTAGTTGAGCAGGCCCAAGCGCCTAAAGTAGCATCGAATAAAGTTCAGCAATGGCACCTCGCGAAAGCTGACTTTTTTAATCAGCTTAGAGATATGGGTTTACAGGCCACCGATGTCGAGCTGGAAGATTTTTTAGTCAGTGCAATTGAAGGCCGTGAAAAAGCTAAATTTATTTTCACGCGCACCCTGTCCGTCGCGCTGACATTGTTAGCAGCAGAAGGTCGTCATTATAATTTAAGCACCGAAGAGCTTGCTAACCTTTCGCTGGACGAGTTGCTCTATGCCTTTAACTCCAATCTACCCACCGCCAACCTTACGCAACAGCTTAAAGAAGCCAGCCAACATCATCAGCATGAGCGCAAGGTCAGTCGCGCCTGTCAGTTGCCACCTTTGTTAGGTAATCCAGCCGATTTTAGTGCCTTTATTCTGACCGCAGAAAAACCCAACTATATTGGCACCACACGCGTCACCGCGCCGGTGATACAAGTGCAACAAACCCAGCAACAACAGCTGTCGGTAGCAGGCTGCATCGTCCTGATTCCACAAGCTGACCCGGGCTATGATTGGCTCTTTAGCCAAAATATTGCCGGATTAATCACTATGTATGGCGGTGCTAACTCGCATATGGCGATTCGTTCAGCCGAGTTTAGTCTGCCAGCGGCGATTGGTGTGGGTGAGCAATTGTATAAAGCCTACCAACGCGCCCATACCTTAGAGCTGGACCCAGCCGGTGAAACCATTCGAGTATTGTATTAAATGAAACGTATTCTAATCAGCCAACGTCTCGATGCCGTGCCCGGTCGCGATGAAGAGCGCGATGCTTTGGATGTGCGCTGGGCGCAGCTGCTATTCTCTTTAGGCTTTTTACCTATCCCCCTCTGTAGCGCTTTAGCCGGTCAGCCTGACTATTTAGCCCAGTTACAGCCGGACGCCATTGTCCTCAGCGGTGGTAATGATATTGGCCAAGCGCCTGCGCGCGATAGGCTAGAAACCCAGTTACTGGATTACGCCAAAGCCAAACAGTTACCTGTACTCGGTGTGTGTCGTGGCATGCAAATGCTCAATCATTATTTAGGTGGCAGCCTAGTCACCGTCAGCGGACATGTTGCGACTCGACACTCTCTGGAAGGCGATTGGGCGCAGCAGTACGGCTATCAGGAAGTGAACAGCTACCATAATCAAGCCATCACCCGCGCGACACTGGCTCCAGACCTAGAGATTCTCGCCACCAGTACCGATGGTGTCATTGAGGCGGTGCAGTGCCCAAACTTAGCTTGGCTCGGCATCATGTGGCACCCCGAGCGTGAGACTGATTTTCAACTCGCCGACCAGCAACTGCTCAGCCAACATTTAAACCGCTGACACGGATAAGGATTGTTATGAAAGTTATTATTTTAGCCGCCGGACAAGGCACACGTTTACGCTCCTATACCGACGACAAACCCAAATGCATGGTCGCTCTTAAAGGCAAACCCTTGCTGCATCATCAGCTTGAAGCCCTAGCGCAGTGTGCCGTGCAAGATGCTGATATCGCCCTCGCCGCTGGTTATCTACAAGCTGCATTAGTCGCACCCGGCATTGCGCAGTACCGCAACGAGCACTACGCCAGCACTAACATGGTCGGCACCTTATTTGCTGCGCAAGATTTTATGCAAGCCGGTGAAGACCTGATTATCAGCTATGGCGATATCGTCTATCGCCCCGAAGTGTTTGAAAAACTATTAGCCACAGAGGGTGATGTGGTGGTCGCTGCTGATTTGGATTGGTACGACCTGTGGAAAATGCGCATGGAGAATCCGCTCGATGATGCGGAAACCTTTAAAATGGATGCCAACGGCAAAGTCAGCGAACTGGGTAAAAAGCCCAATAGCCGCGCCGACGCCCAAGCGCAATATATTGGTTTAATTAAAATCGCTGGCCATAAAGTGGCTGACTTTATCGCGCATTATCACAGCCTCGATAAAACTGCCCAGTACGATGGCAAGGATTTTAAGAATATGTATATGACCAGCCTGATACAAAACCTGATTGATAGCGGCTGGCAGGTACAAGCCGCCCTGATTAACCGCGGCTGGTTGGAGGTGGACAGTGTTGAGGATTTGCAGGCGTATGAGGGGTTGGCAGAGATTCTGTGATGTTTGTGTTCAACATAAAAAGAACGGTACTAAGCAGGACTGATGTAAGCGTCCAGCCATCACACCTTTCTAACGATCAGCTGCGCCCAAGTTTGCGGTAGCAGCTCATCAATAGCGCCATCTTTAATCTACTATGACTATTTAAGTTCGTTCTCACGAGCGGTTTTTTCCTGAAAAACATTGATAACTGCTGCAACAATGTCGTCCCATACACCCGGGGTGCAGAGCACCGGCATTTCTTTGGCGAGTACATTACTCAGCACACCATGGTTCTGTTCAATCGAACGCAGCAGCCGGTCTGCCTGTTGATCAGGCATCTCAACGATTTCTTTAAGTGCTGCACGCGCTTGGGTATGACTGCGTAGATGGCGTGATTCATCGCGCATCTGCTCGGTCAATGTGCGCCTGATAATATGTGCTAGAAACACCACGTGCGGTCCAAAGTTGGGATAACGCCATAGCGGTCTAGCCTGTGCGAGTCCTTGAAAATCAAAGTTGGAAACCACACCATCCAAGTAGGTGGTCTGTACTGCCGCAAATCTGGTCTGTTGACGCACGGCCTGCATCAGAGGTTTAGAGACCTGATCGAGCACATTATCGTATGCCCGCCTCTCACTCGCATCATCACTGATAACAGCCGAAACAGGCAAAATCACTGGATCAGGGATAACCCCATCACGTCGCAAGATGTCATTCACTAAGAATCGATGTACACGACCATTACCGTCAGCTAAAGGATGGATATAGACAAAGCCAAAAGCCACTACTGCACTGCGCATCACCGCTGACTGGCCCTCTGTTCTTTCAAGGAAAACTTGCAACCCTTGCAGCATATTTATAACGTCTTCAGCTGGCGGCGCCACATAATGCACCAGCTCTTGAAATCGCACGATCTCGCCAACAAACACTGGGGACTGGCGTAAGCCAAAATGAGTGATAGTCGTGCGCTCGCCCAAAATATCCTGCTGTAGTTCAGCCAGCATAGCGTCACTAAGTGGTAATGCACCGTGCCCTGTACGACGCGCCATTACATCAGCAAAGCGTTGTATGCGACTGATCTGGTCAGTCTCACCTTCGATAGCAAAGCTTGCCTTGCTTTCACGCAGGGTTAGCCATACTGCGGCACGCATCAGCAAATCTTCACCAAACTCGGCAGTTAACTCAGCAAATAGCTTTGGAATATCTAAATCGGCAGCCTGTATAACTGCATCGGTCTTAACTACAGTGGGACAAAAATGCCGCGTACCAGGAAGATTATCGTTAATCCGCCAGCGTTGTACTTTAACAATTCTGTCATTTGATGCCGCTATCAACTTAGAGTTGTCGATAGCATTAACGTAATTACCACCCAGTCGTTCAGGCACCTTTAATTCTTGCCCTGTAAGCCACTCATATAGAAATGCAGCCCGACGGGCGTATTGTCCTGTGGGTTCAAGCATGACCCAAGCCTGAACAAAACTGGGCCCGCTAAGAGTAAAGAGGCGGGATAGAAATTCTAGATGAGGCACCTCATGCCGTAAATGAAACTGCAAATGAGCGGCTGCGGCTGCCTCTGGGCGCATCGATTCAGGGTAAGTTTCAAGATAAAAGCCATCATAGATCTGAGTGGCCCGACGCCCACCTACCTGACTCAATACCGGCGGTCGCCCGAGCGGTAATACATCATAGGTACGCGCTAACCAAGCTGCACCAAGTGGATCTGCCGGCAGATCAAACATGAGGGTTCTCCAAATAAAACAACTTTAGCCTGCTAAAAATGATGATATTCACTCAGACGCTACCTAATATCGATTATGACTGCATCAAAACGATTACAAAAGCAGAGTAACGCGCCGAATTGATTATGCTAAAGAAAAAATCAGCAACTGTAGTAGCTAGTCCTTTCCGGACGTTTACGAACTTATAGCTTTAATATTGGCCTTTGCCGCTTTGCTTGGCTTATTAGCCGTACTGCTTGCTCACATTTTTAGGTAGGACACGCATAACTTTTACTCAAGAGAAGGCCTGCGCTGTATCACCACACGATAAGCTAAAGCCCCCGTCGATCACGCAAATCCTTAATGGCCATGGCTAAGGCTGACAAGATCACCAGCGTAACCGCTAGCAAGCCAACACTCACGGCAATCGACCATGAGCTATGCGGAAGCACAGCAAAAACAACCGCAGTGATGACGGCAATACCCACCGAAGTACCGATGCGTTGCCCCGTTTGCATAATAGCGCCTGAGCTACCTGCGTAGGATAAGGGCACTTCTGCAAGAGTCAGGGTTTGGTTAGGGCTGACCACAGAGCCTTGTCCTAGACCAAAAAAAGCTAAGCTGAGCAAGAGCCACCAAATACTTAAATCCAGATACTCATGTAAAAACACCACGGCAATAGTGGATAGCATGCCGAAAATAGCAAAGCCTAAACCACCAATAACAATTTTACGTCCGTAGTGATTAACTCGCTTACCTGCCCAATTGGCCGAATAGGCCGAGAGTAGCGCCGATGGAATACCCACCATGCCTGCCTCAAAAGCTGAAAAGCCTAGGCCTTGCTGTACATACAAAGGAATTAAAACCCAGACGCTGGTCATGCCTAAAAAGTACAAGCTCATAATAATGCTGCCGTTGCGATAGCTTGAGATGGCAAAAATCTTTAAATCCACCATAGGACTATAGCCACGCTGGGTATACCAGCGTTCCCACCTCGCCCACAGGTAAAATAAGAGCAACCCGGCTGGCAGTAGCAACCATATAAGTCCAGATGGATCCGAGCCAACAAAGGGGTAGAGCACTGCCAACACGCCTAGCCCCAACAATAGAGCTCCGATGGGGTCCAAAGAACTCAAGCCTTTGTGTTCCTGCGATTTGGGCTTGTGGATTAAGGGACGTGGAAACCACAATAACGCCAGTACTATGATTAATATCCCCACAGGCACGTTAATCAAGAACGTCAGTCGCCAACCGATGTCTAAGCCACCCAGTTGAATCAAGAGCCCACCAATAACAGGGCCAATAGCAACAGAAACCCCCACTGTGGTGCCAAAAAAACCAAAGGCGCGACCGCGTTCCGGGCCACGAAAATATTGCTGAATCATACCCACTGCTTGAGGATTCATAAACCCTGAGCCAACACCCTGAACAAAGCGCGCGCCATTCAGCCATTGCGTATCCGGCGCTAAGCCAGCGGCAATTGAAGCAAGAGTAAAGATAACTGCGCCAAGGATAAAAATGCCGCCACGCCCCATTAAATCCCCTGCTCGCCCTGCACTCACCAGAACCACACCGAAGGTCAGGGCATAGCCAGACAGCACCCATTGAATATCAGACAGGCTGGCGTGCAATGCGTCTTGAATCGAGGCTAAAGCCACATTGACCACACTGACACTCATCAGCGACATGAAAATCGCCATCAGTAACACAGCAAGAATCCGCCAACGTATGGGGTCACTGCTGAGATCGCTTGCGGTAGAGTATTGTGGTGTCTGTTGCGTCATAAAAAATCCGTAACAATTATAAAGTATAACTGTCAGTGTAAATGAATTAGCGGAGTGTCACTGCGCACTTTACTGATCTCACAGAGAATTGACAGCAAGCCATAAAAGCATGCCATTTCAATACCTCATACAAGCTCAAGACAGCTTAGCACCAAAGAACATTAACACGGCTTTGGCTTGTGAGAGTTTTGCGTAGGCGTCTGCTCTACTCGTACCAGAGCATGCTCTACTTACACATCGTGATGTCGGATGAATCACTTTATGGCGAGATGGCAGTGTGTCTGCCTTATTTGTTGGCGATTCGGTTGCTCTGCTGCTCCAGCTCAATCCGACTTTGCGCCCAGTCGCGCCATGAGCGGACTTGTTGTTGATTGGCACCGGCTTTTTCTGCTGATGCGAGGGCTTGCAGGCCTGCATTCCAGTGGCCTTGTTGGATTTCCAGCTGCGCTAAGCTCAGCCAGTGTTGGCCTTTGCCGCTTTGCTTGGCTAGTTGACTGTACTGCTTGCTGGCATTTTTATAGTCACGTGCTTGCCAATGCAGTTGAGCTAAGCGCTCTTGGGTTGACTGGTTAGAATTCATCAAGCCGCTTTTTAGCATGCCTTCTAATAGACGTGCGGCTTGCCACGGCTGATCGGATGCAGAAGCAAGGGCAATTAAACTATCCAGATCAGACTGCTTAAAGCTGATGCCCTTAGTATAGGCAGTACGCAGAGTAGCTAAGGCTTTGCTATGCTGATTGGCCATTTGCTGTAATCCAGCCAGCTGTTTCCAAGCATTTATTTTATCTGGACTGCGCTGCAATACGCGCTTTTGCCATTTCTCTGCTTCTTTATAACGTTTGAGCTCGGCATTGGCACCGACCATAAACTGTAACCAGTTATCACTGATGGTACTTTTGCTTTTTAAATAGCGATCAGCCAAGGGCAAGGCTTTATCTAAACGTCCCAACCCTTGCCAGGCTTCAATCTGCATCTCTAGCACTTCATTGGTTTGTGCGACTTTTTGCAGATAGTCCAGCGCTTGCTGGTAGTTCTTTGCAGAAAAATTGAGTTTGGCTAAATTCAGTTGATCTTCGGTGATTTGCTCAGCATTCAACTGGCCGCTTTGCAGCGCTTGAGTCAGTACCGTAATAGCAGGCTTAATATTGCCTTGCGCCCAAGCTAAGTAACCCTGACTGCGCCAAACCAGTGCTTGCTCTAAGCTATCGGGTTGAGCCTTAACAGCACGTAACGCCTGTTCTGCTTCAGCAAACTTGCCTGCCTGCTGTGCAGCCTGTGAGGCCTGTAAAGCACGGAACACATCGGGGGCGATACTTTGCGCTGAAGCAGCTTGCACAGTCAAAGCACATACACAGACAGCTAATAATAAGCGACGCATCTTACCGCCCTCTCTTTTCTAGACGAAACTGCAAGGTTTTCACTGCTTCACGGGCAACCGAACGGCCACCTTCATTACGCGGACTAAAACGCCAGCGTACAGCGGCACGGCGCGCTTCACGATCAAAGACATTCGCAGGCGATGACTCTACCACGCGCACATTTTCTACTTTGCCATCTGGGGTAATAGTAAAGGCCAGCTTCACGTAACCTTCAATACCGCGACGGCGCGCATTATCGGGGTACACCGGTAGCACTTCATTCAGAGGTATCACTTCGGCATCGTTATTTGGTGCTGATTGTGCACTTGAGGCTGCCGATGTCGATGCTGCTGGAGCAGACACAGCGGCAGGTGCCGGTGGTGCTGACTGAGTCACCGCTTGCGCGCTTAAACCTTGCAAGCTCGGCGCAGAGGCTGCGGAGATACTGATATTACTGGCTAACTGCGGCACCGCTAAATCCAAACGGGCTACTTGCGGAGTACTGGGTGGCTGCGGCGCTTGTTGTGCTGGCGGTGTTTCTGGCTGTGGCTCAACCGGCCGCTGAGGCATCTGCTGGCGTTGGCGGCTGGGATCGCTCGAATCCTGCTGCAACTTAGGCGTAAAGCGCCCCATTTGCAGCGGTGGTTCTTCAACTTTGCTTTTAGGTGGAAAGATCATCACCAGCATCAACACAAAGCTGGCAAATACCACAGCAATTGCAGCTAAAAAAGACCACAGCCAACGCATTACTGCGACTCCGTCGAAGCAGCTAAGACCACATCTTGCACACCTGCTAAGCGCGCCTGGTCCATCACTTGCACGACTAAACCCGTACGTGCATCTTGATCCGCTTGCACTACAACCACACCTTCTGGCTGCTCTTGACGCATACGTTCAACATGCGCACGTACGCTACGGACATCGACCACTTGTTTATCCAACCAGACTTGCCCATCGGCAGTTACGGCAATCAAAATATTGCCTTTCTCTTGCGAGGTGGCGGTATCGGCTTGCGGGCGATTGACCTCAACACCCGACTCTTTAATAAAGGAGCTGGTAACAATAAAGAAGATCAGCATAATAAACACCACGTCCAACATCGGTGTTAAATCAATCCCTGGCTCTTCTTCAGTTTGATGACTGTAGCGACGCATTCTCATCGTCTAATCCTTATCCATGACGCAGTTGGTCAGCCAACTGCCCAATAGCACGTCGCGCATTACGCTCTAAACGGGCCAAAATAAATAAACCACCGATTGCCAATACCATGCCGGCTAACGTCGGTAATGTCGCTTGCCAAACACCACCCGCCATCGCACGCGGGTTACCACTACCACTCATTGACAGTACTTCAAATACAGCCACCATACCGGTCACAGTACCGAGCAAGCCCAACAGCGGGAACATCGCCACAAGTGTACGGGTGACTGAAAGCGGTCGAATTAATTGCTCACGCGCTTGCGCTAACCAAGCAGCACGTACTGCATAGGGCCAAGCCGTATTGGTACCGGCGTCGAAACTGAGTGTTTTCCAAGCCGCGCGTCGTTCTTGCGCCCAGCTTGGAAAGTGGCGATAGGTGTACCAAAAGCGCTCTAAAACCAGCGTCCAAAACAGTACACATAAGCCGGCTAGCAGCCACATCACAATGCCGCCAGCGCTCATGAGATCGAGTAAGGCATGACTGCTATCAATCAGCCAAAACCAGGTGCTTTGCCAATTACTCACTGCGCTTGCTTCCTGACATATGCAGCGCTAATAGACCGACGCACTGCTGCTCTAAAAGCTGCACCACAGACTTGCTGCGCGCACTTAAGATGCTGTGTAAGAACAATAATGGAATGGCGACAACCAAGCCTTCAACAGTGGTCACTAAGGCTTGCGAGATACCGTCAGCCATTAAGCGTGAATCACCGCCACCGCTTTGAGTAATGGCTTGGAAAGTAATAATCATCCCCGTCACCGTACCGAGCAAACCCAGTAAAGGTGCAACTGCGGCTAATAACTTAAGCAGACCTTGGCCTTTTTCTAACTGCGGTACTTCTTGCATCACCGCTTCGTCAAGCTTCAGCTCAAGGGTTTCTAAATCGGATAACTGCGGGTTTGGACCCAGCACGCTTAAGACACGACCCAGCGGATTATCACGAGTCGGTTTAGACAGATTACGCATTTGCACACGCACACTGCGCACCACGCGCATTAAACCCAGTAAACGCCATGCCGCTAAGAGGAAACCAAACACACCCAATGCCACAATCACCCAACCGACTAAACCCCCTTGGCGTAAACGATCCAGCATCGACGGTTTGCGCTGAAGTTGCTCAATCAGTGAGCCACGCGTTGGGTCCATGGGTAGGACAACAACAGCATCACTGCTACCGGCCCACTGTTTAACTCGACTCAGACCGGATGGCTGCTTAGGTAAAGCACGGAAAGCATTATCACCTTCACTAAAGGTTAAGAAGGCTTGCTCTGTATAGGCAGAGAACGGTCCAACACGAAGAACATCCTGAGTTTGACGCTCACCGTCGGCAGCAATCACTGGCACGGCAACACGCTCAACACGACCGGTTGCGGTCATATCTTCCAGTATTGTTAACCAGAAACTTTCAATTTGTGTTGCATTGGGCAAGGCGCGGCCTTTGGATAAGCCTTCAAGCTGTTGAATACGCTCAGGGAACTGCACATTCAGTAAGCTGCTGCGCCATTGTCCTGCGAGATCTCCGGCGCTTTGACGTACAACTGCAAATAACTCACCCATATCGCCGACTTGCTGTTTAAGCACTTGCTCTTGATCAGCTAACTCTTGCTCATTAGCGGCAAAAGTCGACTTTAACGCTGCAGCACGCGACTCTTGTTTAGATAAGGCTTTTTTCGCTTCAGCTAATAACTGTGCTTGCTGATTACGCGACTCTAAAAAATGTTGCTCGCGCTGTTGCATGAGTTGCTCTTCAGTGCCTTTTTCGCTGCGAATACGCTCCAGTAGCTGATCCGGCGTTAAGGTGTTGGCGTGTACTGAAAAACTGAGCAATACGCCACAGGTCATCCATAACAGCGGCTTCATGGTTGCATCTCCAGCGCTAAGGTTTTAATCGGCAGTTCTAACCAGTCTGCAGTTTTTTGTTGACGGGCAATGGCAATAGCTTTTTGCAGTGGACGACGCACACTATTATCCAGCTCCTGCCACGTACGGTTCTGCGCATTCCAGTAGCCGCTTTCATGACCATTGGGTGTTTGGTAATACAGCATGGTGCGACCCACGCGTAAGAACTCAACACTGCGCTGCTCATCACCCTCGCCTAATTCACCACGCCACGCTTCGAGGGTGTAACCGTAGTCACTTTCAATTTGGTAGGCTTCGAGGATACGGCGATATTTTTCTGCCATGCTGACATCAGCACGTGGCATCAACTCTTGCAGTGTCGCTAAACGATCAGAACGCTCTTGCGGTAAAAATGGTACATCGGCGTTGATAAATTCAGCCAAGACTTCAACCATCCGGCGCATCTGTGGCATTACTGCAGCTTCACTTTCTTGCAACTCATCCAGCTGCTGGTTGTAGCTGGCCAACTCTTGATGCTGCGCGGCAATCAGTTCGTTAACCTGCTCGTTATAGCCTTCCAGCGCTTTGGCTTTCGCCAAGGTAGTGCTGTATTCTTCCAGCATTGCTTGACTGGCATCATCCAGACGCTCAATGCGTTTTTGAGAACTTTGCGCGGTTTGGCTGAGTTTTTCACTTTCGCTCAGTGCTTGCTCTACGGTTGCAGCACTAATGACTGGACTCACCACCACACAACATAAAAGCAGTGAGCGCAAAGTTGTTGCTTGCATAAATAGGGGTTCCTTAATTCAAGCGGCTATCTTTAATAGCAATGATTATCATCTGCATGCAACAATAAATCAAGCCCTGCTACAGATTAAATATGTTATAAAGTTTCATTAACCGCAGAATCTTACACTATCGATTTTTCAAATGCGGCTAAAATAGCCGTTTATAATGATAGACATTGGGCTTAAATGGACTTTCTCCGCACTTTTAGTAGGCAAATGGACAACATGTCGCACCAGTAGAGTGACACTCCTGTGCGAGTATTAAGACACATTTATGCTTTGCAGCACTTTATGCTTATATAGCTGCAACACTGCGATCATTTTTATAGGTATGGCTCAATCAGTGGATAACCCTCAAGAAAATCCTGAAAAACAGCTCAAACGTACATTACGTAAGCAGCTCAAGCAGATTATTGCTCCGCAAGCTCAGCGTTTACATATAGCTTTAACCTTAGCCGTACTTGGCGGCCTTCTTTTTATTGGGCAAAGCTGGTTATTGGCTCACCTGTTTGTCGGCCTGCTGGAGAACTCACAAACAGGGGCTGACTTAAGTGCCGTCTTTGATGTGCGTTCTGCGATTGCTTTAGCCTTGTGCTTTACTTTGCGCCCAACCGCACAATATGTCCGCGAGCGCTTATCGCAAGCAGCCAGTCTTGATGCACGTAAAGCACTACGTAAACGTCTACTGGGTACGCTCGCCGGTCTCGGCCCTGAGCGACAAACCCTAGGGGCTGACGGTGCACTGAGTACTCAGTTATTAGAGCAAGTGGATGCGTTGGATGGCTATATCAGCCGCTACTATGTGCAACTTTATCTGGTGCTGATTATTCCAATCATGATCAGTATTGCTGCTTTCTTTTACAGTACGCTGGCCGCTGTGTTAATGCTGTTGACTGCACCTTTAGTGCCGCTGTTTATGATTCTTGTAGGGGGTGCCGCCAGTCGCAGCAGCCAGCAGCAGATGGCCGCCATGAGCCAACTCAGCAGTCGCTTTTTGGACTGGGTACGCGGTATGCCGACCTTGCAACATCTTAAAGCCACCGCACAAGCTCAGCATGATGTTGACAGCTCAGCCTCGAAGTACCGTGATACCACCATGAAAGTTCTGCGCTTAGCTTTTTTATCCGGCGCTATATTGGAGTTGTTCTCATCCTTGGCCATTGCTTTAGTGGCGGTGTACTTAGGTTTAGGTTTGCTGGGTGTTATACCCTGGTCAAAAGGTGTGGTCCCTGTACCTTATGTTGGCGCACTCTTTATTCTGCTATTAGCGCCTGAGTTTTACGCGCCCTTGCGTCAACTGGGTACCGACTATCACGCTAAAGCAGAAGCTGAAGGTGCTATTGAAGAATTGTTGCCCCTGTTAGAACAACATACATGGCAGCACCCCGGTCAACAGCCATTACAACTGGATGCAGCTCCAACACTCTCGTTAAATCACGTCAGTATTACCGCGCAAAATAAACGTATACGCCTACCGAGTATTGATTTGCAGATTGCTGCCGGTGAGCGCGTGGGCTTGCATGGTGAAAGTGGTAGCGGAAAATCCAGTCTACTATTAGCTCTGTTGGGCTTTATAGAATATTCAGGGCGCATTGAAGTCAATCAAAAGTCGCTGTTAGATGTATTGCGCAGTGACTGGCATAGTCAGCTCGGTTATTTATCACAACAGCCCAACTTTAAACGTGGCAGCTTGGCCGATAACTTGCGCCTCGCTCAGCCCAGCGCTAATGATCAGCAATTGCTGGATGTATTGCGTGATGTGGATTTACTGCCTTTAGTTGAGAAGCTGCCACAAGGCTTAAACACCCCTTTGGGTGAGCGCGGCTTAGGTTTATCCGGTGGTCAGCTGAGTCGTTTAGCCATTGCACAACTCTTACTGCGTGACGCGCATGTCTGGTTACTGGATGAACCTACGGCTCACCTTGACCCCGACACCAGTGCCACCATTCATGCGCTGCTGGAAAAACTCAGCGTAGGCAAAACTTTGATTTTGGTCAGCCACCAATGGCAAGGACTGCAATGGCTAGATCGTCATATTGACTTACATGCTCTGCAATCTGCACAGGAGCAGCCATCATGCTAAAACCGATTCGTTTACGCACTTTATTACGCAGCCGACAGGCCAGCTGGAATCTAGCTTTATTGCTGGGTGTGTTAACTCTGTTCTCAGCCATTGCCTTACTGGCAACCTCGGGCTGGTTTATTACCGCATCAGCGATTGCTGGCTTAGTGGTCAGTAGCTCATTTACCTTTGACTACTTTCGCCCCGCGGCAATGATTCGCTTATTTGCTATTGTGCGCACTGCGGGCCGTTACGGTGAACGTGTTGCCTCGCACCATGCCACCTTGTCTTTGCTCAAAGACTTACGCAGCCAAGTGTTTCATGCGCTGACCTTGCGTACTAAGCCTGTCAATCAGGACAGCACTGGCTCAGCAGCAACCATGCACCGCCTTGTAGCTGATATTGATCGCCTTGACCGCTTCCCTCTGCAGTTTTTAGCGCCGTGGTTGTGGGCCTGTTTAATTGTCTTATTTTATATGATTTTCACCTATTGGCTGCATCCACAGTTAGCTCTAGCAGCCAGCTTTGGTCTGCTGGTGGCCTTGCTGATTATTCCAGCTCTGGGTTTTTGGCGTGGACGTAAGCTGGCGCTGAATGATGTGCAAGCCGCTGAACTGCGCCGCGAGCACTTTCTAGAATCATTGTCACTGTTAACCTCGTTGACACTTTGGCAAAGTTGGAAAACTCAACAAGACGACACCTTACAGGCCGACGAAAACTACCAAGAGCAGCACAGCCAACAACTGCAGCTGACCAGTTTATTAGCCTATATCCAGCAATTAGCTTTGACCGTGAGTTTGGGTTGCTTGATCTGGGCGGGTATTCCGCTAGTTTCAGCGGAACTGATTACCGTGCCTTGGATGCTGGCCGCTACATTGGCACTACTGGGTATTCACGAAGCTTTAATACCGCTGGCTGGCAGTTTTATTGGTCTAGGACAAAGCCAAGCAGCACGTGATCGCATTAACCAATTGATGCAGTTACATCAGCAACAGACTGAAGCTGTGATAGACATTGATAAGCCACGGCCCAGCGCACCCTTCCATTTACAAACTAAAAAGCTCAGCGCGCGTATTCCTGGTGCTTT
>JAVETP010000008.1:0-85295 GCA_034006005.1 Pseudomonas sp.
TGACTATCAAACATCTAACACAAGCACCCACACGAATTGCTTGATTCAAATTGTTAAAGAACGTTTCGTTAAGTCTTTCGATCTTAGCGAGGAAGCGTATTCTACACTTCCTTAAGTATCTGTCAAGGTTTATTTTCTAGAAGTTTTAAAGCTTCTGGATAACTCCTTGTTAGCGCTGAGCTTCTTACGCTGCTCGTTGCTAGGGTGCGTATCTTACAGCGTTTCGCGACCCTGTCAAGCTGATTTTTAAGTTATTTCTTTAAGAATCAAACTCTTACGTTAGGCCGGTGTAAGCTTGTTTGCCTAACGAGGTGCGCATTCTACAGCAGAGCAGCACCCTGTCAACAGTATTTGTAAAATAAAGCTAAAATACTTTTAAACACTCGTTTCTTGGCGATTCTTGCGCTTACGTATGCGCAATACATACTGCACTGGACCAGATAAAGCGTACACAAGGAACAATAGTAGCAAGATTCTTGGCGGATCACTGAAAATCACAGCAAAGGCCAAGACAACAACCAGGATAGCAACAAAGGGTACACGGCCTTTAAGATCTAAGTCTTTAAAGCTGTAGTACTTAATATTACTCACCATCAACATACCCGCCAATGCGACAAGCCCTGCAAATAAAATGATGACTGCAACCGGCAAGTCCACCGCACCTACACCGTTATCACTCAAAGCCCAGACAACACCTGCCACAACACCCGCAGCTGCAGGACTGGCTAAACCAATAAACCAACGCTTATCGACCACACCAATTTGCGTATTAAATCGCGCCAAACGCAAAGCTGCACACGCAACATAGATAAAGGCAATGGTAAGACCTACCTTACCGAGCTCTGATAGCGACCACTGGTAAGCGATGATTGCAGGCGCCAAACCAAATGCAACCATATCGGACAATGAATCATACTCAGCACCAAAAGCACTTTGCGTATTTGTCATTCGCGCCACACGGCCGTCTAAACCATCAAGCACCATAGCAACAAACACAGTTGCAGCCGCGACAGTAAAGTTGCCATTAATGGCGCACATTATTGAATAAAACCCTGCGAACAGGTTAGCAGTGGTGAATAAGTTAGGCAGCAAGTAGATACCTCTATGCCGCACTTTTCGACCTTCGTTATCACGACCTTCTTCGATGTGCTCATCTATAGGCAATAAACTCTCAATCGATGATGCATCATCATCATGTTCTTCAGGACGCTGATTCATAGTCTTCCTTAAGCTTTTCTAAGTAGTGGCCAATCTATCTGACAAGGATCATATTTTATACTAAATAAGTACTAGAAACGAAAAACGCGGCCTAAGCCGCGTTTTTCAATTGTCAGAAAAATCAGTTCTTTGATTGATCAACAATTTTGTTAGCAGAGATCCAAGGCATCATAGAGCGCAGTTTCTCACCAACAACTTCAATGCCGTGCGCAGCATTGTTACGACGGTATGCAGTCATTGAAGGATAGTTCGTTGCACCTTCAGTGATAAACATTTTCGCATATTCACCATTCTGAATACGCTTCAGAGCATTACGCATCGCAGCACGTGACTCATCGTTAATGATTTCTGGGCCAGTCACATACTCGCCATACTCTGCGTTATTAGAAATTGAGTAGTTCATGTTCGCGATACCGCCTTCGAACATTAGGTCTACAATCAATTTCAATTCGTGCAAGCACTCAAAGTACGCCATTTCTGGAGCGTAGCCCGCTTCAACCAATACTTCAAAACCAGCTTTAACCAGTTCAACAGTACCGCCACACAGAACCGCTTGCTCACCGAACAAGTCAGTTTCTGTTTCGTCTTTAAACGTGGTTTCGATAATACCAGTACGACCACCGCCGACACCGCTCGCATAAGACAGAGCAACGTTTTTCGCATTACCTGAAGCATCTTGGTAAATAGCGATAAGGTCTGGAATACCACCACCTTTAACAAACTCTGAACGTACAGTGTGACCTGGCGCTTTTGGCGCGATCATAATAACGTCAAGGTCAGCACGTGGCGTTACTTGGTTGTAATGAATTGAAAAACCGTGAGCAAAAGCTAAGGTTGCACCTTTTTTCAGGTTTGGCTCTAATTCTTCTTTGTACAGCTGACCTTGGAACTCGTCCGGAGTCAGAACCATAACGATATCAGCTGCTTTAACAGCAGAGGCAACATCAGATACTTTTAAACCGTGCGCTTCAGCTTTAGCAATTGAAGAAGAGCCAGCACGTAAACCAACAGTGACATCAACACCTGAGTCTTTCAGGTTGCATGCATGCGCATGACCTTGCGAGCCATAACCAATAATGGCTACTTTTTTGCCTTTGATAATAGACAGATCACAATCTTTATCGTAGTAAACTTTCATAATTCGCTCCTAATATTGAAGAGTCTTTACTCTTCATGGTTAATTCAAAGGCTTAAAATTTTATCGCCACGCGCAATACCGGTTACACCGCTGCGCACCACCTCTAAAATAGAAGCAGGTCCAATCGCTTGGATAAAGCTATCCAACTTATCGGTTGTGCCCGCTAACTGTACGATATACAGACTTGGCGAAACATCAACAATTTGACCCCTGAAAATATCAGCAGTCCTTTTAATCTCTGCACGCTGAGCGCCGCTAGCTTTAACTTTAACCAGCATCAACTCACGCTCAATATGTGCGCTTTCAGACAAATCAACCAACTTAACCACTTCAATCAGTTTGTTGAGGTTTTTGGTGATTTGTTCAATCACTTCCTCTTTACCCACTGTAGTCAAAGTGAGGCGCGACAGCGTTGGGTCTTCTGTCGCAGCAACAGTCAGGCTTTCGATATTGTAGTTGCGCTGAGAAAACAGGCCAATCACACGAGATAAAGCACCGGGTTCATTTTCTAAAAGCAAAGAAATGATATGTCTCATGATTATGTCCGCTCCGTTTTGCTGAGCCACATATCACGCATTGCGCCATCACGTATTTGCATTGGATACACGTGCTCACTTGTATCAACTTGGATATCTAGGAAAACCAAACGATTTTTCATCGCAAAGGCTTCTTCCATTTTTGGCTTGAGATCTTTCAAGTCAGTGATTTTCATACCAACATGCCCGTAGGCTTCAACCAACTTAACAAAGTCAGGTAGCGACTCCATATAAGAATGCGAGTAACGACTGTTGTAGACCATATCCTGCCACTGACGAACCATGCCTAACGCACCGTTATTCAGGTTAATGATCTTCACTGGCAAGTCATACTGCAGACAGGTAGAAAGCTCTTGGATATTCATCTGAATACTGCCTTCACCGGTCACGCATGCAACGTCATCATCAGGGAAGTTCAGCTTAACGCCCATTGCCGCAGGAAAACCAAAGCCCATCGTGCCTAAGCCACCGGAGTTGATCCAACGGTTTGGCTTATTAAAACGATAGTACTGAGCAGCAAACATTTGGTGCTGACCCACATCCGAGGTCACGTACGCATTACCGCCAGTGACTTCACTTAAAGTTTCAATAACTGCTTGCGGCTTAATAATAGAGCCATCACCGCTATCGTACGGGAACAGCTTACCGTTACCGCGCCACTCATCAATTTGTTTCCACCAGCTGGCAACAACATCTTGATTAGGCTTAGTGCCGATATCCTTTAATGCAGCAAGCATGTCATTCAGAACGCTATCAACTGGGCCTACGATGGGGATATCAGCTTTAATCGTTTTAGAAATTGATGCTGGATCAATATCAATATGAATAACTTTTGCATTCGGGCAGAACTTCGACGCTCCGTTAATAACACGGTCATCAAAACGCGCACCGATCGCAATCAATACGTCACAGTGGTGCATCGCTAAGTTAGCGGTGTAACTACCATGCATACCCAACATACCCACAAACTGACGGTCATCACCAGGGTAGCAACCCAAGCCCATCAAAGTATTGGTTACAGGTACATTAAGCAGTTGGGCAATTTCAGTCAGTTGCTGTGAAGCACCACCTAGAATCACACCACCACCGGCGTACATCATTGGACGCTTAGCCGCTAGAAGCATCTCTGCAGCTTTACGAATTTGTCCTGAATGCCCACGTGTAGCTGGGGCATATGAACGTAACTTGGCTTTTTTCGGATAGTTGTATTCAAACTTATCAATCGGGTTAGTCATATCCTTAGGGATATCAATAACCACTGGGCCAGGACGACCTGACTCAGCTAAATAGAAAGCTTTTTTCATCACTTCAGGAATCTCTGAAGGATGCTTAATAATAAAGCTGTGCTTAACGATAGGACGCGAGATACCGATCATATCGGTTTCTTGGAAAGCATCAGTACCGACCATGCTGCTATCAACTTGGCCAGAAACCACAACCATAGGAATCGAGTCCATAAAGGCTGTAGCAATACCTGTGATCGCATTGGTCGCACCTGGACCTGAGGTCACAAATACAACACCCGCTTTACCAGTTGCACGCGCATAGCCATCAGCCATATGCGTTGCTGCTTGCTCATGACGCACTAAAATATGCGTCAGAGCAGGCTCTTTGAATAATGCATCATAGATATGCAGTACGGCTCCACCTGGGTAGCCATAAATATATTTAACGCCTTGGTCGCGCAATGAGCGAACAACCATTTCTGCGCCGGATAAAAGTTCCACAGTAACACCTCTAAAACGCCAGAATAGCGCCCTTCATCAAGGGCAATCTGATTGTAGGTTGCTGTTATTTGTAGCATGGGTGACGGTGATTGCCGACTACCCTGCCGCCGAAAATAAGCAGCATAGAGAAACCCGAATGTCTAAAGATTCCTCCCCCAGCGCGAGGTAACGCGATACGGGTATAACGGGCGGCACGGGTACGCACCTCATCAACTCATGCTGCAAGTGCCTTTTTGAGGCAAACATTACAGCCATCTATGAATTGTTCGTATTCAGCAGCCGCAAGTCAAGCTCTACGAGTCATTTCTCTCGAATCATGGGCTATTTCATGTATATGATAGGTATTTATAGGGCTTGAGTGCAACCATAAGGTTGCTATATCAACTTTTAAGGTATATTTAGCGATAGTATAATTTGCTTTTATCATCAACCTTATTCACACCAGTAAAGGATATTGCATGCGTGGTTTCGTACACATTGCCAGTTTTTTGCTACTGTTCAGCTCACCGCTATTAGCGGCACCCGTGTATACATGGGTCGACGCTCAGAACGTAACCCATTTTTCCTCTGAACCACCCATGCAAGAAACAGCTAAAAAAATCAACACCAATGTCTTTCAGCCCCAGACTCTTGAGCAAGCTGTGACCGATGGTTCTCAATCCGACACAAAATCACAAGCTGAAATAAACAGTGAAGTGCGCAAGCAAGTCGCCACAGAAACAGCTGAACTCAAAAAATACTGCACTGAGATGCGTTACAACCTCGCGCAACTGGAAAACAATCCTAGAATACTAGCAAATGTGGACGGTCAGCCCACTCGCCTGAGTGAAGAAGAGCGCCAAGCTCGCATTACTGAAGTAAAACAGGCGCTGAACAAGCACTGTGCCGACCTAAAGTAGCACAGCCATCAGCGCCTATGCGTTAGTGCAGCCTATGTGGCGATACAATGGCAGTATCAATACGCTTTAAACAGCTCAGCAAACACGACACTGAAGATAACTGCTCGCGATACACCACCTCAGCCATTTCATAAATTGCACACTGGCTGGGTAGCGCCTGTCCAGCTTGAACAATACTGTGTATGCGCGGTATAAAAACCCATTGTAGCCACTGTGGAAACTTTAAGGTGTCGACACAGAATGGCTGCTGACTTTGTAGAGCTTGCACACTCGGAGCCTGTTGCTCCCACCACCCCAGCTGTCGCAACTCATCTTCTAATTTAGATAGCAATGCGATTAAATGCAATTGAGCGTCTGCAGTCATTACAAGTTCACCCTTGCACGACGCTGCGCCTCTTGTGCGCCAGCTGTATTACCTTGCTGAGTGCGTGCTCGAGCGATCAAATCCCACAAGCCCGCCTGCAATGCTGGTAGACCATTGCTATAGCTTAAACCACGCTGAGCTAATTGCTCGGCCTGGCCTGCATCGCCCTGCGCCAAGCGCACTTCTGCCAAACGATACAGTACTTGCGGCTCACGTGGAGCGATACGCTGAGCGCGCTCAAGACTTGACGCGGCACCATTATAATCACCACTGCCCTGCTGCGCCTTTGCAGTCGTCAGCAGCGCCAACACAGGACCTGCAAGCTGCTCATCAGCAGCAAGTCGTGCTTGGTCGCCAATGGGCATAGATGACGTTGTAGCACCTGTACTTGGCGTGCCTGATGGTGAATCGGCATGATACACCTGTATACCGCCAATCGGAGCGCTCGGTATTGCGTAGGTTTGCACGGTTTCACTCGCACCTTGCGGTACAACGGTGACAGTGTTCTGTTGCGCAGGCATTGTCGATCCTGCTGCTTGCCGCGCTCGACTATCACGCATAGCGCCAGGTGTTAACGGCCCACCACTTTCGACAACAGGTATAGCTCTGTGCTGCGAGCCAGCACAACCGGCCAATAGCGTTGCCAGTGCAATTAAGATGACTGCATGCTTACTCACATCAATTCCCCATACATATTAATTTAACCAATTACGAATCCAGCTTTTAACGGACTCAACAGGCTCTGTTATCGGATCTGGCTTATCACAGGATTCACCTGCGATAGGTTCACTGCCGCGAATATACGGCATTTGTACCGCTCCCGGACAGCCTTTAGCACTGCCAAGACCAGAATAGGCATCCACCCAAGCCATGACCACATTTTCAGGCAGCGACATATTTAGCGAAGATGGCTGCGCTTTCTCCATAAAATTCGCCCAGACTTGTAAAGCACCGCTTGCTCCAGTCAATGGCGTTTTACCATTATCATCGCGCCCCATCCAAACAACAGCCAATAAGTCTTGGCCAAAGCCTGCAAACCAACTGTCGCGTAAATCATTACTAGTTCCTGTTTTACCCGCCAAAGCTACAGAAGACGGAACTCGGTTATACACCGACCGCCCAGTGCCCTCAGTCATAACACGGCGCATCGCTTCTTGGGTTAAGTAAATTGCCCCTGCATCAAAGCGCTGCTCAATCGTATACGGATAACGCCCAAGTGGCTCACCATCCGAGGTTAAAACACTACGAATAGCGCGCAATGGCGTATTAAAACCACCATTAGCAATGGTTTGATACATTCCGGCTACTTCAATCGGAGTTAAGCTACCCGCACCCAACAACATCGATGGATAAGCCGGCCATTCACGCTCAACACCCAGCTTACGCACTGTTTGTAAAACCCGCGGCACGCCCATTTCCAAGCCTAATTTAGCCGTGGATAGATTATAGGACTGCGCCAGCCCTTGATATAAAAACACCGTGCCATGCTCTTTACGATCATAGTTTTGTGGCGTCCAGGCTTTACCGCTGCGGCTTTTCACAGAAAACGTTGCATCTTCAATGTAGCTGGTCAAAGTGTATTGATTGGGCTGCTCTAGCGCAGTTAAGTACACCGCTGGCTTCACCAGCGAACCAATCGGACGAACAGCATCTAAAGCACGGTTAAAGCCCGCATAACGTGGCTGGCGACTGCCTAATAAAGCCAACACTTCGCCCGACTCAGGATTACTGACCAGCATCGCTGTTTCAACTTGATCAATCTCTCGACGTCCTGCCAACTGCTTATAGGTTTGCGCCAATGCATCTTCAGCTTTACGCTGCACAATGGGGTCAAAACTGGTAAAAATACGCAGCCCTTCTTCGGTTAAGTCTTGATCACGGTAGTCTTCACGCAATTGGCGCTTCACCAGATCAACAAAGCCTGGATAGGTGGTATTGGCCAAGCTGCCCTGCTTAGTGATGCCCAACGGACGCTTTTTGGCATGCTCGGCTTGCTCTACATCAACTACACCCTGCTCAACCAACACATCAATCACTAAGTTACGGCGCTCAAGAGCACGCTCAGGGCTGCGTCGCGGATTGTAATAAGACGGCCCTTTAACCATACCCACCAATAAAGCCACTTGGTGCAATTTCAGCTCAGCTAACGGTTGACTGAAGAAATACTGACTGGCCAAGCCAAAACCATGCACGGCACGCTGACCATCTTGGCCTAAAAAAACCTCATTCAAATAAGCCTCTAAAATATCTTCCTTGCTATAATGCACTTCAATCAGCAACGACATTAAGGCTTCTGTGGCTTTTCGAATCAGCGTACGCTCATTAGTCAGAAAGAAATTTTTGACCAACTGCTGAGTCAAGGTACTACCACCCTGACGCAGCGAACCTGAAGAGGTGTTGACCCACATGGCTCGCGCAATGGATTTGGGTGATACGCCATGGTGTTTATAGAAGTCTCGATCCTCCACAGCAATCAGTGCTTGCGGTAATAAGTCTGGCACTTGATCCAAACGAATTAAAATCCGATCCTCTTGATGCGCTGGATATAAACCACCAATCAGTAAAGGTTCAAGACGTGCTACAGCAAGGGAGCTACCATTGGGCTGAGCAAGACTGGCGACACTATTACCAGAAAAACGAATACGTAATGCTTGTGCGGGCTCTGCTCCTTCATAGAATTGAAAGCCTCGCGTATGCAGATCAATGGTATTGCCATTCACAGAGACCGCTCCAGCACTGCTGGCTGAAGGCTCATTACGGTAACCCAGTGCATTTAATTCAGTTATAAAATCATTTTTATTCAGCTTTTGCCCAGCAAACAACTCTAAAGGCCGTGCATACACTTTAGCGGGAACAGTCCAACGCTTACCCGAGAACTTCTCTTGCACAATGGCATCTAAATAAATAAGTACGCCTGCCAGCAGCACAGCGGCGACGATAGAAAGCTTGATAAATAAGCTAAGCCAGTTACGAGAAGCTTTAGCTTTACCTCGCGTTGTCGGCTTTTTATTAGGTTGTGATTTTCGTTTTTGAGTCATACTGTTAATTATACCCAGTTTGTTTCAGATCAATATGCATGTTGTTATAGTTTGCACAGATGCACACAGTTGCCATAATGCAGATATTACTTTATTACTTTCAAGGATCACCTGTGACTCAAGCCCTGATTGCCGCCCTACAAAATCCTGCGATCTTCCCGCATCCAGTTGAAGACTTCCAGGTCATTGAAACGCATATTTCGTGGGTTATTTTAACCGGCCCCTATGCTTACAAAATCAAAAAAGCTGTGAACTTTGGCTTTTTAGACTTTACTGATATTGATGCGCGCAAACACTTTTGTAATGAAGAAGTGCGCCTGAACCAACGTTTAACCGAAGGCCTGTATCTGGAAGTTGTTGCCATTACTGGCTCAATCGATGCGCCTGAACTCAACGGTACAGGTGATGCGATTGAATACGCAGTTAAAATGCGTCAATTCCCGCAAACTCAATTATTGGGTGATATGCAAAAACGCGGCGAACTCTGTGAAACCCACATTGACGCACTGGCAAAACAAATTGCCCGCTTCCACCATGAAGCGCCTCGCGTTCCAGCTGAACACGCGCTGGGCGATCCGTACGCAATTATGGCACCGATTCGTCAAAACTTTGAGCAAATCCGCCCCTTACTTACTGAACCAGCTGATTTACACCAGCTTGATGCACTTGAAGCATGGGCCGAAGACGGTTTTACCCGTTTACTCCCTCTATTAGAGCAACGTCGTCACAATGGTTCAATTCGTGAATGTCATGGTGATATTCACCTGGGCAACGCCACTTTGCTCGATGGTGAAGTTGTCCTGTTTGACTGCATTGAATTTAACGAGCCATTCCGCTTAATTGATGTTGCATCTGATGCTGCTTTTTTAGCGATGGACCTTGAAGACCGAGGCCTTAAGCCTTTATCACGCCGCTTTATTAATGCCTGGTTAGAGCTCAGCGGCGATTACCAAGCGATGCCGTTGATCAACTTCTACAAAGCCTATCGCGCCATGGTGCGTGGCAAAGTGAACTTATTCCGTCTAGGTCAAGAAACTGATCCAGTGCAGCGTGCAGTCATTGTGCGTCAATACCGTAGCTACGCTAACTTAGCGGAAAGCTATAGCGCCATCCCTTCACGCTTACTGGCCATTACCCATGGCATTTCAGCGGTGGGCAAAAGCTCCGTAGCTATGCGTTTAGTTGAAGCGTTGGGCGCATTACGTTTCCGTTCTGACTTTGAGCGTAAGCGCTTATTTGGCGAACAAGATGGCGAGCAGCAAAACACGTTGGGCGGTGGTATTTATAATCCTAACGCCAGCGCAGCAACCTACCAGCGCCTGCATGCGTTAGCAGCCGATGCCTTGCAAGCGGGTTTCCCTGTGGTGATTGACGCGACTTACTTAAAAACTGAGCAGCGCCACGATGCTTGGAAAATCGCAGAAAGCACCGGTACCCCCTTCTTAATTCTCGATTGCCAAGCGCCTGATGAAGTGGTTGCCACTTGGTTGAAACAACGTCAATCAGAGGGCTTAGATCCATCTGACGCCACCGAGGACGTCATCTTAGCGCAACGTCAAAATCTAGAGCCTCTTAGCGCTATTGAAGAAGCACAAAGCTACCGCGTGGATACTCACGACGCGGCGACTTTAGACAACTTGATTGAGCAAATTCGCAAACGTTTACCTGGCTTATAAACACGCATTGCTTGGCTGCGCGATATATGGCGTAGCCAAGCTTACGATTAAAGCTCAAGCCAATCAGCTCGCACCTGCTCTTTATTTAATGCCAACCACTGCAGAGCAATAATGCTTGCGGCGTTATCAATACGCCCATCTTGTAGCGCTTTTAACGCTGCATCTAACGGCCATACATGCACGCGAATATCTTCACCCTCTTCTTCTACGCCAAACACACCACCAACACCCTCAGTCGAACAGCGCCCCACATAGAGATAGACACGCTCATCTGAACCACCGGGTGACGGGTAATAAGTCATAACGGGGACTAACTCATGCAATTCTAAATCAGCTTCTTCACGCGCTTCGCGGCGTGCAACTTCTTCTGGCTGCTCATCGGTATCAATTAAACCGGCAACAATTTCCAATAACCACGGCTCTGGGCTTTTATCCAAAGCACCCACACGAAACTGCTCAACCAACACCACGGAATCAGTGTGTGGATCATACGGCAGCACACACACCGCATCAGGGCGCACAAATAACTCGCGGGTAATTGTTGGCCCCATAGCTCCAGCAAACAAACGGTGTTGCAGATGCACACGATCTAAGCGATAAAACCCTTGGAAACAGCGCTCGCGCTGCTCAATCACCACATCATCTTCACGGTTCATTGCGCGCTCAGACATATCATTCTCCAATAAAAAAGCGGCCCATTTAGGCCGCCTTTTATATCACTGTGAGTTTAAACCTGCTTGTAGATAATCGATCCTTCATTACGGAAACGATCGGATTGTTCTTTAAAACCGGCCTCAATTGCGCGCTGCTCATCCGTTAAATCGTTATCTTTGGCGTACTGACGCACTTCTTGACTGATTTTCATTGAGCAGAATTTAGGCCCACACATGGAACAGAAGTGCGCCACTTTTGCGGATTCTTTGGGTAAAGTTTCATCATGAAACGAGCGCGCAGTATCAGGATCAAGACCTAAGTTAAACTGATCTTCCCAACGGAATTCAAAACGCGCTTTACTCAAGGCATCATCACGCAACTGTGCACCTGGGTGGCCCTTGGCCAAATCTGCGGCATGCGCGGCGATTTTGTAAGTAATAATGCCCGTTTTCACATCATCCTTATTCGGCAGACCTAAGTGCTCTTTTGGCGTCACATAACACAGCATCGCGCAGCCGTACCAAGCAATCATCGCAGCACCAATACCCGAGGTAATATGGTCATAACCCGGTGCAATATCAGTAGTTAACGGACCCAGCGTATAGAATGGTGCTTCATCACAGCATTCTAACTGCTTGTCCATATTTTCTTTAATCATATGCATCGGCACATGACCTGGACCTTCAATAAAGCACTGCACATCATGCTTCCAAGCAATCTTGGTCAACTCGCCTAAGGTTTCTAGTTCAGCAAATTGCGCGGCATCGTTGGCATCAGCAATGGAACCGGGACGCAAACCATCTCCTAACGAGAAGCTCACATCGTAAGCCTTCATGATTTCGCAGATGTCTTCAAAGTGCGTGTAGAGGAAGTTTTCTTGATGGTGCGCTAAACACCACTTCGCCATAATCGAACCACCACGCGAAACAATACCAGTCACTCGCTTGGCGGTCAGCGGCACATAACGCAATAAGACACCGGCATGAATCGTAAAATAGTCCACGCCCTGCTCGGCTTGCTCAATCAAGGTATCGCGGAACAACTCCCAAGTCAGATCCTCGGCCACGCCATTCACTTTTTCCAATGCTTGGTAAATCGGCACGGTGCCAACCGGTACCGGCGAGTTTCGAATAATCCACTCACGGGTTTCATGGATGTTTTTACCAGTCGATAGATCCATAATGGTATCTGAACCCCAACGAATCCCCCACGTCAGCTTGGCCACTTCTTCTTCAATCGATGAGCCCAACGCACTGTTACCGATATTGCCGTTGATTTTCACCAAAAAATTACGGCCTAAAATCATCGGTTCCAGTTCGGTGTGGTTGATATTGGCGGGGATAATCGCACGACCACGAGCGATTTCTGAGCGGACAAACTCGGGAGTAATTTCTTTGGGAATACTGGCTCCAAAGCTTTGCCCCGGATGCTGGCTATCCAATAAGCCTGCTTCGCGCGCTTTTTCTAATTTCAAGTTCTCACGAATCGCCACATACTCCATTTCAGGCGTAATAATCCCTTGGCGTGCATAGTGCATTTGCGTGACGTTCTGACCTGACTTGGCGCGACGTGGATTGCGAATTGAAGAAAAACGCATTTTCTGCAACTCAGGATCATCTAAACGCTCTTGACCAAAACTGGAGCTGAGGCCGCTGAGTACCTCAGTATCGCCACGCTCCTCAATCCATGCGCTACGTACATCAGCCAAGCCTTTACGCACATCAATGGTGACGCTCGGATCGCTATAAGGACCGGAGGTGTCGTAGACAAACACCGGTGCGTTATCTTCAATACCCTCGTCCGTTTCTGTTGGCGTTAGGCTGATTTCACGCATGGGCACAAGAATATCGGGACGCGAGCCTTGGACATAAATTTTTCGGGAATTGGGAAAGGGCTGAATCGACTGCTGATCGACTTGAGCGGTATCACTGAGGTGTTGAGACAGAGGTTGAGTCATTATGATGGTTCTCCAGAAAAACACGAAAAAAAGTGTCGGGGAACCAGCGGACATAGGCAGGCCTACCTTGCGGCAGACTTATCTTGTTTCCTACGCGAGTATTAACTCGATCAGGTTCAACGGGACCCGGATTAACCGATCTCAGCTCTATTTAAGAGCACCCCGACAAGAAGCAGCTAACAGCTAAACACTGTGCAACCTAAACTGCAAGCCCATGCGACCAAGTGATAAGCTGTACAGCACCTTAAACAATTTTAGAGCGTGCTTGACCGACTTCATGATCGGCCGTAGCCTTAAACAGATTTCTTTTTGCAAAACTTAGGATATAAATAATGCGTGTACTGTCGCTTACTTTTGCTATAGCTACAGTTTTGGGGTCGGCCGCTTATGCAGCACCGCTCAGCCAAGACAAAGTTAACCTGCTCGATGTCTACCAACTGGCAGTTGATAACAACGCAGATCTAGCTGCAGCACATGCTGACTACAAAGCTCAAAGCGAGCGTGTGCCACAAGCTCGCGCTGGTTTATTGCCGCAAATTGGCGCAGGTGCCAGCACCTCAAACAGCCGTAGCAAGGTCGATACAACGGACGGTTCAAAAAGCACTTCGCGCAGTGGCTTAGTTTATCAAGCCAGCCTGAGCCAACCCTTATTTCGCTTAGATCGCTGGTATCAATTACAGGCCGCGCAAGCCAGTAATGAGCAATCCTCTTTAGAATTATCGGCAATTGAGCAAAACCTAATTTTGCAAAGCTCTGAAGTGTATTTTTCAGTGTTACGTGCGCAAGACAGTTTGGCCGCCAGCCGAGCTGAAGAGTCAGCCTTTAAACGCCAGTTTGACCTAGCCAATGAGCGCTTCGATGTAGGTTTATCGGATAAGACCGATGTCTTGCAAGCACAATCAGCCTATGACGCAGCGCGTGCCAACCGCATGGTCGCTGAGCGTTTAGTCAGTGATGCTTTCCAAGCCGTGAGCACCCTGACCAATGTCGATTTAGCTGCGCTAGAAGGGGTTAAACACAGCCTGCCAATTCTGGCGCCCACGCCGAATGATGCTACCGCTTGGGTGAATACCGCTACCGAGCAAAACTTAAGCTTGCAAGCGATTAACTACGCTGTCGGAGCTGCACAAGACAGCGTTAAGCAACGCAAATCAGGGCATGCGCCTACCGTTGATGCCGTTGCCCAATATCAAAAAGGCGATAACGATAGCTTGGGCTTTGTAAACAGCGGTATGAACCTGCCAGCAGGGTTTGGAATGCCTAGGTATGACGGTAAAGCAGAGCAAAGCAGCATTGGCTTGCAGCTTAATATTCCGCTGTACACCGGCGGCATGACCAGCTCGCAAGTGCGTGAAGGCGTATACCGTTTAGATCAAGCAGAACAAATGCGTGAAAGTCTACGCCGTACCACAGTGCAAAATGCACGTAACTTCCACCGTGCGGTGAATACTGATGTCGAGCAAGTACAAGCGCTGAAACAAGCGATTATTTCCAGCCAGAGCGCGGTTGAAGCCACGGAAATTGGTTACGAAGTGGGGACGCGTAATATTGTTGATGTGCTGGATGCGCAGCGCTATCTGTATGCGGCAGTACGTAATTACAACAATGCGCGCTATGACTACATTTTAAATAATCTACGTTTGCAACAAACAGCCGGCACCCTCAGCCCGGATAACTTACAAGCCTTATCGGCCTATTTAAATCCGAACTACAATCCAGACAAGGACTTTTTACCACCGGATTTAGATAAAGAGATCGAAGCGAATTTACGTCGCCGCTAATTGATACTAGGCTGACTGTTGATGCAGTCAGCCTGACTTATGCACAGCGCTATCAGTCTGCGCTGACCGCGCTTAAGCGCATGGATAAATCAACAGCTTTAACATCCTTAGTTAAAGTACCTAACGAAATAAAATCCACACCGGTTTCGGCAATCGCACGAATCGTCTGCTCATTCACGCCACCGGATGCTTCAAGCTTAGCTTGACCAGCATTGAGTTCGACTGCGGTGCGCATATCCTCAAGACTCAACTCATCCAGCATAATAATATCGGCACCCGCGGCCAGCGCTTCACGCAGTTCATCAAGATTTTCCACCTCAACCTCAACCGGTTTGCCTGGGGCAATACGGTGCGCTGCTTCGACCGTCGCGGCCACTCCACCACAAGCGGCAATATGGTTTTCTTTAATTAAGAACGCGTCATACAAACCTAAACGGTGATTATGGCAACCGCCACAGGTCACAGCGTATTTTTGTGCGAGGCGTAAGCCGGGCAAAGTTTTGCGCGTATCGAGCAGTTTCACTGCAGTACCGGTCACCATATCGGCGAAATACTGGGCGCGCGTGGCTACAGCCGACAAACTCTGCAAGAAATTTAATGCTGCACGCTCACCAGCCAGCAAAGAACGCGCTGCGCCTTCCAGCTCAAACAGCACATCATTGGCTTGCACACGTTGGCCATCAGCAACTAACCAGCGCACTTGCACATTGCTATCCACCTGACGAAAGACTTCATTCACCCAAGCGACACCACTAATCACTGCGGCCTCACGGGTAATCACTCGCGCGTTAGCCTGCTGCTCAGCGGGGATTAACTGCGCAGTGATATCACCCGCACCCACATCTTCTGCCAATGCAATACGCACATTGGCTTCAATTTCTGCGCTCAATTGCTCAAGTATCAGGTTGGCCATGCTTTGCTCCTCAATAATTTATATTCATTATAAAAACTTAAACGCGCATTAGTAGCAAGCGCTGATCGCTCTAAAAAACCTATACAACAGATCGCTTAATATCAATTAGTTAGTATCAGTATCCGCTACACTAATATGTATGTCAGCGCACCAATGAGCATCGGTTGTACGCTGATGCCATTGACCCACAACAGGCTTTAGACCCACAAATACAACTCGCACCTGCGCATCCTGCTGCTCAACGCGCCAGCGCACAAGCTCACCACCTGACAAGACGATCTCGCCTTGCGCTGGCTGCCCGCGCGCATTCATTAGCAACAGCTGATAAGCCCCTTGCTGATCACTCGCTTGCACCTGCGTAGAACGCCTTAAGCACACACCCAAACCATCGGCATAGTTCTGCAGCTGCATAATACGATTAGCAAACTGTGGCTGCACGGCAGGATGAAAGAAACGCCCCAGCATCAAACCGACTAAAAACCCCAAGAGCATTAAGCTGCCAAAAAATTTCAATATCCACTGCCGCCTGGGTGGCGATTCCCATGTAGAATTGGCCTCTATTTTATTGTCAGGATCAAGCATGTTTCACGTCATTCTCTTTGAGCCAGAAATCCCACCTAATACCGGCAATATTATTCGCTTATGCGCCAATGTAGGTTGCAGCTTACATTTAATTGAACCGCTTGGCTTTGACTTTGACGACAAGCGCTTACGCCGTGCCGGACTCGATTATCAAGAATTTGCCCATGTGCAGCTGCACGCTAATCTGCAGGATTGCCTCAAAGCTTTGCAGCATCCACGCCTATTTGCTTTAAGCACTAAAGCCACACATAGCTATGCCGACGCGACTTATCAAGACGGTGATGCTTTTATTTTCGGTCCAGAAACCCGTGGTTTGCCTGAAGATATACGCAGTAGCATTCCTGCTGAACAATTAGTGCGCTTACCCATGCGCGAAGGTTCGCGCAGCTTAAATCTGTCCAATACCGTTGCCATTGCGGTGTACGAAGCATGGCGCCAGCTCGGATTTGCCGAGCAGTAACAAAAACACCCCGTACATTCTGCATGTACGGGGTGTTGAGGTACAACTTAAGCCATTACAACAATAAGCTACGGATCTCAGCTAACAACTCACTCAAACGTCGAGTGAAGTGCGCTGCTGCAGCACCGTTAATCACACGGTGATCATAAGACAATGACAACGGTAGCATCAGACGCGGGTCAAAACCCTCACCATTCCATACCGGCTGTATGCTTGCACGTGACACGCCTAAAATAGCCACCTCAGGCGCATTCACAATCGGCGTAAAGCCCGTACCGCCAATATGCCCTAAGCTGGAAATCGTAAAGCATGCGCCTTGCATCTCTTCAGCTTTCAGCTTTTTATTGCGCGCTTTATCTGCCAGTTCAGCCGCTTCCGCCGACAACTGCAATAAGCTTTTCTGATCGACGTCACGAATCACCGGCACCAATAACCCTTCAGGGGTATCCACGGCAAAACCGAGATGCACATACTTTTTGCGAATCAAGGCTTTACCGCTGGGCGCCAACGAACTATTGAAGTCCGGCATTTCTTTGAGCAAATGCGCACAGGCTTTCAATAGGAATGGCAGTATCGTGAGTTTCACACCCGCTTTTTCTGCGACAGCCTTTTGACTGACGCGGAAGGCTTCCAGCTCAGTCATATCCGCTGATTCAAATTGCGTAACATGCGGCACATTCAACCAGCTGCGATGCAAATTCAGCGCACCGATTTGCTGTAAGCGCGTCATCGGCACTTCTTCAATATCACCGAAGCGAGCAAAATCCACTTCAGGAATCGGCGGAATACCACTGCCCTGCTCGACTGCACCACTCGACTGCTTGCTTAGCGCAGTTTGCACATACGCATGGATATCTTCTTTAACTAAACGATCATGCGGCCCAGTGGCCGTGACCAGTCCAAGATCCACACCAAACTCACGCGCCAGCTTACGCACGGCAGGACCGGCATGCACTGTGGTGGTTTTACGCTTTTCAGAACTCGGTGCAGTTGCGGGGGCAACCGATACGGCAGCACTGGGTTTAGCTGCAGGCGCAGACTCTGCTGCAGAAGCAGCTGGCTCTTCAGACGCAGCAGCTGCAGGCTCTGAACTCGTTGCAGTTTGTGCAATTTTAACCTTAAAGATTAAATCACCCGTACCCACTTCTGCGTCCAACCGCACCAGTACTTCAACCACCTCACCACTGACTGGCGAAGGGATTTCCATACTGGCTTTATCCGATTCAAGCGTTAGCAACGACTGGTCTTCAGTAATCTGATCACCCACCGCCACCAACAACTCAATCACTCGTGCTTTACCGGACGAACCAATATCAGGCACATGGATTTCTTCGATCACATTTTCTGCAGCGACTTCGGCCACACTCGGTATCGCAGCAGCTTGCGCCACAGGTGCAGCAGCGGGCTCAGCTTTCGCCTCAACCTCAGGCTCAGCGCTGGCAGCTGATTCTTCCTCAACCTCAAGCTCTAATAAAGCATCACCTTCTTTGAGGCGATCGCCAAGCTTAATCGCTAAGCTTTTAATCACCCCAGCTTTTGGCGCTGGAATTTCCATACTGGCTTTATCAGACTCAAGCGTCAGCAAGCTTTGTTCCGCTTCAATACGGTCGCCAACTTTGACCAACAGCTCAATCACTTCACCCTCACCGGTGCCGATGTCGGGTACGCGAATTAATTCAATCATCGCAGCTCTCCTCAGCAGTCCAGTGGATTAGGTTTATTAGCATCGATACCAAACTTTTCCATGGCATCAATCATCACTTGTACATCCATCTGACCTTGTGCAACTAAACCTTCTAGTGCAGCCAGAACGACCCAATGACGATCCACTTCAAAGAAGTGACGCAGTTTTTTACGTGAATCACTGCGGCCAAAACCATCGGTACCCAAGACTTTATATTGCTCTTGCGGCACCCACTGACGGACTTGATCAGCATAGAGTTTCATATAGTCAGTTGAGGCAATCACTGGACCACGTCGATCCTGCAAGCAGTTTTCGATATGTGATAAACGTGTTGTTTCGCGTGGATGTAGACGATTCCAGCGCTCAGCATCTAAGCAGTCGCGACGTAATTCGTTAAAGCTGGTGACACTCCAAACATCAGCGCCAACACCAAAGTCATCACGCAGAATTTTCGCAGCTTCGCGTACTTCCAATAAAATCGTACCGCTACCCAACAGCTGCACATGCAGATCACTGCTGCGTTTGTCTTCTTCAAGCAAGTACATGCCACGAATAATATCGTCTTCAATCCCTTCACGCTCTGGCATAGCCGGTTGCGCGTAGGATTCGTTCATCATAGTGATGTAGTAGTAGCGATCGTTTTGCAGCTCAAGCATCTGATAGACACCTTCGCGGATAATCACTGCCATTTCATAGCCGTAAGCTGGATCATAGCTATGACAGTTTGGAATGGTGCCTGCCAGAATATGACTGTGACCATCTTGGTGCTGTAAGCCTTCACCATTGAGCGTGGTGCGTCCTGCCGTACCACCCATTAAGAAACCACGCGCACGAACATCACCCGCAGCCCACGCTAGGTCTCCAATTCGTTGGAAACCAAACATTGAGTAGAAGGCATAGAATGGCAGCATCGGTTGGTTATGATTACTGTAAGCCGTTGCTGCAGCAATCCACGCCGACATAGCGCCCGCTTCGGTAATACCTTCTTCAAGGATCTGACCTTTCACATCCTCTTTGTAGTACATCACCTGGCCGTGGTCGACCGGCTGGTACAGCTGTCCGACTGCAGAATAAATACCCAACTGACGGAACATACCTTCCATACCAAAGGTACGCGCTTCATCCGGTACGATCGGCACAATACGGCTGCCGAGGTCTTTATCTTTGAGTAATTGCGCTAAAATACGCACAAACACCATGGTCGTGGAGACTTCACGATCACCACTACCATCGAGAATAATTTTCAGAGTTTCCAGCGATGGCGTTGGAATACTCATACTTTTCATACGTCGCTGCGGGACAAAACCGCCGAGCTGTTCACGGCGTTCTTTTAGATAGCGTAATTCTGCGCTGTTTTCCGCTGGACGGTAAAAAGGCAAGCTTTCGATATTTTCATCCGATACTGGAATATCAAAGCGGTCTCTAAAGCCTTTCAGGCTTTCTAAATCAACCTTTTTAACGTTATGCGCAATATTTTGTGCTTCACCGGTACCGGTACCATAACCTTTAATAGTTTTGGCCAAGATAACGGTCGGCTGACCTTCATGATTGACTGCAGCATGGTAAGCGGCATACACCTTAAACGGGTCATGACCACCACGGTTGAGCTTCCAGATCTCATCATCGTCCAAGTCAGAGACCATCTCAGCTAAACGCGGGTCAGCGCCAAAGAAGTCTTTGCGTACAAAAGCGCCATCGTTAGCTTTATAGTTCTGATAGTCACCATCGAGCGCTTCATCCATGCGGCGCTGCATCACACCTTCAGTGTCTTTAGCAAACAATGGATCCCATAAACGGCCCCACAGTACTTTAATTACGTTCCAATCTGCACCGCGGAAGTTACCTTCCAACTCTTGAATAATCTTACCGTTACCGCGTACAGGGCCATCTAAGCGCTGCAAGTTACAGTTGATCACAAAAATCAGGTTATCGAGTTTTTCACGACCGGCGAGAGAAATCGCACCGAGTGATTCTGGCTCATCAGTTTCACCGTCACCTAAGAAACACCAGACTTTTTGCTTACCGGGCTGAATAAAACCACGGTGCTCAAGGTATTTCATAAAGCGCGCTTGGTAAATCGCTTGGATCGGACCTAACCCCATCGATACCGTTGGGAACTGCCAGTAATCAGGCATCAACCAGGGGTGCGGGTAAGAAGATAAGCCTTCGCCATCGGTTTCACGACGGAAATGATCCAATTGTTCTTCAGTGATACGCCCTTCTAAAAATGAGCGTGCATAGACACCCGGTGAAGCGTGTCCTTGGAAATAAATTAAGTCACCACCATGTTCTTCGGTCGGTGCTTTAAAGAAGTAGTTAAAACCAATGTCATACAAAGTAGCACTGGAGGCAAAGGTGGCAATATGCCCACCCAAGTCGGGATCAGCTTGGTTGGCGCGCATGACCATAGCCAAGGCATTCCAGCGCACTAAAGAGCGAATACGGCGCTCCATAAATAAGTCGCCCGGCATACGTGCTTCATGGGTCACCGGAATGGTATTACGATAAGGGGTGGTGATGGCATGTGGCAGACGTGTGCCATTGCGGCTGGCGAGTTCGCCCAAGCGCGATAAAATATAATGAACGCGCTCTTCGCCTTCATGCGCTTGTACAGATTCCAAAGAATCAAGCCATTCTTGTGTTTCTACCGGATCAAGATCTTGCATGTTTCGCTCCCGAACTAAGGGTCTATTGATAATCGACCTATACGTGCTGCATGTCTTGTGAACAGTCAGCCCATGGCACAGCAAAGTCATATTATTGTTCTTCTTGTAGTTTTACTACAAAATGACGCATGAGTCAGCATTTATTCACTACATCTTTTAGCCAAGTGTTTTCTTGGCGCGCCATTACTGACTTATTTAAGGTATCTTTACTGACACCCTTGGCGCGACAATGTTCAGGATCTCGCATGACCCCTCTTTTACTGGATACAATCCCCACCGGCTTACTGCTGTTACAACACAGAGCCCAGCGCGAATGGGCACACGCTCTAGAAGAGCATGCTATCGCCAACCCACAATGGCCAGAAAGCCGCTATCAAGCCTTTATTCGAGTGTGCAGCCTAAGTGACTTTGTTTTAAGCCAAGCCATTCGTGATCCACAGATGCTGATTGACTTAGTTGCCTCAGGTCTACTGGATCGCACCTTAGTACCTGGGGAAATTCGTTATAAGCTCAATGAGCGCTTAACCGACTGCCCCGATGAAGCCAGTTTATTATTGCATCTACGCCAATACCGTAATCGCCAACAAGTACGCATTATTTGGCGCGATTTAATGCGCCAAGCCGAACTCAGTGAAACCTGCCGTGATCTGTCTGCCATGGCGGACGCTTGTACGGATCTAGCCTACCACTGGCTATACAAACAACATTGCCAACTGTTTGGCACACCGATTGGGCGCTACAGCAAACACCCACAACAACTGGTGATTCTGGGTATGGGCAAACTGGGTGCCTATGAGCTGAACTTATCTTCCGATGTGGATTTAATTTTCACCTATCCCGAAGGTGGCGAAACTGAAGGTGCTAAACGCAGCTTAGATAACCAAGAATTCTTTACCCGCCTTGGGCAAAAACTGATTAAAGCGCTGGACACTATTACTGTGGATGGTTTTGCCTTTCGCGTGGATATGCGTTTGCGCCCGTATGGTTCAGGTGGCCCGCTGGTGTATAGCTTTAACGCCATTGAGCAGTACTACCAAAACCAAGGCCGTGACTGGGAACGTTACGCCATGATTAAGGCGCGCGTGGTGGCCGGCGATCAAAATACCGGTGCGACTTTATTACGTATCTTGCGCCCTTTTGTCTATCGCCGTTATTTAGACTTCTCAGCGATTGAAGCGCTGCGCTCAATGAAGCAGCTGATTCAGCAAGAAGTGCGGCGCAAAGATATGGATGACAATATCAAGCTCGGCTCAGGCGGTATTCGTGAAGTTGAATTTATTGCCCAAGCCTTTCAGTTAATTCATGGTGGACGTGATTTAAGCCTGCAACAACGACCCTTACTGAATATTCTAGATACGCTGGCCGCGCAAGGTTATATGCCTTCATGCGATGTCACTGAACTGAAAGACGCCTACCGCTTTTTACGCTACACCGAGCACGCACTGCAAGCTGTGGCAGACATGCAGACACAACGCCTACCTGACAGCGAACTGGAACAAGCACGTCTGGCCTTTATGATGGGCTTTAGCGATTGGACGACGTTTTTTGGGCAATTGATGTATTGGCGCAAGCGCATTGAACATCATTTCCGCGAAGTCATTGCTGATCCTGACGAAGATGACGAGGATTGCATTGGCGGTGAATGGCTGCCGGTCTGGGAATTCAGCATTGCCGTGGAAAGTATTTACCAACAGCTGGAAGAAGCCGGTTATCAAGACAGTCATGCAGCTTGGCAGCGGATTGTGCAACTGCGTGAAGGCAGCCAAGTGCGCGCCATGCAACGGCTGGGACGTGAGCGCTTAGACGCTTTTATGCCGCGCTTTTTATCGCAAGCCATTGAAAACGACAATCCGGACCTGGTGCTTGAACGTGTGCTACCACTGATTGAAGCTGTTGCTCGTCGCTCTGCTTATCTAGTATTGCTGACAGAAAATCCAGGCGCGTTACTGGGAGTGATCAGTTTATGTGCCGCCAGTCCGTGGATCGCTGAACAACTGACGCGCTTCCCCGCTCTGCTCGATGAGCTACTCAATGAAGGCCGACTGTATAGCCCGCCTCAAGCGCCAGAGTTAATCGCAGAACTGCGCGAACATTTATTGCGTATTCCTGAGGAAGATATTGAGCAGCAAATGAACGCGCTACGTCACTTTAAACTGGCCCACCGCTTACGGGTGGCTGCATCAGAAATTGCCGGCACCCTACCGCTGATGAAAGTCAGTGATTACCTGACCTGGCTGGCCGAAGCTATTCTTGAGCAAGTACTGCATCTGGTTTGGCATGAAATGGTACACAAACATGGCACACCGCTACGTCTGGATGGCAGCAGCAGCGAGCTAGACTTTGTTGTAGTGGGCTACGGCAAGCTGGGTGGGATAGAGCTGGGCCATGGCTCTGATTTGGACTTGGTGTTTATTTACGATTGTGACCCAGTCGCAGAAACAGACGGTCCTCGCCCTGTCGATGGTGCGCAGTTTTATACACGCATGGGCCAGCGCATTATTTCTATGCTCACCACGCGTACCACCGCGGGCGGCCTTTACGATGTGGATATGCGCCTGCGCCCCAGCGGTGACTCAGGTTTACTGGCCAGCTCTCTCAGTGCCTTTGCGCGCTACCAAGAAGAACAAGCTTGGACGTGGGAACACCAAGCCTTGATTCGTGCGCGAGTGTTGGTCGGAAGCAGTGAGTTAACTGAGCAATTTAATCAAGTGCGCTTAAATGTTTTAGGCCGCCAACGCAGTTTGCCGGTTCTACAAGCAGAAGTCAGCGAAATGCGCGCAAAAATGCGGCATAATCATGGTACTCAGATCACCCAAGGTGGTTTAGGTCAAAATGCATTCAATCATGATGTGCAATTTGATCTAAAGCAGGATGCTGGTGGTATCGTTGACATCGAATTTATGGTGCAATATGCCGTCTTAGCTTGGTCATGGCAATATCCACAGCTGGTAACCTATACCGACAATATCCGTATTCTTGACGGTCTCGGCGCAGAAAACCTAGTGAGTGCGGATCATGTCTGCACATTACAGGAGGCTTACAAGGCCTATCGTGCTGCAGCTCACCGTCTGACCCTGCAAAAACAGCAAGGCGTGGTTGAAGGCAATTTGTTTACAGACGAGCGTCACGCAGTGATGCGCGTCTGGCAAGAGCTGGGCTTGAGTTATCTGTAACCCGTTATTAAATATTATTTTCAGGAGCACGTAAAAATGTCGATGGCTGATCGTGATGGCGTTATTTGGTATGACGGTGAAATGGTTGAATGGCGTAACGCAACCACTCACGTTCTGACTCACTCATTACACTACGGCATGGGTGTGTTTGAAGGTGTTCGTGCCTACAAAACCCCAAAAGGTACCGCAATTTTCCGCTTACAAGCACACACTGACCGTCTGTTTGAATCAGCGCATATCATGAATATGAAGATCCCGTTCACTAAAGAGCAGATCAACGAAGCGATTATTGCTTCAGTGCGTGAAAACAAACTGGACAGCGCTTATATCCGTCCTTTAGCGTTTTACGGTTCAGAAGGCATGGGTATCCGTGCTGACAACCTAAAAGTACACCTGATTGTTGCGGCATGGCATTGGGGTGCTTACATGGGCGACGAAGCGTTGCAGAAAGGCATCAAGGTACGCACAAGCTCGTTCACTCGTCACCACGTCAACATCACTATGACCCGTGCAAAATCAAGCGGTGCGTATGTGAACTCGATGTTAGCTCTGCAAGAAGCCGTGTCTGGCGGTGCTGATGAAGCACTGTTACTGGATCCAGAAGGTTATGTTGCTGAAGGTTCAGGCGAAAATATCTTCTTGGTGAAAAATGGTGTGATTTACACGCCAGAAGTCACCGCCTGCCTGAATGGTATTACTCGTAATACTATTTTGACTCTGGCTAAAGCACGCGGTATCGAAATCGTTGAAAAACGTATTACCCGTGACGAAGTGTATATCGCTGATGAAGCATTCTTTACTGGTACTGCTGCAGAAGTGACGCCAATCCGTGAAGTGGATGGCCGTCAAATCGGTATCGGCAGCCGCGGTCCAATCACTGAAGTGCTGCAAAAAGCCTACTTTGATTTAGTGACCGGCGAAACTGAAGAATACGCAGAATGGCGCACGTTGGTTAACTAATACCTAACCGCATACCGCTCATGAAAAAGCCCGCTGGAATCAATTTCCGCGGGCTTTTTTGTGGCTGTCATTTTTAAATTAGTTTTTAAAGCTTTTTAGAGCATAAATATCATAGCGACTGGATTTACCATCTAAACTATAGGTCGGCGGCGTTCCAGCAATGGCGGGTGCTTTACGCGGACGCTTGACCACCACGCGGTGTGTGGCTAATGCTAAGGCTGCAGCCAGTAATTCTGGCGCATCATCATCCGCACCCACCAGCGGCTTAAACAAACGCATTTCTTTTTTCACTAACGCGCTTTTATCACGACTGGGGAACATCGGATCAAGATGCACCACTTGCGGTGCTTCGTCAGTCCAGTTTTGCATTAACTCAATGGCATTACCGATCAGCAATGGCATATGCTGCACTATACCCGCCACGTCTGAACTTAAGCGCGCACGGCGCAAACCATCGGTCAGTAAGGCGGCTACTATTGGATTGCGCTCAATCATCTGCACTTTACAGCCTAAGCAGGCTAAAACAAAAGCATCGCGACCGAGACCCGCAGTGGCATCTAACACCGTGGGGCGCACACCGGTTTGCACACCCACTGCTTTTGCGATCATTTGCCCACTGCCGCCACCAAACTGACGGCGATGCGCTTGAGCACCTTCAATAAAGTCGACACGTACCGGCCCTGGAGCCGAACGACCCAATTCTTGCAGTTGCAAGCCATCCACACTGACCTGCAAGGCAAACTCAGCCTCACCCTCTTGTGGTAAGGCTAAATCCTGCGCCCACTGCAGCGCCGTTGCTTGATCAGCAGCCGTCATTGCGTCAACGCGTATTAATATGGGGGAATTTACAGTTAAATCTGACATTAAGCGTACAAATCAAGACCTAAAACGGTGGCAGCTTCTTCTGCCTGACTACTAAATGCGGCGGTACTGCTGTAGCTGGCTAAAGCTTTACTGGCTTGGTACTGCTGCGCGGGATTATTTAAGGCTTGGCGTGCCTCGTATTGCTGGATCTGCATTTGCGCAGAGGGCCGCTGCACTGCTTGTGGGGTATCTAAACGTAGCGTATCTGAGGCTTGAGCAGGTTGCTGCTGACGCATCCGGCTTTCTGCTTGGCGAACAGCATCATCCATCTGCGCACTGGCATCAGGGCGCGTGGTTCTGTTGGGCACATAAGCAGGTGATAAACCGTCAATACGCATTGCGTTTACATCCTATAGACATATGAACACTGTAACCAGACTCAAGCAACTGTTCAATAATGCTATTTAAGACTGCTTCGGCGTGGCGACTTGATCGCGTAAATAAATCGGCTGAGCCTCTTCTGCACTGACCGCTTCACTGCGCAACCACATACCTTGGGCCAAGGTCAGCACATCTTGTGCGTGGGGTAATAACTGCTCATCACGCGCATACACAGGCACGCTGATACGCTCGCCATAGGCTTGCCACCCAGTGCCTGCGGCAAACCAATCACCTTGTGCAATACGGGGTAACTCAGCACGCTCAGGAGCAAGCACCGCCTCAATGCCTTGCAAGCTCATTTCGCCATCCACTAAGCGATAGCAACCCCAATACACTTCATCCATACGTGCATCAATCGCCACAGCAACCTGTTCGGCTCCATGTTCACGGTAAGCACGCTGCGCAATCGCCGCTAGGTTCGACACCGGCAGCACCGGGCGCTCTAAAGCAAAAGCCAAACCTTGCACCACACCCACAGCAATACGCAATCCAGTAAACGCACCCGGGCCACGGCCAAAGGCAATACCATCCAATGCGCTTTTAGGGATACCTGCCTCAGTCAGTACTTCACTGATCATGGGCAAAATACGTTGTGCATGTAAACGTGGAATCACTGCGTAACGGCTGATGACTTGACCATTGTGTAATAACGCAACAGAGCAAGCTTCAGTGGCCGTGTCCAGCGCCAATAAAGTCGTCATGGTGTACCGTCAAAGAATCAAAACGTGATTGTAACAGGCAGGCTGCTGCTAGGGGAATCAAGCATAAGAAAACAATAAAGAATACATTCGCTATAACATCAAGCACGCTTACTGCAACAGCGAATGTATTCCCCAGGTCGCAGCTTAGGCCAGCGCAGCTAGAACCTTAGCGGTGATTTGCTCAACTGAACCCACACCTTCAATAGCACTGTATTTAGGTGTGCCATTCACTGCAGCGATATCTTGGTAGAAAGCCACTAACGGTTTGGTTTGTGAGTGATACACAGACAAACGGTGACGCACAGTGTCTTCTTTATCGTCTTCGCGCTGAATCAAGTCTTCACCCGTCTCATCGTCTTTGCCGGCAACTTTCGGTGCGTTGTGCTCAACGTGATAAGTGCGACCTGATGCAGGGTGCATACGACGACCGGCGATACGGGCAACAATTTCTTCATCTTCCACAGCGATTTCAATCACGTGATCGATTTCAACACCGGCTTCACGCAAGGCTTCTGCTTGTGGAATGGTGCGTGGAAAACCATCGAATAAAAAGCCATTGGCGCAATCTTCTGCGGTAATACGCTCTTTAATCAGATCGATAATAATATCATCCGACACCAAACCACCGGTGGCCATCACGTTTTTAACTTTCAAGCCCAATGGGCTTTCAGCTTTAACCGCGGCACGTAACATGTCACCGGTAGAGATTTGTGGAATACCAAATTTTTTCGTTATAAATACGGCCTGTGTACCTTTTCCGGCACCGGGCGCTCCTAGCAAAATGACGCGCATTACTGTGCTCCTTATATCATCGTTATTATCATAAAAAGTGTCTGTAACGCCGCCATAGCAGGCACTACATGATTAAAGTCTGTGGTTATTGCTAACCGAAAAAGTTACCAAGATACACACTAGCCTTTAGTCTCACAAGAAAAACATCAACGCGAACCTGTAATTTTTATCGCACGTAAGTGATCTTTCTTATTAAATACCATACATCTTGCCAGCGTAAGCCTGAGACTCTGCGGCTCAAGGTCGCATCTGCACGCACTATAGATGCATTATATAAAAAATAGGGGCTGGGCTGAAAACATGCTGCCTAACAGCCTAAGAATAGGCTCAAAAGCGACATCAAACTGACACTGACAATGTCAGAAACTGTACATAAGCAGAACAAATGCACCCGCAAAAGACTATCAATACTGGTGATTAAACGAGCAGGCAGCTAAACTCGATGAATCTTAAAGCAAGCCGAGGTCTGTGTGATGGATTGTTTGTTTTGCAAAATTGTTGCGGGTGACATCCCAGCGCGTAAGTTATATGAAGATGAACATGTGGTGGCTTTTCATGATATTGCCCCACATGCACCGGTTCACTTTCTAGTGATTCCGAAAAAACATATCAGCATGCTGACTGATCTGAGTGTCGAAGATACCTTCTTAGCGGGGCATATTCTTTATACTGCGCAACGCCTCGCCAAAGAGCAAGGCTGTGACGATGGTTTCCGTGTGGTAATGAACACCAATGAAGTCGGTGGCCAGACGGTGTATCACATTCATATGCATGTTTTAGGTCAACGCCAAATGAGCTGGCCGCCGGGCTAGGTCTGGATTGAGAATGCGCTACACCCTGTTTTTTCTCGCTAGATGTTAAGCACGGCTATTTATCAGGAGTCTGATATGTCTTCACAACGCCATTATTCACCGGTTGATCGTTTGCTACTGCAAGCGGATGCCGCCATGCGTACTTTAATCCCCAACAGCAGTCACGCCAGCCGCCCATCACCTGCGATTGCGGAGCCCGCCAGCACTTTAGATGCAGAGCAAACACGTCATATCGCTGGTTTAATGCGCATTAACCATACCGGTGAAGTATGTGCACAAGCGCTCTATCAAGGCCAAGCGTTGACCGCCAAGCTGCCTGAGATCCGTCAGCAAATGGAGCATTCAGCTGAGGAAGAAGTGGATCACTTAGTCTGGTGTGAGCAGCGTATTCAGGATCTGGGCAGCCGAACCAGCCTGCTGAATCCATTCTTTTATGGTTTGTCTTTTGCCATTGGCGCAACGGCAGGAGCCATCAGCGATAAAGTCAGCTTAGGCTTTGTTGCCGCCACTGAAGATCAAGTATGCAAGCATTTAGATGATCATTTACAGCAAATCGCTGAAACAGACCCTAAATCGCGGGCTATTTTAGAACAAATGCGCATCGATGAAGAAGAGCATGCCAATCTCGCTTTGGATGCAGGCGGTTACCGTTTCCCTGCTCCGATTAAATTTGGTATGAGCTTGATGGCCAAAGTGATGACCAGCAGTACGTACCGTATTTAAGCTCATCACACTGTGTTGCAGATACAAAAAAGGCGCTGATGATCAGCGCCTTTTTTATTACATTCGTACCATCTTAACGATTGCTTTTCGGCATATTACGGCCGTAAAAAATCTCTAACATTTCATGACGCAAGCGCTCTTCAACATCGCGGCGCTGTTCGTACGATAAGTTACGTGTGGCATCACCAAACAAGTAGTCATCTAATTCAAAGTTTTTCAACAGCATCTTAGTATGGAATAAATGCTCTTGATACACGTTCACATCGGTCATTTGATAGGCTGAACGCGTGTCTTCAGACAGATAGTTCTGAATCGAATTGATCTCGTGATCAATAAAGTGCTTACGTCCTTCCACATCACGGGTAAAACCACGTACACGATAATCAATAGTGACAATGTCAGAATCAAACTGGTGAATCAAATAGTTCAACGCTTTCAGCGGTGAAATCACTCCACAGGTCGACACATCAATATCCACACGGAACGTCGACAAACCATCTACCGGGTGAATTTCCGGATAGGTATGCACAGTAATATGACTTTTATCCAAGTGTGCCAAAATCGTTTCCGGCAACGGACCGGGGGACTCTTCAATCTGGCTGGCGGTCGGCTCGACTGGCTCCTCTGAAATCAGAATCGTCACGCTCGCGCCTTGCGGCTCGTAGTCTTGACGGGCAATATTCAAAATATTAGCGCCAATGATTTCAACAACATCAGTCAGGATTTGCGTCAGACGCTCAGCATCATACTGCTCGTTAATATAACCAACATAAGCTTGCTGATCATCAGGCGTTCGCGCGTAACTGATGTCATAAATATTGAAGCTCACCGTCTTCGTGAGGTTGTTGAACCCATGCAGTTTGAGTTTACTGGTCAACGTTAGATTCTCTTGATTGGTGCGGCGCAGCCGCGTTATCGTGCACGCCTGTCAACTGTATGTAGGTTTAAATCAATACAGTTGCGTAGGGCAGTTTTCACCTCTTCGCAATGCGATTCTGGTTTCCCTTACACACCCACTTAGTGTGTAAAAAAGGGGCGCGCTATTATGCAGAGCAAGCCCCATGGATGCTAGCTTTTAACAAGAATAAATAATCTTATTTTGACTAGCGGTCTACGCATGCTCAACAATTTCAAAACTGTGGGTGATTTCAACCCCAGCGCGAGCCAGCATAATAGATGCGGAGCAGTATTTCTCGGCTGATAAATCAACAGCACGCTTAACCACTGTTTCTTTTAAATCAGTGCCGCTGATAATAAAATGCAAGGCAATTTTCGTGAATACTTTTGGCTCAACTTCAGCGCGCTCAGCATCAATACGCACTTCACAGTTTCGCACATCTTGACGTGATTTTTTTAAAATATTGACCACATCAAAGGTACTGCAACCCCCTAAACCCATCAATATCATTTCCATGGGCCGCGCACTGAGATTACGTCCGCCGTGCTCTTCAGGGCCATCCATCACCACAGTATGACCACTGCCAGATTCAGCTAAGAACATCGCTTGTTCAACCCACTTAACACGTGCCTGCATAACGTTTAATTCTCTAAATAATATAAAAAACCAAGTTTAACACAGTGTCCTGCGACACTTGCGCACATCTAAACGTCAAGTACAGCGGATCAGAATGTGATGCATGTCACACTTACAGCATAATCTTGTTTTAAAGAACTTATTTTACGGCAGTTGGGGCACACTTGAAAACAGGAACAAGGACTGCCTCAGATCTTATAGATGGAACTCACTTTTGAGAGGTATAAAATGGCTGCAATCACATTCATACCCGCCATAGAACACATTGAAGAACTCCTCGAACACTGCAAACTGCACCACTACGCAAAGAAAAGCACTATTATTTCTACGGGTGAACACAGTCAATCTCTATTTTTCATTCTAGAGGGCAGCGTGACAGTGCAGCTGGAAGAAAAGCCCAATAAAAAAATAATTATTGGCTACCTTAACAAAGGTAATTTTTTTGGTGACTTGGACTTATTTAACAACCATAGCGAGCAAGTCCGCAGCGCTACAGTGTGCGCAAAAACAGCCTGCCAAATCGCCGAGATAAGCTATGCTGAATTTCGCGCACTGACGCAGCAATACCCTGAGCTGCTCCACGCCGTATACAATCAAATGGCTGATTGCCTGCGCAATACCACACGTAAAGTTGCTAACTTAGCCTTTATTGATGTCGCTGGGCGAGTTGCTCGAACACTGCTAAATTTAGCTAAACAGCCTGATGCGATGACGCACCCCGACGGCATGCAAATCAAAATTTCTCGACAAGAAATTGGTCGCATAGCAAGCTGTTCACGCGAGATGGCTGGGCGCGTTTTAAAAAGCCTTGAAGAACAAGGTTTAATCGACGTTAAAGGACAATCTATCGTCGTCTTCGGCACGCGCTAAAGCGCCACAAAACACAAAGACGCCTGCGTCAGGCGTCTTTTTCTATCAACGATGTACAGGGCGCTTTTGCAACTTACGCTGCAAAGTACGTCTGTGCATGCCCAATGCTCGAGCGGTTGCCGAGATATTGCCATCATTCTCAGCCAACACGCGCTGGATATGCTCCCACTGTAAACGATCAACTGACATGGGATTTTCAGGCACCAAAGTTGCTAAATCAGCATGATCCGATAACAGCGCAGCCAACACATCATCTGCATCTGCAGGCTTACATAAATAGTTAGATGCACCACGCTTAATAGCTTCAACTGCAGTAGTGATGCTTGAGTAACCGGTCAAGATCAGCACCTTCATCTCGGCATCCAGCTCCAGTAACTTAGGTAACAATACCAAGCCAGAGTCGCCATCCATTTTCAGATCCAGTACCGCATAATCAGGCAAGTCAACTTTAGCGAGTGCCAAGCCTTCATCTGCAGAACCCGCAATGGACACACGCAGGCCACGTCGTGACATGGCACGCGCCATAACCCGGGTAAAGGTTTCATCATCATCAACCAGCAACAAATGCGGCTGCTCTTCACCTTCAAATAGGTTTTCTTCGCTCACTTGTCATTCCTCACTTAAAGAACTGTATGCATCCGCGGCAAACGTAATTCGGTTAAAGTTCCACCGCCTTCTTGGTTGTACAACTTAACTGTACCACCTGCGCGGATAACGCTAATTTGACTTAAAAATAATCCCAGACCAAAACCTTTGCCCTTGGTGGTAAAAAACGGCTTACCCAACTGCTCTGCAATAGCCAAAGGCACACCCGCACCATAATCGCGAATGGTAATCGCAATCCACTGCGCATCCCAATGCAAACGAACCACCAGATTATCCGAGCATGCATCTGCAGCATTATTTAACAGATTAAGCAGTGCCTGTGTTAAATCAACAGGTGGCATTAATGTGGGCGCAACACCTTCACCGGTCAACTGATACGAATATGTTGCCTCTGGGCGCATTAAGTGCCAACGACTTAAGGCAGTTTCCAGCCAGTCCGCCACGCTTTGCTCCTCAATCGCTTGGCGGCGATCCGCTTCAGCAGCCCGCACCAATTGTTGCAAGGTACCTTTACAGAGCTTCACCTGCTCCTGCAACAAGGTCAAATCTTCTTGCAGCATGGGCTCTTTATTATGTTCACGACGTAATTCAGTCAGCAAAACACTCATAGTAGATAAAGGTGTACTCAACTCATGTGCAGCGCCCGCTGCTTGCGTCGCTACAGCTAGTAGCTGCTGATCACGCATACTGTCTTCACGTCGCGCGGCACGCAGCTGATCTTGTTCACGCACAGCCTCTGACATCTTCGAAACAAAAAAAGTAATAAACGCCGCGGATAAAGCAAAATTAAGCCACATTCCAAATAGATGTAGAGTAATCAGCAACTCACCCACTTGCTCACCCTGCAAATGCAGTGGGCGATACCAAATCAATAATGCCGTGTAACCCGTCAGTGCGAAACCACTCAGCACAATCGAATACAGCCACGGCAAGGTCGCGGCGGCAATGGTCAGTGGCACTAAGTAATAGGCGACAAAGGGGTTAGTCGAACCACCCACATAATATAGCAAGGCACTGTGGATCAATAAATCCATGGCTAAATGTATGGCAAATTCCTGCTCAGTGACCGGCCAACTAGCGCGTAAACGCAGGCTGGTTAACACACACATGCTCAGTGATAACGCTAAGATCAACAGCAAAGGCATCCAGTCCAGCGCCACTAGGCCGCTCATATAAACAAAGCCCAGCGTGCCGGCTTGCGCACTCAGAACTAAAAGACGGATCCACGTCAGCCGCCATAAATTTTGACGACTTGCAGATAACAGCTGTGTTGGTGCCAGCATAAACGCTCCTTAACTGAGACTAGAGTATAACCGCACTGTTACTACTCTCGACAAAATGCGACTATTATCACATAAGTCAGAGCAAGGACTCCCGTCACTCTGATGTTGTCTTTCTATTATAGACCAGCAGTACCCATGGAGTTTTTATGATCCGACTGTTACGCGCCACCCCAACTGCATTATTGATCACCTGCTTAGCAACCAGCACAAGCGTACTGGCCAGCGAACAACTTTATAATCAGATTTCTTTACGCGCTGAAGCCCACCAAGAAGTCGCGCACGATCAAATGGAAGTTACGCTCTACAGCGATGGTCAAGACACTGACCCTGCACGTCTAGCAAAAACCATCACTCAAACACTGAATAAGGCCGTCGAAACAGCACGTCAACAGCCGCATGTGAATGTCAAACTAGGCAGCCGTAGTAGCTACCCTGTGCATGATAGCAAAGGGCAAAAAATCACAGCTTGGCGCGAGCGTGCAGAATTACGCTTAGAAAGCACAGACTTCTCTGAACTCTCTGCGCTGACCGGCGAGTTACTCAAAACGCTTAAAATGGCAAATATGCAATTTAGCATTGCGCCAAAAACGCGGATTAGCAGTGAAGATGAATTACTCAAAGAAGCCATTAGCGCGTTCCAAGCGCGAGCCGATTTGGTGAGCAAAGCCTTCGGTAGCACTGGTTACAAGGTGGTCAATTTGAACTTAAACAGTAGCGGTTTTTCCAGCCCACCTATGTATGCTCGCGGCGCCAAAATGGTCAGCGCTTCGATGTCTGAAGAGTCTGCTGTGATACCAGAAATTGAAGCGGGTAGCAGCCAAGTTAGCATTATTGCCGATGGTGTCATCGAAGTTATCCTCAACTAGTCGATTTATATTTCAGCAAGAGGGTTCCGGCTATAGCTTGCCGGCACCCTCTTGCTGACTGCAAACACACCCTGAAAAACCATAGTGCACCGACAGTTCAAATAAAAACCTGATAAATGACCCGCTAATAAAAACCACTAAAAAAGATACAAACAGTAATGACTAGCAATATCATTTACACACCATATACAAATGGTTAGCATGCAAGCATTCTTATATGGAGTTTGTTATGCGCACACCTTTTACTTATCCACTTATAACCTGTGCTGTTCTCAGCAGCAGCGTTGCTTTTGCGAATCAACCCCCGGCCCAACTCGGCTCTACCGTAGTTAGCGCTTCCGGTTTTGAGCAAAAAATCACCGATGCTCCAGCCAGTATTTCAGTGGTAAGTAATACTGACTTGCAAAAGAAGCGCTATAGCAATCTCGCGCAAGCATTGGACGATGTTGAAGGCATTGATATCAAGCAAGGCACAGGAAAAACTGGCGGCCTAAATATCAGCATGCGCGGTATGCCCAGTGACTACACTTTGATTCTGATTGATGGCCGTCGTCAAAATCCAGCAGGCAATGTCACTCCAAATGGTTTTAACGAAACCTCTACTAGTTTTATGCCCTCCATGTCTGCCATTGAACGCATCGAAGTGATTCGCGGCCCCATGTCGACACTCTATGGCTCTGATGCCATGGGCGGCGTGATTAATATCATCACCAAAAAAGTCGGCACAGAATGGACTGGCAGCGTGACTGCTGATTACACACTTCAAGAAGAACGCGATTTTGGTGACAGCGGCAGCACCAGTTTTTATACCAGTGGCCCGTTAGTAGAGGGCTTACTAGGCCTTAATGTGCGTGGTAGTTTCATTGATCGCCAAGAATCAGATTTAACCTACGCCCGTGGTGTCAACGTTAGTAAACGCGGCGCTTCACCCGTTGAAGGTCAAAACTTCAACCTTGGCGCGCGTTTGAATTTGACCCCGCATGATGATCATGACTTCGCTTTAGACTTTGAGAAAGGTCGCCAGAGATACAATAACGATAATTGCCAACTGGGTACTTTGGATGGGAAAAAAGGTGGAGATGCTGCAGATGGTTGCGATATCAATGACCTAACTAAAGCCAATGGTTATAGCGATGAACAGAAATTTGAACGTGTGCAATATGCATTAACTCACACCGGCCGCTTCGAGCTGGGTACCTTGGACAGCGCTATAACCTACAACACCACAGAAACACTAGGTCGTACTATTCCAGGCACCATTGGCACAGCCTATGCTGGATTCCCTGACATTGTTGGTGGCAATCAGCGCACCTTAAAATCAGCGGACTTGGTTATTGATACTAAATTTGTGGCAACACTCACTGATAACACAATCAGCACCGTGGGTGGTCAGTACTTAGATGCACAGTTAGAAGACGGTATTGCAACAAGTAAATTCAAACAAGAAGCAGCAGCCATTTTTGCTGAAAACGAATGGCATATAACCGATGATTTAGCTCTAACTCTAGGTGCTCGCTATGACCGTCACCAAGCATTTGGTGGCAACACCAGCCCACGCGCATATTTGGTTTGGAATGCCACGGATAATTGGACACTTAAAGGTGGTACAAGTAGAGGTTATAAAACCCCAAGCCTTAACGACTTACACAGCGGTATCAATGGTGTCACCAAGCAAGGAAAAACCATTACGATTGGCAATCCAAACTTAAAACCAGAGAAGAGCACCAGCACCGAGCTGGCAGCATACTTTGATAACTTAGCTGGATTTAATGCCAACGCCACTCTATTCCATAATAAATTCAGCGATAAAATCAACTCAGGCCCAGATACTGCCTGCGCATATAATGGTGGTATTTGTTCACAAAAAATCAACGTTGATGATGCGGTCACCCAAGGTATTGAGCTGGCTGCACAGTGGTATTTCACTGACGATTGGAGTATTAAAGGTAACTACACCTACACCGACAGTGAGCAAAAAAGCGGCAAAGACAAAGGCGCTCAACTCACCAATACAGCACGTCACTTAGCTAATGCCAGCTTAAACTGGGAAGCCAATGATCGTTTGAATCTATGGCTCAATACCGAGTACCGTGGCAAACGTTCGCGCTTTACCAGCAAATACGACAATCTGGATGCTACAGAAAAGAATATCTACACAACGCTGGGTAGCAAAACAAAGGCCTATACCTTGTTCCACCTCGGCGGTTCATACCAAGCTACAGACGCTTTAGCGTTCAACGCAACCGTTTATAACCTGCTTAATAAGGACTTTGTTAAAGGCAGATCTTACCTGACAGATAAAGGTGATATTGCTTACGGTACTGACTACAGCCACTCAGGCAAATCCACCACAGGTTCGATCGAAGAAGGTCGTCGCTTGTGGATGTCAGCGACCTACCAGTTTTAAGCAATAGAGAGCACGCATAAAAAACCCCAAAAAGTCAGTCCAACTTTTTGGGGTCAGTTCACACACTGCTAGCGGGTTTTTTAGTTTTACCGTATTACAGATAGTAAGACTTCAGCGGCGGAAAGCCATTGAACTCAATCGCACTGTAGCTGGTGGTATAAGCACCGGTGGATAACCAGTACAAACGGTCTTCGCTGGCTAAGTTCAGAGGTAAGCCGTATTTGTAGTTTTCGTACATAATATCGGCACTGTCACAGGTTGGACCTGCAATCACTACGTCTTCCAGTTCGCCCTGCTTTTCAGTCCAGATGGGAAACTTAATGCACTCATCCATGGTTTCAATCAAACCAGAGAACTTACCCACATCGGTATACACCCAACGCTCGACAGAAGTGCGTGATTTACGCGATACCAACACCACTTCACTGACCAAGATACCTGCGTTAGCAATCAATGAACGGCCTGGCTCAAGAATGATTTCTGGCATTTCATCGCCAAAGTCTTCCTTAAGGAATCGTGTGATTTCTTCAGCGTAAGCTTGCAGAGTATTGGTTTTGTTCAAATAGTTGGCTGGGAAACCGCCGCCCATATTGATCATTTGTAAGCGAATACCATCTTCATCACGCAAGCGCTCATAGATGATTTTCACTTTACCAATCGCCGCATCCCACGAACCAATTTCACGCTGCTGTGAACCAACGTGGAAGGATACACCGTAAGGCACTAAGCCTAACTCACGCGCTAACACTAATAAGTCCATCGCCATATCAGTTTGGCAACCAAACTTACGGGATAACGGCCAGTCCGCTGAGGCTGAGCCTTCAGTCAAAATACGTACATACACTTTAGAACCGGGCGCCGCTTTAGCGATATTGCGTAAATCTGCTTCTGAGTCAGTGGCAAACATACGCACGCCTTTCTCGTAGAAGTAACGCACATCACGGGCTTTTTTAATGGTGTTACCAAAGCTGATTTGCTCAGGTTTCACACCACAGGACATCACCTTATCGAGCTCATAGATCGAGGCGATATCAAAGTTAGAACCTTTATCGTTTAACAGTTTAGTAATTTCGATAGCAGGGTTCGCTTTCACCGCATAATAAATTTTTGCGTAAGGAAAGTTTTCTGCAATTTCATCGTAAGCGCGTTCGATAGTTGCTGTATCAATCACCACAAATGGGGTTTCATGTTGATCAGCAAACGCCTTCATTCTTTTGAAGGTTTCAGGCGCGAAATAATCTTCCACATTAATGGACATAGCGTAACTCCTTTCCGGGTCATGGCAAATCAAGAAAATAAGGGATTAAATCTGAACGCCGAATCCGTTTCCCCACTTTGGTTCGCCTACTTCCCAAGGCATGTCGCCGATGATTTATAGCTATTGGGCTATCAACCTCTCGTCGTCAGTACTTGAGCCGGATGGATCGTTTCAGCATGGGCGTTCTAGGCGCGCACTTTAGGGCTATGACGCTAGGATAGCAACCTTAAAAAAGCGCATTTTAAGATTAATTTGTTATAAGGATTTTGCAACACTTACTGCTCTGTAATAAACATAACACTGACCGCGCGTCCATGCGAGTTTAGATCACTGACATGCTGGTGATCGACCTGCGATACAGCATGTCAGCGCCAGTGCTTAAGCTCTAAAGCGATTGACCAATTCATGCAACTGCTCTGATACGCGCTGTGAGCTACGGATGCTATCTGCGCTCTCTTCAGTGCGCTCTAAGCTGCGGTTTGCCAATTCAGAAATCTCTGCCACTTGGCGATTCACTTCTTGCGACACCATGGCCTGCTCTTCAACCGCAGTGGCCATTTGCTCTGACATTGCAGAGATCTTGCTGACAGCTTCAACAATGCCCAGTAACATACTTTCCGACTCAACTACGCGCTGCAGACCGAGCTCAGCATCAGCCGCACCCTCCTCAGCAACCACTACTGAAGCTGCAGCTTGAGCACTGAGGCTCTCGACAATATGACCAATATTTTTCGCTGAATCACGAGTGTTCGACGCCAATAAACGCACTTCATCCGCCACTACCGAGAAACCACGACCGTGCTCACCGGCACGGGCCGCTTCAATCGCTGCGTTGAGCGCGAGTAAGTTGGTTTGATCAGAAATCGTTTCAATTGATGCTGCGGCACGCGCAATCGCATCGGTTTGTTGCGCCAGCTGTTTAACCGCTTGACCAATATCAGACACTGTACCGCGCAACTGCTCAATCGATGTTCGGGTAATATGTGCGATCTCAACACCTTGGTTGGCTAAATCACTGGAGTGATCAGCTTGGCCCGCAGTTTTTTGTACGTTTTCTGAGATTTCATGAATTGCCAGCGACATTTCTTGCATCGCTGTAGCAACCAGTTCAGTTTGCTGGGTTTGGTTAATAATCTCACCGCGCGCTGTTTCAGTCAGTGCTAAACCGCGACGAGATTCGTCAGTCACATGGCGCGACGCATCTTCAATGCGCGTTAATACTGTGTCCAAGTGAGCACGCAAACTCATCACACCCACCATAATATGACCGGCGACACCACTCTGATTGGTATACGAACTCACCGCAAGGGGGTGCATAAAAACACCCTTTAATTCTTGAATGACACTTTCTAAATCTTGTTTATGCTGATAATTAAGAATACCACCAAATACAACCAGTGCTGCGGCTAACCACAGCGCGCTCACCATCGGCGACATTATATAACCCAAAACAACTGCAGGGATAATCAAAGCAACAGCAATTAACATTTGCGTCACAGCCCGTGGCATCTGCAATTGAAAGCCATTACGACGCATGCGTGCATATAACTTTTCTGCACGATCAACATCGATACGCGCGGGGTACGAGCGCACTGACTCGTAGCCAACCACGTGGCCATTTTCAGTAATAGGCGTGACATACGCACTAACCCAGTAAAAATCGCCATTTTTACAGCGGTTCTTCACCATACCCATCCAAGGACGGCCTGCTTTAAGATGCTGCCACATCACCTCAAATGCTTCTTTAGGCATATCTGGGTGACGGACAATATTGTGAGGCTGGCCCACTAGCTCATCACGAGAAAAGCCGCTGATTTTTTCAAAACCATCATTACAGTGGGTAATCATGCCCTGCAAATCAGTACCCGAAATCAGTTTTACATCCGGAGCAAAGTGCTGTTCCCGCTGGGTTATTGATCGATTATTTTTCATTGCAGCCGCCTTAAATTTTTCACGCATAAAATAGTGTACTGAATTAGCTAAACTTAGCTGCCTTCTTCGTCTAAACCACAACTAGTGCCAAACAGATAAGGTTAACTCACTCATAACACTGCCAGTACAAGATAAATTTTCTACCCATGATCAATCGATGTGATGACTGATAATTGGCACACCATCATTTAAAAAGTTAAATTCCACATATACATGCATTTACTGTACCAACGAGCAAGCACTGCATAAGCCAGCTAAGTTTTCACTTAGTACTTGAAAGTTTTATTCATCACTCACAACAATCAAGCACAACCGCTTAATCACCACATCAATAGTTACATTATATCGGCAGTATTGACTACAACTTTAGTGGTGTGAGAATTATACGCTAAAGAATACTGCCACCGTATGGAAAACGAGCCGTCACTCAATAAAAACAAGTCTTAGCAGTGAGCTCAGCGGTATATTAAACTTTGATTATTGCTCCATTAATGCTATCAAAACTTCATTTTAAAACCATGGCAACCCCTGCAATTAATTATAAAAAAGACAAAAAACACTTCACATAAAGACACATTGTTATCAATCCCTTAAAGATATAATATAACATTCTACTTTTAACGTGCCTGATAACCATGACCCGTCCACTTCCTGATATTTCATTAGACACACAAACTCATATCCATACGCCCATCAACTGGGTGGGTATGGATCACATTGATCTACCACTGCACTTTGCTGAGGATCAGTCACAGATCTCTAACGCACTCACCACACAAGCCTGCTTTCAGGTTGATCTGGGAGCTGAGAAAGTTAAAGGCATCCATATGTCACGCCTTTATCAACTGCTGAGCGAACTTGCAGTAGTACAACCCATTACGCCCAGTGCTCTGTTAGCCACCCTAAATAAAGCCATTGCTGGGCAACAAGAAGCACTGTCATCACATGCACGCTTAATTTTGAGTTTTAACTTATTACTCAAGCGTCCAGCATTACTCAGTGCCGGCCTGGGTGGTTGGAAAAGCTATCCAGTACAACTGCACGCACAATTGTCACCTGCTGGATTTAAGCTCACCGCAGAAGTTAACGTAGGTTATTCATCAACCTGCCCTTGCTCTGCTGCATTAGCGCGCCAACTTTTATCTGAGCACTTCGCTGCCACCTTTGCTGCTACTGGAACCTGTCAGGTCGATCAGGTTGCCCGGTGGTTACAGCAGCACGGCAGCTTTGCCACACCGCACAGTCAGCGCAGCCAAGCTACAGTCAGTGTCAGCATCAACCCAGACGCGGCGCAATTGGGCTTAGTGTCTTTAATTGATTGCATCGAAAGCGCTCTCACCACACCACTACAAACAGCTGTTAAGCGTATTGATGAGCAAGAGTTTGCCCGCCTCAACGGCCATAATTTAATGTTTGTTGAAGATGCAGTGCGACGGATGCAACACGCCCTTAGCAAACGCTACACAGAGTTTTCTGCCACAGCACGACACTTAGAAAGCCTGCATGCGCATGATGCCATCGCCTCCATTGAGCAAACAGCCACACCAATCCACAACCGCCCCCTTTAAGCCCAGCACTGCGTTGCCCTATGGCGCACAGATTATTTAGCATAAATTTTATGCAAGGAAAAAACATGTCCACCCCGCTCCCCGTCACAGTGTTATCTGGCTTTTTAGGTGCCGGTAAAACCACCCTACTCAATCATATTTTAAAGAACCGCGAGGGTTTACGCGTTGCGGTGATCGTCAATGATATGAGTGAAATTAATCTCGATGGCAGTGCAGCACAGCACGGCGTTGAGCTTAATCGCGCTGAAGAGCAGTTGATCGAAATGAGCAATGGTTGCATCTGTTGCACCTTGCGTGAGGATTTACTCAAAGAAGTAGCCGCTCTGGCACAACAAAACCGTTTTGATTATTTATTGATTGAATCCACCGGTATTTCCGAGCCATTGCCGGTGGCAGAAACCTTTACCTTTACCGATGAAGCCGGTCACAGCCTATCCGATCTCACTCGCCTCGATACCATGGTAACCGTGGTGGATGGCATCAATTTTTTAACCGATTATCACGCTGCACAATGGATTGGCGAACGTGAAAACGATATTGCCGAAGATGATGAGCGTGCCATCACTGACTTACTGGTTGAGCAGGTAGAATTTGCTGATGTGATTTTAGTCAGTAAAACCGACCTTATCAGCCAAGTGGCCTATAAAGAACTGGAAGCTATTTTACGCTCACTCAATACCCAAGCCAAAATCTTACCCATGCGCATGGGCGATATCCCGCTAAAAGAAGTACTCAATACCCACGCCTTTAATTTTGATCAAGCCGCGCAAGCACCGGGTTGGCTGAAAGAAATGCGCGGCGAGCATATCCCTGAAAGTGAAGAATACGGCATTGCTTCACATGCGTGGCAGGCACGTCGCCCGCTGCATGCGGGGCGCTTTCATAATTTTCTAAATCAAGAATGGTTAAATGGGCGTTTATTGCGTTCCAAAGGCTATTTCTGGCTCGCATCCTGCCCTGACTTGGTGGGCAGTTGGTCACAAGCCGGCGGTATGATGCGTTACAGCTATGCAGGACAATGGTGGGCGAGCGTACCGCGTACCGATTGGCCGCAAGACGCAGAGAGTTTAAAATCCATCGAAGAAAAATGGCAGGACAGCGTCGGTGACTGCCGCCAAGAGCTGGTCTTTATTGGCCAAAACATTAACTTTAAGCAGCTCGAAGATGACTTAAACGCTTGCTTACTAACGGACGATGAGTTTGCGCAAGGCCCAGCTGTGTGGCAAGAATGGGCCGAGCCGTTTGACTTAGCCGGCACGCTGCAAGTGGCATAAAACCATTGCGGTGACATAGACACTGACTCTGTCACCGCAGCTTCAATCCACTCTGCACAACTCACGGCGATAAGACATACGCGCAACACGCTGATGTCATCAACTGAATACAGCTGTCTGATTACTCTCCGCCTAAAAACCCACCGGACTGGCGATTCCACAAACGTGCATACAGACCGTTTTTAGCCAAGAGCTCTGAGTGGCTACCGACTTCGACAATCTGCCCTTGATCCAGCACCACCAAACGATCCATCGCGGCAATCGTGGATAAACGGTGAGCAATGGCAATGACTGTTTTATCAGCCATTAACTCATACAGACTTTCTTGAATGGCCACTTCCACTTCGGAATCCAACGCACTGGTGGCTTCATCCAACAATAAGATCGGTGCGTCTTTCAACATCACCCGAGCAATAGCAATACGCTGGCGTTGACCTCCGGAGAGTTTCACCCCGCGATCACCCACATGCGCATCCAAACCGCTACGACCTTCAGCATCCGATAACGACGGAATAAACTCAGCCGCCTGCGCACGCTCAACGGCTAAGCGCAAATCTTCTTCAGACGCATCAGGGCGACCATAGACAATATTGTCGCGCACAGAGCGGTGCATTAGCGACGTATCTTGCGTCACCATGCCGATATGCTGACGTAAGGATTGCTGAGTGACCTTGGCAATATCTTGGCCATCAATCAGTACTTGGCCGCTACTGACATCATAAAAGCGCAGCAACACATTGACTAAAGTGGATTTACCGGCACCCGAGCGACCGACTAAACCAATTTTCTCGCCCGCTTTAATATGTAAGTTAAAGTCGCTCATCAACGGCTTGCCATTGCGATACGCAAAGCCCAACTGTTTAAACTCAATTTCACCGTGCGGCACTTTCAGTTCAGTGGCATTCGGCGCATCCAGTAACCTCACCGGCGTACTGATGGTATTCATACCATCTTGCACAGTACCGAGGTTTTCAAACAGCATGGTGGCTTCCCACATAATCCAATGCGATAAGCCAATTAGACGTAACGACATAGCAATCGCAGCGGCCACGGCACCTACACCAATTAAATCCTGCTGCCATAAATACAAACTGAGTGCCGCAGTACCGCCGACCAACAGCATATTCAGCGAGTGATTCAGTAATTCTAAATAACTGACCCAACGCATTTGCGCGTGCACTGTGCCCATAAATTCTTGCATGGCTTGTTTGGCATAACGCGCTTCGCGGCCGCCATGCGAGAACAATTTAACCGTAGCAATATTCGAGTAAGCATCAGTAATGCGCCCGGTCATTAACGAACGTGCATCGGCCTGATTGCTAGCCAACTGTGCCATGCGTGGCACGAAAACCCTTAAAATAACGCCAAAAATCACTAACCAAGCCACAAAAGGTAGCAACAGCCAAGTATCAAAACTCATTAAAATAACCGCTGTCGTGAGGAAGTAAATCACCACATACACCAGCATTTCCGCACAACTCATAATGGTGTCACGCACCGCTAATGAGGTTTGCATGACCTTGGCAGAAATGCGCCCAGCAAATTCATCTTGGTAAAACTGCATACTTTGGCTAAGCAGCAATTGGTGAAACTGCCAGCGCAAGCGCATCGGCAAGACACCCTGCAAGGTTTGAAAACGCACATTGCTGGCCAGCAACACCCACAACGGACTCAGCACAATCACTGCTAACATGGCCAGCAGCGGCGTACTTTTGGCGGCCCACAGTTCAGCAGGACTGTATTGACCGAGCCAGTCGACAATCAAACCCATCATCTGAAATAAGACGGCTTCAAACACGCCAAGACCGGCATTAAACAGCACCAGCACCAATAGCCACGGCCAAGCACCACGCGCGCACGCTGTAATAAAATGAAAAATTGTCAGCTGTTTAGGCGCCAGCGCTTCCTCAGGGTAGGGATTTATCCGCCGCTCAAACCAATCAAACCAAGCCATATACAACCTTGCCAAATAAAGTGATCTACACAGGTGTTCATCAAGTTAATAACACCCTGCAGTTAAGTCATTCATTCTAACCTAATCAATGATTAAGACTTAGGATTAGCGCCTTTATAGGATTTAATCGGTGATTCAGCGCGCCTATTTCCAACTTGATCACTAACTCCGCTATAATTACCGACTAATTTTTGAACTCTTTTTATTTGAGGCGCTATCAGCATGAGCAAACAGGCTGCCGAAGTTGCGAAACGTCGTACGTTCGCTATTATTGCCCACCCGGACGCCGGTAAAACCACCATTACCGAACGCTTATTGCTGATGGGACAGGCCATTTCCGTTGCCGGTACGGTCAAATCACGTAAGTCTGACCGCCACGCCACCTCCGACTGGATGGCGATGGAGCAGCAACGGGGTATTTCCATTACCACCTCAGTGATGCAGTTTCCTTACCGCAAGCACATGGTCAACCTGCTCGACACCCCAGGTCACGAAGACTTCTCCGAAGATACCTACCGTACGCTCACCGCGGTCGACAGTGCTTTGATGATGATCGATGGTGGTAAAGGGGTTGAGCCACGCACCATCGCCTTGATGAATGTCTGTCGGATGCGTGATACGCCAATTATCAGCTTTATCAACAAAATGGACCGTGATATTCGCGACCCGATTGAGTTGCTCGATGAAATCGAAGCGGTACTGGGTATTAAAGCTGCGCCCATCACTTGGCCGATTGGTTGCTACCGTGAATTTAAAGGTGTGTACCACCTCACTGAAGATGTGATTTATGTCTACACCTCAGGCCACGGCCATGAACGTACGGATAAGAAAATCATTAAGCACCTCGATAGCCCAGAAGCCCGCGCGCATATCGGTGACCTCTACGATAATTTTGTTGAGGAGTTGGAGTTGGTGCAAGGCGCTTGCCATGAGTTCGATCATGCTGAATTTCTAAAAGGCAAAATGACTCCAGTGTTCTTCGGTACCGCCTTGGGTAACTTTGGTGTGGACCACGTTTTAGATGCTTTTGTGGACTGGGCACCAGCGCCACAGCCACGTATGGCGCTGGAGCGTGAAGTATTGCCAAGCGAAGAAACCTTCAGCGGTTTTGTCTTTAAAATCCAAGCCAATATGGACCCACGTCACCGTGACCGTATTGCCTTTATGCGCGTGTGCTCAGGTAAATATGAGCAGGGCATGAAAATGCGCCATGCGCGCATCAATAAAGATATTCGTGTTGCCGATGCCCTGACCTTCTTCTCTAGTGAGCGTGAGCGTTTAGAAGAAGCCTATGCCGGCGATATTATTGGTCTGCATAACCACGGCACCATTCAAATTGGCGACACCTTTACTGACGGCGAAGACTTGGCCTTTACCGGTGTGCCACACTTTGCGCCCGAACTGTTCCGCCGTGTGCGTTTGGCTGACCCATTGCGTGCCAAGCAACTGCGCCAAGGTCTGCAAGAGTTGGCTGAGGAAGGTGCAACCCAGGTATTCTTCCCGCAGCGCAACAACGATATTATTCTCGGTGCCATTGGTGTGTTGCAGTTTGATGTGGTGTTTAGCCGCCTCAAAGAAGAATACAAAGTGGCCTTTGTCTACGAGAATATTAACGTCTGGTCGGCACGCTGGATTGAGTGCGACGATAAGAAAAAGCTACAAGAGTTTAAAGATAAAGCCCACGAAAACTTATCCATTGATGGCGGCGGGCATCTGACCTATCTAGCGCCAACCCGCGTCAACCTGAGCATTATGGAAGAGCGCTGGCCGGATATTAAGTTCTTATCGGCGCGTGAGTCGCACTAGTTTCAAGCAACGACACTGGACTTACTCAACGGTGAGTCTCATTCTAAAAGCGAAGGTTAAGCCTTCGCTTTTTTGTTGGAGCTGTTTATGTTGTTGATTGATAGCCACTGTCATTTAGATTTCCCTGCCTTTGATCACGACCGTGAAGCGGTGATCACTCATAGCCAAACGCTGGGTGTGGAGAAGATGGTTGTGGTGGGTATCATGCGCCAGCATTGGTCACGCTTGTGGGGTACGGTTAGTAATACTGATAGTTTATATGGCGCATTCGGTTTGCATCCGTATTTTCTCGCTGAACATCAAGATAGCGATATCCAAGCGCTGACAGAACAACTGCAACTCTATCAGCATCACCCTAAACTCTGCGCGGTCGGTGAAATCGGCTTGGACTTCTTCCTAAAAGATTTAGACCCTGCACGACAAATACACTTATTTGAACAACAAGTAGCCATCGCTGCGCAATTTAATCTGCCGGTGATTATCCATTCACGCCGCGCTAATGCGCAGGTCACCGCCATCTTAAAAAAGGCCAAGCTACCGCGCGCAGGCATTATTCATGCGTTTTCTGGCAGTTATGAAGAGGCGCTGGAATATATCAAACTGGGCTTCTTGCTGGGATTTGGCGGTGCGGCGACTTGGCCACGCGCCACCCGTTTGCAATCAGTGTTAAAGCGCTTACCCATCGACAGTATTGCTTTGGAAACTGACAGCCCTGATATGCCGCCCGAGTGGCGAGCCGGTCAACGTAATAGCCCAGAACAATTACCCAGAATCTGTCAGCATCTGGCGCAGATCTATGGCATCAGCGCTCAAGCCTTTGCTGCACACACAACAAGTAATGTGCAGCGTTTGTTTGGCTGGCCCGTTGCCGAGTCGCAACACATTATATTTTAAAAGCACTGATCAACGTTTTTAGATGCTCAACACGTGCACTCATATCCTGGCTGGCTTGCGCAGTTTCATCAGCGCCTTGCGCCGTGAGCTCGCCCGTTTGGTCAATCTGCACAATATTCTGATCAATATCATGCGCAACAGCGGTTTGCTGTTCAGCCGCCGCAGCAATTTGCTGAATTTGATCAACAATCATACCCACCGCGGCAAGGATATTGTCTAACGCGCTTTGCACATCCACTGACTGCGCAACCGTTGCATCAGCCATTAAATGACTGCTATTCATCGCCTTGACCGCTGAGCTGACACCACTGTGCAATTGCACGATCATCTGTTCAATTTCTTCGGTGGACTGCTGTGTGCGTCGCGCTAAATGACGCACTTCATCGGCTACAACAGCAAAACCTCGTCCTTGCTCACCGGCACGGGCCGCCTCAATCGCCGCATTAAGCGCTAACAAGTTCGTTTGTTCAGCAATGCCTTTAATCACATCCAACACCTGAGCAATCGATTGACTGTTACTGGCCAGCTGATTGATCACCACAACAGAAGTATCAATTTCCTGCGCCAGCTTTTGAATGCTACTGACTTGCTGCGCCACACGTGCACGCCCGGTAATCGTTTCATCATTTACATTCTGCGCATTACTGACCGCTGCGGCTGCGCTATTGGCCACTTCTTGCGATGTGGCGGACATTTCATTCATTGCTGTCGCTACTTGTTCAATTTGTGCACGTTGTTGAGTCACTGCCTCACGACTATGTGCTGAGACACCTTCAACCCGCAGAGCTTGTTTTTCAACGTCCTGCACCGTGCTATTCACTTGCCTAAGCAAAGCATGAATGCGCTGCACCGTTTGATTAAATGCATGACCGAGCTCACCTAATTCATCACGACTTTGCACGGTAAAATGTGCTGTTAAATCGCCGGCCGCGACTTGATCCATCACCTGCCCAAGGTTGCGTAAGCTTGCACGTGTTGAAACATAAAATGCGCTATATAAGTACCCAATTAATAAAAATACTGCAACTAACGCAGCGATCAGCAAAAACATATGTAAACGATAGCTGAGCAAGCGCTCCCCCAGCAGCACATCTAAATAACTGACAGTTTGGCTATTGAGATGATGGGTTTTATTAATTAAGCCAGAGATACTCTGATACAGCTCATTCCAAGGTTTATCTAACGAATCCGACATAATCACTTCGTTTTCAAATAAATGCAGAGCATCCAGTAATGTTGCTCGACTTTCAGCAGCCGCACCGTTCAGCGCTTGAAACCCTGCGACACTGCCCGCCAACGCTTCGTTGAGTTTCATATCGTATTCAGCATTGAGCTTCTCCAGCCCCAACTGCAAATCATTTAAACGATTGCTGCTGGTCGAATCTAAATAACCACGCGCCATGGATAAACTCGACACTGCCCGCCCCTCTCCCAAGCTGTGCGTCACATCGGGGGTAACATCGGTGATCAGCGCCACAAACTGGCGTACTTCCAACTGTCCGTCTTGGCTCAAACCCGTTTGACTGGCAATAAAACGGTTGAATAACACAGCACTGGCCAATAATTCATCGGCCAAGATGGCTCTATTTTGTAGAGATGCTTCACTCGCAATCACCGCTAGACGCTCTAACAATTGCTCACGCTTGACGGAAAAATCGGCACGCTGCTCATCGTCACCTTGCAGCAGCTCAAAGGATTGCCACTGACTCGTAATCTGCTGATGCAAATGCTCAATACGCTGTTCTAAATCAGCGCTAGCACCGCCCTGCCCCATCACGGCATTGATACGCACCAGATCATGCCAATCTTCCAGTTGTGCAGTTGTTTGTAAACTTGCACCCAGCAGCTGCAGACCATGGATTTCAATTTGGGTATGGATAAAGTCGTTATATGAGTCGCGTACCAAGTAAAAGTTAGTGATAAGCATCGGCAGGAAAAACAAGGCGCTAATCAAGCTAAATTTCATAGCAAAGCTTAAGCTATTCATCAGCTTGATAGCTGGAGACAGTAATGATTTCACAGCAATTCCTCTAAACTTTTTATTATTGTTTTTGTAATGCTTTGCGCATTTTATTTTTATGATATTGCAGCTTTATCAACTGTAAGTCGAGTGTTTCAAACATTTGTTTGAACGGGCATTGTATATTGCTCGTATCACTGGCCATTCCAGCTTTTCATTTGAATCATTTGACAACGCCGCACCGGCACTTTTAACTAGGCGGTTATATATACGTCATCCTTATACAGCGCTGATCACTGGCGCTGTATATTTGCGTTCTTTACATAGGTTGAACAATGAAACGCTTTTTTATGTTTTGCGCTGCATTGGTTGTCTGCAGCACACTGGCGATCACTTGGTATGTGCAGAAAAAACTTCCGCAACGCAGCGGTAATCTACATTTACCCGAACTCACTGCCGCCGTTGATGTGCACTATGACGAGCGTGGCGTACCGCATATTCAGGCGCAAAACGAGCTGGATGCCTACCGAGCACTGGGTTACGTGCATGCTCAGGATCGTCTATTTCAAATGGAAATTATGCGCCGCTTAGCCCGTGGCGAGTTGTCTGAAATTCTGGGTGAGAAAACCGTCAAAATCGACCGTTTATTTCGCACCTTACGTCTGCATCAACATGCGCAACAGTATGTACAAAAAATCGATCAAAACAGTGCACCAGCACAAGCTTTGCAGGCTTATTTAGATGGTATTAACCAGTTCCAAGCACAAGGTGCTAAACCACTTGAGTTTGATCTACTGGGGATTAGCCCGCGTCCTTACACCATGGAAGACACCATCAGTATCGCCGGCTACTTAGCCTATAGCTTCGCTGCTGCGTTTCGCACCGAACCGACCCTAAGTTATATCCGCCAAGAACTCGGCGAAGACTATTTAGCGATATTTGATCTGGAAACGCCCAGTGCCGGGGCTTTACCAGCGTCAGCGCAATTGACTCTGAGCAACGCAGATTGGACACACCTACACAGTGTCGCGCAGCTCAGCCAAGAAGCTCTATTTGATGCCGGTTTACCGCAGTTTGAAGGCAGCAATGCTTGGGTGATGGATGGCTCAAAAACGGCCAGCGGAAAACCTCTGTTAGCCGGTGATCCACATATCAACTTTTCTGTACCCGCAGTCTGGTACGAAGCGCATCTGCAAGCACCGGGCTTTGAGCTCTACGGTCATTTCCAAGCACTCAATCCCTTTGCTCTGTTGGGCCATAACCATGATTTTGGTTGGTCAATTACCATGTTCCAAAATGATGATCTGGATTTTATTGCACTGAAAAGCAACCCAGATGATCCGCAGCAAATTTGGCATAATAATGCGTGGCACACACTCGATAGCCAGACTCAATGGATTGTTATTAAAGACCAAGAACCCGAAAAGATGACGCTGTATCACTCCGCTTACGGCCCGATTATCAATGATATATTCAATCAAGACAGCGGCGACACACCCATTGCCATGTGGTGGGCTTTTCTAGAAACAGAGAATCCGATTCTGGATGCTTTTTATGAACTCAATCGCGCCAATACCTTAGATAAAGCACGCCAAGCCGCCAGTAAAATTCATGCGCCGGGACTGAATGTGGTTTGGGCCAATACTGAAGGTGATATCGCTTGGTGGGCAGCCGCTAAAATGCCGATTCGTGATCGATCAGCTCAGCCTGCGTTTATTCTTGATAGCCAAACTGCGGCCAGTAAAAAATATGGTTTTTATCCCTTTAGCGATAATCCCCAGGAAGAAAACCCAGCCCGCGGTTATATTGTTTCAGCAAACTTTATGCCGGCCTCACCCAACAAAGTACCTTTGCCGGGCTACTACAATTTAGCTGATCGCGGCGCACAACTGATCGAGCAACTCAGCCAGCCCGAGATCAAATGGGATACGCAAAACAGTCAAGCCGTGCAGCAAGGTGATCGCACCGATTATGCGCAGCGTATCATCGGTCCTTTAGTGGATGATTTACTAGCGAGTGCACGCGGCAATGGCGAGCGCAAACTGATTGAGCAATTAAGTGCTTGGCAAGGTGACTACCCTGTTGATGGTTATCTAGCGACGGTCTTTACTGAATTCACCTACCAGCTGTTGCAAGCGACTTTGCTGGATGAACTGGGTCAGGATATTTTCACTAATTTACTCAACACGCGCATTATCGATAGCGCCCTACCCTTATTGGTCGCTGATCCACATTCACCGTGGTGGAATAATCACAGCAGCGGCGAACAACAAACACGCCAACAGGTGGTGGCTCAAGCTTGGCACACAACACTGAAGCATTTAAACACCACTTTTGGTGCCAATCCAAAGAACTGGCTGTGGGGTCAAGCCCATACTTTGACGCATAACCATCCGCTGGGTCAGCAATCACCTTTAGGTCTGCTCAATATCGGCAGCTTTGCTGCGCCAGGTGGCCATGAAGTGCCCAGTAATTTTTCCAGTGGCTACGGCAGTGCACCGTGGAAGGTTGAGTACGGCCCATCCACTCGCCGCATTATTGATTTTGCGAGCCCAGAAAAATCGCTAGGGATTAATCCGCTTGGGCAAAGCGGTGTCCGTTTCGACAGTCACTACGCTGATCAAGCCAAAACCTATATACAGGGTCGTTATTTTCAACAGCACCTGACGGATAAAGACATTCAGCAATACACAAAAAGTACCTTACGCTTGCTGCCGCAATAGATCCTAAGAGGGTCACGCCAAGTACCCCACTTGCCGTGACCCCCTGTTTAAGTTTCTGCAGGATTCAAAACATTCTGCTGATGCCCTGCCCATGCAGAGCTCTGTTGTGCAGGGTTGCTCCAGACTTTGTTAACCTGCTCTTGCAACCAACCTGCAACTTTACACCAGGCTAAAGACTGAGTACTGCAAGCACCACTGGCTAAAGCCTGCTCTATAGCCGCGACATCCACCTGAGTCAGATAGCGAGTGGCCCCATCCATGCGCTCTTCACCGCCATAACCGAGCTGCATCTCAGCCATTGCATCGGCTTTACTCCAGCCTTCAAACACCATTCGATACATCGCCGCAATCAGCCCGGTACGATTTTGTCCATGTTTACAATGCATCAGCACTGCACCTTTTTCTTGTGCGCTGGCAATACTGCTTAGCACACGTAGCACATCAACATCATCAATACGGTCAGTGCGCAAAGGAATCTGCACCTGCTCAATGCTGTCATCGTGCAGCCAAGCGCTGTCTGGTTTTTGATAAAAATTAATCACCGTTTTAACATTTTGCTGCTGCAGCCACTGCACATCATGTTCTTGCGGCAAAGCGCTGCGATAAAGCAGCTCATCCATTTGGTATAAGTGATAACTGGCATCCACCGATTGTGCCCATTGTGCGGGACGCGGCTCAGCGCTACTCAACGTTGCTAGCGCTAATTCAGGCTCGGGAGTCTTGACATAGTGGCGCACAACAACGCTGCCGATCAGCAGCACAAGCAGTGCAGCGAACGCATAAAGGTAACCTTTCATCGTGCCACCTGAGCGATAAGCTCGCCTTTATCTGAGCCGCTATGTCGATATAGCAATCCATAGAAAAGTGTGGAAATGAGCCCAGAAAATAAAAACAATTGCCAAACATTGGCGTCTGCGACAGAAAAACTAGCACACAATAAAACAACGCGAATGACGGTAAATAATGCCAGCCATGCGATACTGATCATCGCTAAATAGCGCCAGCCAGATGATTTAAGCAGTAACATAAGACAGCTCTCAGTTATATCAATGAGGCTGCAGTGTGCGGCAATGGCCGTGAGGCGATTGTTAAGTAAATGTGAAAAAACTGTTAAATACGTAACTTAATTCAGCGAGTGTGTATGCGCATTTTAGTGATCGAAGATAATCGAGATATTCTTGCGAATATTTTGGACTACCTAGAACTCAAAGGTTTTACCGTTGACTGCGCTCAAGACGGCCTCAGTGGCATGCACTTAGCACTCACAGAGCATTATGATTTAATTGTCTTAGATATTATGCTGCCGGGTATGGACGGTTATCAGATCTGCCAAAAACTACGCCAAGAGGCAGGAATCAACACGCCCATTATTATGCTAACGGCCCGTGATGCTTTGGATGATCGTCTTAAAGGCCTGCAGTCAGGTGCCGATGATTATCTGGTGAAGCCCTTTGCTTTATCCGAGTTAGTCGCGCGTATTCAAGCGGTATTGCGCCGCAGTTTAGGTACCAAGATACGGGTTCTTGAAGTAGCAGATTTACACTACAATCTTGAAACCTTAGAAGTCAGCCGTGCTGGCCAAGCGCTTAAGCTCAATCCGATCGGACTCAAATTATTGGCTATTTTAATGCAGCGTAGTCCTGCAGTGGTACGTCGTGAAGCACTTGAAGAAGCATTGTGGGGTGATGATGTACCCGATAGTGACAGCCTACGTAGCCATATCCACCAACTGCGCCAGAGTATCGATAAGCCCTTCACCACCCACCTTCTGCATACCATTCACGGTGTTGGCTTTCGCTTAATGGATCTCGACCATGAACAATAAGCAGCCGTTAGAACGTCGTATTATTATTGCTTTTACCCTAATGACCTTGCTGGTCAGTGGTACTTTTTCATTGGGTATTGTCGGCATCGTACACTTCATCGAAGAGCACTTGGTTTCACAAGAACTCGATCGCCAACTGCACGTAGTGGTGCATGAAGACTTGCCTAGAGGCCACCCACCACGCCTCGATCCAGAAACGCACTTTTATGCCAGCAACCTGGATGAATTTGCGATTCCCCCACAGTTTAATCACCAGCAGCCCGGTTTTACTGAAATAGTGGATGGCGATGAAGCCTTCTATGTCTATATGCAAGAAATCAATGGTGTGCGTTATATTCTGGTGCAAGAACAAGATGAGTTTGAGCAGCGCGAACAAGCCTTATTTAATGTAGTTCTCGCTGGTTTTCTATTGAGCATTATTGGTGCCTGGGTGTTAGGACGTTTTATGGCACGTAAAATCATGCAGCCAGTCAGCCGCTTAGCTCAACAAGTGCAACATCGTGATCAACTTTTACCATTGGCACCACCCTTGGCTCCCGAGTATGCCGATGATGAAATTGGTCATTTAGCCGCTGCTTTTGATCGTACCTTAGGTAAATTACGCAACAGTTTAGAGCGCGAAAAACTTTTCACCAGCGATGTCAGCCATGAATTGCGCACACCGCTGATGATCATTGCCAGCTCCTGCGAACTGCTCTCGGAGGCAAAATTATCAGAGAAAGAAAAGACTCAATTACAACGCATTCAACGTGCCAGCGAAGAAATGCACGATTTGGTACAAACCTTCTTAATTCTTGCACGCAGTAAATCCGAAGAAGCTTTTCTGGGTGGGCAAGCAACATTACACAACATTGCTGACGCACAAATAGAACTGTGGAAGCCGTTATTTACTGAAAAGAATATTCACTTCCAGTTCTGTACTGCACAGCCACCTAACCCTGCGTTTTACAATGCCACCTTTCTGCGCACGGTGCTGTCGAATCTGCTGCGCAATGCCTTGCACTACACTGAACAGGGTGAAGTGACTTTAACCTTGTATAGCGACCACTTCACCGTCGAAGATACCGGCATTGGTATTCCTGTTGGTTTTCAAGAGAGTATTTTTGAGCCCTTTACTCGAGGCGAAAACGCACGCGGTGAGGGTTTGGGGCTGGGCTTATCTTTGGTGCGGCGTATTTGCAGCCACCAAGGCTGGTCGATTCAAGTCAGCACTCGCACACCGACCGGCAGTTGCTTTAGCGTGTTTTTAGACAGTAAGACGCAAACAGAAAGCGCTTAGCACTTCACATATTTTTCACATCCATTTAACGTCAGCTTGATAGTACTCAGCCTAGGCTATGCGGTATTCCTTCTCTAAACAGGACAACTGCAATGCCTCAAACTCCTATCAAGCTGGCTTTTTCTGAAAAATACGATCAAGCCCATGCTCAGCAATACTTGGAAAAACATAAAGATGGTGTGTCGCGCAAACTGTCACATTATCGCGATCAGCAATTAGCCCGTCGTGCTTTAGTTTTAGCGGACGAGCCTGACTTAGTTCTAGATTTGCCCTGCGGTGCCGGACGCTTTTGGTCAACCCTCGCTGAGCAACCTAATCGCATTATTTTAGCGGCAGACAACTCTGCTGATATGCTCAGCACCGCCTTAGCCTCACAGCCCAAACATATCACCGAGCGCGTGCGCACTTTTCAAACATCAGCCTTTGCTATCGACTTACCTGACAACTCAGTCGACAATATCTTTTGCATGCGTTTACTGCACCATATTGAGCAACCTGAGCATCGCTTAGCCTTACTCAAAGAGTTTCATCGCACCACCCGTGATAGCGTGATTATTTCCTTATGGGTGGATGGCAACTACAAAGCTTGGCGACGTAAAGTGTTAGAGAAACAGCGTTTGCAAGAGGATCCATGCTATAAAAACAGCAATCGCTTTGTGATAGGCCAAAAAACAATCGAACACGAGTTTATTCAAGCTGGATTTAGCATTCAAAATCATCTTGATTTTCTACCCGGTTATTCAATGTGGCGCGTTTATGTTTTACGAAAAAATAACAACTGAGTCATAAGAGGTATGACATGAGCACAACAGGGCAACTTCACGAACAAGATTTTAATGATTGGTGGGCACGTACCGGTGAATGGGTCGAAGCCCCCAATCAACGTCGGGGTGGTGAAAGTGGCGTGCAAATTTTAGTTCCGGAGTCACCAGAGCAGCCTTGGTTATACAGTAAAAGGCAAATCGGCCACCGCTTTATATCGTTACGTTACCCGCTCGGACGTCCAACGGTCTTGCGTGAAAAAAATGCGATGCACGCCTTAGAAGCACTCGGCGTACGCGTGCCAAAACTGATCTTTTATGGTGCCGTTAAAAAAGGCCCGGATTGGCATGCTCTATTAGTCACCCAAGCACTGACAGGCTTTATCAGCTTAGATGAATGGTACGAACAACAGCGTAGCCAACCCGTTGATAGCGCACTGATTGAACCTGTATTGCAGCACGTCGCTACGACTTTGTATAAAATGCACCGCGCCGGCTGGCAACACAGTTGCTGCTATGGCAAACATATTTTTATTAAGATCAATGCCAAACACGCGCCTGAAGTAGCCTTACTCGATTTAGAAAAAGCCCGTCGACGCTGGCCTGCACAGCGAGCCGCTTTACACGATATCAAACAGCTTAGCCGCCATCGTGGTGGTATGCCCGAAGCCCATTGGCAGCTTTTTTTACAGCACTACTGCAACCTAAATCCAAAATTACGTACTAAACTGCCATAACTTTTATCACTGATACCTCTTAGAGCGTTTATCTCCTTCCTTTCATGCCACATAGGCGTTACTTATGGTTTCCAGCACTCCTTGCGTGCCGCAAAAAAGAATCACCCTAACTTCGCACTTACTGTTTACTGCCGCGAGCATTGTTCTGTGGCTGATTTTATTGAGCGCCTTACGCGCCTTACTCTTAGCCTATAACCATGAAATGCTCGGCAGTACCACCAGCGCCGATCTGCTTGAAGCCTTTACCAACGGCATACGTTTTGACTTACGTTTAGTCGTCTATATCAGTCTCCCATTGATACTGGGTATTGTGATTCCATGGCTGATGAACAAACGCCGTCTACTGGTTGCTTGGCTGACCATCAGTGCTGCTATTAGCATTTTATTGGGTATCGTCGAACTGGATTTCTATCGCGAGTTTCATCAGCGCCTGAACAGCTTAGTCTTCCAGTATCTCAATGAAGACCCGGCCACCGTACTGAGCATGCTCTGGCATGGTTTTCCAGTCGTGACCTTACTCAGCGCATGGTTGGCCTGCACTCTAGTCATGTTCTTTCTGCTCTCTTGGGCTGAGCGCAAAACGCGTATCTACACCACCGTACAATCAGGTTACAGCTACCTAACCCAAGGTATCGCCTTCTCCCTTTGCTTGGTGATTTGTGTGATTGCCGCCCGTGGCACCTTGCGTCAAGGCCCGCCGCTGCGCTGGGGTGATGCTTATACCACGCACTCAATGTTTGCCAATCATCTGGGTTTAAACCCGGTACTGAGTTTGTATAACGCGGCGAAAACCAGCTTCTCTGCACACCGCGATAATATTTGGAAAGCCACGTTACCCGCGAGCGAAGCACAAGATATCACCCGTGACCTCGTGCTAACTGCACAAGATCAGTTGATCGATACTGATAACGCAGCGATTCGCCGCATCTACTCGCCCGTCGCTGAGACGCAACTGAATGTACGTAATGTTGTCGTGATTCTGATGGAAAGCTTTGCCGGCCGTTATACCGGTGCGTTGGGTAGCAGTGATCAGATCACCCCTGAGTTTGATAAATTAAGTCAAGAAGGCCTACTCTTTACCCGCTTCTTTGCCAACGGCACCCACACGCACCAAGGTATGTTCGCCAGCATGGCCTGCTTCCCCAACTTGCCGGCCTTTGAATACTTAATGCAAAGCCCTGAAGGCGGCAATCAGTTCTCGGGTTTACCGCAGCTGCTCAGTGCGCGCAACTTCCAAGATGCTTATGTGTATAACGGCGACTTTGCGTGGGATAACCAACAAGGTTTCTTTAGTAATCAAGGCATGACCAATTTTATTGGTCGCAACGATTACGTCAATCCTGTGGTATCTGACCCCACCTGGGGCGTTTCCGACCAAGATATGTTTGATCGCAGTATTATTGAGCTTAATAAGCTGAAAGATGACAAACCCTTCTATGCTTTACTGCAAAGCCTATCCAATCACACGCCTTACGCACTCCCCGATACCTTACCCACTGCAGCAGTCACTGGGCACGGCAGTTTAGACTTACACCTGACGGCAATGCGCTATTCAGACTGGGCTCTGGGTGAGTTCTTTAAAAAAGCTAAACAACAGCCTTGGTACAACGACACGTTATTTGTCGTGCTGGGTGATCATGGTTTTGGTGCGCCAGAGCAAATGACTGAAATGGACCTGTACCGCTTCCATGTACCGATGCTGCTGATTGCGCCGGGTATCCAAGAAAAATGGGGTACTGAAAACGCTACCGTTGGCTCACAAGTGGATATGGTACCGACCATTATGGGTCGCTTAGGTGATCAGGTCCAGCATCAGTGCTGGGGCCGAGACTTACTAACCTTGCCACAAGATGATCCAGGCTTTGCCATTATCAAACCCTCAGGTAGCGATCAAACTGTGGCGCTGATTAAAGGTGAACGTATTGTGATTAAGCCCAAAGACCTCGATGCACGCGTTTGGACTTACCAACTGGGTAGCAACCCCAAGAGCGCCCCAGCTGCAGAACAGACTGATGATGCGCACCTCTTGCAGCAACTCAATGCTTATATCCAAACAGCCACCAGCAGCCTGCTGGATAACACCGCAGGCGCACAAGCCAGTCCGGGTGAGTAAAGTAGCTGACTTCTAAAGCTTGCCCAACTAGAAACAAAAACGCCGCAGTCTACTTCAATAGACTGCGGCGTTTTTACCTAACAACACTTAAGCCAGACTGGCCCGCTCCTGCTCTTTAATCTGCGCCATAGCTTTCTTACGGCTTTTTTCTGCACGTCGAGTAAAGAACCACAGCATAAAAGTCGCCAGAGAGATAAACAATAGAATCAAGCTGGCAATCGCATTGATCTCAGGTTTAACCCCCATACGTACTGCAGAGAAAATCTCCATCGGCAAAGTCGTCGAACCGGGGCCCGAGACAAAGCTGGCCAAGACCAAGTCATCCAATGACAAAGCAAAGGACATCATCGCGCCGGCCGCTAAGGAGGGTGCAATCATCGGTACCGTAATCAAAAAGAATACTTTCCAAGGCTTAGCACCCAGATCCATCGCCGCTTCTTCCATCGAACGATCAATCTCGCGCAAACGCGACGACACCAACACCGCCACATAGGCGGTACAGAAGGTCGTATGGGCAATCCAGATGGTCACCACGCCACGTTCCATCGGCCAGCCAATCAGCTGTGCCATCGCCACAAACAGCAATAGCAAGGACAAACCGGTAATCACTTCAGGCATCACCAGCGGCGCCGTGACCATACCGCCAAACAGCGTGCGACCACGGAAACGACCAATACGCGTGAGCACCAATGCCGCCAGTGTGCCCAGCGCGGTGGCTGCAATCGCGGTGTAGCTGGCAATTTCTAACGAACGCATCACCGCGTTCATTAACTGAGTGTTATCCGATAAGCCGGCATACCACTTGGTTGACCAACCGCCCCACACCGTCACTAAACGTGAGGCATTAAAGGAGTAGATGACCAAAATCAGCATCGGCAGATAGATAAACACTAAGCCAGCCATCAGCATAAAGCGCGAAAACTTAAACTTCTTCATGCTTTACCCTCCAGCTCACCGGCTTGGTTACGGTTAAACAAGATAATCGGAATCATCAACAGCAATAGCATAATCACCGCAAGCGATGCCGCTACCGGCCAGTCGCGGTTATTAAAGAACTCTTGCCAGAGCACCTTACCAATCATCAAGGTTTCCGGGCCGCCGAGCAATTCTGGAATGACAAACTCACCCACGACCGGAATAAATACCAGCATGCAGCCAGCAATGATGCCGCTTTTTGACAGTGGCACGGTGATCTTCCAAAACGCAGCAGTGCCTTTTGCACCGAGGTCTGATGCTGCTTCCAACAGGGAAATATCATGCTTGACCAAGTTGGCGTACAGCGGCAACACCATAAACGGCAGATAGGCATAAACAATACCGATATACACCGCAATATTAGTATTAAGGATCTGCAGTGGCTCGTTAATCACACCGAGCCACATCAAGGCATTATTGAGTAAACCGTTATTACTGAGAATACCCATCCAGGCATACACACGAATCAACAAAGCAGTCCAAGTCGGCATCATAATCAGCAGCAACCACACTGGCTGCATCTGCTTACTGGAACGGGCAATGGCATAGGCCATCGGATAACCGACCAACAAACACAACACCGTGCTGACAAAGGCAATTTTTAACGAGCCTAAGTACGCCGCGACATACAGATGGTCTTCACTGAGCAACACATAGTTGCCAAAGTTCAGCAATACCGTCAGCTGGCCGTCCACCCACTCCGTTAAACTGGTGTACGGTGGAATAGCGATATCCGCTTCAGCAAAACTGATTTTGAGAATGATGGCAAACGGCAGTAAGAAAAACAGCAGCATCCAGAAAAACGGCACGCCAATCACTGCATGGCGGCCCTTGGGCAACATCCCGAGTAATTTACTGCGTACCGTCATGATTGGAATACCACGCCACTATCGTCGACCCAATGCACATAGACCTCATCGTCCCAAGTTGGGCGCTTAACGTTACGTTCTGAGTTGGCAATAAAGGCTTGCACAATAGTGCCTGAGGCTAATTCAACGTAGTACACCGAATGACCACCGAGATAGGCAATATCATGCACAATACCTTTAGCCCAGTTGTAATCTTCATGCTCAAGATCATCCGGCTTAGCACTGCACAGCAGTAATTTTTCTGGACGCAGTGCAAAAGTCACACGTTTGTTTTCCGCCAGACTGGTAATACCGTGACCGATATAAATAGGACGCTCCAACTGCGGACAAATAATCACCGCATGGTCGGAGTCATCAGCATAAATCTCACCATCAAATAAGTTGACGTTACCGATAAACTCGCAGACTAAGCGGCTGGCCGGCGTCTCATAAATATCCATTGGGCTGCCGACTTGGGCAATCCAGCCTTGGTGCATAATGGCGATACGTTCAGCCATGGTCATCGCTTCTTCTTGGTCGTGTGTGACCATGACACAGGTCACACCCACGCGCTCAATAATTTCCACCAATTCCAACTGCATTTGTGAGCGCAGTTTTTTATCCAAGGCACCCATCGGCTCATCAAGCAGCAATAGTTTCGGACGCTTAGCTAAAGAGCGGGCCAAAGCCACACGCTGACGCTGACCACCAGAGAGCTGGTGCGGTTTGCGCTTGGCATATTGAGTCATATGCACCAGTTTCAGCATCTCCTCAACGCGCTCAGTGATTTCTTGCTTGCTGAGGCTGTCTTGCTTTAAACCAAAAGCAATATTTTGTTCAACATTCATATGCGGAAATAAAGCATAAGACTGGAACATCATATTAATCGGGCGCTCGTAGGGTGGCATATGCGTAATATCAACACCATCCAACCAGATACGGCCTTCAGTCGGCGTTTCAAAACCAGCCAGCATCCGTAGCAAAGTCGATTTACCAGAACCTGAACCACCGAGCAGGGCAAAAATTTCGCCTTTATTAATCTTCAGCGAAACTTCGTCCACCGCTAAGGTGTCGTCAAAGTACTTGGTGACGCGCTCAATTTTCACTAAGACGTCTTTGGGCTTTTGCAAGTTAGCTAATGCTTTCTTGTACGCGCCTGAGGCTATTGCCATAGAGTTCTCCAAATGCAGAAAGCCCAGCCTTGCGACTGAGCTTTACAACTAAAACAGATGATTATTTTCCAGATTTAAAGCGTGTCCAACTGCGCGTTTTAATGCGCTGCACATTACTGGGCAAGGGCTTAGAGACAAACAAATGATCCAATACAGCCTGCTCTGGATAAACGGCTGGATTATTACGAACCTCTGGGTCCATCAAGCTATCAGCCAAGCGATTGGGGTTGGCATAACCCACATAATCACTGACCTGAGCGATCACCGCAGGATCAAGCAGATAATTAATAAAGGCGTGTGCTTCTTCGACATTTTTCGCATCGGCGGGCACCGCCAACATGTCGAACCATAGGTTACCACCTTCTTTAGGAATACTGTATGCCACACGCACGCCCTGACCTGCTTCATCAGCACGGTCGGCAGCTTGTAACACATCACCCGAGAAGCCCGCAGCGACACAAATATTGCCATTGGCTAAGTCGCCGACATATTTAGATGAGTGGAAATAGGTCACATAAGGACGTACTTCAGCCAGTTTAGCCTCGGCTTTTTTATAATCCGCAGATTTGTGACTGTTCGGGTCGAGGCCTAAATAGTTGAGCATGGCGGGCAGCATTTCATCTGCTGAATCGAGAAAAGCCACACCACAGGTGCTGAGCTTTTTCATATTCTCAGGCTCAAACAACACCGCCCAAGAATCAATGCTATCCACGCCTAACACTTCTTTAACTTTATCAACGTTGTAACCAATACCATTGGTGCCCCATAAATATGGCACAGCATATTGATTACCTGGATCGTTGACCGCGACTTGCTCCATCAACTGCGGCTCTAAATTATCCCAGTTGGGCAACAAGCTCTTATCCAGTTTACCGAAGGCACCCGCATTAATTTGGCGCGCTAAAAAATGGTCCGACGGTACAACCACATCGTAACCACTGCGCCCTGCGAGTAATTTACCTTCCAATGCTTCATTGGAATCAAAGACGTCATAGACCACTTTGATCTGCGTTTGCGCGGTAAAATCTTCCAATACTGACTTACTAATATAGTCAGACCAGTTATACACATGCACTTTTGACTCAGCAAAAGCCCCTGAACTCATTGTTATACCAACCGCGAGCGCTAATACAGCACCCTGTATCAATCTAGGCAATAACCCATCCTCCAATCTTTAAAAACGGACTGCCAGCGCAATCCTCTTATGTATTTATTGTAGTGCACCTCAGCCAGCTTCAATAGTTCACTGAGGTGCAGCTAGGTATTACTTACCTGATTTAATTTTAGTCCAGCTGCGCGTCATTAAACGCTGTGTTTTGGCCGGTAAATCAGGGAATGTATAGAGTTTGCTCATCACCTCGGCAGGCGGATAAATACCTGGATCAGTGCGGATCGACTCTTCAACTAAGGGTGTGGCTTGATCATTGGCATTAGGGAACTGCAAATAATCAGTTAAATCAGCCATCACCTGCGGTTGTAGCAAGTAATTAATAAACTCATGGGCTTCTTTAACGTTTTTCGAGTCAGCAGGAATCGCCACCATATCAAAGAAGGTACCCGCGCCTTCTTTAGGTATTTTATAGGCAATTTTCACCTTATCGCTGGCTTCTTCAGCACGCGCTTTACTTTGGTACAGGTCGCCTGAATAACCAATCGCCATACAAATATTGCCGCTGGCTAAGTCAGAAATATACTTAGATGAGTGGAAATAAGTGACATAGGGACGAATTTTCAGCAGTAATTCTTCAGCCTGCTTTAAATCTTCAGGTTTGATGCTATCCGGCGGTAAGCCTAAGTAATGCATCGCGGTTGGAATAATTTCGCTAGGCGAATCCAAAATCGCTACACCGCACTCTTGCAGTTTGCTGATATTTTCCGGCTTAAAGATTAAGTCCCATGAATCGATCGGCTGATCACCTAAAACGGCTTTCACTTTATCGACGTTATAACCCATACCAATCGAGCCCCACATATAAGGCACGGAGTACTGGTTACCGGGGTCACTCACTTCAAGCGTATGCAGCAAGTCTTTATTAAGGTTGTCCCACAATGGCAGCTGCGCCTTATCCAGCTTCTGATAAACACCTGCTTTGATTTGCTTGGCTAAAAAAGGGTTAGACGGCACGACAATATCGTAGCCTGAGCCGCCTGAGAGAAGCTTGGCTTCCAGCACTTCATTGCTGTCATACACATCAAATACCACTTTGATGCCGCTTTGTTTTTCAAAATCACTGATGGTGTTGGGCGCAACATAGTCCGACCAGTGATACACATTAAGCACACGCTGTGATTCAGCCTGTACTGGTGCAACAACAGCCATGCCTACAGCGGCGGCCAATAACATTTGCTTAGTTTTTTTCACGCGCACAGCTCCTTTAAATCATAAAGTTAATCAAGTTCAATGCGCGTCACCGCCGCGCGATGCGAAGTCTGGCAAGGTCTGCATCAGGACTCAAGATGTAAAAGTCTATTTTGTGTTTTATTCAGTGAATAACAGTTAAAACCTAGGTAACACAACCGATGAATGACCAATTTAACACACTGAAACTCATTGATCTGCTCGCTTTGCTCAAAAAACAACCAACAACGCGACAAAAATAGAGTAAAGGTTGGGTAAATTAATACTGCTGGCTGGGTTAGCGAGCACGAAGGGTTTCTGATTTATACCGAGTCAGCATCAGGGTTATAGTCATGTATCGAGCAGCAGGCTTATAAGCGCAGCCCAGACGATATGCATTGATGCTAATCATATATAGGTATTTTAAACATAATTTACGCTATTATTACGCCAAGCGTTACTGGCTCGATGGATGTCATTATATAAAGACCTTGCAGGATGCCTATCCTGACTTAATTTTTATTAATACTATCGGATCAATAAAACTTATTTAACAGTGAAAATATTCACTGTATTACCCAGCAGCAACATTAATAATAATCGGGACATGTTGCTACCAAGGAGAAAGCCTGATGAAAAAACTAATGATGGGCAGTTTAGCTGCACTTTTCTTAACCGCCAGCTTAAGCGCTAGCGCACAAGTTGACCCTGAAGACCAAATTAAATTCCGTAAAGCCGGCTACAGCTTTATGGGCTGGAACATGGGCAAAATCAAAGCCATGGCAATTGATGAAAGCGTTGCTTGGGATCCAGCACAAGTACAAGCGGCAGCCAACAGCGTTGCTGCTACAGCAAACTCAGGTATGGGCGCACTGTTTGGCCCTGGTACTGAAAAAAGCATTGGCAACACTAAAACACGTGTCAGCCCAGATATGTTTACTGACGCTGAAGGCGTACAAAAAGTTGGCATGGCTTTCAATAAAGCTGCTAACGAATTAGCTGCAGCCGCAGCGACTGGCGACCAAGTATTGGTTGCTAAAGCATTTGCAGCAGCGGGCGATAGCTGCAAAGGTTGTCACGACAAGTATCGTTTAGACTAAACCCTAGCAGTTAAGTTTAAGCCTTATATAAAAAAGGTCGCCTACTGTGGGCGACCTTTTTTATTGCGTAATATTAAGTGTACCTACCAAGCAGGAGCCGATACCGGCGCTGGCGGCGGCTTACTCTGCCACTCACCTGACGCTAAATACACTGCACCTAAAGCAATAATAAGCGCGAACACAAAAGCTAACCCGTGACCGCCTTGTGCTGATTTTTGCTCTGGGTATTCTTGCTCAGTTTGACCCGTAATCATGGGTTTCACCAAGTTATGCTTTTTCAATACCAGGTGCGCAACAATAGCCAGCACATGCACAACAATCAGACCAATAATAATCCACAGACCTAATTTATGCAGACGAGTGATATCAGTACTCAAACCACTACTGATCAACTTATATAAAGGCCCTGTATAGATAGAACCATCGTTGGTAAATAAACCACTGACGGCCTGCCAACTGAGCATGCCCAACATAGCAAACACTGATAAAACACCTAAAGGGTTATGCCCTAACTGCCGCCATTCGCCGCGTAAATATTGTGGTAACGATAGCAGCGAGCACAATAACGTCGATAAACGTGCATAGGTCGAACCCAACAACAACCATACGATACGAAAACTCAGCAAGCCTATAATGCTCAAGCCTGCACGAGCATGCCAATCGATCCAACTACTACCACCCAACCAACCTGTCAGCAAAGCAGTAAAAACGCTCAGCACCAACAACCAATGAAAAACCCGTAGCGGTCCATCCCACACTCGTACTTGTTGTGTCATATACACAATCTCCTGCTTAATTAGCGCTTATAGATGTCTAGACTCTCATCGGCCATTTGCAGAGATAACCCAGATGTTATGCCGGCAAGATTATCATCTACAGGAACTGAACCCAATTTAATCATTAAGCGTAAATCGTTGGGCGAGTCCGCATGCTTCAATACTGCCTCATAGCCCAGTTCACCTTGAGAATAAAGTGCATACAGTGCCTGGTCAAAGGTTTGCATTCCTAACTCCGTCGAGCGCGTCATTAACGATTTTAGCGCCTGCACATCACCCTTACGTATTAAGTCAGCTGCCAATGGCGTATTGATCAACACTTCAATCACCGCTCGACGACCTTCACCATCCGGTGTAGGCACCAATTGCTGGGCCACAATCGCACGCAAATTCAGCGATAAATCCAAACAAACTTGCTGCTGACGATCGGCGGGGAAAAAATTAAGAATGCGCTCCAAGGCTTGGTTGGCATTATTGGCATGCAAGGTGGCTAAACACAGATGCCCCGTATCGGCAAAGCTCAAAGCATAATCCATAGTTTCACGGGTCCGCACTTCACCAATCAAAATCACATCGGGCGCTTGGCGCAGAGTGTTCTTCAACGCCACTGCAAATGACTCAGTATCCACACCCACTTCACGCTGAGTGACAATAGAGTTGCGCGACTGATGTACAAACTCGATCGGGTCTTCAATCGAAATAATATGCCCAGCACTATTTTGATTACGATAGTCCACCATGGCCGCCAGCGATGTCGACTTGCCGGTACCCGTGGCACCCACACATAACACCAATCCTCGTTGAGTCATCGCCAGATCTTTTAAGGTCTCTGGCAATTTTAAATCATCTAGAGTTGGGATATGCGTTTCAATCCGGCGCAATACCATGCCCAGCAAATTCTGCTGGTAAAAAGCGCTAACCCGAAAACGCCCAATATCCGCTTTACTGATGGCAAAGTTACATTCCAAGTGTTGAGTAAAATCAGCGCGTTGCTGCTCACTCATCACTCCCAGCACAATCTCACTGGCCATTTCAGCTGATAATGGCGTGTCGGTCACCGCTTTGATTGTGCCGTTTATTTTGATGGAAGGCGCCACACCTGTTGTGATAAACAAGTCGGAGCCGCCCTTTTCCACCATTAAGCGTAAAAGATTATCAAATTCCATGATCTATCCTATGTCGCATCCTGCGAGCTTAGAAGTTTTCTGGCGTCTTAGCCTTTTCCCGTGCACCCTCACGTGTAATGAGGCCTTGGGCTAACAACCCTTGCAAACAACTGTCCAGTGTTTGCATACCTGCTGAACCACCGGTTTGAATCGCCGAATACATTTGCGCTACTTTATCTTCACGAATCAGATTACGAATCGCTGGCGTACCCAACATAATTTCATGCGCCGCCACACGACCACCACCGGTTTTCTTCACCAGTACTTGCGAAATAACCGCTTGTAACGACTCTGATAACATCGAGCGCACCATTGATTTCTCTTCTGCCGAGAACACATCAACAATCCGGTCAATGGTTTTTGCTGCTGAGTTGGTGTGCAATGTACCAAACACCAAGTGCCCCGTTTCTGCAGCCGTTAAGGCTAAACGAATGGTTTCTAAATCTCGCAACTCACCGACTAAAATCACATCAGGGTCTTCGCGTAATGCAGAACGCAACGCTTCAGTAAAACCATGGGTATCACGGTGCACTTCGCGCTGATTAATCAGGCTTTTTTTCGACGTATGAACAAACTCAATGGGATCTTCAACGGTCAAAATATGCTGATGGCGATTGACGTTTAAATAATCAATCATAGCCGCTAGCGTGGTTGATTTACCTGAACCTGCGGGTCCGGTAATTAATACCAAGCCGCGCGGTACATCGGCAATATTACGGAACACTTGGCCTAAGCCCAGATCATCCATACTTAATACAATCGATGGAATCGTACGGAACACTGCTGCCGCACCACGATTCTGGTTGAACACATTGACCCGAAAGCGCGCTACACCAGGAACTTCAAATGAAAAGTCTGTTTCTAAACACTCTTCATAATCCTTACGCTGCTTGTCATTCATAATGTCGTAAATCAGCGCATGCACCTCCTTATGCGCCATTTCAGGCAAATTAATGCGACGCATATCGCCATCCACACGTATCATGGGCGGCATACCGGCTGACAAATGTAAGTCAGATGCGCCTTGTTTCACGCTAAAGGCCAACAACTCAGTAATATCCATGGCGCCCTCAATCAATCACACACAGTTTAAATAGCGCTATATTATTGCACGCAGCTATTTTATATAAATTATATTTACGATAGCAGACAATACAGAAGTTGCCATTGTGAACAACAACGCCAACTCAGTACTGATTGAATCGCTCAGCCATCATGCGTGAAACTCACGAACTATTGCGTTAATCATGCGAAATAACAGCAATTTTTTGCTCAAAGCAGTGATTTGCCGCACAATCGATAGCTCTATTTAATCCGTACGTGTCATTATTCAACGCAATGCATTATCTAAAGCACAGCACAGCGCTAAAGGAACCTAACCACGTGGGCAATACACAAATTACTTTTATCGGGGCTGGCAATATGGCAGCCAGTCTTATTGGCGGCTTATGCAAACAAGGTGTGCCAGCGCAATCCATTCGCGCCAGCGACCCAGGCGCCGCCCAGCTTGAAGCTTTACACAGCAACTATGGCGTACAAACCTTTAGTGATAATGGTTTAGCCGTGAAAGATGCTGACATCATCGTGCTGGCGGTTAAGCCGCAAGTGATGCGTCAAGTGTGCGAGCAATTAGCCCCCTATTTAACCGCGCAGCAACTGGTGATCTCCATTGCAGCCGGCATTACCTGCAGCAGCTTAAGCCGCTGGCTGGGTATCAATACGATTGTACGCTGCATGCCCAATACCCCCTCCTTAATCCAACAAGGCGTCAGCGGTTTATATGCCACCGAACACGTCTCTGCAGTGCAGCGTAAGCAAGCTGAGCAATTACTCTCAGCGGTGGGCTTAGCAGTGTGGCTGGATAATGAGCAATTGATCGATGCGGTGACGGCAGTGTCCGGCAGTGGCCCTGCATATTTCTTTTTGCTGATTGAAGCTATGACTCAAGCCGGCATTAAACTGGGTTTACCTGCAGATACAGCGGCACAACTCGCTCAATACACCGCGCAAGGTGCCTCCACTATGGCGTGTCAAAGCCCTCTGGATGCCGCACAACTGCGCAAACAAGTGACATCGCCCAATGGCACCACGGAAGCTGCTATTCATGCATTCCAAGCCGGTGGCTTTAGTGAACTGGTTGAGACTGCCGTACGCAGTGCCGCCACGCGCTCACAAGAACTTGCCCAACAATTAAGCGAATAAGAGGACGGTATGTCAGGACTTACTGAAGCGTTTATTTATATTTTACAAACCTTAGGCCAACTTTACTTAATGGTTGCCCTACTGCGTTTTGTGCTGCAACTGGTCCGTGCTGATTTTTATAATCCACTGAGCCTGTTTACCGTTAAAGCCACACAGCCACTCTTAGCGCCACTGCGTCGCGTGATACCCAGCGTTGCCGGAATTGATTTAGCGGGGCTGGTACTGGTGTTGGGTTTACAATTTCTTTTAATTGTCGCGGTACTGTCGCTGGCTGGATTCCCAGCTATGCAATTGCTACCTAATATCTTGGCGTGGACCTTTATTTCTGTCTCTGGTCTGTTTTTAAAGATTTTCTTCTTTGCACTGATTATTAGCGTGATTTTGTCTTGGGTGGCTCCCGGCAGTCAGAACCCTGGTGCACAACTGACCTATCAGATTTGTGAGCCGATGATGGCACCGATTCGTAAAATCATGCCCGATTTGGGTGGAATCGATCTCTCACCTATCTTTGCTTTTCTTGCGATTAATCTTTTAGAACGCTTTGTGCTGGGTAGTTTAGCCGCCAGCACAGGTTTGGTTGGCCCAGTCCGCGCACTGGTCAGCCCGTTTCTATGACCGCTTATGTGCGTCAGGATGGCGATGACTTAATTTTATTCTGTCATATGCAGCCCGGCGCAAAACGCAGTGAGTTTGTCGGTTTGCACGATGAGCGGATTAAAATCCGCTTACATGCGCCACCTGTCGACGGTAAGGCTAATGCGCAATTAATTACTTTTTTGAGTAAAGCCTTTGGCGTACCTAAACACGCTGTGCAGATCGAAAGTGGTGAGTTATCGCGGCAAAAACGTGTGCGTATCACCGCGCCTAAGCAGTTTCCTGATGTGCCAGAGTTCGCTCATTTAGCCACTTAAACAATCCACACATCACAGATGTAAGCCACTGAGTTTTTCAGCAACAGTCACAGTCTATACCCTCACCCTGCTCGCTCAACTGATTCAACTCAGCGAGCAGGATTGTGCATACGACTTGCCGCGACTGGCTAGGCTCTTTAGACTGCATCTCTTACTTTGGAGAGAGTTGCCGTGTCTTCCGTTTTCCCTACAGATTCTGTTGGCTTAGTCATTCCAGAAATGGCTTATTTTGATCAGCCATTACATCTCGCCTGTGGCCGCACACTCGATGAATACGAGCTTATTTACGAAACCTATGGTGAGCTCAATGCCACAGCCACTAATGCTGTCCTGATTTGCCATGCACTATCTGGCACTCATCATGCAGCGGGCTACCACAGTGTGGATGATCGCAAACCAGGCTGGTGGGATACCTGTATCGGCCCTGGCAAGCCCATTGATACCACTAAATTCTTTGTCGTCTCACTTAACAACTTAGGCGGCTGCCACGGCTCCACTGGGCCCAATACCATCAACCCGAAAACCGGTAAGGTCTATGGGGCAAGCTTCCCGATGATCACAGTGGAAGACTGGGTGCATACCCAAGCACGCCTAGCCGATCGCTTAGGTATTGAGCAATGGGCAGCAGTGGTCGGTGGCAGCCTCGGCGGCATGCAAGCGATGCAATGGACGATCAGTTACCCAGATCGTATTCGTAACTGCGTATCTATTGCCGCAGCACCCCGCTTGTCGGCGCAAAATATTGCCTTTAATGAAGTGGCACGCCAAGCCATTATTACCGACCCTGATTTCCATGCTGGAAATTTTACCGACGAAGGCACCATCCCCAAGCGCGGCTTATCCTTAGCGCGCATGGTGGGACATATCACCTATCTGTCGGATGACTCAATGGGCGAGAAATTTGGCCGTGAACTGAAAACCGATCGCCTCAACTATGACTTTCATAACGTTGAGTTCCAAGTGGAAAGTTATTTGCGCTATCAAGGCGAGCAATTCTCCAATAGCTTTGATGCCAATACTTATTTGTTGATGACCAAAGCGCTGGACTACTTTGATCCAGCAGCTAAACATGATGGTAATTTATCAGCAACATTTGCTCAGGCTAAAGCCAACTTCTATCTGATTTCCTTTACCACCGACTGGCGTTTCTCCCCTGCTCGTTCAAAAGAAATTGTTGATGCGTTAATGGATGCGAAGAAAAACGTATCCTATTTAGATATTGATGCCCCGCAAGGTCATGATGCGTTTTTGATACCCATTCCACGTTACCTGCAAGCATTTAGCGGTTATATGAACCGCATCAGTGTGTGAGGCACTTATGAGAGCAGATTTAGAAATTATCCAAAAATGGATTCCCGCTGACAGTCGCGTGCTGGATTTAGGTTGTGGTAACGGCGAACTCCTGTCATGGCTGCAAGACAACAAAAACGTCACGGGCTATGGCTTAGAAATTGATCCTGACAACATTGCCGCCTGTATTGATAAAGGCGTGAATGTTATTGAGCAAAACCTAGACTTGGGTTTAGGTAACTTTGCTGACGATAGCTTTGATGTGGTGGTGATGACCCAAGCCCTGCAAGTGGTGCACTACCCTGACAAAATCCTGCAGGAAATGCTGCGTGTCGGCCGTACCTGCATTATTACCTTTCCGAACTTTGGCCATTGGCGCTGCCGCTGGTACTTAGCTCATAAAGGTCGTATGCCAGTCTCGGACTTTTTACCCTACACGTGGTACAACACACCTAATATTCACTTTTGTACTTTTGCTGACTTTGAAGCGCTGTGCAGTGATATGCAGATGACGGTACTTGACCGTTTGGCTGTCGATCACCAACACCGCCACAATATTGGCAACCGGATCTGGCCCAACTTACTCGGTGAAATTGGTATTTACCGTGTCACTGGTGCCAATGCTCGTTAACTAAAGGAGTTACCGCGATGCGTTATTTACTGGCTCTAAGTTTAAGCTTCTTGATGGCCTTTGCTGCCCATGCCGATGTTGTACGCAAGCAAAGCTATGGCCCTCTGGATGTGCATTACAACATCTTCAACTCCACATTTTTACAGCCTGAGACCGCCACTGCAGTGGGTTTAAACCGCAGCAAAAATCAGGCGGTACTGAATGTATCCATGGTTAAAGATGCTAAAGGACAAAAAGGGACGGTCGACGGTAGTTTTCAAAACTTACTGGGCCAGACTCAAACACTGACCTTTAAAGAAGTGGATGAAGGTGATGCTGTTTATTATTTAGCGCAATTTGCTATCACTGGCCAAGAAATTCTACGTTTTGAATTGCAAGTCACAGATGCTGACGGCAAAACTCATGTACTAAAATTTAATCAAGAAGTGTTTCCTGACCTATGAAAGAAATAGTTCTCGCCAGTCACAACGCTGGCAAATTACGTGAGTTGCAAGCGTTGCTCGGTGACAGTGTAAAAATTCGCTCAATCAGCGAGTTCAGTGAGGTTGAGCCAGAAGAAACCGGCTTAACCTTTATTGAAAACGCGATTTTAAAAGCCCGCAACGCCTGTAAAATATCAGGCTTACCGGCTTTAGCGGATGACTCAGGTTTAACTGTAGATTACTTGCAGGGTGCGCCGGGCATTTACTCGGCGCGCTATAGCACCACAGGTGGTGATGCGGGCAATAACCGTAAACTGATCGAGGCACTGCAAGGTGTACCTGATGAGCAACGTGGCGCGCAGTTTATTTGTGTACTCGCTTTATTGCAGCATGCCGATGACCCACTGCCGATTATTTGTGAAGGTCACTGGCAAGGGCGTATTTTGCACGCTACACAAGGCGACAATGGCTTTGGTTACGATCCATTATTCTATGTGCCTGAGCACAACTGCAGCAGCGCAGAACTGCCTAACGCGCTTAAAAACCAAATCAGCCATCGCGCCCAAGCTATGCAGTTACTGAAAAAACAACTGTCACTATGAGTTTGATTGCCTCGGATCTCAGCACCCAGCATCCACTGGAGCACGGTTTTCAACTGCCTCCATTGGCGCTGTACGTGCATATCCCATGGTGCATTCGTAAGTGCCCCTACTGCGATTTCAACTCGCATGCCGCCACTCCTGATCTACCGGAACAGGCGTATGTTGCAGCGGTACTGGCGGATTTAGACTTGGATTTAGTCCATGTGCATGGCCGTTGGTTGGAATCGATTTTCTTTGGTGGCGGCACACCCAGCTTATTTTCAGCACCAGCGTTAAAAACGCTATTAGACGGAATCGAACAGCGCATTCCTTTTAGCCCGAGCATTGAAATCACCCTAGAAGCCAACCCAGGCACCTTTGAGCAGGAAAAATTTGCGGCTTATCGCGCCATGGGTATTAACCGCCTGTCGATTGGCATCCAAAGCTTTGCAGACAGCAAGCTGCAAGCCTTAGGCCGTGTGCATTCCGGCACCGAGGCTATTGCTGCGATTGAGATGGCACGCCAAGCAGGCTTTGATAATTTCAACCTAGATTTAATGCACGGTTTGCCGGATCAATCCCCTGAAGAAGCCATCGCTGACTTACAAACCGCCATTGATCTAGCCCCCAGCCACTTGTCTTGGTATCAGCTGACTATGGAGCCCAATACGGTCTTTTGGAGCAAGCCACCGGTACTGCCCGAAGACGATGTGCTCTGGGACATCCAAGAAGCCGGCCAAGCCTTATTGGCTGAGCATGGCTATATACAATATGAAGTCTCGGCTTATGCCCGTGCAGAAGCAGTGGCGCTGCATAATGTGAATTATTGGTCGTTCGGTGATTTTATCGGTATTGGCGCTGGAGCTCACGGCAAGGTCAGCGATCCGCAAGGTCGTATTCAACGCACCTGGAAAACCCGCCAGCCGACTGACTATCTCAACCCTGAAAAGCCTTTCTTAGCCGGTAGTAATATCCTTGCCGCAGAAGATTTGCCGTTTGAGTTCTTAATGAACGCTTTACGCCTGACCGATGGCATTGAGTTGAAGCTCTTTAGTGAACGCACCGGACTCCCTATGACAGCTCTACAGGATGGTCTCAGCGAAGCTCGGCAACGTGGCTTATTGTCTGATGATCCACAGCGCTTGGCGGCCAGTGCACAAGGCCAATTATTTTTAAATGATTTACTGCAGATTTTCTTAGACGCTGAAGACTGATAACAAGGACTGTATATGGACGTCATCACTGACTGGGTCATCGAGCTATCAAAATGGACGCGTTTTAACCTCAGCGATATCAGCTTAGCCATCATGGCCTGCGCATTGGTGCTGTTTGGCCCCTACATGAACGCACGAGTACGCCACTTGATTGGGCATTTAAACTTTGCCTTGCGCATCCTAGTCTTTGCAGCCGTCTGCGCTGCAGCTTATGGTTTAAGCATTATTTATCTCACACCCATACTGGCCAATGCGCTTGATCAGCTCAACAACTACACACTTGCGCCTGTATTGCTGATGATATTTGCGCTGATTGGAATTTTAGCCGACAGAAACTAAGCAAGCCTGGTGCGACTGCAGCAGGTCGCACGGTCAAATCTAACAACGTGCAAGGTCAAGCATCGATAACGCTTATAACAGAACGGTAGAGCCTGCCAAGCAGACAACCTCTACCCTGCTCAAGTGATACTCACGAATATTAGTCCGCGAGACGCTCAAACTTCAAATCCCAGACACCATGTCCTAAACGCTCACCGCGACGCTCAAACTTAGTCACGGGACGTTCTGCTGGGCGCGGCACTGAGGTTTGATCTTCAGACAGATTTTTAAAACCGGGCGCCACGTTTAACACTTCGAGCATATATTCGGCGTACTCTTCCCAGTCTGTGGCTAAATGGAAGATACCACCAACTTTTAATTTACTGCGCACTAATTGAGCAAACTCAGGCTGCACAATACGACGCTTGTGGTGACGACTTTTATGCCAAGGGTCGGGGAAAAACAGCATCAAACGATCCAGACTGGCATCGGCAACACAGTTTTTTAGGACTTCTAAAGCATCGCAGCTGTAGACGCGCACGTTACTGACATTCTCCGTCAGTAAGCCGTTGAGCAACGAGCCCACACCAGGACGGTGCACTTCAATACCAATAAAATCTTGCTCAGGCGCAGCTTGTGCCATTTCCAGCAACGACTGCCCCATACCAAAACCGATCTCGAGCGTGCGCGGTGCTTGGCGAGCAAACACCTGATCAAAGTCGCGCATGCCGTCAGCCAGCAATAAACCAAACTTGGGCCAACCATCGTCTAAACCACGTTGTTGCCCGTCAGTCATACGACCGGCACGCATTACATAACTTTTAATTTCACGGCGGCGCACAGGCAATGGTTCACCTGTGATGAGGTCGTCTGTCATGGGAATCCTATCTAAAGATGTGCAATGGCTACGCAATGACAGCGCAGCCATTGAATAAAGTATCGTACTTAACCAATCATGCCATCGAGCGGAGAAGAGGCACTGGCATACAGTTTTTTCGGCATACGCCCAGCTAAGTAGGCTAAACGACCCGCTTCAATCGCATGTCGCATTGCCTGCGCCATTAGAATAGGCTGCTGCGCATCGGCAATGGCACTGTTCATTAAGACCGCTGAACACCCCATTTCCATAGCAATGGTCGCATCAGACGCAGTACCAACACCGGCGTCTACCAGTACTGGAATCTTTGCTTCCTCTAAAATAATGCGCAGATTGTACGGGTTACAAATACCCAAACCAGTACCGATCAAACCCGCTAACGGCATGACTGCAATGCAACCAATCGCCTCTAACTCGCGAGCGATAATTGGGTCATCACTGGTATAGACCATCACATCAAAACCTTCATCGACCAGCACTTTAGCGGCTTTTAAGGTTTCCACGACGTTGGGGAATAAGGTTTTCTGGTCAGCTAGAATTTCCAACTTCACCAGATTGCGTCCACCCAGCAACTCACGCGCTAAACGGCAGGTACGGATAGCCGATTCCGCATCGTAACAACCGGCGGTATTCGGCAAAATGGTATAGCGATCAGGGCTGATCACATCCAATAAATTGGGCTCATCTTTATTCTGGCCAATATTAGTACGGCGCACGGCAACAGTGACAATTTCAGCACCTGAGGCTGCAATTGCTAAACCTGTTTCTTCCATGTCTTTATATTTACCCGTACCCACCAACAAACGTGACGAGTAGGTTTTTCCCGCAATAACAAAGGGGTGATCTGTACGTATAACGCTCATCTAAAGCCTCTCTGAGTCAGTAAAAGACGGTCAGCCAAGACTAACCACCACCAATCGCATGTACTATTTCAACGCTATCGTTTTCTTTTAGAAGCGTTGTTTCATACTGACTGCGTGGCACAATTTCGAAGTTTAACTCGACGGCAACGCGGCGCCCTGCCAACTGCAGATGCTCAATTAAACCTGCCACACTGAGCGATTCGCTTAATGGGTAGGCCTCACCATTCAACTGAATATGCATAACACAACCGTGAAATTCCGAAGGGTCTGTATTTTAGCGGGTTCGCTAGCCGATAACCAAATATTTACGCTTTACGTACGCCAGCATAGGCCAAACTCAGCCAACCTAGCACCAATAAAACACCACCTATAGGTGTTACCACGCCCGGCGTCAGTGGTGTGAGCACTAACAGATATAAGCTGCCGGAAAATAAAAGTATACCTAAGGTGAAAAATACGGCTGAGTACACTAATGCTCGTGAAGCCTGCTGCTGTGCTAAGAGTGCCACCAACAATAAAGCTAAGGCGTGAATAAATTGATAGTGCACACCAGTCTGCAAGACAGCTAAATGTTCAACACTCAGTATACTTTTTAAGCCGTGCGCCGCAAACGCGCCCAGCAATACCGCAGTTGCACCAAAAATGGCGGCAATAAATATCCCATAACGCACAGCAAACCCTCCAAAATGTGACAACGCTAGTTATACTCTTATATCTTGTGAATCAGGCTGAAAATATGTTTCGTAAAGTTTTACGTACGGCATCCATAACACTATTGGCATTACTGGCACTGAGCATACTCTTGGTGCTATCGCTACGCTGGATCAATCCGCCTGCCAGTGCGCTGATGATCGAGCAAAAAATGGCTGCTGTATTCAGTGGCGAAAGCTATAGTAGCCAGCGTCCATGGACGCCTTGGCCAAGCCTGCCCAATAATTTAAAAATGGCTGTGATTGCCGCTGAAGATCAGCAGTTCCCCAATCACCATGGCTTTGATGTGGCGGCCATTCGTGCGGCTCTCGCACACAATAGCGACAGTGAAAGCATACGAGGCGCCAGCACTATTTCACAACAAGTCGCCAAAAACACCTTTCTCTGGTCATCACGCAGCTGGTCACGCAAAGCATTAGAGGCATGGTTTACACTGTGGATGGAGCTACTCTGGAGTAAAGAGCGGATTTTAGAAGTCTATCTAAACAGCGCTGAATGGGGTCCAGGTATTTTTGGTGCAGAGGCCGCTGCGCAATACCATTTCAATAGCAGTGCCGCCAATCTTTCCAATCAGCAAGCCTATCTATTAGCCGCTGTTCTACCCAGCCCGCTACTGCGCAGCGCCAGCCAGCCCAGTGCAACTACGACAGAGCGTGCTAACTGGATTGCCCGTCAAGTTCGTCAATTAGGTGGCGATCAGTACCTGCAAACACTGCAACCTACAGTCTCACAATAGATAAACCAATACGCATAAAAAAGCCCCCAGTGCTGACAATGCAACACTGAGGGCTTTTATAAAGCAGGTCTTACGTCAACACAGTCTTACGCAGCAAAGTTTTTCGCTACGAAATCCCAGTTCACTAAGTTCCAGAATGCTTCAACATACTTAGGACGCGCATTACGGTAATCAACGTAGTAAGCGTGTTCCCAAACGTCACAGGTCAACAGTGGCGTGTCGCCAGTGGTCAGCGGGCAGCCTGCACCGATGGTGCTAGCTAGCGCTAAAGAACCGTCAGCTTTCTTCACTAACCAAGCCCAACCTGAACCGAAAGTACCGATTGCAGTTTTGGTGAATTCTTCTTTAAACGCATCAAATGAACCGAACTTAGCATTGATCGCATCAGCTAAAGCACCAGTAGGAGCGCCGCCAGCGTTAGCTGCTAAGCAGTTCCAGTAGAAGGTGTGGTTCCAAACTTGTGCAGCGTTGTTAAATACGCCGCCTGTTGAAGTTTTGATAATGTCTTCTAGGCTTTTGCTTTCAAACTCAGTGCCTGGAATAAGATTGTTCAAGTTCACAACGTAAGCGTTGTGGTGCTTGCCGTGGTGAAAATCTAGGGTTTCTGCAGAAATATGTGGTTCTAGTGCATTTTTTTCGTACGGAAGTGCAGGTAATTCAAAAGCCATGATTATTCTCCAATTACATCAGACGAGGCACAATCAGCAAGTCTATAAAACGGACAGCTGATTCAATTGCCAGCAGTTCCGACTTGCTTTAAGTCACTGATCATAGCACCCCAGAGGCCGTTTATCCACGCACTAAAGATAGGGCTTTACCCAAAAAACATAAATTGTGCGCCAACCTTCACTGCAGATACACCACGTATATAAGCAACTCAGAGCCTAAGATCCGCAAAGTATTTTCATGCAGTCATAAAAAAACCGCCCTAGGGCGGTTTTTTAAAGCAACTGTAGAATTATAAGCCTGACATAAACTTAATTGTGCTCATTAACTCATCATCTGAACAATCACTACAAGTACCTTTAGCTGGCATGGCATTGATACCGCTAATCGCAGTTTTCAAGATACCGTCTAAGCCACCTTTAGCATCTGCACGCGCTTGCCAGTCTGCAGTTTCACCAATAATAGGTGCACCCAACAAACCGGTTACGTGACACACTGAACAATGCTTAGTGACGATATCATCTGCAGTGCGGCCAGCTGAAGCACTTGGCGCAGCGACAGCAACAGACTTGGCACACTCATCGCCCTGCACGCAAACGACACCAACAGGTTTGATACGTTGCGCAATTTCTTCATCAGTGGTGGCCTGTGCACTGGCTGCCCAAAGGGCTAGAACAGTTGCTTGAGCTACCAGAATTTTTTTCAACAGGTTCACGGTACACCCTCTATTATCTTAGCAATTCATTCTCGAGAAACATCGTGTTACGAGTTTCGCACAGTATAACGACTCCCCGCGCTCAGGCAAACAGAACAATAGGTGCAATGGTACTTTTTAAATATCAAACAGTTGAATATTCATAACGAACTCGCTTTACATTGCACAACAACTCGTAAGAAATCGTACCTGCACAGGTAGCCACTTCATCAATCGAAACCTGATGCCCCCACAATTCAACTGTACTACCCACGCCCACTTCGCTCAGTTCAGTCAGATCAATTGCCAGCATATCCATCGATACACGGCCTAACAATTGCGTGATATGGCCATCCACGGCAACCGGTGTCCCTGTAGGTGCATGACGCGGATAACCATCGGCATAACCCATCGCCACAATACCCACACGCACCGGCTGACTGGCAATAAATTGTGCGCCATAACCCACCGGCTCACCGGCAGGTAACTCGCGCACCGCAATAATTTTTGATTCTAAGGTCATCACCGGCTGAAATTTTTCAGCACTCAAGCCCTGCATAGCAACCGGCTGGCTGCCATATAAAATAATCCCAGGGCGCGACCAATCACTGCGAATATCGGGCCATGCCAATAAAGCTGGCGAATTACATACACTGACCAATGACTGTAATCCAGCCGAAGCATCAGCAAAAATTTGATATTGCTCTTGCGTACGTAACGATTGCACTTCATCGGCGCGAGCAAAGTGCGTGATCAGTACCACAGAAGCAACATTTTCACTGTCCTGTAAACGCTGCCAAACAGCGCGGTATTCGCTCGGAAAAAATCCGACGCGGTGCATACCTGAATCCATTTTTAACCACACGGTGAGCGGCTTGGCTAAAACTGCCTGCTCGACCGCTTCAAGTTGCCAGTCTGAATGCACAACGCACCATAAATCATGCTCAACAATCTGCGCGAGCTCATCCGGATGAAAAAAACCTTCCAGCAAGACTATCGGCAACGATACACCGGCAGCCCGCAACTCAAGCCCTTCTTCTAGGGAGGACACGGCAAAACCATCGGCAATATCATGCAAGGCTCGCGCGCATTCCACCGCGCCATGCCCATAAGCATCGGCCTTCACCACAGCCAACGCCTTATCCGCACAAAGCTGTCGCGCCAATAGGTAGTTATGTCGCAAAGCTTGCAAATTAATTAACGCGCGTGCTGGACGCATGGTCTGCTGATTCTCCAAAGTAAAATTATTGATCGAGATAACCCTATTGCGAGCACTTGATCTAGACGGCGGCACAATACGAAGCCCACCCTTAACAATAACGAAATATATCCAAGCCTTCGCAACTGATCTGCGGTGTTTTCTTGCTGATAATATCGGACAAATAACTGGCAGAACCACAGGACATGGTCCAGCCTAAAGTGCCGTGACCGGTATTTAAAAACAAATTACGATAGCTAGTTTTTCCAACAATAGGCGTGCCATCGGGTGTTGCTGGACGCAATCCTGTCCAAAATTCAGACTGGGTTAAATCACCACCTTGCGGATAGAGCAGACCTGTGACGTACTCTAAAGTTTCCCGACGCTGAGGATTCAGCGACAAGTCAAAACCGCTGATTTGCGCCATACCAGCGATCCGAATACGCTGATCAAAACGGGTAATCGCAACTTTATAAGTTTCATCAATAATGGTTGATTGCGGCGCCAGCGCCGAATCAGTAATCGGCACAGTCAGCGAATAGCCTTTTAATGGATAGACGGGAATTTTAACACCCAGTGGTGCCAATATCTCTCGCGAATAACTGCCTAACGCAACCACATACTTATCAGCCGTTTCCAAAACACCATCAATATAAACTCCGGTGATACGATCACCGCTGCAGCTCATACTTTGCACTGTGCAACCCAAACGAAACTCAACTCCGAGGTCTTGCGCCATCCGCGCTAAATTGCGGGTAAAGAGATTACAATCTCCAGTTTGATCATTGGGCAAGTGTAAAGCGCCAGCTAAAGTACCAGCCACGCCAGCTAACGCAGGCTCAAACCGAGCAATTTCGCTGGAGTTCAGCAATTCATAAGGAACACCCATACGATCTAGTACAGCAGTATCTCGCGCAACGCTCTCCATCTGCTGCTGAGAACGAAACAGCTGTGTAGTCCCTTGCTGGCGTCCCTCATACTCAATACCGGTTTCAGCACGCAAAGCATCAAAACAATCACGACTGTACTCAGCTAAGCGCACCATGCGCTCCTTATTCACCGTATAACGTGCCGCAGTGCAATTGCGCAACATCTGCAGCATCCATTGATACTGGAACGGATCACTGGTCAGACGTACGGAAAAAGGCGAATGACGCTGCATTAACCATTTCATCGCTTTTAGCGGAATACCAGGAGCAGCCCAAGGTGATGCGTGGCCGGGAGAAATTTGTCCAGCATTAGCAAAACTCGTTTCATCAGCAGCAGATAGCTGTCGGTCGACAACCACCACTTGAAACCCTTGTTGAGCTAAATAATATGCTGTTGTGACGCCCACTACGCCAGCGCCTAATACTAAAACCCGCATCGTCACCTTCTACCCTAGATTGAGTCAGTTACTGCTCGAATATTACGATTTATACAGCACAATATAACGCTAGACCACAGAGGATTTTAACAATGCCTGAGGTGTCAATTGCTGACCGCGCCAAAAAAACAACACCGGCCAAAGTTGTTGATTGATGTGTGCACCCTGCCACAGTTCAAGAAAGCTGCGTTGCTGCACTGGATGCAAAACATCCGGCGCTAAGATAGCTAACGGCCACAAAACAAAAGCATTGGTTAAAATCTCGGCACGCGGCAATGTAATGGTGTCAAATGCTCCAACTTCTTGACCGTATAACAGCACATCAATATCCAGCGGCAAACCCTTACGGGGCTCCTCATATCGACCATTCACCATCTCAATCTGTTTAAGATGCTGATTGAGCTGATGCAGCGCCATGCTGGTTTTAAAATGCACCACCATATTTAAAAAACAATCACTGCGAATCCCGATCGGCTCGCTTTCAAAGACCGGTGAACACTCCAGGTCGCCAAACAACTCCCTTAAAGCATCAAGGCCAGCCAACAGATGCGCTTCACGCTCAATATTGCTGCCTAAACCCAAGTACACATCGGTTAACGACATCCGCGTTCAATCTCCACACCCACACCACGCGCAGTGGCAACTGCAGCAGGCTTAGTGATTTTCAAACGCAACCAAGGAATATTAAACTCAGCCATCAATAACGCTGCTAAACGTTCAGCAAAGGTTTCCACCAACTCAAAACTGCTAGTGTGTGCGAAATTGTGAATACGCTCAGACACAGCTGCGTAATCTAACGCTAAATGCAGCTCATCATTTGCTGCACTGAGCCGGTTATCCCAGCCCATTTGCAAGTCCACCAATAGGTTTTGGCGAATCGTGCGTTCCCAGTCATAAGCACCAATTACAGTGTCTACTTCTAGACTTTCGATAAATACCGTGTCCACTTTGCTCTTGCCTCGTTAGAATCAAGACTCGCTGGCCTTGGATCATTCAAATGTTTGAGTTACTACTGGTGTGCGCTTATCTGATTGGCTCGTTGTCATTTGCCATCGTCTTAAGCCGTTATTACGGTAATAGCGACCCGCGCTCGCACGGTTCGGGCAACCCGGGTGCCACCAATATGTTGCGTGTTGCGGGTAAACGACTGGCTATTCTGACCCTGCTCGGCGATCTGAGCAAAGGGTTAGTGCCAATATTATTTGCCAGTGCACTGGATTTCAGTCAACAACAGCAAGCATGGATCGGTTTAGCCGCGGTGATTGGCCATCTCTATCCTATTTATTTTAACTTCCGCGGCGGCAAAGGTGTGGCCACTACCGCGGGCATGTTGCTGGGTTTATACCCGCCTGCGGCACTGCTGGCTCTGGCGATTTGGCTACTGACGTTTCACCTAACGCGCACCAGCTCATTAGCTGCATTGGCCAGCGTCGCTTTATGTTTGCCCTTACTGGCCTGGCAACAACCGCACGCTCTGTTACCTGTCAGCGTTCTCAGCGTGTTATTGGTGTGGCGTCACCGCAGTAATTTAAAAGATTTACTGGCAGGCAATGAGCGTAACTTTAAAGATTAAGCATTAAGTTAACGGCGGCAACTCTTCCATCGGCCAACGCGCACGAACATTAATACTGTGACCTTCTTTTTGTCCCGCTACTAAGCGCTGACAGCCCGCGTAAGCAATCATCGCTCCGTTATCGGTGCAGAACTCGGGGCGCGCATAAAACACCTGACCTTGACGCTTAGCCAACATCGCTTCCAATGACTGACGTAAGGCTTGGTTGGCACTGACACCACCGGCAATCACTAAAGTTTTTAAATTTTCTTGCTCAAGCGCGCGCTGACACTTAATCGTTAAGGTCGCGACCACTGCAGCCTGAAAGGCGTGCGCTACATCAGCGCGGGTTTGCTCACCATCATCACCAGCAGCCACACATTTTTGCCAAGCCATCAGTGCCGCAGTTTTTAAGCCACTGAAACTAAATTGCAAACCAGGACGATCGGTCATCGGCCTTGGCAATTTAAAACGACCGGGCACGCCTTGCTCAGCCGCTCGAGCGATTTCAGGACCGCCTGGATAACGTAAACCCATCATTTTTGCAGTTTTATCAAAGGCTTCACCGGCGGCGTCATCAATCGACTCGCCTAATAAACGGTATTGACCAATGCCATCAACGCGCACTAATTGTGTATGCCCCCCTGACACCAGCAAGGCGACAAACGGAAATTGCGGCGGCGTGTCTTCGAGCATCGGTGCCAATAAATGGCCTTCCATATGATGCACACCGATAGACGGTATATCCCAGGCAAAAGCTAAGGCTTGCGCACAGGATGCACCCACTAACAAAGCACCGACCAAGCCTGGTCCTGCGGTATAAGCAATACCTTCAATATCACTTGCACTGCACTGCGCTTCAGCCAGCACTTCCTCAATCAAAGGCAGCATGCGCTTGATATGATCACGCGACGCCAGCTCTGGAACCACGCCGCCATAGATACGATGTAAATCAATTTGACTGAACAAAGCATCAGCTAATAAGCCGCGCTGACTGTCGTATAACGCGACTCCCGTCTCATCGCAGGATGTTTCTAAACCCAACACCAGCATTTATTCTGCCCACCCAACTTTACAATAAAAGAATATACAAGCATCATAAGCGGCTTAGAGGTGATGTTCTATGATTTTTTAGATATTCCTTTGCTTTTAATACTAAAAGCAGGTAATATCCGCAACCCTTGAAAACCGATATATATTTCTATTGAATATGTGTCGAACCACCCGGTCATTGATGAAGGTACGAATCGGATGCCAACTGTCAAACTTAAAGACAACGAACCATTTGACGTTGCTCTGCGTCGCTTCAAGCGCTCCTGCGAAAAAGCCGGTGTTCTTG